>CAXTSX010000012.1:0-83700 GCA_964247085.1 uncultured bacterium
TTCCACATATTTCTACCGGGCAAATTGACCCCTCCCACAACCTCTAAATGCGCCCATTCATTACTTCTTGTCTGGTTTTACCATCTTGTAGATGCTTAATCGCTTCTAGTCTTGTTCTGATATATCCCTGTTGATGTTTGTTAAACAATTTTTGCCATTCTTGCTCTTCAAACTTTTTGCCATTTAGCTGCTCCATTCGATTCATCAATGTTTCTCTGCTTTATGTCTAATTCTACACTGGGAAGGGAGTATCTATGATTTTTGGGGTTAAAATTTGGTTATCGGCATTACTATTTGAATTTTCATGAAACCACCACTTTTAACGCAGGCTGAGATTGATCGAGTGGTAGAAATGGCCTGGGAAGACCGCACGACTTTTGAATCGATCGAACTTCAGTTTGGTCTGCTAGAAAAGCAGGTGATTGCCCTGATGCGCCGCGAAATGCATCGTTCTAGTTTCAAAATGTGGCGGGAGAGGGTCACTAGCCGCAAAACTAAGCATTTGAAACAACGAGAATTTATTGCGGGGCGTTTCCAGTCGCACAATACGAAGAAATAGGGTTTCGGCTCTGCTTAATCCGTAACATCAGGCTTTCCATGTCTACTGCCAGCATTGTCTTTCCTCACCAGCTCTACCAAAACCATCCAGCACTGGCTCTCGATCGGCCAGTGTATTTAGTTGAGGAATGGTTGTATTTTCATCAATATCGGTTTCATAAACAAAAACTTCTGCTTCATCGATCGACCATGCGCATGTATGCCGATCACTTGCAACACCATGGCTATGAAGTTCGGTATATCGCCGCCACTGCACCGGAGTGCGATATTCAAAAACTGCTGCCGCAGCTGACTGAAATAAAAGAACTACACTACACAGTAGTAGTCGATGATTGGCTCCAGCAAAGGTTACTCGGTGCTGCTGGCACGAAGATAAAGCTAATAGAGTATTCTTCACCCAACTTTTTGAATGAACCACAGGATGTAGCCGAATTTTTTGCCAGTCGCAAAAGCTATAAACAAACCGATTTTTATATTGACCAGCGCAAGCGCCGCCAGATTTTGATCGATGATCATGGTAAACCCGTCGGTGGTCAATGGACTTATGACGCCGATAATCGCCAGAAATATCCCAAAAATCAAATTCCGCCAGTAGTGAATTTACCGGGCTTAAATAACTATGTAAAAGAAGCCCAGATTTATGTCGATCAATATTTCCCTGATAACTATGGTTTGACCCAGCAGCCTTTTGTTGCCGGTTACTATCCGACTACTTTTGCTGAAGCGGAAGACTACTTACAAGATTTTTTGCAAATTAGATTTTACGATTTTGGTGCTTATGAAGATGCGATCGTCTCCGACCAGGCTATTTTGCATCATTCACTGCTAACGCCGATGCTGAATATTGGCTTGCTTTCTCCCCAACAGATCTTGACAGCAGTTTTAGCGATCGCTGATGATATTCCTCTGAATAGCTTAGAAGGATTTATTCGTCAAATCATCGGCTGGCGAGAGTTTATCCGGCTCACCTATGAACGAGCTGGTCGTCAACAGCGCAGTCGTAACTACTGGAAATTTTCTAAACCAATCCCACCTAGCTTTTGGACAGGTGAAACTGGCATCGAACCTTTAGATATTGTGATTAAAAGAACCTTAGCCAGTGGCTACTGTCACCACATTGAACGGCTGATGGTATTAGGTAACTTCATGGTGTTGTGCGAGTTTGACCCTGACGAAGTGTATCGCTGGTTTATGGAAATGTTTGTGGATGCTTACGACTGGGTGATGGTACCGAATGTTTATGCCATGAGCCAGTTTGCCGATGGGGGCGGCATGTGTACCAAGCCCTATATTAGTGGTAGTAACTATCTTATGAAAATGAGTAATTTTAGTAAAGGAGATTGGCAGCCAGTTTGGGATGGTTTATTCTGGCGCTTTATGCATGTCCATCGTAACTTTTTTCTTTCTAATCCGCGCTTGGGAATGCTGGTTAAAACTTTTGACAAAATGACCGATGAGAAAAGAAACCAGCATTTACAGAACGCTGAAAATTTCTTGATTAGGCTATAGAAATTCTGAAGTAAAGGTGCTTAGGAAAAATTTTTTAACAATCCATATCCTGATTTAATTTGTACTTTAAATATTCTCTCAAAGAAATAATTTATTTTTGGTTTGCTGGGCTATTGCGAAAAAAGTTTTTTCAAATAGAAATATGAAGTCAACTATCTTTCAGCTTGTAACTTAGAATAAACTAGGTTTGAGATCGAACTAGTCTAAATTCAATATTTAAGCCCTTGGTAAAAATATGAAGAGTAGAATTCCTCAGCCAAAGTCAAATCTTGAAGCCTCGAGATGGAAGACCAAACTTGAGATTCCAAAAGTAGTCAAACTCGATGGGACTAACCAAAAAATTTATATTGCCGAAAATTCTAGTCATGTGTTTTTTCATGATGAAACTAAAGGAAATGACACCACATCTGACATCACTGGCCGAATATGGGGATATGGGACTGATCCAACGACAGTTAGCTCACCTGGGCCAACTCTCGAAGCACTTGCCCGTGAAACAGTAGGAGTTGAATGGATTAATAATCTTCCGGCTGAAGTTCATCACCCCTTTATAGAGCCACCTCGCGAACTGCGACCTTGCGGTTAGTTTGTTAGCTGGATTAGGGTTGATAACATGGGGCATCTCACCGTTTGGATATCTTCTCCAGCATAATGGTGGCAACGTGCGGGGCTGGCCAGATATATTGTTTGTCATGGGTTGGCTACTGATGTGCGTAGCCATGATGCTACCGACCGCTCTGCCCTTATTAGCGGCGATTGAACGATTAACTAGCCAACGTTTAGATACTAGATTTTTAACACTCATCGCTGCTTTAGGTTTTTTGGGGGTATGGCTAGGAGCGGGTGTCTTAGTTCGATTTGGTGATATTTGTTTTCATACCCTGCTCCAACAAATCAGTTGGCTATCTGCTCATCCGAATCAGCTCGGTGGCGTTTTATTGAGCATTGCCGGAGTCTATTTGTTGCTACCTATTGCCCAAAAATGCGTCAGTGCCTGTCAATCCCCAATGGGTTTCATTGCCCGAGGCTGGACAGGTCAAGCTGACGTTCAGAGACAGGTGGCGTGGATTGGTTGGGAATACGGATTATCTTGTTTTGGGTGTTGTTGGCCGCTGATGGCTGTAATGTGCGCTTTGGGAATGAGCAATCCATTATGGATGCTTAGTTTTACGCTGGTAATGATTTTGCAAAAACACAATAACTATGGACGTTTGGTGACAACTACTAGCGGTGTATTGCTATTGGCTGTTGCTGTTATTATGTTTCATGATGTATCTCCCCCGCTGCCTGCTGGACATTTACACTCTCACTAGTAACCAATTCAATTTATCTTCAGCATCTAGGTGGGAAGACTTTGAATTTGAGCCGCAAACCAGATTGCTGCATTACCATTGTCATCATCCATCTGAGCGAGAGTTTGTTCGAGGAGACCGATCGGCAGTCCCTTTAAGGCCACTGATTCGCTGCATTGCTCATACAAACCATCCACTAACCGAAACGCCATTACTTGCCGACCACGCACATCAATCACCCAATACTCTGGAATACCCAGAGCTAAATACAATTGCTTCTTTTCATCTAAATCTGTTGCTAGAGTAGTATCGGCAATTTCCGCTACTAAATCTGGTACTCGCCATTCGGCTAAGTTGACTCGGCGGGGTTGCCCTGGTTGCCAGCGGGGCGATTTACCGCCAACATACAAAACTTTATCTGGTGCCGCACTTTGAGTTTGGGGCTTCTCTAGTACACAGCCTCCCAACAGGTCGAATTTTACGTTGGTCTGCCTGGAGAACCAAACAAATAATAATAAGGAAAATAGCTCGTTAAAGCGGGAGTGGTTGATGCCTTCGTTGCCCATATCGATCCAAATTCTGTCTAGATTGAAAAAAACGCGCTCTTGATCGCCAACTGGATGCTCTAGGCGGTGTAAATACTCCGCCCAAGTAGCATGAGGCCATGAGCTAACCTTCTGGGGTGGATTTAGGGTAACTGGATTACTCACAAGGACTTACCTCTGTTGATTCGATCGCCTGCTAATATCTCGATCGATATGTAAACTTAATTTTATCTCAAAGCCTGGGGCAGTGGTTCGATTTGCTCATTTTGACTATGATCGAAAAATGACTGAAATTGAGTAGAGATAACTATGGCATTTGAACTAGATCATCTGTTTATCATGACTGATATAAATGCTCCGGTAGCCGATCAACTGATTGCCGGTGGCCTGACTGAGGGACGATCGAATACTCATCCAGGACAGGGTACTGCCAATCGCTGCTTCTTTTTTCACAATGCTATGTTGGAGTTGCTATGGGTTCATGATCCAGTGGAAGCGCAATCGGAGCTAATTTATCCTACGCATCTCTGGGAACGGTGGGCAAATCGCCATGATGGTAGCGTTTGTCCTGTGGGGATTTGTCTGCGTCCGGCTCAAAATTCTGAAGAAACGAAGGTCTTTGCCAGTTGGCCCTATCGTCCGCCTTATTTGCCAGACAGCATGGACAGTATTGCGATCGGGAACAATAGTGAAGTTTTAGCCGAACCTTTGCTATTTCAGACTCCCTTAGCTCAACGCCCCGATCAATACTTTTCCGAGAAGTCCCGATCGACACTTAAACATCAAATTGGTTGGCAAGAGATCACGCGAGTTGAGTTAGTTAGTCCAGTTGCCCATAATTTATCCCCAGAACTACAAGCAGTAACCAACACTGATCGGATCGAGCTGAGAATGGGAGCAGATTATTGCGTGAACTTGGGTTTTGATGGCGAAACACAACGCCAACAATTAGATTTTCGACCAGACTTACCTTTGACAGTTAATTGGTAGGGTCGTGGCCAAACTAATTGACAACAAGTTAGTTATTTTCGATATTTTTCAATAGACCAGCTACCTTTTCGTAGTCAGTTTGCTGATTGGCTTTCAGAAATAAGTCGGCTGCTAAGGCCAAATTAATCTTGGCCATTTCCAGATTCCCGATCGCATAACTGACCGCCCCATGTAAATAGTAAGCCAACGCATAATTGGGATCGAGAACTATTGCCCGACTAGCATCGCGTAAGGCTAAGTCAAAATCGCGCAGAGCCGCATAAGCAGTTCCTCGTCCGTGGTAGGCTTGAGCAGCATCGGGCTGAAGTCTGATCGCTGCATGGTAAGAAATCAGTGCTTGCGGATAATGTCCCAATCCAAACTGCTGATTAGCAATTTGGTAAGCAGCTAGGGCGCGATTACTTTCATCTTGTTTAGCTGTCTTCATAGTATTAATTCAGGTTAATCTATATACTAATAATATAAGTTTTTTGTCTCTTTCGACACAGCGATGTGATCACGCCACCAAATATTTTTTACCGATTTATTTGCACTGTTCCTGCGCCCCAAGATTGATTACACTGGCAGAGTAAGAATCTGGACAGTTATGACTACTCCTGCCATTCAATGGTACCCCGGACACATTGCAAAAGCTCAACGCCAACTGCAAGAACAAATTAAAAAGGTCGATGTGATATTAGAAGTGCGGGATGCTCGGATTCCGCTATCGACTCATCACCCTGAGGTGGCTGGCTGGATTGGCAACAAAATGCGCCTACTAATCTTGAATCGGGTGGATATGATTACGCCGGAAGTGCGTCAGCTGTGGACAGACTGGTTCAGAACTCAAGGTGAATCGGTATATTATGCTGATGCCCGGCAGGGTACGGGGGTGGCGGCGATTATGAAAGCGGCTCAAAAGGCTGGGATTGCAGTTAATCAACGGCGTAGCGATCGAGGGATGTTGCCGCGAGCGGTCAGAGCGGTGGTGATTGGGTTTCCGAATGTGGGGAAGTCGGCGCTGATTAATCGTTTGCTGAAGAAACGGGTGGTGGAAAGTGCCCGTAAACCCGGGGTGACTAGACAGCTGCGCTGGGTGAGAATTTCCGACGAGTTAGAATTGCTGGATGCGCCGGGGATTATTCCGGGTAAGCTACACGACCAGAAGTCGGCAATTAAGCTGGCCATTTGTGATGATATTGGGGAGGCGGGGTACGATCGACAGCGAATTACGGCGGCGATGGTGGAATTGATTAAGAAGTTGGGTTATCAAGAGAGTTTGCATGAGAAGTATGCGATCGATCCGCTATCGATGACCGGTGAAGATTTTATCCATGCGGTGTCTAATGATAAATATTTGGGTGACTTGGAACGCGGTTCCCATAATATTTTGAATAATTTCCGGACAGGCTTGCTGGGCGCCATACCCTTAGAATTACCGCCGAATTGCCAATATCGACCAACTCTTCAACTGCCATCTCCCGTTAGCGAAATCCTGCCCGATAATATGATTACAGAGCAAAGCCTCTAAAGCACTATCTCCAACCCTAATTTGTCCTTGTTCACCGACGAAAAACTACTGTTTCAGCCCTTGGCACCCAGCGACCAAGCCATTCCGACGATCTATGCCTTCCCAAATACCTATTCAGTTGGCATTACTAGCTTGGGTTATCAGGTAGTCTGGGCTAATTTAGCGACGAATCCACTACTTGCTGTTAGTCGGCTGTTCACCGATGGCCACGAAAACTTGCCCCGTGAGCCAGAATTAGTCGGTTTTTCGCTCTCTTGGGAACTAGATTATGTCAATATCCTCAACTTATTGCAACAGCTGGAATTACCCGCCCAGGCGATCGATCGAACTAATCAGCACCCCTTAATCTTTGGTGGTGGACCAGTCCTCACTGCCAACCCCGAACCCTTTGCCGCTTTCTTTGATGTAATTTTAATTGGCGATGGCGAAGTGTTACTGGGCGAATTTATTAGTGCTTATAATGAAGTGCGGACAGCCGATCGAGCTACCAAGTTGTGTCACCTGGCTCAAGTTCCTGGCGTGTATATTCCCAGTCTGTATGAAGTGACCTATGACGGTGACTATATTGACAGTATCCAGCCGATCGACACCAATATCCCAGCCCAAATAGTCAAGCAAACCTATCGCGGCGAACAGCTTTCGACATCTACTGTCGTCACTCCGGCGGCGGCCTGGGAAAATATTTTCATGGTGGAGGTAGTGCGTAGTTGTCCAGAAATGTGTCGGTTTTGCATGGCCAGTTATCTGACCCTGCCCTTTCGGACAGCTAGTTTAGACGATGGTTTAATTCCGGCGATCGAACGTGGTCTTGCTGTCACCAAGCGACTGGGCTTGTTGGGTGCTTCCGTTACCCAGCATCCAGAGTTCGATCGATTGATTGCCCATTTGAGTCAGCCCCAGTTTGCCGATGTCCGGCTGAGTATTGCCTCCGTGCGTACTAATACCGTCACCGTCGAGCTGGCTCAACTGCTTACCCAACGCGATACCAGATCCCTGACGATCGCAGTGGAAAGCGGCTCAGAGCGGGTGCGGGAAATTGTTAACAAAAAACTGAGCACCGCTGAAATCACCCAAGCGGCGATTAACGCTAAAGCCGGGGGCTTAAAAAGCCTGAAGCTTTATGGCATGGCCGGAATTCCGGGAGAAAATGCTGAAGATATCGAAGCCACAGTGGCGATGATGCTGGGTCTGAAAAAATCCGCCCCCGGCCTGCGCCTGACCTTCGGCTGCAGCACCTTTGTCCCCAAAGCCCATACTCCTTTCCAGTGGCTAGGGGTCAGAAAGACTGCTGAAAAACGTCTGCAACTGCTCCAAAAACGGCTGAAGCCGAATGGTATTGAGTTTCGCCCGGAAAGCTATAACTGGTCAATAATTCAAGCCCTGATAGCGAGAGGCGATCGCCGACTCACCAAAGTGCTAGAACTCACTCGTGAATACGGTGATTCCTTGGGTAGTTACAAGCGAGCTTTTAAGGAATTATCTGGCCAGGTACCGCCTTTGGATTTTTATGTACATCAAGATTGGCCGATCGATCGACTGTTGCCCTGGAGTCATATCCAAGGACCACTGCCGATCGAAACTTTGATTAAACACCTTGAATCAAGCGCTGCAATGCGTTAAATCCTCTAATATGCACTCCACAAGAGCGAAGAAAATCGACCCGTATGTAGGGGAGTTTGAGGGGAGGCATCTCCGTCCCCTCAATGGGGGGTCTGGGGGTCAAAACCCCCAGATTCTGGTTCCTTCAACCCCAATGAGCAATATTTCCTCAAGCCAAACCAAATCTTTTAGTCTCCAGACACCACCCTAACCAAACCCATCAACAAACACTCCCACACTAACCGAGGCTGCACATAAGCCAACAATTGCTCCCGACCAGCCGTTAGCGCCAATAGCATGGCTGGATTTTGGTATTTTTGCCAATAACAATATTGCAGATAATCCAGCAAAGTTAGCTGCACAGAACTCTCCAGCTCTCGATCGATCCACCTTGCCAACTTGAGCGCCTGAGATAAAGTCGTGGGCAAATTTTCTAGCTCCAACTTCAACTCACTCGGAATAGTTTGCAGCTGCTCCCACAGATCGATCGCCTGCCCCGGACTGCCCTGCGCGATCCCAATAACCAACGGATCAGCCACAATCTCAGCCCGACCAGCTGCAGTCAAAATCTCCGTCACCAACGACTGGGGGAGCCGCTGGAAAGGAACCCGCTGACAGCGCGAAATAATCGTAGGCAACAGAGCAGCACCATCACTAGCCAACAAAATTAAAATCGCTTGTCCGGGCTCCTCCAACGTCTTCAGTAGGGCATTAGCAGCACCTTCCGCCATCGTCTCGGCCTGTTCAATTACTACCACCGATCGATCGCTGACCATCGGCGGTTGGGCTAAAAACTTAGTAATTTGGCGAATTTGTTCAATCCGAATCTGCGGTGGCGCTTTCTTTTTTACCCCAGATTCAGCAGCTTCGGTAGCGGATAGTAACTTTCCTTGGTGATTGTAAGTCGGCTCAATCCACAACAAATCGGGATGGTTGCCCTGCCGAATTTTCTGACGAGTGCGATCGACTTGCTCCGCTGTTTGATCTTGGCATAGCAACATTTCCAGCCAAAATCTGGCCACTAAGCTTTTGCCAATGCCAGCTACCCCCACAAATAAATAGGCCGGAGCAATCCGCTGTTTAGTCACCGCTTGAGTAAGGAGATCGATCGCCTGAGATTGGCCCAAAACGGCGGTAAAGTAGTCAGGAGTAGTCAAAGCAGTCTGCTACCTATGGAGTATTTAAGTGTTATGATTTACCCACAAAACTTATCACTTTTTTTGACCCTCAACATCTAGCATGGTTTTTTGGAAAGGTCTCTTCAATAGCACAGAGGGCAATAGCTCAGCATCAGCTGTGGTAAAGACTGTACCCATCCAAATTACTGGCATCAATCCACCTGGTGCCAATCCGATAGTCTTAAGCCTAGACCCAGAGTTAGACATCTATCAACTAGAAGAACTATGTGATGCGGTGGGTTGGTCGCGGCGACCTCTACGGAAGGTGCGTAAAGCATTACAAAATAGTTTTATCGTAGTATCGATGTGGGAACTCCGAGGCAGTACCCGCCGTCTGATAGGTTTTGCCCGTGCTACATCTGATGGTGCCTTTAACGCTACTATTTGGGATGTAGTCGTACACCCAGACTTTCAAAGTCAGCGGATGGGTAAGGCTTTGATGAAATACATGATTAAAAAGATTCGATCGGAAGACATTAGCAATATCACTTTATTTGCCGACCCGCATGTGGTGGGTTTTTATGGAGGAATGGGCTTTGTCGAGGATCCCGAAGGAATCAAAGGCATGTTTTGGTATCCAGATTAACTTAAAATTTGGAATGCAGAGCATTAACTCTTTAGTTGAAAATGGGAATGCTGAGAATACACCCTGAACGTGAACTAAGATTCACCCCCAGTACCCACGTTCCATAACAATGACTCCGAGGATATTTAGTGGAAGCTAGAAAAGTAGATAATACTCGCCTCAGTTCTAGTAAACGAACTAATCCAGCCATCAGACGGCGACCTAAGCAGAAAAAAAGGTCTACATCTTGGTTGTGGAAGGGTTTGGCTGTAGTCGGTACTTTGTCTGCCATTGGGGGCGCTTCATTAGGCTCTTTTCTCTCTGCTACACCTTTTTTGCATCGTCAGCTCACGGCTGCGGAAGCGTCAATTTTTCGTCAGAATAATTCTTTTTCGCGCAGCACTCTGCAAGTGCCAGAAGTTACCCAGCCTGTAAATATTTTGTTATTGGGTATTAAAACTAACCTCTCGGATATTCGGACGGGCGATCGCACGGCGCGAAAACAAGCTGGTTACGACGCTGAGTCGGATACTCTGGATGGTTTGTCCGACACCATGATGCTGATTCGCTTTGACCCAGTCACCAAAAAGGTGATTGTCTTTGGGATTCCGCGTGATACTAAGGTGGAAGTGAATGGCAAATTTGTCAAAATCAATTCGATCGATCAAGAAAGTGGCATTGGCCAGGCCGCCAAGGTAATCAGTACCACCCTGAATGGGGTAGCCATTGATAAGTATGTGCGGATGAATAACTTTGGCCTAGAAAAACTGATTGATGCCCTGGGCGGAGTTACCTTAACTGTTCCCAAGGATATGAAGTATCAAGATGATTCTCAGCATTTTTATGTCAATCTTAAGGCTGGTAAGCAGCAGCTCGATGGCAATAAGCTATTAGGATTTTTACGTTTTCGGAAGGATGCTGATGGCGATTTAGGCCGGATGCAGCGTCAGCAAATTGCGATCAAAGCGATGCTGGAGCAATGGGTGAACCCCATGAACGTCGCTCGGGTACCCCAGCTGATGTCGATCGTCCGGTCTCATGTGGATACTAACTTAAACGTCGAAGAAATTATTGCTCTGGCCGGATTTGCCAATGGACCAGCTAAAGGCCATACCCAAATGATGCGGATGCCGGGGGATTACAATGGCGATGGTCGCCACGGTACCAGCTATTGGTTGCCAGATGATGCAGGCATTAAGAGCAAGATGGCTCAGTATTTTGGACATGGTGAAGTTGACAATACCCCTATTCCCATTGAAAAACTGCGGATCAGGGTGCAAGATACCGGCTACTATCCAGATGCTACCCAGCGTTTTCTGAAAACTCTCGAAAAAGCTGGTTACAAACATATTAGTCTCGATCGCAACCCCAAAGCCCTCAAAGAAAATCTGGATACGACTCAAATTAATGTTCAGTATGGCGGGCCAGTGGCCGGTGAGCTAATCAAAGAAAAAATTGGGGTCGGAGCCGTAGAAGTGGACACCTCCGGTGACTTGTATGCGGACATTACCATCAAACTTGGGAAGGACTGGTCAACGAAAAAGTAGGTTATCTTACGAACAGTTTTGGATATTTTGGGCATGACTGTTCTACAAACTTTTCGGATTTCGCCACTGATCAGAATTACTCTGACTTTTTTGTACATTGCTCTACTATTGCCGCTGCCTTTTTTGGCGCAGATGACCGGTGGAGCTTCGCCGCAGCTGATGGTGGTGGGGGCTGTCGGCGGCTTCATTCTGCTCCAAGGGGCTTTGAGTCAACGAGTAGTAACGGACGATCGACAGATTCAAGTGTGTTATCCCTGGTGGGTACCATCGTTGTTAGTGACCAGTTGGTCATTGCCTTGGCCAAATGTGGTAGCTTTGAAAGCGCGTTCTACTGGCCAGGGTGGTTTAGTTTATTACTTTATGGATAAATCCCAGCAGGGATATTTGTTACCAATGCGGGTGGCGGGATTTAATCGATTAGTAGAAATTGTTCAATCCCAGACCAGTGTTGACACTCAAGATGTGCGCCCCTTGGCTCAACCCTGGATGTATTTTATTCTGCTGGGGGTGACGGCTTTGCTGCTGCTAGTGGATGTTTGGGCAATTTGGACAGCTATAACTCAGGGATTGGCCGTCACTGGATGATAAGCTGAAAGAGACTAGCAGTTTTAGCCCCCTGTTCCTATGACGGAATCCTTTGTCCAACATTATCATCAGCGGACTAAATACGACCCCGAAACCATCTCCAGTAAGAATACTGGGTTGGATTGGAGTAGACAGCCTTCTTCTTATAAAGAATATAAAATTGGCGCTAGCTTTGACCTGAAGTCTTATTTGCAAGAAGAAAGTACCACAGCCTCCGATCAATGGTGGAAGCGACTCTCCCTGTTTTTACTTTGTAGTTATGGCTTAACGGCCAAAATTCCGACAACTGTCGCCCCCATTTATCTGCGATCGGCTCCCTCGGCTGGCGGTTTATATCCCGCCGAAATTTATCTAATTTCTCAGGGTACTAAACTATTAAAACCAGGCTTGTATAGCTATCAGCCTAAAGATCATTCTTTGATCCATTTTTGGGAAAGTGATGTCTGGCCTGCTCTCCAAGCAGCTTGCTTTCAGTATCCACTGCTGATTGAGACCGATTTGGTGCTAGTGACCACCGCTGTTTTTAATCGATCGGCTTGGCGTTATCAAGATCGCGCTTATCGGCGAATTTGCTTAGATACTGGTCATTTGTTGGGTAATTTAGAACTAGCCGGAGCGATTAATGGTTTTCGTCCCTATTTGGTGGGGGGATTTATTGATCGATCGCTAGATGACTTACTGTATCTAGATAGCAATCAAGAGGGGACTACGGCGGTGATGCCCTTGGTAGACTTAGAAGGCGAATTACCGATAGTCTCCACCATTTCCTCGGCCTGGCCGGCTCTGACCAGCTCAGAATATCCGGATTTACCGGATGGTGAGTTGTTAGCTTACTGCCATGAAATCACTAGAATTGACGCCGATCAGCAGCCATCACCGCCTAGAAAAAGTAGTAACCAATCGGCTGATAAATATAATTTCCCTTTTTGTTTAAAGCTTTCGACGGTGACACCGCCGATTCTGTGGCAAGATAATACCTTTTTAGATGGTCTAGAAGATACGATGCTCAAGCGTCGATCAACCAGAAGTTATACCGGCACCAACCTGGGATTCGATCAATTAAAAGCAATTTTAGACTTTACTTATCAACCCCAACACTATGGCGATTGTGGTTTAGATGAAATTCCCGACTACTTTGACTTGAGCTTAATTCAAAGCTTTATTGCCGTTTCGGGCATCAACGGTTTGGAGGAAGGCTGCTACTATTACGCCCCCGAAACCCAAGAATTGCGGCAAATTCGTTTCAAAAACTTCCGGCGGGAACTGCATTATCTCTGTTTAGGTCAAGAACTGGGTCGGGACGCGGCAGCTGTAATATTCCATACGGCAGATTTGAGCCAAGCAATCGATCGTTATGGTGATCGCGCTTACCGTTATTTGCATTTAGATGCTGGACACTTAGGACAGCGCCTCAATCTAGCAGCGATCCGTCTGGGATTAGGAGTAAGCGGCATTGCCGGTTTCTTTGACGATCAGGTTAATGAAGTACTGGGCATTCCTACTGATGAAGCAGTATTATATATTACGACCCTTGGACAACCCACCGCTTAGCACAATTCCACTATGAGCAACGTGAAGAGATTTTTTTGGTTGACGTTGGGTTTGGGCTTATATGTATGGCATACCCAAGGTAAGACGATCGGCGAGAATATCAAGTTATCCAAATATCAGCCCCCGCCACGCATTGCTCAACTGGCTCAATCTACGCGCATGACCGAACAAGGTCAGCGCTTATTTTATCTAACTAATCCCCAGATTGAACCCAAAGGATCGGGCTTAATTCCTTGCAAAAAGTCTAGTTTCACAGATAAAAATAATGACAATACGAATACTCTAGGCTGTTATATTCCAGCCAAGGGTATTTTTATCTTGGAAGTCAATGACCAGCGTCTACACGGCGTGATGGAAACTACGGCTGCTCACGAAATGCTCCATGCGGCTTACCATGAGCTATCTGATTCCGAGCAAGATGCCCTCAATATCCAGCTGTTAGAAGCTTTTGACCAGTCGAAAGACTCCGGACTACGGAAGCTCGTCGGTATTTATCGGCAGCGTGACCCCAAAGTTGTCAGTAACGAGCTGCATTCACTTTTGGGTACCAAAGTGCCCAATCTGAGCCCAGCCCTGGAAAAACACTACCAAAAATATTTTAAAGATCGATCGGCCGTCGTCGCACTTTCTAAAAACTACGAACAAGCTTTTACCCAATTTGAAACCAAAGCCCAACAACTGGAACGGCAGTTACTAGCATTGAAAGCTAGCCTCGAACGCTTGGAAAGTCGAGCCAAAGAACACCGCACCACACTCGATCGCCTGGATCCCCGGAAGAGCGATGAATATAATCAACAGGTGAATACTTACAATCAGTTTGTGCGCGAAATCAATCAACAGTCTCAGGCCTATAACCAGATACTGCATAGTTATAGGTCGTTATCGGCAGAAGAGAAGTCTTTGAACAATGCGCTGACTAGTGGTGCGCCTTAATCTGAATTAATTTTGCAGGATATCGCCTGGTTGCAGCAATTTCCCGACTTCAGTCGCTGGGATTTTGGTATTGACTGCGGCTCGGTAAAAATGATTAAACAGGCTGAGCTTTGTCCAGGCCGGGAGGGTGATCGATCGCTGCTGGCTAAAAACTTTCTGGAACTGTTTGTTGGGTATGCCAGTAAAAGAGTCGCGGGTAGGCACCACACACCTTTGACAGGGGTTGATGCCGATTATTTTCACCTCTCCTAACTGAAATGATGATCGGTCAAAGAGCCGGTCTTCTTCAAAAGCCCTCAACCCGTCTAATTCAATATTGGTGCGCAGTCTGCGGCGCACTTCGGCTACATCCAAATCTGGATACCAGCTGGCGATCGATTCCAAGGTAGCGGTGCTAATAATTGTTGGTCCTGGCGACGTGGTGTCATCCGGGAAACCAATTTCGGTATTTTCGATCAGTTGAGTGGCGAAGCCAAAATGGTTACTCAGCCAGTCAGCGAGAGCGCTGTTGTCGGTGGCGATCTGAAATTCGGTGGTGGGTCGGTGGGGGGCGGCTAATTCCACTGTTTCGGCGGCTAAATCAAACTGCGCCCGAATTTGCTGAACCTGGGGATATTTTTTGCCATTCACAAACTTGCCCTGACGGTCAGTAATTGCCCAACGTCGATCATCGGCTAAAGAACCACCCGATGCGATCGAGGCTGTCTCCACCATTACTCCGTCCAAAGACTTAATCGGAAAAATCCAAATACTGCTAATTGTGGCCATAGCTTTAACTTTTGTTGGTGCTGGGGTAAGATAGAGGACGCGGGTGAATAGCTCAGCCGGATAGAGCAGCTACCTTCTAAGTAGCTGGTCGGGGGTTCGAGTCCCTCTTCACCCATTGTTTGCCTAGCATTATCTTAAATAACTTAGAACTCTTGCTCCTTCTTCCAGACTTGGGAGAGGGTTGGGGTGAGGGAAATTTCAGATCTAATTTACCTAAGCTTCCCTGGCTTTCTAGATTCTAGACTGCTGGTTTAGATTTTTAGGCCGTGATGCTTACCGAATAATATCAAACCCATTAACTAGTAGATAATAGGTTTGATATTCTGAATCACTATGATATGAATTACTGATGACTAAAATAGTTTTTTGAAAAGTGCAAAGTGCTATAATTGCTGACGTTAAGAGTATGTATCGGTTAAATTGTTTGTTTTTAGTATTGACGAGTTTTTTACGTTCTGCATTGGCAGCCTTCTCTCCGAAATCCCACTCTCTACACCATTCTGATTTTGGAGAAAATATATGTCAATTTATGTAGGTAACCTATCCTATGAGGTTAAAGAAGCTGATCTGAGCGCTGTTTTTGCAGAGTATGGATCGGTTAAGCGGGTTCAGTTGCCCACTGACCGTGAAACTGGCCGTATGCGCGGTTTTGGTTTCGTGGAAATGAGCACAGATGCTGAAGAAGATGCTGCTATCACTGCTCTAGACGGAGCTGAGTGGATGGGTCGCGACTTGAAAGTAAATAAGGCTAAGCCTCGTGAAGACCGAGGTTCTGGTGGTGGCGATCGCCGTGGTGGCGGTGGCGGCGGTTTTAACCGTAACTACTAAGAAAATGCTTTTACTCTGAGATAATTTGTTGGCCTCGGCTGAGAATTATCTAGACTTAAACGAATGGCTCAAGCGAATCATGCTTGGGCTTTTTTGTATTTAAAATTTGTATTGGAAAATACTTTTTTGATCAGCGTTCTGTCGAAGTAATCAATGAGTTAAGTGCAAACTCGGCGATAGCTAGCAATTTTGTTAAGATAAAGCCATTGCAATCTGTTTTAGAAAGATATGGCTGCTGCCGTTTTTGTTCAAAATCTCCATAAAAACTACGGTACTACCGTAGCAGTGCAAGATGTTTCTTTCCAAGTAGCATCTGGCGAAATCTTTGGCTTACTAGGACCAAATGGAGCGGGTAAAACTACCACTATTCGATGTCTTTGTACCCTAACGAAGCCCGATAGTGGCCGCTTAGAAGTCGCTGGGGTTTCTGTTTTAGAAGATCCGCGGTCAGCCCGTCGGAAGCTGGGTTATGTGGCACAGGAAGTAGCCTTGGACAAGGTTTTAACTGGGCGGGAGCTGTTAGAACTACAGGCCGCGCTCTATCATTTGCCCCGAGATTTGGCTCGCGATCGCATTGAATTTCTCACCGAAGTATTGGGTTTGTCAGACCATATCGATAAAAAAACTGGGATCTATTCCGGTGGTCTCAAACGACGATTAGACCTGGCTGCTGGCCTACTGCATCAGCCCGAAGTGCTGATTTTGGACGAACCAACCGTGGGTCTGGATATTGAGAGTCGGGTGGTGGTCTGGGACTTTTTGCGGCAACTGCGATCGACTGGCACCACCATTTTAATTACCAGCCATTACCTCGAAGAAATTGATGCTCTAGCCGATCGGGTGGGGATCATTGATGGCGGCATTATTATTGCCACTGGTACCCCCAGCGAGTTAAAAGATCGTTTAGGAGGCGATCGAATCACCCTGCGGATTCGAGAGTTTTCACCACCCGCCGAGGCGGCAACGGCCAAAGTGATTCTCAGCGATCTGCCCTTTGTGCAGAATGTGATCATCAATACCAACCAGGGCAATTCTCTTAATCTGGTAGTGCAAAATCAAAATGATGCCCTGAGCATCATTCAGTCTACGCTCCAAACTGCTGGGTTGCCTATTTTTGGCTTGGCTCAGTCCCGTCCCAGCCTCGATGATGTTTATTTGGCCGCTACCGGTAAAACCCTAATGGATGCGGAATTAACTGCTACTGGCCGTCGCGATCTCAAAGCCGAGAAAAAACAAAGTATGAAGTAAGCCTAATTTCAGAGGTCGACTAACAATATTTTTTATCCACAAAATTAATAGTATGATTACCAACACTTCTAAAACTTTTGCTGACTGGCAGCGTACCAGTGACAGCCTGAATTCCAGCCAAACCAGTCATTTGAGCGATTTCATCCAAGAAACCGCCGGGTTAACCAAGCGCTTATTTATCCAGCTGCAGCGCCGCCCCAGTACTTTAATTGCGGGCATTATTCAGCCACTGATGTGGCTATTGCTATTTGGGGCGCTGTTTCAAAATATTCCTCAGGATTTATTTGGTGCCAACTATGGCCAGTTCTTAGGTGCTGGGGTGATTGTCTTTACCGCCTTTGTGGGAGCCTTAAATGCCGGTTTGCCCGTGATGTTCGATCGAGAGTTTGGCTTTTTGAATCGATTATTAGTTGCCCCACTGGCCAGTCGTTATTCGATCGTGGCCGCCTCCGCCATCTATATTATCGCCCTGACATTGGTGCAGACTTTCGCGATTATTGCGCTGAGTGTCGGGCTAGGCTCTGGCTTTCCTGGATTAGCCGGACTAGGTATAATTGCTTTAGTAGTATTAATGCTGGTAGTTGGTGTTACGGCCTTGAGCCTCGGCTTAACTTTTGCGCTGCCTGGCCATATCGAACTAATTGCCGTTATTTTTGTTACCAATTTGCCCTTATTGTTTGCCAGTACAGCTTTGGCTCCCCTATCTTTTATGCCCCCCTGGCTGCAAGTAATTGCTTGTCTCAATCCGTTGAGTTATGCGATTGAACCAATTCGTTATTTGTACGTCAATGATCATTGGCAGTGGTCAAGTGTAGTACTACATGCTCCCTGGGGTGCAGTCACCTTTGGTAATTCGTTGCTGATCCTATTGGTATTTGCCGTGGTTGCTTTGCTATCAATTCAGCCATTGCTCCGCCGCCGATTGGCTTAGCGCCATTGTAAAATTAAAAAATAAGTAGGTTTATTATTATGTCTAAATTCAATTACTTAGTTGTCGGTTTATTGGTAAGTGGCAGTCTCACGGCTCTGAGCCAGCCAAGTTTTGCCCAAAGCTTTGGTGGGGGGGACTCCCGCGATCCCTTTAGTAGTGCCGCCAGTGGTGATAGTACCGGTTTACTTCGCATGCTCAATGGTATTCAAAATGGGAAGCAGACTAGCGAAAAAGACTTCCTGTCTCAGAAACAAACCCAACTTTCGGGCTCTGCTGAAGATTTTCGGGCTCAGCAACGGCTGCGCCTCCAGCAAAAGAAACAGCAGCCCCAACAGCTGAAAAAATAGCCTTAATAGTTGACATGCTGATGAAACAAGTCGGTGGGAATATTTTTCTGCCGACTTTTTTTCGTTTTTCTAACTGGCTGAGCTGCTGCTATAGTAGTTGTTCGTGCGTTATGGAGACAGATCTACGGTTTACACACGCCCTCTTGCCACGCTAATCGAAAAACTGCAACGCTTGCCTGGAATCGGCCCTAAGTCCGCTCAGCGGCTAGCGCTTTATTTACTAAAACGGCCTGAAAGTGAAATTGCTGAATTAGCCCAAGCTCTAATTGCTGCCAAACAGCAGGTCGGTCTTTGCCAACATTGCTTTCATCTGTCGGCGGAGCCAATTTGTCATATTTGCCGTCATCCCCAACGTGATAGCCATACAATCTGCGTGGTATCCGATTCTCGTGATGTTATTGCCCTGGAAAAAACTCGGGAATATGGTGGCAAATATCATGTGTTAGGGGGTACTATTTCACCCATGGATGGCATCGGCCCGGAGCAGCTCACCATCCAACCGCTGGTACGCCGTATTCATGAGCAGCAAGTTACCGAAGTAATTATTGCAGTTAGTCCGACGATCGAAGGCGAAACTACTACCCTTTATTTAGGAAGATTACTGAAACCTCTAACCAAAGTGACCCGGATTGCTTTTGGCTTACCAATGGGTGGTGACCTGGAATATGCCGATGAAGTTACTTTGGTCAGAGCCTTAGAAGGTCGTCGGGAATTTGAGTAGCTACATCAGTTTTTTCTTTAGTAACATGACTAGCTGTGCTAACTGTTTCTTCAGGGTGGTGATTTCGCTATCCATATCTTGAATCTGAGATTGCAGATCCTCGATTTCACTGCTACTAGCCTTCCGAAACAGACTGAGTTGATTCGTCCATTCTTGAGCCGATTGGGTGGTGGCATTTTCCATCTCCAACATCCGTTCTTGCAGTGCCTCTATTTCAGAGGTGGCGTCATAATTGATGTTGTCAGCCACCGGAATTACTGGAGCTTGTGGCCGGATTTTTTTAGCCTTGGCCATCGCGTCTTTAATGGCTTGGGCTAAGCTAATTCTGTCAAAAGGTTTTTCAACAAACTCAAAATATTCAAATGGCTCGGAAATTTTATTAGTAACTTCTTCGCGCCGACCAGACATTAAGACCAAAGGAATTTTTTGTAGTTCGGGATGGGACTGAATTTGTTGGAAGACTTCCCAGCCACTCATTTTGGGTAAGATGAAGTCGAGCATGATCAAGCTGGGGCGGTGCTCTTTGACTAGGTTGATACCTTCAACTCCATCTTTAGCTTCAATTACTTCAAAATCACCTTCGGGCAACATGTCTTTGACAGTTTTCCGAATAACTCGACTATCGTCAATTACTAAAATTTTGCTATTGGCCACGACTCACTCCTGCGATATTTGGTGTTATGGGTATAAACCTTACTCATCAGTGTTTATTTCTAAGTGATGGGTGTTTACTAGTAAGATTATTTTTGGTGAGATATGCCAGAAAAAGGCTATCTGGATGCCTGCCCATAATACAGTTCGGATATGTTATTCTATCTTACTTGCTGTACTGGCTGTGATTCTGTAACTCTCTAAATTATGTTACCCATTTTTATGGCCGAAATTGGTGAGAACTTGAAAAACCTCTGTTTTCCACATATTCTCTAGATGTACTAGATAGTGACTAAGCGGGCATGAGTAGTTTTGATTCTTCTAACTCCACATCGGCATCTTCCACCAACGAGTGGAAGTCTAATGTCCGTTCATTGCCGCCCTGGCTGCGTCGATCGATCGGCAGTGCTAGTGAAATCTCCACTGTCCAACAAATTATTAAACAGCGCCAAATTCATACTATCTGTGAAGAGGGACGTTGTCCGAATCGGGCGGAGTGCTACAGCCAAAAGACGGCGACTTTTCTGCTGATGGGGCCAACTTGTACCCGTAGCTGTGGTTTTTGTCAGGTGGATAAGGGTCATGCCCCGATGCCTCTAGATCCCCAAGAGCCAGCCAAGGTGGCTGAAGCGGTTCAACTTCTAGGATTACGCTATGTGGTGCTGACGGCAGTGGCCAGAGATGATTTAGATGATGGTGGAGCTGGCTGGTTTGTAGATACGATGCAGGCTATTCGATCGATAGATCCGACTATTCAAATCGAAGTACTGACTCCGGATTTTTGGAGTGGCAAAGAGGCGCAGACCTTTCAACAGCAACGGGTGGCCACTATCATCGAAGCAAAACCGGCTTGTTACAATCATAATATTGAAACAGTGGCTCGTCTCCAAGATCGGGTCAGGCGAGGGGCTAAATACGATCGATCTTTAGCGGTGTTGCGTTATGCGAAAGAATGTAATCCGGAAATTTCCACTAAGTCGGGTCTAATGCTGGGCCATGGCGAGACGCTGGCTGAAATTTTGGAAGCTTTAGCAGATTTGCGGGCGGTGGGATGCGATCGCCTCACTCTCGGTCAATACATGCAGCCTTCGCTAGAGCATTTGCCAGTGATTAAGTATTGGACTCCGGCTGAATTTGATGAGTTGGGTCAAGTTGCGGCATCGTTGGGCTTTAATCACGTCCGATCGGGACCATTGGTGCGTAGTTCGTACCATGCAGGTGAAGCTGAGCTTTAAGCCATGAGGCAATAAAAAATGGCGGTGCCGAATTCAAGGATGAAAATCGATTTTGCCCTCACCCCCAACCCCTCTCCCAGACTTGGGAGAAGGGGCTAGGGGATGAGGGCGATTCATCTTTCCGATCAGCAACGCTCAAAAAACAAGGGCGCTATGCACCCTTGTTTTTTGATCCACTAATATTTTAGTGAATATCTTTGAATCTATAGCAATTTAAGTAACTAAAGATTCGTGATAATTAGAATCCGTTGGCGATGGCACCGTAGGATCCACCAGCTTGACCGCCACCGAGTTTCAGACCAGCTTGGGAGAATGTTGCGGTGGTAGTCCCTACAGCAGAAGTCCCTTGACCACCTGAAACTGCATCGCCGATTTTAGTACTAGCATCAGCACCAGCGGTAGCAATGCCACCATTAGGGCTAGTGGTTACCTGAGTACCTGCGCCACCCTTGGCTTCGATGCCATTGTCAGTCTTAGCTTCACCAGTAAGCAGGGTGCTAACTGTAGAAGGAGTAGCTAAGCTTTCGTTCTTAGTAGTAGCTGTACCACCAGAACCAGGTGTGGTTAACGACAGGTTGGCTCCACCAGTGTAGTTACCGCCAATGCTAGTTCCAAAAGAAACAGCACCACCTACTTCAATAGCAGATTGGGGCAACGCTTGGCTGCTAGCAACGTTAGTCAGAGTGGTAGCCGCTAAAGCTGCACCGGCCAAACCTGTGAGAAATAATTTGTTAGACATTGTATTTTGATCCTTAAAACATACCGCGAAAAATTACATGCACTTACCGACAAAGCACCAAGGTTCATTAACGATCCTCAGTGCTTTGTCACAGACAGATCTAGTAGAAGTCTAATATCTGACTACAGATCAAGGCTAGTATTCTCTTAGAAGCTTTGGCCAACGCTGCCAATAGTACCAAGACCACCAGCAGTGGTTCCGAAACCAGGAATTGAAGTTGCACCAACTCTAGTGCCAGTAACAGAAGTACCTAGACCATTGTTGGAAACGCCAGCGCCAGCAGTTGCAGTTGCAGCACCAGGTGTAACATTGATACCACTGTTAGTAGAACCACCGGCATTTAAACTGCCTGCGTTTGCACCTACTTCAGTAGCGGAAGCCGCAACGTTAGGATTAGCCGCACTGGTGGAACCAGAACCAGAGCTAGTATTGAAACCAGTTGCAGCACCAACGCTAACAGCGCCAGTGGCAGTTCCATCAGGACCAGGAGTACCGGAAGAACCAGTAGTAACAGTGTCACCACCAACAGAAGCGGTACCAGCGTGGCTAGGAGCTACAGCTAGAAAGGAAGCAGCTGCAACAGCAACAGTAGCTACACCAACGGAAAATAATTTCTTAGACATCGTTCAAATCCACCTTGTATTACACGAAAAATTACAACACTTATTACTTCACTACCCTTTTGAGCTTTTCCCGAAACCTTGAAAAATAAATTAAATAATTTTTGCCGGGCTTCTTGTGCTTCAAAACTTACAATAATGTAGTTCTAAGTAACACTATCCTAGCGTGAAAAACTGCAATGTCAATAGGTATTCAGATATACATAACAGGTTTTGCAGTGATCTGTAGAACTTTGAGTGGATCATAATCCTCTCTAGCAAAGGGTTTTGAGAGATTGATTGGAGAATATAAAATAAAAATAAAGGTTGCCAATCATGATTTGTACGCCATTTAGCTTAGCAATATTGGGTATATATCTCCTGAAAGACACAGGAAATCTTCTCTCAATTTTGTCTTTGTCTGAGAAAACATGGATAAAATATTGATCTGTCGAGCTGTTTCCATCCACATGTATTACATCTTTTTGGGCTATAAATGTTACAAACAGCTAAGGGAGAGGTGATTTGTGATTACTTCACTGTAGTATTAATAGAGCTTGGTGAGAGTAACGGCATAGAACTATTTAGGGGACTGGGTACTACAGTCGGCGATGGCCCATTGCTTGGTTGAGCCGTTGGTATTTTGGGAGCCATATTAGGGGCTACTGCTGATTTAGCGATCGATTGAATTTGATCCTTATACTGAGCCGGGGCGATCTCAGCAGCCTGACTTAATAGGGTTTGGGCTTCGCGGGTATTGCCCATCTGTTTATAAACAATACCTTGTGCTAACAATGGCCGAAAATCTTGGTTATTAGCTTGGATCAGTTCGTCATAGATCGGTAAAGCATCATCATTCCGTTTCTGGCTGACATAAACTTGGGCGAGCAGTAGCTTCAAGGGAGTCAAGTTGGTGCTGGCACCTTTGGCTGTTTGATCTTTGATTGCTGCTTGGATAATGCCGATCGCTGCTTCTGGTTTGTTGCCTTCTATTAATAAGCTAACCAAGCCTTGCAAAGCCTGAATATTTTGGGGTTGGCTGTTCAGCACCTTGCGGTAGCTGGCTACAGCAGTTTCTCGATCGCCTAAATGCTGTTGGGTCTGTGCGAGTAACACCGTATATTCTGGAACTTGTGGTTTTAAGGTAGCCAGCTTTTCTAGAGCAGGCAGGCTTCCTTTTAAGTCGTTTAACTGCAACCTAGACTTTAGAATAGTTTCTAAAGCCGCCGGATCGTTGGGCTGATTTGATAATGTTTTCTCAGCAGCCAATACCTGATTACGTAGCTCCGTAACTTTGTTGGCCGGTAACCGAGCATTACTCCAAGTGCTATTTTTCCACCAAGCAATTGCCAAGGGTGATAGCAAAGCACCAATGGTCGTAATGACAGCAGTACCAATGACAAAATTAAGGATCGATCGACGGCGATTATTAGACACAGGATCTATTATTTAAGGTATCTGGAATTTTGCTTTGATCCTCTCACAATTTGGACATGCTAGAAGGGATCTTCAAGATTGAAATTAAATACAGATGGAGTTGTATGGGGTCAAAATGGCTGCGACTAGTAGTTTTTACTATGCTCAAAATTTAAAACCCAGCGTTTCCCACAGTTCGTACTATGTTATATGATGAACTGGGCAAAGCCAGATATCAGAACTAGTTGGGAAAATTCTTGTGACCATAACCAAATTTTTTGGACCGGGTGGGATATTTGAATTAGGCGGCATCGCGATGTGGCCATTGGCACTGCTGTCGGTGCTATCGATCGCCACCATTTTGGAGCGGTTGTGGTTTTGGGTCAGAATTTTAAGTAAAGAGCGGGAAACCATTGACCGGGTGCTCGATGCTAGTACGGCTAACCAGTGGGACCAAGCCGCTCAGTTTGCCAGAAACGAACGCGACAAGCCGATCGGTCGCTTCTTGTATGCGCCCCTCAAACGCGAAAATCTCGATCCAGAATCTTTTAAGTTGGCTCTAGAAGCGGAAGCAGCCGAAGAACTCCACGCCATGCGGCGGGGAGAGAAGACTTTGCAAGCCATCATTGCCTTGGCTCCTTTGCTAGGACTACTGGGCACTGTTTTGGGTCTGATTCAGTCCCTCGATAAAATCAAACTGACCGATTTAGGATCGAATGTTACCCTTGGGATTAGTCAATCGCTGATTGCGACAGCCACTGGTATGGTCATCGCCATTATCAGTTTGGCCTTTTACTGGGTCTTTCAAGGACTGCTCTTTAATCAAGTTAATTTGTTCCGGCGATCGGGCAACGAGCTAGAGCTGCTTTATCGAGAAAAGTATTTACAATCTACTCAACCACCTTCTGAAGTAGAAGAAGCCGAGTTGTTATGAAAATCAATCTAGGCAACGATCAAGACCAGACCCCTCGGGTGGAAATGATTCCGCTGATCGACATCATTTTCTGTATTTTGACGTTCTTTTTGCTGTCTGGGATGCAAATGGCTCGGCAGCAGCAATCGATCAATGTCGATGTCCCCGCTGCCAATAAGACGGCTGAAACCCAGACTAGAGATATTCTGGTGGTGAGTCTGGATCCGACTGGTCAAGCTTTTATTGAACAACAGCCAGTGACGCAGTTAGATATTTTGCGGCAACAGATTAAAAGTTATCGCATTACTAAGCCCAATGGTTCGATCGTCCTCTATGCTTCTAAGCAAG
The DNA here is from genome assembly GCA_964247085.1 of uncultured bacterium. Classification (GTDB taxonomy): domain Bacteria; phylum Cyanobacteriota; class Cyanobacteriia; order Cyanobacteriales; family Chamaesiphonaceae; genus JAAFHZ01. The sequence goes on from CAXTSX010000012.1 coordinate 25,107, forward strand.
TGAAGTACGATCGAGTTATTCAAATCCTAGACTTCATGCGAGAAGCTGGCGGCAGCGAGAATGTGGCACTGGGAGTCGATAATGAACCAACCTCTACTCCGACCGCTGTACCCCTGAACCCATCTGTCAATCCATTAGCCCCTACATCACAACCTAGCCCAGCCGTAACAGCGATGCCTTCTCCTTTCAATGTCGCGCCCACTGCCCCCATTCCCAGTGCGGCTCCTTCGATGGCTCCTTTCTCTCCTGCCCCTGCATCCCCGCCAGCTAGCCCGGTACGGCGATAGTTTGCTGGCCAGCTAAATCAAAAACCTGGTGAATAGTCTGGAGAGCCGTCACGCCTTGCTCTTGGGGTACTAAACAGCTGACTCGAATTTCTGAGGTAGTAATCATTTGAATGTTAATCCCGGCGCTGGCCAGGGATTGAAACATTTTGCTGGCGATACCCGGCTGACTAATCATGCCGGAGCCGACGATGCTGACCTTGGCGATCGCTTCGTCCACAATAATGTCACCGCATTCTAAATAAGCTGCTTCTAAGATTTGCTTGGCTTCGTAAGCGTCGGCCTGGGCGATCGTACAGGCAATATCGCGGGTGGTTACGCCCTTGATCAAGCGAGTACGCTGGGACTGGATGATCATATCCACACTAATATTTTTATCGGCCAGCAAACCAAAAAGATGAGCCGCCATACCTGGTCGATCGGGTACGTTTAAAACGGCCAACCGCGCCTGTTTAAGATCCAATGCTACACCGCGCACTGGCACCGAGTTCACTAAGTTATCTTCTGTCGGTGCTGGGGCGATGCCAATGCCAAAATGTTGACAGAGCAAGGTTACGGCCTGATTGCATTGGTGGGCGGTAATCACACAACTCACCTTGATCTCAGAGGTGGAGATCATTTGAATATTGATTCCAGCACTAGCTAACAGCCGGAAAATTTCGGCAGCGATGGCGGGCCGACCAATCATGCCAGCTCCGGCTACGCTGATTTTGGCAATTTGATCGTCGCCCATGACGGTGGCTATAATTTTGCCATCAGGAGCCGAGAGGGCGGGGGCGATCGCTTCGGCTACCGACTGCGCCCGTTGCATGATCGATCGATCGACCGTGAAAGCAATATCGTTGGTGTTACCATCGTGGATCGACTGGATGATCAAGTCCACATTCACTTGCTTTTTGCCCATTTCGGTGAATAGCTTGCTAGCAATTCCGGGTCGATCGGGGACATGCAGCAGAGCAATCTTGGCTTGGTTGGTGGTAAATTCCACCGCATCCACGGCCTGGGCAATTTCCAGATTTTTAAGAGGGCGGGGGCTAAGGACTGGTGAAATGACTTTGGTGCCCGGATCATCTGTCCAACTGGATCTAACGACTAGCGGCACACCGTAATTACGGGCGATTTCCACCGCTCTCGGATGTAGGACTTTCGCGCCGAGGCTGGCCAATTCCAGCATTTCATCGGCGGTGATTTGTTCTAGTAATTGAGCATTGGGCACCAGGCGCGGATCGGTGGTGTAAATACCCGGTACATCGGTGTAGATTTCGCAATAGTCCGCTTTCAGTGCTGCTGCCAAGGCTACTGCTGAGGTGTCAGAGCCACCCCGACCAAGGGTGGTAATTTCTAAGTCACCCAAACAGCTAACACCTTGGAAGCCAGCGACGACCACCACTTCCTGCCGATCGAGATGCCGGGTGATCCGATCGGTCTCAATTTCCACAATCCGCGCGCGGGTGTGTTCTTTTTCGGTCAGAATGCCTACCTGAGCGCCAGTCAGAGAAATCGCTGCTTGACCAGCCGCTTGCAGCGCCATGCTGAGGAGGGCGATCGTCACCTGTTCGCCGGTGGCTAGCAACATATCCATTTCCCGGCGGGAGGGATGGGTGGATATATCTTGAGCCAGGGCGACTAGGCCATCGGTGGCTTTGGCCATCGCCGATACCACCACTACCACCGAGTTGCCCGCATTAACTGTGCGGATTACTCGTTTAGCAACTTCCTTGATCCGCTCTGCGGAGCCAACGGATGTTCCCCCATATTTTTGGACGATCAGAGCCATTCTTTTCCTCGTTGTTTCTCTCGAATGTGGAATTTCAGTGATTGCCACCACCCCCATCCTTTGTTTAGGGGGTGGTGGCAAATCTCGACATGAATAAATTCATGCTAGTTTTTGAATTTGGCCGTGATGCGTTGCATGGCTTCATTTACGTTGGCGCGGCTATTAAAAGCCGAAATCCGAAAATAGCCTTCTCCCGCTGCTCCAAAGCCGGAACCAGGTGTACCGACTACATTACAGGTATTCAGTAACTTGTCAAAGAAATCCCAACTAGTCAGACCATCAGGGGTTTTTACCCACGCATAAGGAGCATTGATGCCGCCATAAACATGTAGTCCAGCGGCGCTCAATTGTTCACGGATAATCTGGGCGTTTTCCATGTAAAAGTTTACCAAAGCTTTGGTCTGGGCTTGACCCTCTGGTGAATAAACCGCTTCCGCACCACGTTGCACGATGTACGAAACTCCATTGAACTTAGTCGATTGACGGCGATTCCACAGCTTCCATAGCTCTACGTCGGAACCATCAGCGGCTTTGCCTGTTAGGGTCTTGGGCACTACACTGAGAGCGCAGCGGGTACCGGTGAATCCAGCATTTTTAGAAAAAGAGCGGAATTCGATCGCACAGTCCCGCGCCCCTGGAATTTCGTAAATAGAATGAGGAATATCTGGATCGGTAATGAACGCTTCATAGGCCGCATCAAAAAAGATGATCGAGCCATGAGCTTTAGCGTAATCGACCCAAGCCTGGAGATGTTCTCGGGTGGCCACTGCCCCCGTGGGATTATTCGGAAAGCACAGATAAATTAGGTCTACCTTTTGGCTGGGAATCTGAGCAGTAAAGTTATTTTCAGCCGTCACTGGCAAGTACACCAAGCCGCCATATTCACCTTTTTCATTGGCTTCGCCGGTGTGGCCAGCCATCACATTGGTGTCTACATAGACCGGATAAACTGGATCAGTGACGGCGATCGAATTATTGTTGCCAAAAATATCTAGGATATTGCCGTTATCGCACTTCGAGCCATCCGAGATGAAAATTTCATCGGCACTAATATCACAGCCCCGTGCCTGAAAGTCTTGAGCGGCAATCTTTTCACGCAGCCAAGCATAGCCTTGTTCAGGACCATAGCCCTTAAAACCGTCGGGTTTGCCCATATCTTCGACTGCCGCCATCATGGCCGATCGACAGGCGGCGGGCAAGGGTTCGGTCACGTCACCTATCCCCAGGCGAATAATCGGTGCCTGGGGATGATCAGCGGCAAAATTATTTACGCGCCGGGCAATTTCTGGAAACAAGTACCCAGCCTTAAGCTTCAGGTAGTTATCGTTGATGGTAGCCACAGTTGTCTCTTCTTAAACATTGTTGTGACCCTAGTTTACCTGCTGAGCTGTCTCAATTGGTACCTTCAGGTTCAATCAGTACTGGCATTTTCGGCTTTTTTGGGCAGTGGCCGCACAGTCGGTTTGGCGATGGTCTCGTTAGCCTCGCCGGGCTTTCTAATAATTGGTCGTCCTGCCGGAGTATCCGACCCGCGCCCCTCTCGGGTGTCATCACCTTCGTACTTCCGGAAAGATTTCTGCCCGCCTGGCCGACCAGCTCCTTTGCTGGGTTTTGGCCGCAGAGTAGCCACCTGATTGCCAGTTCTAATCACCAAGTCATCGCCTTGGCGCAATACGTCAAATTCCCAAAAATCCCCGACCATTTTTTGGGGAAAATCGCCAATTAGCCGTAGTTTGAAGTGACGCGGTTCTTCATCTTTCTTGCGGGCAGCCTGCCGCACTTTCACAAAAATTTCCTTGGTATCTCGTGCCTGAAAAATAACCTCACCCCGCACCGAGAAATAATTATCAGGGATGCCAATATGATCGGGAGTTGGTAGTTTTTCCTCAGCAGCATTTTCTTCTGCCGCTGCGGCACTTTCATTGCCATAAACTAGTTTGGGATCCCAAATTCCCATTACTTGGATATGCAATTTGCCGTCATCTTTGCGAATGCGCGGATACACTACCCACAGGTGTGATTTTTCTAAGTCCAGATGCTTTTTAGTCAGACTCATAATGCGACCCAGCAATACGGCATCAATTAAAGTGCCGTCATCAGTAAGCATGGCGCCTCTGGTCAATTCATCGGGAGCTGGGGAATATTTACCCTGGACTAATCCGATCGCTCGATACTGCAATGGCTCACTAGCCAATGGAATCGGCATATTGCCATTAAGTTCCAGCATGGGCAATGCTGGAGGGTACTCGCGCGGTGTTCGCGATGGTTTAGCAATTTCGCTCTTGGGGCGCTTTACGGGTTTGTTGGGTTTAGGAGCCAAAGATGACTCAGCCGAAAAATTGTCAGAACTCATAATGCACTGGGGGTAGCGAGAGAATTCTTCTCTCGATTTACTCAACTAATAAATAATATTGTATTTTTTTATGGTTCAGCTGCGGGCTAACGAGTCATAAAGACCTGATTTTGGCGATGCTTACGACTTAGACTGCTAATGAGCTTGGGTTTGACCGCTTCAAATTCCTCTTTAAGGTACTTTCTACTAACTTTTTGTTCATTAGAACTAGGTGTCGCTCGACTCTCCTGTAGCCATTCTTCTAATTTCAGGACTTTGGTGCCGGGGATTTTGCCTTTAATGATACTAATACAGCGGCCATCTCCTTCCAGACCAAAGAATAAGAGGCGATAGCTTTGCGTTTTGGCCAGGACACTTAATGTTCTTTCACTAGTTTGTTTCTTTAAGTCTAGATAGGAAGGTAGCAAGCGATGCTGCTCTTCGTTATGGTAAAGTGCCGCAATCCACAGCAGCATGGGGTGGGGGGTAGCCAAAAAGAGGAACTGACAGTGTGGGGGTTGTTTTTTGTAGTAATTAATTTCTGCTTGGGACAGCATAATCCAGAGGGTAGCTCCTACCTCCGATTCATGTTCCATGAGGCGGGGGAAAACGATTTCGGCACGGGGTTTATCGGCTGGCCAGGTAGCTTGCAGGCATAACTCATCCAGACTATTAACTTTGGTGGTGGATTTGTTGGAGCGTTTGCCGCTAGAAGTGGTTGTTCCTGAAATGTAGGTGGTTTCGAGGTGCTCGATCGCATTCAAAATTTCTTCGACGTTTTGTGGCCGATCTTTCACCGATTTAGCTATGCAGCTCATTACTAATTGTTCTAGCTCTGGGGGTAAGTCTAGAGTGGGACAGGCTTCTTTGAAAGATTTGGGGGCAACTTTATGATGAACGTTAAACCATCCTTCAAAAGAACTGGCCGGCGGTCGCAAGGGTAACTCCCCGGTGAGCATTTGGAACATCATGATCCCCAGGCTGTAGATGTCCGATCGATTATCCAAGATCTTGCCTTCCATTTGCTCGGGCGAGCAATAGGCCGGAGTACCCATAAAACCAGTCGGGGAATCATCAGACTGGAGCAGGGCAATGCCAAAGTCCAGAACCTTCACAAAGTCTCCCAGGGTAGGATTTTGGGTCACAATAATGTTACTAGGCTTAATATCGCGATGAATTACCTGACACAGGTTGCCATCAATTTCAATTCCTTCATGGGCGCAGTCTAAACCCAGACAAATTTGGCGCAAAACATTAAAAAACCGGGATAAAGGCATCGGCTTTTTGTGAATAATATCTTTGAGACTATCACCCTGTAAGAATTCCATCACATAGAAGGGCATCTCGGTCTCGTCCAGGCCATAGTCGCGTACTTTGACGATGTGAATGCTGTTCTCACCCAACAAGGCACTAATTGTGGCCTCTTGCATAAACCGATCGCGAACTTTTTGGGTGAGGGTGGCTTTCGATAAAAACTTCACTGCAACTTTCACACCACCCAGTAGCATATCTTTGGCTAGATACACTTGACCCATCGAACCCTTGCCAGCTATTTCTAATAGCTGATAGCGTTGCATGATTAGCCGACCATAATTGTCATCTTTATTACTCATTACCGAGCTGCCTCCGCAACGGTGGTTGCTGCGTAGGGTCACAATTGGTGATGGCCGGAGCGGTGAGAACCATGACTGTGGTCAACTCTTTTTACAAATTACAATATACAAGCAAAAAACTTCCTGGCAAACTAGCCTATAACTGGCGGATAAAATCCAATTCCATGAAGCTAGAAAGACGATTCATATCAATGAAGCTGTGTGCTAAATGATAGTTTTGATGATCCACTTGATGAAAAGTCTCGAAGCCAGTCCGCTTGTACTGATCATCTAAAACCCAGTAGCGTTGCACTACTGATTTCCCACCGATCCATCCTTCTCCTTCAATCTTCCCCATTGGACTATGGGTCAAAATAAATGTGTACTGCTGAGCATGCGGTTCTAAGTAACCACGATAGCGCCACGTAATATCTCGATCGGACTGACCTTGAATATTTAACTTAGTAATCATCGTAAACCAATTGTCCATGCTCCAAGCTACAACTGTTTTACCAGTTACAGTTTGAGGCGGCTTATTCCCCTCTTGCCAAGTGCCGCAGGACTTCCAACGACCAGGCTGAAGTAAAAAAGTATGTGTCACTAGTCAATTATATGAGTGGGAGATGGATAATCAAAGATACCAGTAATATACCCAGCTAGTGAGCAGCGTTCACAATTACTGTAATGTGAATTCATGAATATCTCCTAATAGTATGGCTGACTTAGCACCAGTGACCTGGGGCAAATTGCCTGGAATCTTGTGCCAGCGCCAATAGGCCAAGACGGCGAAGGCGATCGCTTCTTTGAAATCACTATCGAGACCAGCAGCCTTGGTGGTGGTCACTTGAGCGCTGGGTAACCGCGCTTGCAAGCATTTTATCAAAAAAAGATTCTGGGCACCACCGCCACAAAGGAAGACCTGTTCTGGCTGCTGGGGCAAGAAGTCCTGGTAGCTATGGGCAATGCTGGCCGCCGTAAAATCAGTGAGGGTGGCCAGGAAGTCCTCGTTGTTTAGACCAAACTGCTGGACTGCTGGTAAACAAGTATTCTCTAGGTATTCCCAGCCAAACATTTCGCGGCCAGTGGATTTGGGCGGGGCTTGTTGTAAATACTCATGTTGTAGCCATTGGTCTACCAGCGATTGACAGATCTGACCCTGGGCCGCCCAGGCTCCATCTCGATCGAAGGTTTGTTGGCCATTGCTCAATTTGTTGACGGCTAGGTCGATTAGGCTATTGCCTGGTCCCGTGTCCCAGCCAGTGACTTGAGTTTCCCAGTTGGCTTGGGAGCGCGGGGGTAAGTAGGTGAGATTTCCAATGCCGCCGATATTTTGAATACAGCGATGAGCATTTCGATCGCTTAACAAGTAGGCATCAACCTTGGGTACCAGTGGTGCGCCTTGGCCACCCGCCGCAATATCAGCAGCCCGAAAGTTGTCAATGACATTCAGTTCGGTTTGCTGAGCAATGACGGCTCCCCGACCAATCTGTTGGCTATAACCCATTAAATGGGGGGTGGCGGGGCGATGAAAAACTGTTTGGCCGTGGGAGCCAATTAGCTCTGCTACTTGGTGGGTAGCTTGAATATTTTGCCCGGCGGTGGCAAAACAATGGGCGATCGCATCATCTAACTCAGCTAGTTCGGCCATATTGAGTTTGGCTCCGGCGCAGACATCTAAAATTTGCTGACGCAGAGCGGGGGGATAGGGATAGGTATCACCAGCGATTAGCTGCACTTGTAGATCGGTGGTAGTGCCTTGAATTTCTACCAGGGCAGCATCGATGCCATCGACAGATGTACCGCTCATTAGCCCAATGACTAACATTTGGTGACTCCTCTTTTTAGACTAATTATCATGGAGTATAGGACTTAAAAGGCTAATGTTGGCGTTGAGATCAATAATCGGCAACGATTCATGAAAAATCGTGCGTACTTTTATTTCTCGATAAAACTCCTCTTGACTGAGTTCCACCTTAGATTGGGAAGAAAGTAAAAGTAATGCCCAGAATACCCCAACTCGATCGTGAGTGGTAATTTCACCTCGGTCGTTTTCCATTGCTTTGACCCACAGGCGCAGCAAGTCTTCTAAATCAATCCAATCTAGTTCAATGGCTTGTAAAAATTCGGCCAGCTGAGCAGCTGTTTCGGTAAGGTTTTCGCTGTGAGCGAGTTCGGCGATCGCTTGGGCTGCTTTGGTGGCCGAAAGATTGACGATACGGGCTTTGCGGGTGCGCACTGGTTGATCGCTCATTTTGGCGGCGATCGATCGCAACTGCTGGATTAAATCTTGGAGGGTCACTGGCCGCCGTTGCATCGGGCTGGAGGTCAGGCGGCGGCGAATCCGTTGTTCTAAGTTGGGCGGCAGTGCCCGCAACTCTAGCAGTGCCAAATGATCTGGATCGTCAGCCAAGAAATCTTCTTCAATTTCGGGAAACTGTTGTTCTTCCAGGCTATTGGCTTTGAGTAATACCAGCATGGCTGCCCACAAGAAGGCTTGACCAGAAAGAGATAAATTAGCCTGTTTATCGCCAGCCATCGCTGCAATTTGTTGCGGAATTCGGCTGAGATGATTGTCAATCACATCAATCACTTGGACATCCCAGGGATTGATTTCTCCTCGTTGCGCCAGGTCAATTAAGAGATCGATCCCCAGCTGGGTCAAGGCATGGGGATCAATTTCCGGCGATCGGATTTGTTCTCGTTCTGGTAGTAGTACCATTTAATTAATCATGAGCAATAACACCTAGCATAAATACGTGAAAATAAAATTCAGGTGAATAATTGGTAAAAGGTTAAGAATATTTGCTTAATGTTCTTCGCCAGTGGCGATCGCCAGCTCCGCTTCTTTTTGGGATTGGCGAATCATATCGATAGTACTTTTGATCGTACCAGCGATCGGCACTCCGACCAATACTCCCAAGAAGCCCGCAACTTGTAACCCCACCAGCACCGCTAACAGAATCATCACCGGATTAAGACCAATAAAATCACCCATTAGTTTGGGAGCCAAAAAATTATCTTTAATCTGCTGTAATACAAATGATGTACCGCCGACCCACAAGGCCAGGGGTAAGCTTTTCAGGAGCACTAGTAAGGTGACAATGCCGATGCCTAAAGTAGCCCCCACAAAGGGAATTAATTGGGATAGCCCAATGAAAATGGCAAAAGACAGACCAAAGGGAACATTTAAGAAAAAGAAGATAATAGTCAAAGCCAGAGCCATAAAGCCCCCCAGCAAAAATTGACTGATAAAAAAGCGCTGGAAATTCATTCGTAGTGATTCACCCAAAGAATATCCCCAGGGCGGGGGCAACATTTTGATAACTCCCTTCCACATCTTGTCGCCATCGATCAGCATGTAAACGCTTAAAACGATGATTAAAAAGAAGTCGAGTAAGCCGGAAGCCGTTCCCACAGCCAGGGTGACGACCTGACTAGCAAATCCTTCAATTTGCCGTTGCAGATTGGAGTTGATTTGGGTGCGTAATACATTGAAGTCTAAGCGCAGCCCGCGTTTTTGGGCGAGTTGCTCTAGATCATTAATGTTTTGGTTGCTGCCTTGAATCCATTTGGGTACTTGCTCGGAGAGTCCAGCCACTTGTTCAATGACACTGGGCACGACGGTGACAGCTAGTATTACCACTAGTAATAGGGAAATTATTAATACTACAAACACCGCTTGCGATCGACTAATCCCGGCTCGATCAAGAAACCGCACTGGGTAGTTGAGCAAAAAAGCCACGATGGCGGAGACAACTAAAATCGTAATTAGATGCTCAAAATACCGAAAGATTTGGGAAAATAACCAAATATTAATGGCTGTCACCGCACTGAGCAGTAGCCATACTAATAATTTATTGGCGTTGATCGATCGCCACATGCAAAGTTAAGGGGTGAAATACTGCCTTAAATCTAACATTCTTGGCTATGGTTAACTCTTGCCCAGAGAATTTAGACGGAACAGGACAGCGTATAATTGCGGTCGAAGAAACTGTCCGGTTTGGTGCTGTTGCCCATGTCTATTTCTGCTAACTTGCTATCCAATCCTCAGGGCGCTCTGCAAATCCCGGTGGTGGCCAGTAGCCAAGTCCAGCTTTCCCTGATTTTGCCCACTTACCAGGAAGGGCAAAATATTGCCCAAATTGTTGAGTTATTGGCCAGCAAATTAGATGGTATTTTGCCCGGTGCTTACGAACTAATTGTGGTGGATGATGATAGTCCTGATCGCACCTGGGAGATCGCCGCTGCCTTGACGCCGCAATATCCTCAACTGCATGTTATCCGGCGCACCACCGAACGGGGTTTGGCCACAGCGGTAGTGCGGGGCTGGCAAGCTGCTCAAGGGCAAGTTTTGGGAGTAATTGATGCTGACTTGCAACATCCCCCGGAAGTATTAGGGCAAATGTGGCAGGTTTTGCAAGATCAAAATGCCGATTTAGTGGTGGCTAGTCGCAATGTAGAGGGCGGTGGCGTGAGTGAATGGAGTTTATTGCGGCGTTGTCTATCGCGCGGGGCACAAGTATTGGGGTTGGTAGTGTTGCCGGAGGTGATTGGCCGAATTAGTGACCCGATGAGTGGTTATTTTTTACTACGCCGGTCAGCGATCGCTGGTCGGACTCTTAGTCCGTTAGGCTATAAAATTTTGATCGAAGCTGTCGGGCGGGGCAATGTGAGCAAAATTGCCGAGGTGGGCTATGAGTTTCAGGAGCGCCAGAGTGGTGAGAGTAAGGTGACTGCTCGGCAATATGTGGAATATATTCAACATTTGCTCCGGTTGCGACTAGCACGGAGCAGTAGGTTTTTGCGGTTTATTACGGTGGGCTTAAGTGGGTTGGCGATCGATATGCTCATTCTTTATCTATTAACCGATGTGAGTACCTTGCATTTGCCTCTGACCCGGAGTGCGATCGTGGCTGGTGAGATCGCCATTATCAACAATTTTTTCTGGAACGATCGCTGGACTTTTCGGGATCTGGCCAGTCAACAGACTGGGCGACGACAACTGCTGCGGCGCTTTCTTAAATTTAATTTGGTGTGTCTGATGGGCTTGGTGCTGAAGGCGCTGATTTTGAATTTGCTGTTCAACTTTGTCTTCCACAACCAATACATCAGCAATTTTTTGGCGATTGTCTGTGTGACGCTCTGGAATTTTTGGATTAATCTCAAACTCAGTTGGCGAGTGACCGATCGACAAACAAAATAGCTGTGGAGATTATAGCGATTTACAGCAATTACCGAGTTCGGTAGACAGGTCAAAGTGCATCAAGACACTGGAGCTTTGTTGATCGATCAATTAGATTTGCTGGGCACATTAAATATGCTGCTGATACTTTTCAGATATTTAGATGGTGCGTTATTAATATGACCAGAGAACAAATTATGAGTAGTGGCAGTGGTTGGCAGGTTGTTATCACTACCATCTTCACTCTATGTATTACTTTTGCTATTGGCGTACCTCATGTCCTGGCAAAACCAGCCGACAACTATATCGGAGTGGGTGCTAGAGGCGGATTAAATGATGATACCGTTGGTGTCATTAATGCTAAATTCAAAATCATTGATCTGGGAGGAGTTAGCTTCTCCAGCAGACCAGCAATCTTTTTAGGAGATTACACCGAACTACGACTCTCTCTGACCGGCGAGAAAGAAATTGCCCCGGGGTGGTCACCCTTTCTGGGGGGAGGTTTAGCTACCAATACCGATCGGAGTGGAGAGACAAATTTAATGTTCACAGGAGGATTGGATTTACAAATTAACGACCGGTTTGTATTACAAGTCGGCGGGAACTACATTTTTCAATCTAACGATACAGATGCAGAGCTGGCCGTTACTTTAAACTATGTATTTTAGTTTATTGATTGCTTCTTGGATATTCCTCATTTTTTACCGCCAAATTAGCCTGATGTGGATGGCCCCAAATAATCTGCTCGTGCTTATAGATCACCATGCCCAGCTTGGCTCCTTTGGGTTTATAAACATGCTTAGTGGCGGTATAAACTACCGGCACGGCCTCACTCTGCCGCCCCCGACTATGGTAAGCCATCAAATTAGCGACATACTGTAAATCTACTGCTTCCGGCACGGCTCCAGCTGGCAGGCGTAGTAAACCATGACTGCCTGAAATTTCTTGGGCATGGAACCATAAGTCATAATCGGTGGCAGTTTTAAAAGTTAGCCGATCGTTCTGCCGATTATTCCGACCAACTAATACCTCAAAACCACTGGGGCTAGTAAAACTGCGCGGTTGAGTTTCTGGCAGGGCGGAGGGTTTCGGGCGGTTGGCGGGGGCTGGCAAATAGCCACTTTGAATTAATTCCTCCTTAATTTCCGTCAAAGTTTCTAGATCGATCGGCTGTTGGTAAGTTTCAATTTGGCTGATGCTGGCGGCAATTTGGGTCAGATAGTCCAACTCAGCTTGGACAGAGGCTAACAGTGGCAACACTAGAGTTTGGGCTCGTTTCAGTTTTTGATATTTTTTGTAAATTGCCTGGGCATTTTGGCTACCGCTTTTTTCGGGATTGAGAGTGATGCTTACTGGTTGTTCGGTTTCAAAATCGGTGAGCACCATTTCCGACAAGCCGGACTGCCATAAATGCAGATGAGCCATCAACAAGTCGGCGCGACTACGTAGTTCTTCCGCATCTTGTGATTCAGCCAAGCGCGATCGAAAGGTTTGGGCTTTGACTTCTAATTTACTGATCACGCCGCCCAGTTTGGTGGTGAGCTGATGGCGTAGTTGTTGAAAATTGGTGTGGTTGAGGATATTGGTGAAATATTCATTCACCATTTGGTTCACCGAGGGAGCCGATCGATCAGTACCCCAGCCCAAAGCGTTGTAGCCGGATGCTGTCCAGCCCGGTTGCCAGGCTTGACCATCGGTCAAGGTAGTTTGCCACTGTCGCCAGACCTGAAATAGTCGTTGCCAGTCAGCTTCTACTAATTCCGTTGTTGTCGCATCAATTTTAATCGCAGCAGCAGTGAGCATCGCCTGAGTTATGGCAGTACTTAAGCCTCGATAGTTGCTGATCAGTTTTTTGGTGACTAATCCTGGCACCAGACTCACCCGCTCTTGCCAACTAGTTAGTGTTTCTTGGAGGCTGGGCATGGTAGTAAGCAAACCAGGTGGCAGTTCATATGGTTGGCCAGTTTGCACCGTGCGAACCGAAGACTGTTTGCCACTAACTTGATGAGCGGTAGCGATAATCAAGCGATCGCCTTTGGCGCAAGCGGAGCTATCGGCATCTGTCAGGGTGGCGTTGCTGTATTTGCCCATCACCTCTACAAACAAATGATAGACCGCTGATTCCCCTGGTCGTGGTGCAAATTGCAAATCCATCACCCGTTCCCAAGGAGCAACTGGTTGAATGGCTACCAAGGCCAAGCCCCCCAGCTGGTGCTTCAGTTGTTGGCTAAAGGTGAAGGTGTCTGGGAGGCGCGGTGGTGGATTGGTGAGGACAATGCGGGCGGCTTCGGGATGCCAAGATACAGCGAGCCAGCCCCGTTCTGACAAAGTCCGTAATCCGAGCAAGACGGTATGTCGATCGATCTGATAAACGGTTTCGACCCGCGCCGGAATCCAGCTGGCGGCCAACTCTTGGCAAGTGGCAGTGAGAGTGGTGAAGTCAACTTGTTGCAATGTTTTGGTGCCCGAACTGCTCTAGATTTAGCTATTACCTAAATTATCAATGGTACCTAGAGGTTTTGGATCATTAATTGGTATTAGTTGCCATCAGCGGCAACTTAAAAGCAAAACAACTACCCTGTCCCACTTCACTCTGCACACTGACTCCACCACCGTGTAACTCTACAATTTGCTTGACCAAAGCCAAGCCTAGACCAGTTCCTTCATATTGGCGGTTCAGATTGCTATCAACTTGGATAAAAGGCTGGAAAAGCTTAGATAGATCGGTAGCAGCAATACCAATACCTGTATCGGTTACTTCAAAACAAATAAATTGCTGGGGAGTATTAGTTGGCTCTTCTGCATAAACATTTAGGGTGATCTGACCATGATCGGGGGTGAACTTGATCGCATTGCCCAGCAAATTAATTAACACCTGTTGAATCCGCCGATGATCGATCGCCATTTCTCCCATATCGGCAGCAACACTAATAGCTATGGGAATTCGCTTGGGCAATGCCCTTTGTTCAGCAATAGACCAGCTAGATTGACATAGTTCATTGATTTCGACATTAGTAATCTTTAGTTCGATCTGACTAGTGGTCATGTTCGATACTTCCAGGATGTCGTTAATCATTCCCAATAGGTTATTGCCACTGCGATGAATGGTAGTGATCGATTGACGTTGCCGTTCGTTAATGGACCCATACACCCCTTCTTCTAAACTCTCGGACATACCCAAAATGGCATTGAGGGGTGTGCGTAATTCATGGCTCATGGTGGCCAAAAATTCATCCTTGAGCCGTGTGGCACGGATTAAATCGGCAGTAGATGCCTCTAAAATTGAAATTAGTCGCGACTGTTCTTGCTCGAGACGTTTACGTTCACTAATATCTTGAGCAGTGCCGATCAACTGTTTGACTTGACCCTGAGCATCACGGCTAAATACGGCTTCTCGACTAGAGAGCCACCGCCAATCGCCATTGACATGTCGCATCCGATATTCACACTCTAAGATCTCATCATCTTGATGGGTAGTTAGTTGCTTAAAATAGGCTGGTAATCGTTGGAGTTGTGATTGATCATCAGGATGAATGAGTTCTTGAACGAATTTGTTTCCTAAGTCTTGGAGCTGGGCTGGAGTGTAGCCCAGCAGATCGGTGAGTTCGCGATTGGCATAAACATTGCGGTGCTCTTGCAGGTCATAAAGATACAAAATGTTCGGTGAGGCATCGGCAATTTTCTGAATGAATTCTTGGCTGGCTTGCAGCGCTACTGTTCGTCCAGCCACTTCTATTTCTAGTTCATGATTCAACTGCTCAAGAGCGATCATTGCTTGTTCTCGTTCTGCCGCCACTTGAGATATTTCGGCCTGGTGAGTTTGAATTAATGCTAGTTTTTCGGCCTCTAGACGAGCTACCTTCTGCTCCAGTGTTTCAAGCAAACAACAAATTTCTGTAGGATTAACTAGCTGTAATAGGTCGGCCTGTTTGATTAATCCCACGACGGCACCGCCATCATCTAGCAATGGTAGATATTCGATCCGATAACTGTGAAATAAATTAAAAGGCACCAGAACATCAGTAAATTCTTGTTCTCGCAAGGTTACAACTGGTGAGAGCATCACATCGGCGATCGACAACTCTGCCAGATTTTGACCAGCGACACAATGCTGCACCAGATTGTGATCGGTGACAATGCCAATCAATCGATGGTCATCTAATACTAAGCTGTAGCCATTTTCAATAATTAGATCAATTACTTCTGTTAAGGGAGCTGTAGATGAGATAGTTAGCGGATCATGAATAATTGTAGTTTTTAAATCAACATTGGTAGATGTTAAAGACATAGGCATAATCTTTATTTCCTGCCCTTTCAGTCTACATGCAATTACTGCAAATTCCAATGCAATTCTGACAAAAGTATAGATTGTAATCTAAGATTTTAGATATTTTACTAGTTTAAAATCAACAATATTTACTAATATCAGCACCGCATTTATCAGCTAGATAGCACAAGGCTCGCCAGCGCAGGGCGACTATTTCGGGATAAACCGGGTTCAGTTTACACAGGGGCGGAATATGGAGGATGGTGCGATCGCCAATTTTAATATTGCGCTGAAATGGACACTGAGCGGGAATCATTTGACATAAAAGATTAGCCTGCTGTTCATTGTTGATGGTTAATCGATCGATCCATTGGCGCAGTGGTCTTAGACAAGAATGGTAGTAATTTTCTGGAGCAAAATGCTCGGATTGAGAGGCTTCCATCAGCTTACTCCTAGGTAACTGTCTTTATTTACAGGGGTTACCCAGAGGTTTCCGTACATAATTTTGGGGATCAAGAAGATCCGCACAATTTGTAATATTCAACTCACAAAACTATTTATCAAAGATGGGGCTTACTTGATAGCCAGCTTGGCGCAGCAGGGCAATAACGCCCTGTTGACCACCTAAATGTCCAGCGCCGACCCCAAAGAAAGTCGGCTTTTCCTTGGCCACACGGCCAATAATGGGAATCCATTTGCGATTGCGCTCATCCAGTAGACCGGCCAAAAACTTTTTATTAGTTTCACTAGATACGCCAGTTTCGACTCCTTTGGATACTAGGCCATACAGTTTGGCAATATCTTGATTTTTGTAGGCAATTTGCAGGTTTTGATAGTCTTTGATACTTTGTTTACGAACTTTTTGGCGGTTGTCGATCGATTCTATTAGCTGCTTTACTTGTTCTTTCACAGGGATGCGATCGAATACCGATAATTGTTCTTGGGGGGTTTCTAAACCCTTAATAGCAATGTCTTTTTTGCGAGCGAGCTTACCCAGAGTGATTTCCCAGGAACTAGTTTTGCATTTATCAGCAGCCACTCCAGCCACGATGCCGCTCACCAGCAAGGGGCGCAGATTGCTCACGCTCGCAAAGGACACCTCTTTTAGTTCTTTGGCAAAAAAAGTTTTTACTTTGCGATACTCGGCTGCCGTCATCACATCTTTGAGGGTTTGGCCACGGGGCAATAGCATGCCGGCTCCAGCCAGGAGTGGTACGCTGGAATCGGTAATATCAATTTCTAGATACAGTTGTTGAATATTATCTAAAACCTTTTTTTGTTTGGGTTTGAGGACCAATCGATCGACACAAGCGCTATGAATAGTCCCAAATAAATAAGATGGCTTTTGGATGCCTGGACCCGATATTTCCCACAGCAGCGACTTTTCGGTGGGCACCTGACCCCAGGTAATTTGGGGGGTCAGGCCAATGAGCAATGAACCTAGTACTGCTGCCAGAGAGTATTTCTGAAGAGTGGGAAGAATCATGGCAGGGAGAAGAGATGAATATTGCTAATTCTAGCTTCAATTATCTGGGAAGAGATTGCAGAAACCGCCGCCCACCGAATACTAGGTATGCACTACGCAACTACTCAAGCCCACCAAGCTACCAGCTTTGGTTAATCCCAAGACTAAGCGCGGCCATACACAGCCATTATTTTGGTGGCCATCAGTAGTATCTAGATTGATTTCTACGAAGACAGGATTGCTTAAATCGGTCTGGGTTTGATACCAATCAATTAATTTTTGCCAGGTCGCCTGGATCGTTGGGTCAGTATATTCGGGATCGCTAAGATATTCCCACCACTGACCACAACCAGCTTTCAATGGGCAGATTTCGATTCTGGCCTGGGGATAGATAGTACCGCCAAAAGCCGATCGAATCTCTTCCTCGGTAATACTCGTGGGGACCGGCTGATCCTGATTGGCTATGACGTAGAAAGCAGCCAGTGCATGGTCGCTTTCATCGCCCATGCCAATGTAAATGCCTTGCATGATTGCAGCGGCTTCAGCGGCTAAGTCTTGGCAAAGTTTAAATTCAACCGGATCATGGTTATGCGGGATGGTGTCACCCGATCGGCCGTAAGCACCACAGTCGTAAACTACTGTCTGCGTGGAAAGTACATTATGCGGCCAGTCTTTTTCATCAGGACAATCTCGCTCAATGCCATATGTTTCTAAACATTCGGTCAATGATTGGAGGCGTTCGGAGTTAATTTGGCAATTGTCAATCAAGTTCATATTCTGGGCTGAATTTCCCTAAAATAGCGCGGTACAATGGTTAATCCCTGCTTCACCAGCCATCAGATATGTTTGATCGATTTCGGCAAAAATATCCGCAAGGCAGTATCACCAGTAGTCTAATTCAAATTCACAACGATCGATATATCGTTAGTGTTTCAATTAAGGTTGATGGGGTTGTTTTGGCGACGACTTTGGCCGCCGATGAGCAAATTCAAGTGGCGGAAGCCCAAGCTACCGCTCAAGCCATCCAAACATTGCATCTTGGTGAGTCAGTACTGACCGAGTTGCCCTTAATTCGGCAACCAAAATTAGAGTTAGTGCCGTCTATTTCTGCTACCAGTTCTGATACCAGGTTGGCTAGTCTGGAGGAGATGGCCGAAACCACATCGCCCAGTGTTTTTGATGAAAGTGGATCGGCCAGCGCCGCACACATCACCACAGAGTTCGGTGAAACTAGTGAACCAGAAATCAAACTAGCTGATAGCCAAAAAGAAAAAGCGGCGATCGTCCAAGAGGATGATGAGGCTAATACTTACAATATTGATACTATTTCACCAGCAGAGCCGTCACTCAGCGTTACTGACATGATTCCATTAATTAATATGGAACTAAAGCGACTAGGTTGGTCGCGGGAAAAGGGGCGCGACTGCATCATCGAACTTTACAATAAACGTTCCAGTTCATTGCTTAGTGACGAAGAACTGCTGGGCTTGCTGCGTTACTTACAAGCCCAAACAGCCACCGCCGATTAGTGAACAACAGTCAGCTGTCGTCTGTCCAGAACTTTATCGATGAGTCCATACTCAGTGGCTTCTTCCGCCGACATAAAGAAATCTCGTTCAGTATCCTCTTGAATCTTCTCCAGTGGTTGACCAGTATGATCGGCCAATAGATTATTGAGACGATCTTTAATGTAAAGAATTTCTTTCGCTTGAATTGTGATGTCGGTAGCCTGACCCTGCGCACCCCCAGATGGCTGGTGAATCATAATCCGGGAATGGGGCAGGCTCACTCTTTTACCTTTGGTGCCAGCGCTCAGCAAAAAAGCACCCATACTGGCAGCAAAGCCGACACAAATAGTCGAAACATCGGGTCTTACTAAATTCATCGTGTCATAAATCCCCATCCCAGCAGAGACTGAACCACCAGGGGAGTTGATGTAGAGGAAAATGTCTTTCTCGGGGTCTTCGGACTCCAGGTATAAAAGCTGCGCCACAATTACGTTGGCAATATCCGCATCCACCTGTTGGCCGAGGAAAATGATCCGCTCCCGCAGCAAGCGGGAGTAAATATCAAAGGCTCTTTCGCCTCTGCCTGATTGCTCAATAACGGTGGGTATCATGTTGAAGGAATGGTTAAGGGTATTCTTAATTATCGTTGATTAGTCCGCTCTGGTGAAGCATTGGCAGTAGCAAAAACCGTCCTTAGCGATAATTGGTAAATTGTAATGACACCGGGTAGTCTTCTTGCTTGAGGCGCTGAATGACTGTCTGTAAGTCATCTTTGTCTTTAGCTGTCACCCGTACTACATCGCCTTGAATAGAAGGCTGGACTTTTTTAACTTCTTCCCGAATTAGCTTGCTAATTTGTTTGCCCAGTTCTTGGCTAATCCCTTTTTTGAGGGTGATTTCTTGGCGGATGCGGTTGCCACTGGCTGATTCAATGGTGCCATAATCAAAAATCTTTAAAGATAAGTTGCGTTTGACAGCTTTGCTTTGCAGGATGTCATGCACGGCATCAAGAGTCATTTCGCTGGCAGTTTCGACCTTAATATTTTCATCGCCCAATTCCAAGGTGGTTTTGGTATCTTTTAGGTCGTAGCGACTGTTGATTTCACGGCTGGCTTGATCGATCGCATTGACCAGTTCTTGCCGATCGAAGTCGCTGACAATATCAAATGAATAAGTAGAAGCCATAATATTACCCTCTAGTGTTTTTGGCCAAATTTAAAGCTAGGTTAAAGCGCTCTGGATGCTCATAATCATCAGGCTGGCGGTGGCAAAAGTGCCTACGCCAAACATCAAAGAACGCCCAATGGGGAAATTAATAATATAAAAGATCGAGAACAACAAGCGGGAAACCACAAAGGCGATCGCTAGATTAGCCGCATAGGAAGAATCCTGTTTGGTGGCGTAGGCCATTAAAGCAGCGGCGGCAAAGGTGATAAAGGTTTCAAAGGAATTTTGGTGTGCCCAAGTCGCCCGTTTGGCATAGTCGGCAAGCTTATCAAAATTAGCGCGGGGCGCTCCAGGATCGTAACCAGCCTGAAATCGTCCAACTACCACAAACAAATATGGAAAGTAAATTAGCGCAGCTGCGCAGCCGATCGCACCCAAAAGTACAGCGGTGGTCGGAAGATGCAAAAAATTCATGCCAGCTTAGTCGAAGTAGAACAATGTGACTACCTTACGCTGTTCTTCGGCTTCCTGACAAGTCTGGAGTAGGGTGCGGCTATCGTGGAAGGCAAAACAAATCAGCTGCTGGCAGCGCGAAATAATTTCTTGGTTACACAGAGTACTAGCTTCACCCAAAGGTAAATCGTCGTTTTGAGGACTTTCCACCAAATGTAGTACTTGCTGCAATTGTTCTTGCGATTCGAGGGGCTGTCGATCTAGGCTTTGGGGCAAGATCACGGTCAACCTGTCGCGATCGGCGCGCATGGCTCCTTTAATAGCGGCGGCATTAGCACCAGCCGCTCCGGAAGTAATCATCCGATTTCCCGATAAGACCAGCGCGTAACTCATCATTTCAATTAAATGCTGGTGAGTAATGGGGACATGGCGGGAACCCAGTAAAGCAATTTTTTTGGAACCAGTCTGCTGGATGCTGGCTAGCTCTTGAGCTAGGGTGTCTATATTGGATACGTTAACCAAAAAAGTCTTACCAACTTAACGACGCTGCCATTATAGCAGCTTGATCAGGTTCTCTAGGCGTGATGTACAGCACCTTATAGCAGCGGATTCTCAAAGAAAACTAGAGAAATCAATAGATCAACAATGAAAATTGCGATCCAAGTGGTGACCACAGCCGAGGTGGTAGCATTTCCGACCCCTCGGACTCCGCCCACTACGTTTAATCCCCAGCTACAGCTATTCACCGCGACGATCACCCCAAAAATAAAGCCCTTCAATAAAATGACCACCAAATCAGTCAGACTCAGGATTTTTTGAATAGAGTCCAAAAATTTTTCGGGGTCTACGTGGTAGAGCTGGGCAGCGGCAAACATCCCGCCGAGCACCCCAATCACTAATGAGAAAAATGTTAGTACCGGCACCATTAGGCTACAGCCAATTACGCGCGGAATTACCAGGTAATCGATCGGATCGGTTCGGAGCACATACAGCGCGTCGATTTGTTCCGAAATGCGCATCGCTCCAATCTCGGCGGTGAAGGCCGATCCCACCTGTCCGGCCAGAATACAGGCGGTGAGGATCGGAGCTAGCTCTCGACAAAAAGCCATCGCAAAGGGTCCGCCAACTCCATCCGCCGCCCCAAATCTCGCTAACTCGCGGGCGGTTTGGACGGTGAAAATCATCCCGGCAAAAACATTGACTAGCAGAACTGGTGGAGTAGATAGGGGACCAGCTCTAAAAATCTGCTCGACAATCAGCCGTCGATCAATTTTGCCTTGGCACAGATGCAGCGCCACCTGGCCAAACAGTAAGACTGCGGACCATAAGCTGCTAACGCACGATCGGGATGAGTCTGGTTTCGGGGTCAATTCTTTTACCAGTAGTGCAGATAATTTACTCAGCTCTGCCCTTGAAGATCAGCAGCTTAATACCATTCATCCTAGTGGCCAAAGTACTCGGTTTCCGGTAGAGTAGCTCTATTTAGTTTCTAGGTCAGACGAATTCCGTATTGGGGTAGCAGATCTTGCAAGATAAAAAGTCGATGAACTTGCAGTGCCTCGTGAAAAAGTTTCCAGTTACTCCCCAAAAAACTATTTTGATAGGTGAAAATTTCATCATTGTCATCTTTAGCGCTATCGGTGCCTAATGCGGCATGTTTCCAAGATCCCACTCCTTTATCGATATAGCTGACTTGGCTAGCTCCAAAACTAAATTTTCCTTGGCTAATGTGCTGCAACCACTGTTGATGGCGCTCTTTTTTGTCAGGACTGGTCAGGTTACTAATTAAATGAGCGATGTAAGACCGATCGGGTTCCGCTAAACCAGAGACTGGGGCATCGGGATCACCTAAACGGTAGCGCTGCATGGTTTTACACATTTCGTCAGCTGCCGTAAAAAAATCGCTGGGATTGTGGCGACGGACAATTTCTTTGCGGCCATTGGTGTAACCCCAAATTAGATAGGGTCGATCGGGATGGCTCAAAGCGCCACCATGACCGAGAGGCAAGGCCTTGCTCACAAAATAACCCGCTAATCGATCGCGCAAATGATGATCTGGTTGACCATCCGCATCGACCAATTCCGAAACCTTATTAACTTCGTGATTGATGCCAGCAAAGCCTTGATGTGCCCAGGTATCAGCAAAAACATGCATAGTAATGCCTAACTGATGCAAGCTATGTAGATCATTTTTTTGCATGATGCAATTTCGCACCATGGCCTGGGCTACCGGGCTATTCGGGCGGCAAATCAGTTTGTCTATGATATTTTGATCGGGATGTCCACCACCGTTAGGCAAAAAATGAAAAGGAATCCAGACCGGATTGTTGGCCAGGGTTTCAAAGTTTCGGTAATCCAACATGCGGTGTGCTGAACTAATCCGCCGAAACAGGGTTTTACTATTTCTAAATCTCACCACCCCTTGATTGATCGCATCATCAACATACTGAGCACTGTAGGCAATGATTTCAGACTCTGGATGATTGAAGCCAGCTAACCTGGAGACTACATAAGTCACCCCATGATGGAAATCAATTTGCATGGTTGGTATTGGTGGGGGAGGTTAGGAATCACTTTAATTGACGAGATTGGTACTATCGTCCACATTTTTACAATTTTTATTTTTATCTTTGAATTTTTTACTGTTAGGGTCGATCGCGTTGTTTGAAGGCGGCCAAGGTTTCGTAATAGTTTAAACACCATAGACTTAAGGCTCCGGGCAGAAAGAAAATAATACTGGCCACGTACAGAAGGGAAAGTCCGATCGCTACCCGCAATGTCCACCTTTTCAGCCGTTGCAACTCTCTAACCAAGGCTTCGATCAGCAGTGCAAAAATTACCACAGCCCCAGTCACCCCCATCAAGCGCGGTAGGTCTGACCAATTGGCAGCAGTAATATTCCCTTGCCAGATATTCAGAAGCAGCCCTAGCAACATGATTATGGGTACCGATCGAAGACTCCAAATTGCCACCGTTAAAGTAGGCGGAATTTTATCCATAATGTGTTGGTGAATAAAGAGCCACTAATTTTTTCACAGTCCCACCACCCTGATCAGGCTGTTTCTGATGGATGTTAGACTGGAAAGCAACGATTCCACCGCTTGACCCATCTAGATAATTCCAGGAAATAGCCATGTCAGCAAAATTACTTTTAGTCGATGATGAGCCAGGTGTCAGAGAGTCTGTCCAGGCGTACTTAGAAGACAGTGGTTATCAGGTACAAGTGGCGAGTAATGCCAAAGATGCCTGGGATATGCTGCAACAGAATCAGCCAGACTTAGTAATCTCCGATTTGATGATGCCGCAGGTTGATGGCTATCAGTTTTTGCAGCAATTACGGGAAGATCCCCGGTTTGTAGCGCTGCCAGTGGTGTTTTTAACAGCCAGAGGCATGAAGTCCGATCGAATCACCGGTTATCAGGCTGGTTGTGATGCCTATCTATCGAAGCCCTTTGACCCGGAAGAGTTGATTGCGATCGTTCAAAATGTGCTTCAACGCCGCGCCACCGCTACTAACAACAATCCAGAAGTAGAAGGAATCGCCAAACAGATTGCGGCAGAGCTAAAGGGCATGTTTGGGAGCGGCCATAGTAGTGGCAGTGCGATCGTTACCACTCCACCCCCTATTAATATTGACTTTACGCCCCGTGAGCAGAGTGTTTTAGATTTGGTATCGGCGGGCTTAATGAATAAAGAAATTGCTCGGCAGCTAGAAACTAGTGTGCGGAACGTAGAAAAGTATGTGAGTCGGTTGTTTGGCAAAACTGGGACTAACAGCCGCACCGAGCTAGTGCGCTATGCTCTAGAGCATGGTTTAACTAAATAAGGTTGTAGAGAATAATCCTTCAGGTATAAATTGAATGTGATCAGCGCGAGGAAAAGTATGGCAGAAGCTAAACTACATATTTTTCCTACTAGCTATCGTATGAAACATAGCAAAGAAGTCAGCTATCCGATCGGTGCCGAAGCACTATCCCGGCAGTTAGCTGGAGTGCCGCAGCACGATTTGATTACCTGTCGTTTCTCGGCGGGTTATCCCCAACACGATGTTGGTAAACCCCAATTTTATGTGCTGAATGTTGCGTATGAGAAACAGGCCAGGACATTCCATGATTCCAAATCGGCCTTAGAACGCGGGGTCTTTGATCCCCATTGGTACATTAGTGTTTTTGCGGTACCAAGACATTTACGTGGAACCATTAAGTTAGTATTACTCGAACAAGCGTTACCTGCTGTTGTGCGCCCTTGGTTAATAGAGAAGAGTCATCTGACTGGTCAAACGGGAGGGTCTGTTCTATGGCTGGAATATGTCCGTGCTGACAATGTTTTTAAGTTCACTATGCGCGAAGACATTGCACCAGAGCGATCGGGTTAGGTTTTGATAAATTGGTTTAGAGAGCGGTTGCCTATTATTAGGATTTACGGCAATCACATGACTAGTTGTTTTCACAAACTGATTAATAATAGTGGTTGAAATTAATTAAATGTCTTTGCGGCGATTAGATAAACGAATTATTACATAGCTAATTGATAGCGCAGCTACAGCTACTCCTAAGGCAATTAAGTCATTACTATCTTTTTTCTCTAAGTCTAGAATAATAATTTTTCTAGATACAGCGATAAGAGAAGTGATTAATACCAATTCAACTTGAATAACATGCTTTTTCAGGTAAGCTGTGATATTTTCTAATATCTCCAGGGCAATCAAAACATTCAAAAATAAACCAAATAGTTGAAATAATTGAGTATTAAAATTGTCACTATCATGCTGGCTGAGCGTCTTAGCCAAAGTTTCAATCAAGGAATATCCGAGCTGAAAAATTGCAATTAGCGTGACCAAAATCATGCCGATCGATAGCAGCTTAGAAACCCAGCCTTCAATAACTTTCAGAACAGTTAAGAATTTATCATCATCAGATATCCAAGATGTAAGTTTTCTAAAAATTCGCATAGTTATTCATCATCATGAGCAAAGCGGTGATATAGAAAGTCTAAAGCATAGTTTCGCAAGTTGTAGTACTCTGGATCTTCTAAAATTTGATCGCGATCGCGGGGACGCTCAAAGGGAATAGTCAATACTTCACCGATTTTAGCAGCCGGACCATTGGTCATCATTACCAATCTGTCGGCTAAAAACAAAGCTTCATCAATATCATGAGTAATCATTAAAACAGTACAGTTCTGTTCACCGCAAATTCTCATCAATTCCTCCTGCAATTCCTCCTTGGTAATTTGATCGAGAGCGCCAAAAGGCTCATCCAAAATTAAGATTTCGGGACGAATAGAGAGCGCCCGCGCGATCGCTACCCGCTGTTTCATCCCGCCAGAAAGTTGCTGGGGCTTTTTGTCGGCAGCATCTGCTAAGCCCACCATTGCTAAATGCTCGTTGACGATCGATACTTTTTCGGCTTTGGACTTGTGAGGAAAGACCGCATTCACCGCTAGATAGATATTTTCAAAGGCACTTTTCCAGGGTAACAGGGCATATCCTTGAAAAACCATCATCCGATCGGGTCCCGGTTTGGTAATAGCTGCTCCCTGCAGTTCCACAATGCCGGTAGTCGGTTGATTAAATCCGGCGATCATATTGAGCAAGGTCGATTTACCGCAGCCGGAGTGGCCAATTAGGCAAATGAATTCGCCTTTATCCACCGCCAGATTGACATCTTCTAAGACTGTGTAAGTCCCTTTGGCAGTGGGATAGATCTTAGAAACATCCTGCACTAACAAAAAAGGGGGACTATTGATAGCATGTTGCTGGATTTTAGCAGTTGGTGTAGTTAGGGTCATGATGATCACTCCAGAGAAATTAGATGAATTAGAGAAATTAACGTTGTAAAATCACTTCGGCTACAGAAATTGGACGTTTGATTTTCAGGCTGTTCAGATAACCGATCGGATCTTCGGCACTAAATTTCACCCCATCAAATAGTTCGATCGCGCTCCGACTGTAATCAACATCTAAACCGAGTTCGCGGGCTGCTGTACTAAAGGTGCCCATCCGGCAAACGCGCTCTAAAATCTCCACCCAATTACGGGGGAAAGGGGTGATGCCCCAGCGGGCCATTTGGGTGATGATCCATAGTTGTTCGGTGCGGCTAGGCCGATTGAGACCATTCCCAAAGAACTGCGGGTGAGCGTACTCTTGATGTGGATCGTGATTTCCTAAGTCATTGATTGGATCGGCCAGGGTAATATAATCGGCCTTCATGCCCAAATATTCTCGTTGTGATAATAACTGGCGAATTTCTTGAACATTTTGGGGATCGGCGCAATATTGGCAAGCTTCGACTAAAGCCTTCACCAGCGCAATATGGGTGTTGGGATAAGCATTTGCCCAATCTTCACGTACTCCTAACACTTTGCCGGGATGACCATTCCAAATACCTAAATCGGAAGCGATCGTAAAACCATGACCATCTTTAGCTGCTCGGTAGTTCCAAGGTTCGCCCACACAATAACCATCGATCGTCCCCGCTTTGAGATCTACTACCATTTGGGCGGGTGGAATAGTCATTAAATTCACATCTTTGTCGGGATCAATGCCCCCCGCTGCTAGCCAGTAGCGCAGCAGCAAATTGTGCATGGAGGAAGGATGCACCATCCCAAAGTTATGCATTTTATCTGGAGTCCTAGCGATAAACTCATGGAAGTCATCCAGGGTGCGGATGTTTTGTTGATAGAACTCTTCTTTAAGAGTGATGGCATTACCATTCCTGGCCATTGTGAGAGCAGTAACGATCGGTAAAGGTACGTCATTGTTACCACCTAAAGTCAACCAGGCCGGCATTCCCGAAGGCATTTGGGCGGCATCGATATAACCACCACTCACCCCATCCACAATGCCCCGCCAGCTGGATTCCCGTACCAAGCTGACTTCGTCCAGGCCATGTTTGGCAAACAAGCCCTTTTCTTGGGCGATCGCTAACGGCGCACAGACCGTCAGGGGCACAAAGCCCAGCTGAATGTTGATCTTTTCTAAACCATGCCGGGCAATGACCGTAGTTTTTTGAGCCCGTAGTTTCTTCACCCGTTTTTGTTGGTTGAGAAAGTAGATCATTTCACTGCGCAAGCTATAGTAGCTGGGGTGTTCGACTACTTCTAAGCGTTTTCGGGGGCGGGGAATATCGACATCTAAAATTTGGCCGATTTTGGATTCTGGTCCATTGGTAAGCATGATGATCCGATCAGACAGTAACAAAGCCTCATCAATATCGTGGGTGACCATGACAGCGGTGACCTGGTTTTCCTCACAAATTTGCATTAAGCGTTCTTGCAAACCACCGCGAGTCAAAGCGTCCAACGCTCCAAAAGGTTCGTCTAATAGCAAAACCTTTGGCTTGATGGCAAAGGCGCGAGCGATCGAGACTCGTTGTTTCATGCCCCCGGAAAGTTGGCCTGGTTTTTTATCGGCAGCAGCCCGTAAGCCCACCATATCAATATGGTCTTCGATAATCTGTCTGCGCTCTGCTTTGAGCAAGCCTTTCAGTACTTTGTTGACGGCCAAGGCAATGTTTTCGCGGACAGTTAACCAGGGCAGGAGGGAATAATTTTGGAACACCACCATGCGATCGGGTCCTGGTTTGGTGACGGGCGTATCATCCACCAAAACTACTCCATCCGTTGCCCCATCTAAACCAGCAATAATGTTCAGGAGTGTAGATTTACCACAGCCGGAGTGGCCAATAAGCGATATGAATTCACCCTTGCGGATTTTTAAGTCAATGCC
The DNA here is from genome assembly GCA_964247085.1 of uncultured bacterium. Taxonomy (GTDB): domain Bacteria; phylum Cyanobacteriota; class Cyanobacteriia; order Cyanobacteriales; family Chamaesiphonaceae; genus JAAFHZ01. The sequence continues at coordinate 52,863 of CAXTSX010000012.1, forward strand.
TTTTAAGGCAATATAACTACCACCATTAGCGAGATCGAAGGTCTTGTCTACTTGATTTACGGTTACAAAGTTGGACATTTTGCTTTCCTATTAAATAAAATTGTGTTTGAATTAGCACATTTAGCAAAGAGCTGTAGCTATTTGCGCTCATCGGGAACTACTTTAGTAGCGATAAAGGCGATGGTTTTATCTAGTAACAAGCCAACTAGTCCTACATAAATCAGCGCAATAATAATTTGACTGATATTGGCAGCGTTCCAAGCATCCCAAATAAAGAAACCAATCCCCACGCCCCCAATTAACATTTCTGCAGCTACGATCGCCAACCAGGATAAACCAACCCCGATGCGTAAACCGGTAAAGATATAAGGCACAGTCGCCGGAAATACGACATCTAAAAAGTATTCCTTTCTAGATAGTTGCAGAACTTTGGAGACGTTGACATAATCTTGGGGGATTTGCTGAACTCCAGCGATCGTATTGAGAATAATCGGCCAGATGGAAGTGATGAAAATTACAAAAATTGCAGAAGGATTAGATTGTTGAAAGGTGGCTAAGGCGATCGGTAACCAAGCTAGTGGTGGAATAGTCCGCAAAATTTGAAAAATTGGATCGAGGGCATCAAATAAAAATTCATTAGTGCCCACAATGATGCCGATCGAGATTCCCACAATGGCTGCTAAGGTAAAGCCTTGGATAACTCGCTGCACACTCGCCCAAATTTGCCAAAATAGCCCTTTATTAGTCGCCCCTTTATCGAAAAAAGGATCGATGATCAACTCCCAAGTTTGTTGGATGACTTTGACTGGACTGGGCAAGTTAGCATCTGGACTTAATGTCAATAACTGCCAAATTAGCAGAATTACGGCAATGGCAATGAGTGGAGCAAATACTTTGCGCGTTTTTTTGTTACTCAATAGCCGTTCGAGGGCGTTTGTTTGGGGACGATTGCTAATAGATCTAGTCATGAATAATTTCTCCGATACTTAAAAGGGAATAAATTGACAGAATGTTGCAGATTGTAACTAAGCTTGTTTGATTTTCAAACTTTTTAAATAGGCAGAAGGATTAGTGGGGTCAAATTTAACTCCATCAAAAAATGTTTCTACGCCGCGTGAAGTATTTGCCGGAATCTGTTCAGCAGATATCTTTAATTCCTGGGCTGCTGCTCGCCAAATATCTTCTCGATTGACTTGATCAATTATTTTGTTGAGATCGGTATTCGCCGGGATTTGTCCCCACCGAATATTCTCAGTCAAAAACCACAGATCATGACTCTTGAAAGGATAGCTAGCATAGTTATCCCAATAACGCATAATGTTGGGACTATTTTCAGTAACTGGCCGATTATCACCATATTCAATTTTGCCAGTCAGTCGGTCTTGGACATCTTTAACTGGTACTTTTGCCCATTCTGGATCGGAGATCACGGTAGCCATTTCGATCCGATTCTCCTTTTTGTCGCACCATTGTTGAGCTTCCATCAAAGCTTTCACAATTGACTTAGTAGCATTGGGATGTCGATCGACCCAGTCACTCCTAAAACTTAGCGCTTTTTCCGGATGATCTTGCCAAAATTCATTAGTTACTAAGGCGGTGTAACCGAGTTTTTGATTGATCAAGCGCACATGCCAAGGATCGCCGACACAAAAACCATCGATATTATTAACTCTAATATTCGGAACTAATTGTGATCCAGGTACCACCAAACTAATGATATCTTTGTTGGGATCGATGCCCCCTGCTGCCAACCAATAGCGCAACATTAGATCACTATTGCCGCCTTTAAAAGTATGAGCAAACCGCAAATAGTTACCGGAGGCTCTTTCTCGATCGACTCTCTCTTTGATTTTAGAAGCATCTAAGGCCACGCTAGCATCACGATAACGATTCCCCACTGAGATGCCTTGTCCCCCCGTATTGAGGCGCGCCACTACATACATCGGTAATTTTTTATTATTAACTGTAATGGTGCCCATGCTCATGTGATACGGCATCGGACTAAGAACCATCGCCCCGTCCAATCCACCGCCTGCTGAACCAATTTGGAGATTATCTCTAGTTACTCCCCAAGATGGTTGCTTGACTAGCTCGACATCTGGCATTCCATATTTTTCAAATATTTTTCTCACCTTGGCCACTACTAATGGAGAGGCATCAGTTTGCCCGATAAAACCAATCCGAGCCTTGGTAGTTTCGTTTCCACCACTCGTATTCATATTGGCAGCTTTGATGGGAGCCAATTGGTTTCCATTATTCGAGGATGATGCACATCCTTTTAATAAAAACCCACCCACCCCTGCTGCCCCAGCGGTAAGAAGAAATTTGCGCCGAGATATTTGATTAACTAAATGTTCCATGTCATTACTCTGTAGATCTACATATAAAGGTTCATTGCCTGTGCGGCGAGAATTAATGATTTCAATAGATTTAAAATTATTAAAGTATAGAGTTAAATCTATGGATTAATGAATTCATAGACGTGAGTCACTAATAAGTAAGCTTAGCTTAATTTTTTCTCTATGTATAGAGATATCCAATATTTTTATCAAAAGAATATCGAATAAAATCTATAAGTATTTTGATGATTGCCCTCACCGATCTTTTGTCAGTAGCGTTTTCTTAGAGAGATCGGGTGTAGAAGGATCTTTGATGAGCTATAGATTTAGAAAAATTGGCTGTTTGTAAAATTTCGGTAGACGGATATATCTGGACTTCCGGTAGAATACTGGGAGTGATTTTAGCGAGGTCAGAGCATGTCAGAGGATAAATCTTTGTATGAACGTTTGGGTGGGGTCTATTCGATCGCAACCCTTGTAGATGATTTTATTGATCGCATCATGGAAGACGATCGGCTCAATGCTAATCCACTAGTTGGTGATGCTCACCACAAAGTAGCCAGAGCGGGATTTAAGTATTTGGTAACAGAAATGATGTGTTGGGCAGCCGGTGGACCGCAGCAATACAGCGGGAAGTCCATGAGCGATTCCCATGCTCACTTGCAAATTACACCTTCAGAATGGGTAGCTTTTATGGAAGATTTAGATGATAGCTTAGCCAAATTTCAGGTGCCTGCTGCGGAACAAGCTGAAGTGGTAGCCATTGTAGAAAGCACTCGTCAGGATATTGTCGTTGCCTCCTAAACCACTAGACAGTTGATCATCCGATTGTCCTGCACGGCAGCATCAGCAGCACAAAGGAATGTTTTGCAAAAAATAATGATCGATCGACTAGGAAAGCCTAATTGTTAAGTTTCGCTAAAAAAACGTCGTTTTCTCGGCGGTTTTTTCATACTCTGAGAGATTAAGTCACCATTTTCTAGGGGTCATCTATGGCTTATCTATGGTTTAAGTCGTTTCATATTGTTGCGTTCGTGTCTTGGTTTGCTGGGTTGTTCTATCTGCCACGCCTGTTTGTTTATCATACTGAAGCCAACGAACAGCCCGAAGCCGCCAGGGAGATCCTCAAGAAACAATATTCGATTATGGAAAAGCGGTTGATGAAGATCATCATGACGCCAGCCATGGTCGTAACGCTGCTGATGGCAGCGGGGATGCTGTATTATTCGCCGGAGTTGCTGAAACAAACTTGGCTCCATGTGAAAATGGGCTTAGTACTAATCATGATTGGCTATCATTTTTACTGTCAGCGTATTATTAAGAAGCTAGAGGCTGGTGAAACGCCCTTGAGTGCCCAACAGTTTCGCTGGTTTAATGAGTTCCCCACCTTCTTTTTGGTAGTAATTGTTTTGTTGGCAATCTTTAAGAACGATATCCCGCGTGATGCTACTGGTTATGTAGTGGTAGCAATGGCGATCGCTTTTGCGGCAAGTATTCAACTTTATGCTCGTAAACGCCGACTGGATAAAGAAAAATTGGAAGCTGCGGCTAGCTCCTAGTAATCTTTTTGCTATTTTCTATTTCTCAAAATATTCGGGTTTAGATTTTTCAGGTGATTCGAAATGTGTACAAGTGTATTTTTTGTACTACTCAAATATTAGAAAATCTAGTTTTTGCTAACTTTCTAAGTTGGATTTGTTGCCAGTTGTGGAGTTAGAGTTAAAAGTAGTAGATTTGAGAATGTTAAATTATAGTCAGTCTACGGAATGAAGGTTCACATTATTGAAGTATGTATTTAATTGCTAGTTCATTTACTAACCAGAGATTCTGTCATGAATAATCCTGCCATGAATGGCTCGGCTCCTTTACTATCGATAGAAAAATTTAGCCTAGATGGTCTACCTTTCCCCGCTTATTTAGTTGGTAGTACTGCCCCTATTAATATTGAAGATCGGCAAATCGACTCTCCAAACCCTTCAATCAACCAAGTCCAGAACTTTAATAATTTAATTAACGAAATTTCTGACCATTTAAAAAAACATCGTCAAGATGCCGAGATTTTAATTGTCATTCATGGCTACAACAATAGTGCATCTAATGTCAGGACATGGTTTGAAAGTATTTGCCGGCATCTAGCTCATCGCCATGAGCACAGTCGATCACCAGGATTTTTGCTGATTGGCTATCGCTGGCCTTCTGAAAAAGTCTCTTTTAAATCACCTCTGGAATGGGCAAGAAAATCCTTACCATTTATTTTAAGCAATATGTCTAAATGGGGAAAAAATGGCTTGTTTCTAAGCATTATTGGTTTAATAGCAAGTATGTTTTTTTGGAGGCCTTCTTACCTGATCTGGTTACTGATTGTTTTTGCAATCATATTTGCTGTTTCCTTATGTATAGGCTTGCCAGTCTGGACAATAATTGGGTTAAGACTAGTAGGCTATTTTCGAGATAGTTATCGAGCTACCAATTTTGGAGTCTCAGATTTGGTCGAATTAATTCGTCAAATCGATAATGTTCTCGTTCAACCCAAATCTGGAGAAGAATTAGCCGATCAAAAGTCTTCTTGGCAGAATAATCGCATCAAGTTATCATTTATCGGACATAGTATGGGGGCATTTGTTGTTACCAATACTGTGCGCATTCTGTCCGATGTTTTCGATCATAATTCTATCGGTTCGATCGATGTCAGCATTCCAGACAAAAAACCATCCAGTGACATTGGTAATGTGTTTTCTTTAGGCAGATTGGTGCTAGTGGCTCCCGATATCCCAGCCGAAACAATTATTTCTGGCCGCGCCAACTTTTTACAATCATCTCTGCGGCGGTTTGATGAAGCATATTTATTTAGTAATGAAGGGGATATGGCATTAAAACTAGCTTCTACAGCGGCTAATTATTTTAGCTATCCCAGCAGAACCCAAGCTGGCGGCTATCGACTTGGTAATGTCTGCATCAGAAACTCTACGCCACCAATTAAAAAGGAACGTTATGGCATGACAGTTCGCCGGTCTGAACAACTCGTTGATCTCCAAGATGGCCAAGAAATTGACATGCCAGGTTACCAATTAGACTACCTATATATTCAAGCACAAACACGTTTGTCTGATCGACAAAAAGATATTGCATTAGCACCAGGTCAAAGCCCAATTGGTGAACGTTTTACTTTCTTTGACTGTACCGATTACACCGAGAAGTATAAAAATGAACCAATGGGTTTGTTGAGTCATGCCTTGCAGAAGGAGTTTTTAAATGTTCAAGATTATTTTTGTCTATCGATCGATTACTTCAGAGGCAAAATTGACACCCATGGTGGATATTTTAGTGATGGCTCACCCAGCCAACATAAACCAGAAGCAACTTTCACTAAACTAGCTATTTATGGATTAGCTTCGCTGGGCTTTGAAAAGTTTTTGCTGGAGCTGCCCGCAGAGCCAATGTTTGCTGGTTACCAAGAAACTTTCCAGCAGAGAAAGCAAGAGTTGCAATCTTCCAGACTCACGACCCCGCAACAACAGAAAATGGCCTTGAGTCATATTCTTTCTAGTATTTGTCAGGACAAAGGTATTCAAGTACTGTTATCACAAGATCGCTATACCAAAGACATTATGGGAGAGATTGATTAGGAAAAATCATAGTTGTTATAACTGATCCTGTAATTGCTGAATAGCACTTACAAATTCATTAATAGCAGCTTGTATTGTACCAGCAATCTCAGGTTCAGCAACTATCCCAGCAGCATCCAAATTTTTACCCAGCAATGGAACTGTAATGGAAGCTTCTGGCACAATTTTTCCGGCCATAGTGTTTACGATCTCAGTTAGCGAGGCTGAGGCGTGAATTGCTCGGGATGATGTATTGAATAATGCTACTGGCTTATTGATAAATTCTGCTCCACTCACCAACCAATCTAGAGCATTTTTCAAAACACCAGGCACACCATGGGCATATTCTGGACTGCAAATAATTAAACCATCTGCCCAGGCGATGTGCGATCGCAAATCGGTCACTGATCTTGGTTCATTAGATTCCAAATCGGGGTTGAAGTGCGGCAAGTCGCCCAGTCCGCCATACAATTTCATCTCCACATTGGCTGGAACCAGGGTAATCGCGGCTTGTAAGAGGGATGTATTAGATGACACCTGGCGCAGGCTTCCAGAAATAGCTAGGAGACGGGTGGGATGGCTGATACTAACGCGGTGGGGAAGAGTCACTTTTTTTTAATCTATTGCTGTTTATTCTAACGTTTCCGGAGAACCTTGTTCAGATAAACCATCATAGAAGCGATATACAAAAGTAAGAAGGCAAAAAACATTCTATCGATTGCTTCCCAAAATGTAGGACTTTGATGAAGAGTGTTTTCCAGATGAACCTGTAAGAATGAATGACAATTTTGGCCTTGGTGCCAGCCATAACAATCGGCTGGGCTGGTTACAACCATCAAAATTTGGTTTATCAGAATTAAATATATTGATGGATGGCTAATTATAACTACTTGACGCTGATACTTAACTGTAAAATTAGTGCAATACAATACGCAACATAAATAAAATGGAACAATGGTAAATATATATGCTAGCCAGGCCAGTTCAGTAAAAGCAACTCCCAAAAATATGACCAAACTTAGCAAACAGTAGAGGATGAAGAATATCATGAATTTGCGAGTGTTAATCATTTTGGTCTTAGCTATAACTACATAAAATAATGATTGTTTTAAATGAATCAGGCTCTAATCAATACCAATATCGATTACAAAATCATCATCATCGTTGAATTTGTCGAGGTTAATAATCTGTGCAATCATCGCTCGGACAACCGATCGCACCTGTGGTCTCGTCCACCGTTCTTCGGCACCCACTAAACTCTGAGGATGATATGCTATCGACCAGATGACCAAATCTTGAATAGTAAATGGCCAAAAAATAACTCCCATACCCCAGACTAACTTAGGAGCAGTAAGCAATCCAGCTTGGGTGAAAATTGTTTGCCAAGTTGTTAGCCGTTGCGCCTGTGGCAATAGTATACGCAATTTACTATCCAGCCGTACCTGATCGCGGGGCACTTTAGTCACTGTCACAAAGGCTTGACGGAAGCGGTGATAGGCGCGTAATCCCAAGAAAACTCCTGATCCTTGATCGGAGGCCCCAACTTTAAGAGCAATTAGATCGATCGCCTGCCTTGGTGTCCGCAGCTGAGCAACTTCGGCATCACTCAGTCTGATGTCGAAGGCATTTTCCCAACCCATAATTATTTCAACGGCATCCAGTCCCATCGGCTCATAAAGTCGAAACAACCCTTCTGATCTGTACGATAATTGAAAAGTGTCCTTCATTATCAGAATCCTCCCGTGACAGTTAGAGTTCGTATTGCCCCCAGCCCCACCGGAAATCTTCATATCGGCACCGCCCGCACCGCCGTCTTCAACTGGCTCTTTGCCCGCCATCTGGGCGGCCAGTTTATTTTGCGGGTCGAAGACACTGATGTGGAACGATCGAAAGAAGAATACACCCAAAATATTTTAGATGGCATGCAATGGTTGGGTTTGAACTGGGACGAAGGTCCGTTGTTTCAGTCCCAACGTTTAGATTTGTATAGCAAAGGCATTCAAGAGCTGATCGATCGAAAGCTAGCTTACCGTTGTTATACCACCACTGCTGAACTCGATGAACTGCGGGCTGGCCAAGAAGCACGCCATGAGGCACCCCGTTATGACAATCGCCACCGGAATTTGACCCCAGAGCAAGAAGCCGCTTTCATTGCGGAAGGTCGGCAGCCAGTGATTCGGTTTCGGATTGATGATCAGCAAGAAATTGTCTGGAAAGATTTAGTAAGGGGCCAAGTAAGCTGGAAGGGCAGTGACCTCGGTGGCGATATGGTGATTGCTCGGGCTGCCGATCAAAGCAGCGTGGGTCAACCGCTCTATAACCTGGCTGTAGTGATCGATGATATCGACATGCAAATCACCCATGTAATTCGGGGGGAAGATCATATTGCCAACACTGCCAAGCAAATTTTGCTCTATCAAGGACTGGGCGCAAAGGTGCCAGAGTTTGCCCATACACCACTGATTTTGAGTCCGACGGGTAAAAAGCTCTCCAAGCGGGATGGGGTGACTTCTATTTGGGATTTTAAGGATTTGGGCTACACCGCCAAAGCCTTGGTTAACTACATGACTCTGTTGGGTTGGTCAGCGCCGGATGGGGAAGAAATCTTTGACTTGGCCGGAGCGGCTCAGCAATTTGGATTCGATCGGGTGAACAAGGCCGGAGCCAAGTTTGATTGGGATAAGCTGAACTGGATTAATAGTCAGTATCTACACGCTATGTCGCCGGAGGAATTGTTACCAGAAATCTTGCCCTACTGGGAAAAAGCTGGTTTTGATGTGAAGGTGGATCCAGCTTGGTTGTTGCAACTGACTGCTTTGATTGGGCCTAGTTTGGAAACACTAGCCGGAGCAGTGGAAATTAGTCGGACATTCTTTACGGCGGAAGCGATTCTGGGTGAAGAGGCGCAGGGTCAAATGGCACAAGCCGGAGTGAAGGAAATTTTGAATAGTTTCTTAGCTGCCATGCCAGCGGCGGCGGACTTAAACGAGGAAGTGGCTAAGGGTCTAATTGGTCAGGTAACTAAGGAGCATGGGGTGAAGAAAGGGGTGGCAATGCGTAGTTTACGGGCGGCGTTGAGTGGTGAGGTACATGGCCCAGATTTGATTCAATCTTGGTTGTTGTTGCATCAGAAGGGACTAGCGGTGCCGCGTATTCAGAAGGCTCTAGGTTAACTGAAGATTTCTGAATCCTTTGTTATGTAAATAGCAAGATCCGATAACAATGAATATCGCCTTCATTGTTATCGGTGGAAGCAGCTTACCAAACCCGAGACATATTCAAGTTCAGCCCAGGCAACTCTGGAATATCAGAAATTTGCTGGGGTCGATCGGTGATTATTTGAGGATCAGCATGGGGTCGATAAAAACGAACTTGACCGTTTTGTCGATCGAACAACAATCCCAGTTTCATCCCTTTTTGACTATACTCATCCATTCTTTCCGACCAATTAATGCCGATCTCCTCTTCATCCAGCAGTGTGCGGTCTTGAGTAGATTGCAGTTTAATAACTACAGCAGGTATCAAGGGATCTTTGAAAGATTGTTGTCTGTTAGTCAAACTTGTCCACTGTTCATCACTAATCCAAAAGCTACTAACCAACTGAGGCTGCTGAGGAGCTAGTTTGAAATTATCGGTAAACAGTTTACCCCCACCTTGTTTTTTAGTCCACTTTGCCAATTGATTATTGAGCAATTCTTCTTTCATGCTATTGGTATGGATTTTATCGATCCGTTTGCCAGGGTTCGACCCAATGATCAAAATTAAGAGTACAAAGCTAGGTAGAATAATCACCATTGTGAGCAAGAAGAAATTAGACCAGCCCATCAACTTCACCCAATCCCCAACAGGAGCTACCAAGTTTTTACTCAAAGCCATCAAACTCGTCAGTAAAGCCAATTGTGTCGCTGAATACTTCCGGTTACACATGTACATCAGAAAAACTCCAAAAGCGGAGGATTCCATGCCACCAAAAAACTGTTCCACCGTAATCGCCAGAAAAAAGAGTAGTTGACCGTTCGGGGGCAGTGCAAAGTTTTTACAGGCAGCAACTAGATCGGTAACATTGGGATCTGGTTGAATCATTTGAGCCAGCCAGAAGTAAAAGATAATCCCCAAAGCTTGTAAACTGCCAAAAATCAGTAGCCCTTTCAAAACGGACATGCGCTTGAGTAGCACAGCACCCAACAGTGCCCCGACAATCACAGCGACGACACCGACAAAGCCGTTAATATCGCCAATTTGTCCTTGTGTAAAGCAGGCTGCTTTCAAGAAAGGAATGGACATAGCGTTCATAATGGCATCACTGAGCTTGTAGAGCACAATGAATAAAAGCACTAAAAATCCATAAAGTGAGGTCTGGCGCCGGAAAAAATTGGCGAAGGGAGCTGTAAAAGATGCGATAAAGGGCTTTTGATCCTCTAAGGAAGGTTCTTCTACAGCTGGCCCCCAGAGAGTCAAGACCAGACTAACCAGCATGAATCCAGCCATGACTAAGTAGACAGGCTGCCAAGTCCGAAAAACATTCTCAAAGAGCTTGGAGGCTCCGGCAAAGGAGACAATGAGAGCAATGCGGTAACCGGTGGTAAAGATACTCATGCCGATCGGCTTTTCTGCAGGTGTCAGTAAATCTGTGCGATAGGCATCAGCTATAATATCTTGCGATGCACCCAGAAAGGCAATGACTAAGGCATTGACAGCCAAGAGTTCCAAGTTTTGTCGAGGATTTTGCCAGGCCATCGCTCCGATCGCCAATACCAATAGTCCTTGAATGATCAGCAACCAACCCTTCCGACGACCCAAAAAAGGTGGCACAAAGCGATCGAGGAAGGGAGACCAGAGGAACTTAAAAGTGTAGGGAAAACTAATCAGACTCACGTACCAACCAATCTTGGTTAAGTCCACTTGAGCGTCCGACATCCAAGACTGTAATGTTTTGAAAACTAGGAGAATTGGTAGTCCGGAAGCAAAACCAACAAACAGTAAGGAAACCATTTTGCGGTTTCGCAAGGCCAACAGCAACTCTGTCATAAAGCTCCGAATATTTGGTTCTAGACTAATTTTATTTGTATCTCAATAGTGGTTCTGTCACCAAAAATGTAACCAAACGGGAAGTTTTTTGAGTCTTTTTCCAAAATCACTTAATTCTTTAGCTCAAAATCTAATGCAAATAACGTTCACCTAACACGCCTGGATATCCTTTGCCAACTGCTGAAGACGTTGTTCTCGATCGATCATCATTGGGCTATATTCTACATTCACCGCCGCCAACATTTTTTTCCAGCGATAGACCCAATCATGCCGTAGTAGCGAGTTAACAACATTGCGCCGCCGGATTCTTTCCAATCTTTCTGGTTGAGCATCTAACTCTGCGATCGCCGTCAGAATATCTTGATCGCGAGGATCGACTTTAATCACAATGTCTTCCCAATCAAAATATTGCGAGAAAATATCACTAGCTGGTGACATCCCCAGCATGATCGTACCGGCAGCGGCTCCTTCAAAAAAACGACTACCCATTTCTTGCGATTTACCAATAGTCGCTGCTTCATCGAATTTAGCAAAATAATTAATACTATAACGACTTCTTTGCAACAAACTAATCAACTTTAGGCGATGTTCCAGATGATTGTCTATTTTGAGAGCCTGTTTTTTGATGGTGTCATAGTAATAAAATAAGTTGCTGCTTTGAGCCTTTTCAATTAGAGGTGCATGCACTTGTGGCGCTCTCCGACCGAGAGAACAAACATCGATCGAACGTTGGGGAGGTTTGGGATAAGGGCAAAATTTCAGAGCGTCTACTCCAAAAGGAATATGGGTGACTGGTCGATTGATTATATTGCTCAATCTGGAATAGCAATAATCAGAGCTGACAAAAACGTGATCGAAATTCCGAAAAGGTTCTTGCAACATTCGCCAGTTGCTTAAGTCCGGTTCAAACATTTCGGTAATGTAGCAAGCTGTATGTTTACATTTATCCCGCCACCCTTGAATCAAACCGATCAATTGCAGATCCCAAGGAACATTGACCACGACCAATAACAAGTCATATTCGTGATCAATTACAAACTCTTTGGGATATGGGGTGATTTTTTCCGCTAACCGTTCTGACCTGCCAACATATTTGGCAAACCGATAAAGCTTCCGCAGGGAGTCATAAGTATTGACTGGGGCAAATAAATCGGCTTCTTCAAAATCACAAATCAAATCTTCAAACTCATACAGAGCACAACTGGCCGCATCGCAGTTAAAGCCGCGCATGGAAGCAACTAGAATACGAGCTGATTTTTTTTTATTGATATGAGAAGAACTGGTGGACATATTGCTAGAAAATCACCCAGGATTTAAGTTAAATACATAAAATTACTGAATATCAGGCAGCAGTTGCTCAGAATTTCAATGTTTCTATTCTATGCCTTAAGTTAGACAACTTCAGCAAAGCCTAAAACAAAACCCGTTGGAATAGACTAGACTAGTCTGTCTGAGTGGGCAGGGTGACAGTGACCGTAGTCCCCACATTTACCTTGCTTTCGATCGATACATTCCCTTGATAGCGGTGGGCAATAGCCTGGACGATCGATAGCCCCAAACCAGAGCCACCACCCACATTCCCAGCAGTTGACCTAGCTGGATATACCCGATAAAAACGGTCTAATAGCCTTGGCAAATCAGTTTCTTCAATACCAATGCCCTGATCTTGTACTTGTACTTGCAACAGGGGCGGGCTAGATTTAGGGATAGCCTGCAGATGAATGGCAATTACTGAATCGGTTTGATGTTCTGATGGTGCTGGAGTGTACTGTATAGCATTAGTAATCAGATTAGTGAAGAGTCGGGCTAGCTCATCCCAGTTCCCCATCACATTGAATTCGATCGGATGATCAGCAATCTTGATCTGGAACTGGATGCCTTTAGCCGTAGCTGCTAATTGTTGTTCTTCCATGACTTCTACCAATAACGCATCCAACGGAATTTGCTCGGTTTTAATCGGCGCATTACTGTCTTGACGTGCTAAAAATAGCAAATCATCCACTAGCCGCCCCAGTCTGCGGGTGAGGCGTTCGATGACTTGCCATTGCTGCCTTTGTTCGGTGGGTAGTTGGGCATTAGTCGCTAAAGCTACCTGGACATTGGTTTGAATAGTAGCTAACGGATTGCGTAACTCGTGGGAAGCATCTGCTGTAAACTGTTTGAGCTGCTGGTAGGAAGCCTTGATGGGTTCCATCGCCAAGCCCGATAGAAACCAACCCACCGCCGAGACAGCGACCATCATCAGGGATGTACCGACTAATAAATCGATAAACAAAAGCTGGCTGGGTTTAGTCACTTCAAACCAGGGATGACTGACCCGCAGCCAGCCCAAGGTCTGCTGGTGGAAACGTACTGGCTGAGTAATTTGTCGCAACAAGTGTTCGGGATCGATCGCGATGGTTTTGCCGTTAGCATTATGATGTAGCGGTGCCTGTAGGGGTTCTGGCCAAGTTGACCACAGTAATTTGTCTTGCAGATCAAATAACTCCAGATCAATATGGTCATCTTCTAAGTCGGCGAAATTATTGTGAAAACTCTCGGCCACGTCAATTTGACCCTGCCGATCGATGGCGATCGATCGCCGCACTACTTCCACCACATGATCGAGGGTGTCATCAATTCGCTCAATCAGGGTGCCGCGCACATAGAAAAATACCCCACTGGCAAAAACCAGCAGCACCACTGCTGTCACGATCGCATACCAAATAGCCAGCCGACGGCGCGTAGCTTGAAACATGGCAGTCACAATTTTTGCTGTTGATAAACTTCCTTAGCCGCCCGAAACACCAAGGAATGGCGATAGACCAAACTATCTAAGTCGGCAGCGTAGCCACCGCCAATCACGTAGGCCACAGGATAACCTGCGCCCACGCAGGTACTCAAGACTTGCATATCGCGACAGAACAATCCCCGATCGGTTAAGGCTAACTTGCCCAGTCGATCGCTAATATGCGGGTCTACCCCGGCATCATATAGCACTAAATCTGGTTTAAAAGCTGCCAACAGATCAGGCAAATACTGCGCTAAGGTCTGTAAATATTCCTCGTCTTCCATGCCCTCGGCCAGGGGCACATCTAGATCGCTGACCTGCTTATGGTTAGGGAAGTTAATGCCGCAGTGCATCGAAAAAGTGAATACATGGGGGTCATGTTGAAAGATGGCGGCGGTGCCATCACCTTGATGCACATCTAAATCGACAATTAGTACCTTTTTAACGAGTCCTTCCTGTTGCAGTACCTTGGTGGCCATCGCCAAGTCATTGAAAATGCAAAATCCCGAACCATAGCCTGGAAAAGCATGGTGAGTGCCGCCCGCCGAATTTCCGGCCAAGCCAAACTCCAGCGCCAATCTGGCAGCCAAGGTCGTTCCCCCCAGGGCAATCTGGGTACGATTCACCAATTGCGGACTCCAGGGCAGACCAATCCGGCGCATGGCTTGGGGACCGATCGATCCATCCTGGTAAGACTGTACATAGGTGGGCGTATGCACCAACTCAATCCATTCACTGGGTGGTAATTCTGGTTGATACACCCGATCAACTACCCCCTCGGCCACCAATAGATCATGTAAAATTCCAAACTTAGCCATCGGAAACCGGTGCCCAGCGGGCAAAGGTGTTACATAGTCGGGGTGATACACCAACGGTGGGGACATTGCGGTAAAGTATTGTGTAGATATTCTTTTGAACTACTGATGCTGAGACGAATTGCCAGACTACTAGTAACCCTATTGCTCATTGTACAGATCGGGGCAACGCCTGCCCAGGCTGCTAGCTTGAAGGGACATATTGATACTCTTGATGGTTACAAGTTTCTCTATCCCAATGGTTGGGTAGAAGTGCCGTTCAAGAGTGATGCCGATACGGTATATCACGACCTGATTGAACCAACTGAAAATGTCAGCGTGATTATTAGTCAAGTGCCTGGCAATAAAAAATTGACTGATTTAGGTACTCCCACTGAGGTTGGAGTGAAGTTGGGCAAAAGTGCAATCGCTCCCCCTGGATCAGGCCGGGAAGCGGATTTGACCAGCGCTGAAACCGAAGAAATCCAAGGTAAAACCTATTACTACCTAGAATATTTAGTAAAAATTGGTGAAAAACAACGTTACAACCTGGCCAGCGTGGTAGTAAGTCGGGGCAAACTATTTACCTGCAATGCTTCTACCACCGCGCGGCGCTGGCCAAAAATGAAAAAAACCCTCACCGAAATGATTCATTCTTTCAATGTCGCTTAACTTGCCCCCGATTGTTTTGGCCTCTGCTTCCCCGGCGCGGCGGCGCTTGCTGCAAACCATTGGCATTGAGCCACTGATTGAGGTGAGTAATTTTGATGAAGACCAAATCCAGATGGCTGACCCGCAAGAGTTAGTCCAGGCACTGGCTTTAGCCAAGGCCAAAACCGTCAGCGATCGATTAACTTACGATCATTGCGTGGTGTTAGGCTGTGATTCAATTTTGTGGTTTAATGGCCAGGCTCAAGGCAAACCTCCTAATGCCGCGACGGCCATCCAACGTTGGCAGGAGATGCGGGGTGAGGTGGGGTCGATCTATACTGGTCATGTTATGATCGATCGCCAAAAGCAACAGACAATCATCCGGTGCGGCTGTACTAAAGTTTTTTTTGGGCAAGTGAGCGATCGGCAAATTGCTGCCTATGTGGCTACCGGAGAACCGCTAAAATGTGCCGGAGGCTTTGCCTTAGAAGGGATGGGCGGGCTGTTGGTTGATAAGATTGAAGGCTGTCATACCAACGTAATTGGTTTGAGCTTGCCGTTGATTCGTTCCATGCTGACTAGCCTTGGCTATGATGTCATCTAGCTGGTGAACAAGACATTCGCACGTACTGTATGGGGAAAGTATGACCGCTAGTAGAGAGTTCCAAGAGCATTTACAGGCCGGACAGATGGCCGAGGCGATCGCCTTGGTAATTAGCCAATTGGTGGAACTGGATGTTATCACTGAGTTGGCTGCTACTGAAACTCATCCCTCCAGCCGTTTGAGTACCAAAATTAGTTTACTGACTGGGAAAATCACTACCGCAGTTAATCCAGAGTTGTTGAGTTGGGAGTCTTCCCGCCAAATCCTAGATTTTCATACAGCCCAAATTACGGCCACCAATGAAGTTGTTCGCGATCATCTGCACAGTCTGCGCGAATTGCTGCAAATTCTGGGCGGTGCTGTTCCGGCGCTTTCCACTAACTCGACACCCCATCCCACTATTCCAAGTTCTGCTCAGATTGTCGATCGAATTGCCGACGAGCCCAACTTAGTAGACGTTTCAACAGACATTTCCAACGACTTATCTATTGTTTCCGATGTCTCAGTGTCAGAACCGCTATTGCCACTGCCACCAGTGGAGATGGTAATAGTAGAGCCATCAGCCCCCATTGCTGCCCCCCCGCCGGTATCGGTAGTGGACATTGACAAAGCAGAAATCGCCAGCATCGCTGATGAATTCCAGGATATTGAGAATCTGCTGCGACAGTCCGATCGGCATAAAACTGAAAATGGTTCCCGTGCATCAGCGGGGATGGCAGCGGCAGCAGCGCAAGCCGGTTCACCCAAATTAGATGAAGCTAATACTATCCCCAATAAGTTTGATCAGGTCCTAAAATCAGCTGGGGTTAAAGAAAAAGAAGATGTGGCCAATAACCCTTTTACTTCTGGAGCGCTAGCAGCAGATGAACCGCAAAATGTTCAACCAGCAGCGCATCCCCATCATCCAGATGAGTTTGGTATCAATAAAGAATGGAATGAATGGTTGCTAGAAGAGGATGCCATTCTAGCTGAACTGTCTCAAGTTAGCGAAAAAGTAGCCAAGGATAAAATTCCAGAATGGGATGAGCATTGGTTTACCCCGAATGAGCCGCTAGCAGCCGTGGAGGACTGGGAAAGTTTTATCCCAGAATATGTGGATTTTGATGCTCCCGTCCAGCAGGGACAAGCCAATGTGCAACGATTTCGCCAGAATTTGGTCAATGATCCGCAGTTGATGAGTGAACTGTTAGCTGAACTAGATGATATTGAAAGGCTCAATAAAGATGAACATTCTAAGTCATAACTAGCAGTCGATCGATCTGAGCCAACAACTCGGTTTCACTGCTAGAATTATCCAAAACTATATCGGCCAGTTTGATTTTCTCATTCAGAGACATTTGACTAGCAATTCTGGCTTGAGCTTGCTCTAGGCTTAGCCCATTACGTTGTTGTAATCTAGCCAGCTGTTGTGCTGGGTCACAAGCCACCACCCACACCTCAGTCACCGTATCTTGCAAATGGGCTTCAAACAATAGCGGAATCACCGCCACTACAGTGGAGCTAGTCGCTTGTTGAATATTACGAGCAAAACATTCACGCACGTAAGGATGAATGATCGATTCCAGCCAATGCTTTTCTGCAGATTGCTGAAAAATAATCTCGGCTAACTGCGACCGATCGAGTGTTCCATCCGCCAATAATAAATGAGAGCCGTATCGATCGACAATTTGGGTTAGGGCGGAGCTACCGGGTATCACGGCTTGTCGAGCATAAACATCGGCATCAAATACTGGCAGGTGGTGATGCGCGGCTAAATACTTAGAGACCGTGCTTTTGCCGGTGCTAATGCCGCCAGTTAGCCCAATGATGCGCTGCACCCTAGGTGGAGACTTCTGAAAATTCAATCACTCGACCGTCATAGTCCTTGACCATAAAGTTGAGGGGCTGTTCGCGCTGGATTTTGTGCTTCAGGCCGCGTGCTTGAATCCGCATCAGGAGCATTTCTAGGCATTCGCGATCAAAACAGACATGTCGGTCCCGGTCCTTATCAGAAATGTTGGCACCGGTAATAATATGCAGCTGAGTATTTTTCTTAAGCTGGTACCACAGACCATCGGAAGGACGATTGCCGCGTACCGCAGACCTGCCCATTGGGGCGGACAAATATATGGGGTCCAGTCCAGCGCCACCAAGGCTTTGCTCGTAGTCGTAGTAGTAATGCAAGGGCACATCAGCCACTGGCAAGTTGAGCATACCCTCGTACAAGTCTCTAGCACCTTCTAAATCGGACACCATCAGGGTATGCACCTTTGGAGCACTAGTCAAAAACATCCACATAGCTCCAGCATAGGCGGCTAGGAGCAGCACCATGATGCCTTGGGTAGAAAAGAGACTATCGAGTGGCATAGTGGTATTTCTAGGATCTGACGACTAAATTCTAATGACCAGTATAGATCGGTTTATTAATTTCGTGCTGCTCGGAGATCGTCTGGCTTTTGGAATCAGTAATCTAGCCGATCAAAACTGGCTTTTTGGAATTTGAAGGTAGACGAAATTCTTCCTCACAAGTTCCTCAACTGAATACTTTATGCTGTAGTTCTGATGGAGTGAAATAGACTGAGTAAATTTAAAATCGACATTATTGAATATAAGGGATAGTTCTATGACACTAGTTAAGCATCAATCATTGGAAATATTGAACAATAAGGTATTAATCAAGATTGCCGCTCTCTTGACCAACGCCTTTGATTTGGCTAATGCTTTGGATTTTTTGGAAAGAGCTTGGTGGGTCGAAGTTTTTACCGCTCAGCCGAAATGTACTTATTATTTTGGTCCCTTTGCGAAGGTAGAAGAAGCGATCGGAGCAGCGTCAGGCTATGTCGAAGACTTAGAGGATGAAGCTGCCCAGGGTATTCAGACCCAGGTGAAACGCTGTAAACCACATCAACTTACTATTGACCACACCATGTAGGAAAATAAATGTCTGATGAAGTTACGCTGAATTTATGGATGGGGCTTATTTGATTATCTCTGCTGCCGGGTGTCATTTTCTGTGATAATATCCGAACTGCCTGAGTATCAGCCCCTATTCGCAACATTTCCCCCATGCCATCGTCAGACTTCCAACGCCGTACCAAGATCGTTGCAACCATTGGGCCTGCGACCAGTAGCCCCCAGGTACTCAAAGAGCTGATTCTCGCTGGGGCTACCACGCTGCGGTTAAACTTTTCCCATGGCACCCATGACGATCACCTCACCAGCATTCGTCTAATTAGACAGATATCTCATGAACTGGAAAGACCAGTGGGAATCTTACAAGATTTACAGGGGCCGAAGATTCGGTTGGGTAAGTTTACGGATGGATCGATCGTCCTTAAAAATGGCGATCCTTTCCTATTGACCAGTCGCGATATTCCCGGCACCCAAACCGAGAGTTCCGTGACCTACGACAAGCTGGCGGCTGAAGTACCCGCTGGTGCTGTGATCCTATTGGATGATGGCAAAGTAGAAATGGTGGTAGAAAGCGTTGATCATAGCGGCGAGTCTTTGCAATGTCGGGTGGTCGTTGGTGGTAAGCTCTCCAATAGCAAGGGGGTGAATTTCCCTGGTGTTTACCTGTCCATTAAAGCCATGACCGACAAAGATCGGCGGGATTTAATGTTTGGTTTAGACCAAGGTGTAGATTGGGTGGCTTTGAGCTTTGTCCGTAACCCTGCAGACGTTTTAGAAATTAAAGAACTAATTGCTAATGCCGGTAAAGAAGTTCCGGTCATTGCCAAAATTGAAAAGCATGAAGCGATCGAACAAATGGAGGCTGTCTTATCCCTTTGTGATGGTGTCATGGTAGCCCGGGGTGACTTAGGCGTAGAACTACCCGCCGAAGATGTACCAATTTTGCAGAAGCAATTAATTGCCACCGCCAACCGCCTGGGGATTCCGATTATCACCGCCACCCAAATGTTGGACAGCATGGTAAACAACCCCCGCGCCACCAGAGCCGAGATTTCGGATGTGGCCAATGCCATTATTGATGGTACCGATGCCGTGATGCTCTCCAATGAAACCGCTGTCGGCGAATTTCCGGTAGAAGCCGTCAAAATGATGGCCAAAATTGCTATTCGGACTGAGCGCGAGCGTCTCGGTCGCCGGATCGAAGATACCAAAAAATCGATTCCTAATGCGATTAGCTCTGCCGTGGCTAGTATTGCCGAACAGCTGGATGCCGCCGCCATTATGTCCTTAACCAAAACCGGTTCTACCGCTCGGAGCATCTCCAAATTCCGCCCGCAGCAACCCATTCTGGCCATCACAGCCCATATGGACGTGGCTCGTCGCCTGCAGATGGTTTGGGGCGTAAAACCGCTGTTAGTACTAGATCTACCTAGTACTGGAGAGACTTTTCAAGCAGCAGTCAAAATTGCGCAAAGCAATAATCTGCTGAAAGAAGGAGACTTAGTAGTCTTGAGTTCTGGTACCCAGGGGGTAGCTGGTTCCACGGACCTAATTAAAGTTGAGGTAGTAACAGCAGTGTTAGGTCAGGGCAAGGGTCTTGGTCAAGAGGCTGTAACTGGTGTAGCCAGAGTGGTCAACAATATCAAAGATGTCAATAGTTTTCGAGCTGGGGATATTTTAGTGGCGCAGTCTACCGATGCAAGTTACCTAGATGCGATTCGCAAGGCAGCGGGAATTATTGTGGAAGATGAAAGCTTAACTTGCCATGCCTCTACCTTGGGCTTACGTTTGGGAAAACCAGTGATTGTGGGGGTCAAGGATGCCACTACCAAAATTCGTGATCAGTCCGTAATTACCTTGGATGTGCTGCGTGGTCTAATTTACTCTGGCAAGATTGATATCTAATGTCCAAAAAAATTGGGAGTAGAACAAGACTAATTCTAGTTCTACTCCCAATAGTGTTAATCCTAATTAACCTGCGCGTGAGTTATTGGAGTCAGCGTCCAGTCCGGGCGGAGGTTACTAGCTCCCCTTAGATAGGGGTGATATACGGTTTGATTAGCCGGTAGATTGGTATGGATCAGGAACCGAATACATTTGGGTAAACTGCCAGCCACTTTCATTTGCTGCACATCCATCATCGCTACGCCATCCCAGTGGGGGCGCTGCCGGGCAATTTGAGCAGGGAAGATCGCATCTAAATCGGGCGTAGTCGTAAAAATAGCGCTGATCATTTCTTGAGGATCCAGGTGGTTGCGAGCTTCTAAGGCAGCGAGCAGTTCTAGGACGGACTCGGTAATTGCTTCGATCGAATTCTCCCGAGCTGTTGTTGCTCCCCGAATTGCCCGCACGCGCCACTCTACACCCATGTTTTCCTCTTTAAATTAATTACCAATTATGGCCGATATAGCCACAGCGGTTGGCCGCTAGTACTCATTTCAAATTGTACCCAATTCATTGCTGATTCAACACCTAAGGACTGGATCTGTCTTTGCAAAATGCGGTTCAGTAATGGCTTGCGCTCCTCAATATTACAGCACTTCGCTTGTTCAGGATCGAGACCAGCTAGCTCAGCTGCCCACCGCCGGGCATCTTCTTCGGTGCCTAGCCTGTCCACCAAGCCCAGTTCTAAAGACTGTTCACCAGTAAATATTCTACCATCGGCAAAGGTTTTAACTGTCTCGATCGGTAAATTGCGTGATTCAGCGACGATCTGGACAAATTGGGCGTAGCTGGAGTCGATCAGTGCTTGGAGAATTTCTTGTTCTGGGGGTGTTAGCTCTCGATCGAATGACAAGATATCTTTATAGGCTCCAGATTTAATTACCTGAAAAGATACACCCACCTTATCGAGCAGCTTTTCCAGGTTATTGCCCCGCAGAATCACCCCAATACTGCCTGTGACGGTGCCAGGATTGGTCACAATATGTTTAGCTCCCATCCCAATAAAAACTCCCCCCGAAGCTGAGATGTTGCCATAACTGGCCACAATCTGCACTTTGGATTGCAGCTGCTTTAGGGCGGTATAAATTTCGTAAGAATCGCCGACCGTGCCCCCCGGACTATCAATCCGCAGCAGTAGCGCCGGGAATTTCTTTTCTTCTACGGTTTTCAGTGCTTTTAAAACGGCCTTACGGGTGCCGCTGCCGATCGCCCCCGCAATTTCAATCCGGGCAATCTGTTTACTAGTTCTTGGTTTAAACGGCCAGACCATATGATTTTACTTTTCCCAGTGCTTAAAAAAAATATACAATTACAGTAACTACTTCCAAGATACATGCAGATTCCTAAGTATTCATCATTACTCCAGTCGGCATTGATGATTTGCCCGTTCTTCTTGTGGGGAACAGCGATGGTGGCCATGAAAGAAGCCACTCCCCATACTACGCCGTTTTTCTTGGCCAGCTTTCGACTGCTGCCAGCGGGTATCTTGATTTTGCTAGCGGCGCTGGTCTGGAAATTGCCCCAACCAACCACCTGGCGAGCCTGGGGCTGGATTATTTTGTTTGGGCTGGTAGATGGTACTTTGTTTCAAGGATTTTTGGCCAATGGCCTCATGCGCACTGATGCCGGTTTAGGATCAGTGATGATTGATTCTCAGCCCTTGGCGGTGGCTTTGTTGTCTGCTTGGTTACTGAAGGAATCGATCGGACTCTGGGGCGGCATTGGTCTGGGCTTAGGAGTAGTGGGGATTAGCTGTATCGGTCTGCCCGCCGAGTGGTGGAATCAAATTTTGGATCCGGCTAACCATGACCCTTTGCAAATCACGCAGCTTTTTGCTCACGGGGAATGGTTGATGTTGTTAGCCGCGTTATCGATGGCCGTCGGCACTATTTTGATTCGCTATGTTACCCAGGAGGCGGATGCGGTGGTGGCGACTGGTTGGCATATGATCATCGGCTCTGTACCTTTGATATTGGCTACTGCGTTTGGGGAGGAGTCACCCTGGCAACAGCTCACCATTCTAGATTGGTCAGCCCTGGCTTATTCCACCATTTTTGGCAGTGCGATCGCCTACGGATTATTTTTCTACTTTGCGGCGCGGGGTAATTTAACCAGTTTGAGTTCACTCACTTTTTTGACGCCAATTTTTGCTTTAATCTTTGGCAGTATTTTTCTGAACGAAAGCTTGACTGCCATCCAATTTGGGGGAGTGGCGGTCACTTTAATTAGTATTTTTCTGATCAATCAGCGGGAAGCCATCAGCGCAAAATTTCAGCCGCATCCCCCCGAGTTGGCAAAACTAGAAGATGCTACAGCTGAAAAAAACTAGTTTTCAAACCTTTTCTAAAAACTCTTGAGCCAACTTCATAAATGCTTTGGAGCCAGGTGTCCCCGGATTGTCGATCACGACTGGCTGAAAACTATCGATCGATCTGGCCACATTCACATCCATCGGGATGCGCGTTTGGAAAACTTTTTCAGGCTTGAAATCCTGCACCACCCGCTGAATAACCTGATCGTAGTAACGGTTAAACATCATATTGCCGGACAGTACAAAAACTACGCCCAACAACTGACTGTGTAGCTGATTGTCGTCCAGCTGATGAGCTTCACGCAAGCTAGTAATGCGCCGCTCTAACAGTTGCATTCCTACTAAAGACAATGGTTCTGGCCGCGCAGGCATAATGTAATAATCGCTGGCCATAATGCCACTTCGGGTCAGCAAGTTATAACCAGGAGCACAGTCTAAGATGATAAAATCATATTCCGACTGTACTGGTGCTAAAATATCGCGCAGCAATCCGCCCTCAAAGCCATTCCATACATCCAGGAAGTCCGCTTTGCTACCTTCTAGGGCTTCTTGATGGAGTTTCTCAGATACCAAAAATTCATCGTAAATATCAATATCCCCAGAAAGCAAATCTAATCCTGTCACTCCCGCTAGGTTTCGGGTAATAGTATCGGTAGTCGTGAATTTGTAACGATGACTGGGTTTGAGAGCTTTGGCTACCAGATAACTGATTGTCATCTTGTCACGGCGAGTTTTAGCAAAATCTTGGGGCGACATCAGACTTAAAGTTGCACTGATTTGAGTGTCCAGATCCACTACCAATACCCGCTTTTGATGATATTTGGCCAAGCAGGTTGCCAGATTAACGGTGAGTGTTGTTTTGCCGACTCCACCTTTCATATTGATCGTGGCAATTGTTAATCCCATGAATTTCTAACGTGTAGACACCGCTAATATCATAGAACTCGATCGACCTTTCCACCATTGAAAATCAGTTTTACATCATTTGATCGGGGCATAGGTTAAGGTAAACATTACCTTGGTAAATTAAATACAGATGCTAGGATTAAATTTATTGAGTTTAAATTTGGCTTGAGACAAGGAGCTTATGAGTTACTATTTGTGGATAATTCCTGGCATGTTATTGATGATGTGGTCTCAGTTCCATGTCAAAAACACCTATTACAAGTATTCTGAGATAAGTTCTAGTTTGGGGATGACTGGTGCAGAAGTTGCCCAGACTATTCTCCAGCAGATGGGAGTTAATGATGTGAGTGTGGAACCAGTAGCTGGTCAACTCAGTGATCATTATGATCCATCGGCGCGGGCGGTGCGCCTTTCCGAAGGCGTATATGGATCTAGTTCCTTGTCAGCCGCCGCGATCGCTGCCCATGAATGCGGTCATGTGTTGCAAGATGTCCAAGGTTATAAACCCATGAATCTGCGGGCAGCACTAGTACCAGTAGCTAATATTGGGGGGCAGTTTGGACCATTGTTAGTAATGTTTGGTGTAGGTTTAACTGCGGCAAGTACAGTTTTGGGTAATACCCTACTGAATGTTGGAGTTGTGGTGTTTGCAGCAGCTGTCTTGTTTCACATCGTGACTTTACCCGTAGAGTTTGATGCCTCCCGCCGCGCTTTGAATATTATTAATGACTTAGGTATTTTGCAAGGTGAAGAGAATAAAGCTGCTAAAAAAGTGTTGAGTGCAGCAGCTTGGACTTATGTGGCTACTACTGTTTCGGCAGTGCTTCAACTAATGCAACTGCTATCAATGCGTCGTCAAAATAATTATTAATTGATAGCTTAGAATTTTTTCTTTTTGGTTGATCGAGCAGTGGAGCGTTTTTTCCACTGCTTTGTTGTAGAGGAAATAATATCAGCCAGATAATGACTCATCGCTCCTAGCTCCAGGCCAATGACCGTCGCTAATATTTGCGGCTGGTGATTGGTGATGAATGCTCTCAATAGGACTGGCCACTGGTGGTAGGTTCTCAGGTCATAGCCGATCGATCTGCTTACGCCCAAATATATCAAACCAATCAAGCCCAACCACAGCCCCAGATACAAAATCCGCACAGTGGTACCAATGATCGGGCCATGGGATAGGATCGATCGATGACGAATGCAGCGTTGATAAGGTCGCCATAGCCAGCGTAACCATCCCCAGCGCTGATACTGCCGCGAGTAGATATCCAGATCCGGCCCAAACATTAGTCCACTAAACAGAAAGTTACTAGCCACCCAAAATGTCAGGTCGGTACTTTTGGTAACGAGCAAACTAACTCCGGCCACCAAGGGGAGACCAATCAGAGTAATGCGATCGTGATTTTTCCCAGAGGCCATGCTGTACCTAATTACAATGTGAGGTGAAGTGCGATCGCCCCATCAGTTAACCTTAATATTTTTATGCTCACTGCCGACCAAGCGACTCAGATTATTCTTGCTCTGAGTAAACCCCTCCTGACCATCGAAACAGTTAGTTTGAGTCAGGCGTTTAATCGGATCCTAGCAGAACCCATTGTCAGTAAACTAGATTTTCCCCATTGGGACAATTCGGCCATGGACGGCTACGCGGTGCGTTGGTCAGATTTCCAGGCCAATATTGCGAACCAGGCGCTGAGCTTAAAAATAGTAGAAACCATTCCTGCTGGGGTGGCACCGACTAAAACTGTTGGTGCTGGTGAAGCAGCGCGGATTTTTACCGGAGCCATGCTGCCAGCTGGAGCCGATACGATCGTTATGCAAGAGAAGGCCACCTTAGCTGGTGAAATGGTAAACATCCAAAAAGCACCGCAGGCATTGGGGGAATTTGTGCGCCAACAGGGTGATTATGCCCACTGTGGCGATGCGTTGTTGCCTACCGGGACGAGATTATTACCGCCAGCGATCGCCGTGTTAGCAGCCGCTCAATATGCCGAAGTTCAGGTTTACCAGCGACCAAAGGTCGTGATTATTTCCACTGGCGATGAATTAGTATCGCCGGAGCAGCCTTTACAACCAGGGCAAATTGTTAATTCCAATCAGTATGCTTTAGCTGCTTTGGTTCAGCAGTGGGGTGGTGAACCAATCTGCTTGGAAATTGTCCCGGATCAGCCAGCGGCTCTGGCTGCCACCATGCAAGAGGCGATCGATCAAGCTGATCTGGTTTTGTCCACTGGCGGCGTGTCGGTGGGCGATTTTGATTATGTTGATCGGGTGTTAACCGAATTGGGTGGCCAGATGCATATCACCGCCGTGGCTGTTAAACCAGGCAAACCTTTAACTGTAGCCACTTTTGAGCAGGGAGATCGATCAATCATTTATTTTGGACTGCCCGGCAATCCAGTATCGGCTCTGGTAAGCTGCTGGCGTTTTGTGTATTTGAGCTTCCAACGTTTAGCGGGTGTCCCGGAACCCCAATTAGCTTGGCAACAGGCCATTACCACCCAAACTCTGCGTTCCAATGGTCAACGGGAAAACTACTTGTGGGGCCAAGTCAGCTGCGTCCAGGGTCGCTATCAATTTACCCCAGTGGCGGGAGGACATAATTCTGGCAATTTGATTAATTTAGCGCTAGCGAATAGCTTAGCGCTGCTGCCTGGGGGTGTTCAGCAGGTATTGGCAGGTGATGAAGTAGCCATATTGATAATCAACTAGATGTGGGGTGTGAGTTTGTAAACGTTTGTTTGCAAGATCTGGCCGTAAGTGAATGTAATGTGATACTTTTTGTTTACCGAACACATAATTACAGATGGAAACGCCCAACACTCCACCTCAGTTAGAGCCGTCCCTCGGTGCCGAGATTAGTGACTATGTAGCGCATTTGCAACTGCATATGGCTCTGCAAGCCCGTAATTTAGTGCCAGACTTAATGCAGTCCGGCGACAGCTTACAAGTATTATTGCAAGAAACTCAAGCCCAGTGCGAGAAGCTATCTTCTCGACAAGGCTGTTAGTTCTCAGTATTTTTAAATTTTTCATTGAATTTCTCAAAACCCTGGCTCAATTTGCTGGGGTTTTGCTGTTGATTTATTCATGCGATCGGTCGTCTCCAACCAAGACGCATAGTATCTTGGAAATAGTGAAATTGCCAGAAGAGATTAATTAGTGAGAAGTCCGCTTGCCTAAACTGCCAGGATTGCAAACATTCCGTTCTTATCAATCCACTTGGTTGCGGGGCGACTTAGTGGCTGGCATCACCGTCGCCGCCTACTTAATTCCCCAATGCATGGCCTATGGCGAATTGGCTGGGGTGCAGCCGATCGCTGGTCTGTGGGCAATTTTGGTGCCCTTATTCCTGTACACTTTTTTGGGTTCATCGCGTCAACTCTCCGTAGGGCCAGAATCTGGAACGGCTCTGTTAACGGCGGCCACCATTGCGCCACTGACCATGGATGGCAACTATGCGGGCTTAGCATCATTGCTAGCCCTAATGGTCGGAATTATTTGTTTGATGGGCTATGTGCTGCGGTTGGGCTATTTGGCTAATCTGCTCTCTAAACCAATTCTGATTGGCTATATGACTGGGGTGTCACTGCTGATGATGGTTGGTCAGTTGAATAATATTACTAATTTGTCTCTAACGACCACCGCGATCGGCAGCACTATCCTGGAACTGATCAGCAAATGGCAGCAGATTCACCTTCCCACCTTGTTCCTAGCTTTGTCCGTATTGTGCTTGATGTATTGTTTGCAGCGATTTGCACCACAAGTCCCGGCTCCCCTCCTCGCGGTATTATTAGCAACCAGCGCTGTAGCTATCGGACATCTGGATCAGGCTGGTATCCGGATTATTGGTGATATTCCGGCGGGACTGCCTAGTTTATTTCTGCCAGCAGTGTCGATCGATCACCTTCAATCCCTAATCATCGCGGCCTTAGGCATTGCCATCGTGGGATATGCTGATAATGTCCTCACTGCCCGCGCCTTTGCTAGTCGGAATGGCTATCAAATTGATGCCAATCAAGAATTACTGGCTCTTGGTTGCTGTAACTTGGGCAATGGCCTAATGCAGGGTTTTCCGATTAGCAGTAGTGGCAGCCGCACAGCCTTGGGCGAATCCTTGGGGAGTAAAACCCAGTTATTTTCGCTAGTATCCTTGGTAGTAGTAATTCTGGTTTTACTTTTTCTGCGGCCAGTTTTAGCCTTGTTTCCAAAAGCTGCATTGGGATCGATCGTTATTTATGCGGCCAGTCGGTTAATTGAAATTCCGGAATTTGTGCGCCTGTACCGCTTCCGACTCAGCGAGTTTCTGTTGGCGTTGGCTACTAGTTTGGGCGTGTTATTTACCAGTATTACAACTGGTGTATTGGTGGCCATGTTGTTGTCGTTGCTGGAGTTTTTGATTCGCCTGGCCAATCCGACTGATGCAGTGTTGGAAAAATCAGTGTTCACTACAACTATTGAAGAGGACAGTACTAATGCGCTCCCGCTGCATATTCCTGGCTTAGTAATTTATAGTTATAATGCACCGCTATTTTTTGCCAATGCTGACAATTTCAAGTGTCGATTAACCTCCGCTCTAGAGAAAACACCACCGATCATTCACTGGTTAGTTATAAATGCTGAAGCGATCGGAGAAGTCGATATCACGGCGATCGAAATGTTAATGGATTTATATGAAGAACTAACTCAGCAAGGTATTCGGTTTAGTTGGGTAGCAGTGAAGCCCCGGGTTTTGATGGGATTCCAACGCGCCGGTTTCGTGGAACTCCTGGGGGCTGATCAATTTTTCCCGACCATGATGGCCGTAAGAGCTAGTTATCGGCAGCCAAACAAATACACTGATCCCGATACCCATTCCACTCGAACCAACCTGTCATAGTCCGGGGTTACTGATCTGCTACAGCGATCGATCTGATATTTTCCTAGATCGTTGAGCGTCGACGTTGCTGAATCGTATCGCGTGATACTTGAAAATATGCTGATGCACTACTCATATCCAAATATAGCAACTCATCTCGACCAAGACCAATTTCTTGCCGGGGTATTGATGGATCACTATTTTGTACCTTAATTATTTCGCTGGCTACTGCCCGTGCCAGTAAAGGCGGTACGCTATTTCCAATTTGACGACAGCCATGCCACTTAGTGGCGTGTAGTCTAAACCAGTCTGGATAGGAATGTAGTCTGGCCGCCTCCCGTACTGTAATCACCCTCGCCCAGTAAGGATGGATTGGGCGCGGTGAGGTATGTGCTCCGCGCGCACTATCTGTCCCTGCTCGCAACGTATTGCACTGTCCATCCGGTTCTAATTTATGAAAACGACTAATGGGTTCAGTTCTACCCTGAAGAGTGGTGGTAAATCTTTCTTGGGATAACTTGGTATGCCGAGTGCGCCAACTACAGGTAAGTAAATGTTGATTGAATTGACGCGGGTAGCTATAATCTTGGTGATCAATATCAAGACATCTGAGTTTACGAGCATAGGGGCTAATTGTTTCCCAGTTTGTGGACACCACATCGGTGGTTTTTAATTCTTCAAACAAATCGCTATTGGGTAAATCACCGATCGCTTCCCAAACAGTAACTCTATTTGGATGCGGTTCCGGATAACTTGGTGCTGTCAAACCCTGGCGCGTACCAATTAAAAATAACCGTCGCCGATCTTGCGGAACTCCATAATCAGCGGCATTCAGTACTTGATAAGGGGTCAGGATGTCATAACCAATTGTTCCCAGCGCAGCGATTAGTTCTGCTAAAAACTGGCTGTGTTTGCCAAGGGTCAGCCCGCGTACATTCTCAAATACACAATATTTGGGATTTAGTTCTTTAACTAAACGTACGTAATGGAAAACCAACTGATTACGGGAATCATCGAAGGCTCGCTTGCCCATTAGCGAAAAACCCTGACAAGGTGCGCCACCAAAGACCACATCAATATCTTGAACAGCAGCTAGTTTTGCCCGGTGCCGAATTTCAGCACCGGTAAGATTAACTACACTCGCACAAATAGTAGTGGCGTATGGGAAATTATACTCGTGGGTTGCACAATGAATGGGATCAATCTCTACTGCTGCCACTACATCGAAACCAGCCTGCTCGAAACCTAGGGACATGCCTCCCGCACCAGCAAAAAGGTCGATTCCGATCGGTCTAGCCATATTCTTGAAAATTAATCACTGTCCTGGGTCATCTTAGCAGTAGTAAGGATGAAAGCTTCATCTTTTTTCAAGTTGATATCTCAACTGTTCGCACTGTACTCTGCTCTAAAAGATTTACTCTTAAATCCTAAATTTTGAACCAGGCAGTTTTTTTTATTCGTATGGTCCTATGCAAGATGCACGACCATCAAATCTGTTTTCACAGCACCAACAAAGACAAGCTCCAATCCCGGCACTGCATTCCGCGTGGTAACCGCTTGGACAATTATCCCAATTCACAAGACATTGAAGGAACTTAAAATTACATGAACACAGATTTTCGCTGGGCTTAATTCCACTACTCATGGCATATCTGGCGGAACCAAAATTTCTTTGAATAGGTGCTACTTGCATGGGAAGTTTCATAATTATTTCTCCTGATTTTCAAGGTTTGATTTTTGGTTTTGAGCATTCGCCCAATATGTCCTGCGGATTTATGTCAGTTGAAATCTATTCTGCTTTAAAAGAGTTGCCCTAATTCCCAGATTACTGTCCTGGGTCATCTTAGCAGTAGTAAGGATGGAAGTTTCATCTTTTTTCAAGTTGATATCTCAACTGTTCGCAGTGTACTCTCCTCTAAAAGATTTACTCTTAAATCCTAAATTTTGAACCAGGCAGTTCTTTCTATTCGTATGGTCCTATGCAAGGTCCATTACCAGCAGCTCTGTCTTCACAGCACCAACACAGGCAAGCTCCAATCCTGACACCGCATGATGGGGAATAACCACTTGGACAATTATTCCAGGCTACATAACAGCTGGGGAATGAATACTTACATGAACACAGATTTTCACTGGG
>CAXTSX010000013.1:0-79320 GCA_964247085.1 uncultured bacterium
GTACCAACAAGGGTCTATGCAGGGCTTTGGCGGTTATGGCAATACGTACGATCGAGCGGTGGGTAATTATCAAGAACGCTATCGGCAAGAGCCAGCGGCGGTACGAAATCGCACCACGCTCAGAACAACTGGTCGTTTGAATAACAGTGGTTTTGGCAGTGGTAATACCAATAGAGCACCTCAAGTGCGGACTGATGCGAATCGATCGAGTGGTTCGGGTTTTGGTACTAGCCGGTTACGGAGTTCTGATAATTATCGGCCACGGGCTGGCGGCAGCAGCTTTGGTAGCTCTGGTGCGCGGCGGAGCAGTGGTTTTGGTAGCCGTCGGCGTTAGATAGATTAAGTGAGGGGTTGAGCGTTGCTTAGCCCTCACTCATCATCTGCATCGACATGTTGATCTAACTTAATTTTCTCCTGTTGGTTATGACCCTAAAAGAATTAGAACATCAGTTGCTAGCTCTTTCCGATCGCGAAAAGAGCCAAGTTGTTCAACTTTTATCTCCAGGTGCAACTCTTTTAGGAAGAGGCATTGAAAAAACACCCGGTGTTTGTGGTGGGAGTGCCTGTGTGGCAGGTACTCGTATTACAGTTTGGGGTTTGGTGGAATCGCGGCGCATTGGTTACAGCGAAGCTGACTTACTGATCAGCTATCCCACTCTTTCGGCGACTGATATTGCTAACGCTTGGGCATATGCGGCTGTTTTTCCTGATGAAATCGAAGCTGAAATTAGAGAAAACGATACGAGGTTGACCATGATTGGGATAATTTAGTTTAATCCTGCGACCTTCCCAGACCATTAGTTATATCAAGCTCTTGCTTATTTGGATAGAATTGCTTTTTTTCAGTCAACTCGTAAAATAGAGTGCCGTGAATGCCATTAATCTCTGATTTATTCAGACGCTTTTTCCAGATACGAGCCAGTACCTGTTTTACATCTTCACTAGCTCTGATATCTTCGATGAACTGAATATCTTGACCTTGTTCTGGAAAAATTTTCAGAAACTCTTCTTCTGTTGTGGCATAAACATCATATGCACAATTAATAGCACCATCAATTACTTGGATATTTTTCATTATTTTTTGATTCCTAAAAAGCAAGCTGATCACAATCAAACATCGGCGCAGTAGTTGTTTTGTATACAAAACATTCTGATACACCAAAGGTTCGTTTTTCAGCTCACTTTCAACCGGAACCACAAAAACTGAGTGATTTCTAATCGATTAAAATTATTGTCACTTACCAGCAACAAACTCTGACTACCATCAGGTAACTTGGGTCCGATCGCCATCCCCTCAATATTGTCCAGCTTGATTTTTAGGCTATCTAGATTTAAGACCAACTTCTTTTTAATATTGATCGCATCACTACCGACTAAGCTCTTGATACTGCTAACATCCGTCGCGTTATTAGTAGCTGCTTGAAAGATTTTCACCTTAAAACCCATCAAACTCAGTGACCTTTCCAACGCCAGAAAGTTACCATTGTTGTCTAAGGCTTGCACTTCCGATAAACCATGGGCGAGCGCCCCTGGTGGCGGCGGTTCTAATTGGTAAGCATAATCGGCCAACGGTGAAGTATTTTCACTGATCAAATAATGCAACCAGCGGGTTCTAGCCGGAGGGGCTGGTTGATCTTTCTTTACTGGCTCCTTATCTTGGATTAATGGCGCTTCGGTAGCCGCAAATAAGTTCAGCTGCTCGCCACCAGAGCCATAGGGAGCCAAAGCCAAAGATTCAAAGGCCAGGTTGTTTTGCATTCCCCGCAGATTTTCAACATCGGGCAAATACCTGGCTGGCAATCGCAATTGGCGCTGAAGTTGGCCAGTTTTCAGATCATACTCAGCGATCAGCGGTGGAATGCCCTGATTCCGATCGCCTTCACTGCTAATTAACACCCGATCTTTCGGAGCTAGGGCGATCGCCTCTGGATCGATACTGCCACTCGGGTAAGTTTTGCCTTCGGCATTTTTCAGCGTCGTCATGCTCAGAAATTTGACCTTCTGGAGTCGGGACAATTGGTCTAGATCAAGTTTGAGGGTATAAAAACGGGCTGGCCCCTGGACACTGCGATCGTCAGACATCGCATAGAAAACGTTCCGCTGCCGATCGTAAGTCAGTCCTGACAAACCACCCACTGGCACATTGTCTAACTTGGCGCTGTTGGGCAATCGGTATTCGCCCAAAAACTCCAAGGAAGCCTTGAGCGGCGGGCGCGGTGTGGCCAAAGCAGCCGGGCTACAACTAGTCAAAAATACATAGATAGCCACCACACACATAGCCACCCCCAAAGCGATCGTTACGCTCAGAACTTTGGCACCGATCGGCTTGGGGTTTTTCATCGGGAAATTGGGTAGAAACCCCGTCCTTTTAGGACGGCTTTACAAGAGCGACTGAAAGTCGCCAGTATGTGCTGTGACTTAGCAGTGACAAGAATTGCTTGTGGTAAGATAGCAGTGGTCGTTGACCCGCCCGAGACGCATGGATCAGACAGCCTAACGAGCGAAGTCCAGTTAAACTGGCGGCGCAGAAAAATCGGTAGACCGGGAAAAGCACGAGGGGCAATGGTAAACATCCTTGAGTGACACATAGAATTTAGTTGGCTTACTTTTTAAAAACCGCAGGGCTTGTGGGGCTAGTCTGTGGAGCGAACATAAGACCAAATCTTCTTCGGGAGTTGAGGCTGTTGCTATGAAGCAGAAAAACCAAGAAGCAATTCTTGGAATCCTCGTGCGTTTACGCCGAGGATCATGTCAAGAGAGATAGTAGCAAATGGTTTTAGAACTATAGCAGCAGATCATTACCTAATTGATCGGTCTTACCAAATTCCAATCTGTAATTCCTGATTATAAAATCTGATAGCACCAGCCGTACTACGCAGCGGTTTACCAATCCACAGTGGTATGCGGTACTTACGGAATACCCGGGTGGGGGGGACACCGCTTTCATCAAATATACCTCCTGGCTGATTGGCGGTCGCTGGGTCAATAGCTGCTACCGCAGCAGCGCCAGCCAGATCAATCTTCAGCGTCCCCTTGAAAACATTGCCATTGTCCGCATCGTAGATAGAACTATTGGCTTTCAAATTGTACAGATTAGCACCCACAAAGCTAGATTTAGTAATCTTGGCTCCCAGCAAATTCGACCCCATCAAATTTGCCGCTTGTAGATCGGTTTTGGTCAAGAGGGCATTATTCAGCCGAGCCAAAGCGAGGTTAGCATAGACCAAGCTAGCTTCATTGAGGCTTGCTTTCTGTAGGTTGGCACCCACTAGGCTGCTACCAGCCAGCGAAGTCCGAGTCAAGTCAGCACCGCTTAAATCGGCTCCACTCAAATTAGCTGCATTTAAATTGGCTCCTTGGAGTTTAGCCCCTGTCAAAACAGCACCAATTAAGTCGGCACCACTCAAATCACAGTTATTACATTCTTTAGTTTTTAAAAGTCGGGCGACATGTTCAGGATTAGCGGCTTGAGCCACGTTAGCGATCAGCAAAGGTGTGATAGCGGCCAAAAGACAAGAAATTTTTAAATACATATTGTTGAGGTTCGGCAAAGAAAAGAATCACAGGATCGAACTAAATACCTAGGGAGCAGTTTCAATATTTTTACTTATATACAACATAGAACCATTCGGGGACTGCTTTGTTTCACAAATGGCCCAAGTTTATTTATTTAAAGCTATAAATAACTTGGGTCGTCAATGGTTGATCTAGGGTAGTGGGTAAATCGGCTAGCGGTACTTGTTGTCGATCGATCTGCATTTGCAAGCTGGTTAGTGGATCAGAGCCATTAGCGAGCAAAAATTCTAAACTCTCTACTTGTGGCCAGGTGGCAATCTCTTGCAAAATATGACTCATGGCTTGGAAGTAAGGATGTTGTCGATCGGCAAACCACTGATCGATCGTCTGTTGGGGCTGATCAAAACCTAGATGCACAATAGTGTGGGCATTGCTAAACAGAGCCTTACTCACTGGCCTGGTTTCTTCTCGCAGCAAGAAATGCTGGGAGCTAGCCAAATAACGCATCTTTTCTAGAAATTCATAGCGCGTGGTGATATCTAACTGATCATCTTTCCACTGAATAGCCACGGCCAGTAAATAAGTCTGGAGCAACATATGCCCCAGCTTTTCGGCTTTGGTAGAAAGATAAAAAGTGTTAAAGTCATTGACCTCGATAAACAGTGGTACCCGAGCTGCAATCTCAATACCGTAGCCTTTAAGACCAGCTATTTTGCGCGGATTATTAGTAATTAGCCGAATTTTGTGGATGCCTAGGTCATTTAAAATTTGGGCACCTACGCCATAGTCCCGCAAGTCAGCCGGGAAGCCTAATTTCTCATTGGCCTCGACGGTGTCAAAGCCCAAATCTTGCAAAGAGTACGCTTTCAGCTTATTGACCAAACCAATACCGCGCCCCTCTTGGCGCAGATAGACTACCACCCCAGCCCCAGCATTTTCGATCATTTTGAGGGCGGCTTGCAGCTGCATCCGACAGTCACAACGTAGGGAACCTAGGGCATCGCCGGTTAGACATTCCGAATGCATCCGCACCATCACGGGCTGCCCCTGAAAATCAGCGGGGTCGCCCTTAACGATTGCTACATGCTCGGATTTATCTTGCAGGTTCCGATAACCATAAATGTGGAATTGACCAAACTGGGTCGGCAACTTAGTGACAGTCTCGCGATGAACGAATCGATCAAACTGCAATCGATAGCTAATAAGATCCGCAATGCTAATAATTTTGAGTTGATGGACAGCCGCATATTCGATCAATTCTGGCAGTCTGGCCATCGAGCCATTGGCATTTTGAATTTCACAAATCACCCCCGCCGGATATAGCCCAGCCAGTCGGGATAAATCTACTGCCGCTTCCGTATGACCAGCTCGTTTCAGTACCCCACCTTCTCGCACCCGTAGTGGAAAAATATGGCCAGGCCGCCGCAGATCTTCTGCTTGCGTCTGGGGCGAAATCACGGCTTGAATCGTGCGAGCGCGGTCTTCGGCGGAAATCCCCGTGCTCACCCCTAAAGATGGACTGGCATCAATGCTGACCGTGAAGGCAGTCTGGTTGCTGTCCGTATTGTTCGTGACCATCAAAGGTAGATCTAGCTGATCCAAACGTTCGCCAGTCATGGCAATGCAGATTAGACCCCGGGCATGGACGGCCATGAAGTTAATCGCATCAGCGGTGGCAAACTGGGCGGCGCAAATCAGGTCTCCTTCGTTCTCTCGCGATTCATCATCTACTACTACAATCATCTTCCCGGCTCGGATATCGGCTAGGGCATCATCGATCGAGTCAAATTTGAAGTTATCGGCGGGAAGGTTAGAAGAGTTAGTGATCACGCAGCAGGGAAAATAGTTAATAAGAATCTATCCCTAATTTTAGTCGTTTTAGACAGGGGAATCATCTCAAGCTCACTGACAGGCAAAATTCACCATAGCTAACCCCTCGGTCTGTGCTATAAATAGCAATGATTTATTCCCCGCCATTCGGCGACCTAAGGTCATGGGCGATCGCATCTCAGTCGGAATTGTTGGCGCTTCTGGTTACGGTGGTATCCAGCTGATCCGCCTCCTGCAAGCACATCCTAGAGTAGACATCACTTATCTGGGTGGTGATAGTAGTGCTGGCAAAAAAATCGCCGATCTGTATCCCCATTTGGGTCACTGTGTGGATATGTCGATCGAACCGATCGATCCAGCACTAATTGCCAGTAAAGCGCAAGTAGTATTTTTATCTTTACCCAACGGCATTGCCTGTGACCTAGCCCCCCAATTATTGGCTCTGGGCTGTCAGGTGCTAGATTTATCGGCGGATTACCGTTTTAGTAACTTAGATACCTATACCTATTGGTATAAAACAGCCCGTCATGATCAAGAACTAGCAGCAACAGCGGTCTATGGATTACCAGAAATCTATCGATCGAAGCTTAAGGGTGCCCAACTAGTCGGCTGTCCGGGATGTTATCCGACGGCTAGTTTATTGGCGCTTTACCCGCTGGTTAAAAATGGCCTGATCCAAGAACAGAGCATTATTATCGATGCTAAGTCCGGGACTTCTGGTGGTGGCCGTCAGGCCAAAACTCATTTGCTATTGTCTGAAGCCGATAATTCGATCGCCGCTTACAGTGTGGCTGGTCATCGGCACACCCCCGAAATTGAACGGATCTGTGGGGAAGTAGCTGGGCACGATATGCAGGTACAGTTCACACCGCACTTGGTACCGATGGTACGGGGTATTTTGGCGACAGTTTATGCCAATCTACGTGACCCTCGACTCGTGGCCGAAGACATGATGACCATTTACCAATCGGCCTATCGCGCTGCGTCCTGGGTGAAAATCTTGCCCAGTGGCACCTATCCCCAAACCAAGTGGGCGTTGGGGACAAATCTTTGCTATGTCTCGATCGAAGTCGATTCTCGTACTGGTCGGGTAATTGTAATGTCGGCGATCGACAACTTACTCAAGGGACAAGCTGGCCAAGCAGTGCAGTGTTTGAATTTGATGATGGATTGGGAGGAAACTCTGGGGTTACCAAATCTCGCCTTCTATCCTTGAAGCAGACCGCGCACTGCTGCTAGTAATCGATCGATCTCCGTCTCGCTGGTGAAGTAATGCACACCAGCGCGGAGGCAACTGGGTACGACGATCGATCTCACAAAAATACTCTGACTCTCCAAAGACTGTACGACCTGATCCGGATCAACGCCCACGAGCTGAAAGGCCACTAGTCCTGAC
Source organism: uncultured bacterium (assembly GCA_964247085.1). Classification (GTDB taxonomy): domain Bacteria; phylum Cyanobacteriota; class Cyanobacteriia; order Cyanobacteriales; family Chamaesiphonaceae; genus JAAFHZ01. The sequence goes on from CAXTSX010000013.1 coordinate 6,743, forward strand.
TGCGGTGGCTCTGTCAGTAAACAAGTTACACCTTCGATCGTTTGTAACCCATGCCAAAGATAAGCGGCCAGCTTAATAATTTGTTGATACCGAGTTGACCCATCGCCCCACTGATGATGAAATTCCAAGGCCGCCGTTAAACCAGCATAAAGGGGATAAGCCGAAGTCGCCACCTCGTACTGACGGCCATCAGTCAACAAGCCTCCACCAGTAGCGGCTTCATAACTCAAACTGCGCCAACCAATAAAAGTCGGTCGCAAACTCTCTCTGGCCGCTGGACTAACATACAAACCACCAACGCCTTCTGGTCCACAACACCACTTGTGGCCAGTAAAAGCATAAAAATCCACCCCAACTAATGCTGTCAAATTCAGCGGTAACATGCCCACCGACTGCGCCGCATCCACCAATAGCCGAATCTCCTGGGCTCCGTGGTAAGCCTTCACCGCTGCTCCAATTTCCGCCAAAGGCACAACCTGGCCAGTATTCCACAGCACATGGCTAAGTACGACCAGCTTGGTAGAAGGTCGCAAATGAGTAGTAATCAGTTCGACGGCATCTTCGCCTTGCAAAGTTTTCAACAGCGGCACCATGCTACTAGTTACCCGATAACGCAGCTTAATTTCTTCGATCGCCGCCACAATACCCGGATGCTCACAGTCCGTTAGTAAAATATGGTCACCAGGTTGCCAGTCCATCCCCCACAGGGCAATGTTGCAACCCACCGTCACATCTTCAGTGAGAGTAATAGTACTAGCTTCAACCCCCAATTCTTGAGCGATCGATTGCCGAGTCTGCTGAGCAACTTGCGCCACCCAAGCATTAGTTTTCAACCCAAATGGACCATGCTGTTGGACATACTCAAAAGATTTATTAATAGCAACTAGGGTGGTTTGAGACAACACTCCTTGGCCACCATAGTTAAAATAAGCTTTATCAGCTAAAGCCGCAAAGGAGCTACGATGAGTATCAATATTTGGTTGAGACATAACAGATAATGCATCCTAGAAACTAGTGTAGTGCCAAAATACTACTATGTAATAGATAGCAGAAAATAGACCTTTATAACAAGTAAAAAGCTACGCAATTAATAAATTAGTTGAGTTCAACTAAAATTTATATCTCACTTTTTCTTACTGACAACTAAATTAGAATCTAGTATTAATTATATCAGTAGGGTTTGAAGACCATACTTTTGGAGCAGATTTAGGATACATTCCTCACAATAGAAGTGGCTGTCTTTGACAAGCTTTACGCTAACTGACTTAAGGGATTTGAGTGGACAGCGTAACTATTGTACCGGGATACTATCCTATTTTTTTTGCCTAGAACTTACAGCGAGGTGTTAATTTTCTCCTGACTAGATTTACTGGATGATTTACTGAGGAGTAGGATTTAAATATGTTTAATAAGGATGGGTCAAACCATGACCAAACCGATCGCCTCTATTACCTTACCCCCCGTTGCTGATATCCAAGTGGAAAGTTCTTGGCTTAACCATAAACTTTGCCAATGGCTAGATCAAGAATTTATCCCCGAAGCGATTAATACCCAAATCGCTGAACGCTGTGCCCAAATTTTTGTCCGGCAGCGATTAGAGGGGGAGAATGATTTGGGTGAATTGGTAATGGCAATCATTTTGGAAATGCAATCTTTTAATTTTACCGAAAGCTTCTATAGTGAATTTGCGATCGCGAACGCCGTTAGTGATTTGATCTTAGAAAGTTTGGGCTTTGAGAGCTGTTGTGGCTATTAGTAAATCTATGACAGTAACAGTATATTAACCAAGCCATTAAGGAAAAATCACGTTAAAACGAAAGCCATCAAATCAACTTTGGACAAGCAGCCATCGCTCCACTGGCCGTTGGGCAGTAAGCACTCAAACAAGGTTGACGATAGATTTCGTCTGTTTCCCGTGGAGAGGAAATCTGCCCAAAAACCATTTTGCAGCTAAAATCCTCGAAATTTGGAGTCATGGTCAGAGGAATTCCAAACTTTTCAGTAAAAAAAGTCTGCGTGGGTACTTTGCATAAATTAACGCAGGTTCCCACGCAACCGCTTTCCACCAAATACCGACATTTTTTGATTTGAACGGCGGAGGATTGTGATCGAACTGTCCCATCGGGTAGCTCAACCTCTGCTACCGCCACATCACAAGGTCCCACTAACCAAATAAACAATTGGGTGGCAAACCAGGCATTGAGTTCACACACCAACTGCGTCGGGGTAAAAAAAGTACGGATCGCCCAGAGGACTGGGGCAGGGACCAAAGATTGCAAGACTTGAGCAATTAGAGCTTGCTGTTCGAGAGCATTCCGTTCCTGCATCACTTGCTGGGATAAATCCACGAAGCCCCCATAGCCGCCAACGGTGTTGCCAGCTCCCAAGGCTTGAGATATCTTGCGGGAAAATAACCAGATGAACAGCCGATCGATCCAGTTATCGTAATATTCGTCGGCAACAATAATTGGCAAGGCTGGTGTAGGCATTTTTTCCCTTTATTCCGAAAATTAATACAGATGTATAGACAACAAAGCCCCAAACACCATTGTTCGGGGCTTCAGTAAATCTGGAACTATTCTACCAACTAGACTTAACTACACCAGGCAGCAAGCCTTGGTGTGCCCATTCCCGCAAAACGTTTCGGGACAAACCAAAATCACGGTAGTAACCTCTTGGTCTACCAGTTACCCAACAACGATTGTGGAGACGAGTGGGAGCACTGTTACGAGGCAGCTGTTGAATCTTACGGTGCACAGCTAGCTTCTGTTGAATAGGAGCATTTTCAAATTCTTCAATCAAAGCAGCGCGTTTGGCAGCATACTTTTCTACTAAACGTTCGCGGTTTCTCTCCCGCTCGATCATGCCTTTCTTTGCCATGGGTGTTATTACTTCAGGTGATAAAACAGTCTCCTTGCATCAGATACAATTGGCGACCAGCTTCTTATCATAGCCCAAAAGTGATTAACGAACAAGACCAGTTACTTAGACTGAACGCTGAGCATAACCATGAGTCGGACAGGGCGGTGCTGAAACAGATTTATCTAGCCAACCAGCAGCCTGTTGCAAATAGGCCAGGGCATCGGCGGGTCGATCGCTCAACAATAATACTAAGGCCGCAGCGGTCTGTTCTTGAGAGCGGACCTGTCGATTAGACTTCAAGCGGTGCCAATCGCCCTCGGTCAGGCGCAATCGATCGGCTAGTAATTGCGCTAATTCTAAAGTGGTCAGCTGGGAAATATCTGAGGGCATAGCAAGATCCAATGATAGTTTGTGACAAGAATGGTGGAATATTATATTCAGTTCAATTTCCTGATGCCTATGCCGGCCACCCTCATAGAAACCGCTGATGTTTTTTGGAGCGACATCGCCGCCCTTGAAACCAAAATTACCGATCTCAAGGAACATTACCAAACAATTCAAGCTGACCATGCTGCTTGGACAGAACTGCAAGCTCGGCAGCAGGTTATTCAAGCTCGCAGTCAATCGCTAATCGTGCGCCAAGAACTGCAAGAAATTGCTGACTTGGAACATATCCTAGAAGAGCGGCTGCTGACCATCTTAGAGCAAATACTAGAAGGTCATCAGCTGTCTGCTAGTTGGCACCACCTATTCCAAGATTTATTTTGGAATGCGGTGCGCTTTGGTGGCGTTGGTCTACTCATCGGCTGGAGCCTCAAAACCTGGCTAAGCGGAAGCTTCTGATGGCGGAATTTCAGGTTGATCCGCTGCTTGCTTAGCCGCCTTTTCCTGTTCCCGTTGTTCGCGTTTCTTGCGGCCAGCTTCTAACACATCAGCCATGGCGGCTTCCATTTGCACCAGCTTACTCAAGTTGCTCCGGTAGCTATCCAGATCTTTGCCTAATTTTTCGGTAGGCAGACGCAACGCTGCCGATAACTTCTCGATCGATTCCTTCCGACCCTCTTCGGTATTCAACTTCTCGGGAGCAGCCCCTTCAATCAGCGTAAATAAACCAATACCAAACAGGCGGCTGTATTTAAATTTGGGATTATCACTCACGGCTTTGATGTTCTGACTGAGAGCATCCGTAGCATCGCCAGTGGTCATATCGACTAGTTTTCCTAAAGCATCTGCGCCCAACTGGTCACCAATAGTTTTCACGGCGCTAGCATCTTGGCGATATTTTTCGACCGAGCTATCTACGGCTTGACACAAAGCCACAAAAATTGGTGCTTTATCTTCTTCGGGCCGATAGTTGGCCATAAACCGATCGAAGCTGCTCACTACGCCCAAAGCGTAGATCGAGTCGTAGTTAAATTCATCATTAACTAGCAGTAGGTGCATTTCCACAATCAATTCTTCTACCACTCGTCGGAAGATGGAATTAATTGGACGAGTGTAAGAATTGTAAAACTTACGTTTGGTATCAGAAACAGTACTGAGATTGCTCACCGGAACACATTTTTTAAAGTATCAACTCTTTATTATTGACTATTTTTTGATATATGGGGATCGATCGGATTCGATCTAATTTCTGGAAGGCAGCCAAATAGCGATTTTGGGGTATTTCAACGCCCTTCACCCAAACTCACGCTAATATTAAATCTGTATTTTTTGGTTCAAGCCATCATGAGTCGTGCGAAAAAAGTAGTATTAGCCTATTCTGGCGGGGTCGATACTTCGGTCTGCATCCCCTACCTCAAACAAGAATGGGGTGTAGAAGAAGTTATTACCCTGGCCGCCGATCTAGGGCAGGGCGACGAGTTGGAACCAATCCGCCAAAAAGCGCTCACCTCCGGGGCCAGTGTTTCTTTGGTAGTGGATGGCCGCGAGGAATTTGTCCGCGACTACGCATTTCCAGCCCTGATGGCTAATGCCCTCTACGAAAATCGCTACCCCCTCTCCACGGCTTTAGCCCGACCGCTGATTGCCAAAATGCTGGTGGAAGCGGCTGAGAAATATGGCGCTGATGCGGTGGCTCATGGTTGCACCGGCAAAGGCAATGACCAAGTGCGTTTTGATGTATCGATCGCCGCCCTCAATCCCCAACTCAAAGTTTTAGCTCCCGCCCGGGAATGGGGAATGAGCCGGGAAGAAACCATCGCTTACGGCGAAAAATGCGGCATTCCCTCCCCGGTGAAAAAGTCTTCACCCTTTAGCGTGGACTTGAATTTGCTGGGACGCAGTGTGGAAGCTGGTGATTTAGAAAATCCTTGGCACGAACCCCCGGAAGAAGTATTTGCCTTAACCAAGGCAATCGAGAATACTCCAGATCAGCCCGAATATGTAGAAATTGGCTTCGAGCAAGGCTCGCCCGTGAGTATTAACGGCCAAGCCCTAGCCCCCGTAGACTTAATCGTCCAACTCAACCAGATCGTCGGCAATCATGGCATTGGCCGTATTGATATGGTGGAAAATCGCTTAGTGGGCATCAAATCGCGGGAAATTTACGAAGTACCAGCGCTCTCCGTCTTGATTCAAGCCCATCGGGATTTAGAAAGCCTGACCCTCACTGGCGATGTCAGCCAGTACAAGCGGGGCATCGAAGAAACCTACAGCAAGCTGGTCTATAACGGTCTGTGGTACAGTCCCCTGAAAGCAGCTCTGGATGCTTTTGTCAGCAATACCCAACAGCAGGTCAGCGGCACTGTGCGGCTGAAGCTATTTAAGGGGAACGCAATTATTGTCGGTCGCAAGTCTGTCAACAGTCTTTATTCGATGGATTTGGCCACCTACGGTGCCGAGGATCAATTTGATCACCGCGCCGCTGAAGGCTTTATCTATGTATGGGGTCTGCCCACCCGCGTCTGGTCAGAAAAGACCAGGGGATAACTCGGAGCTAACTGGGAGGTTTGGGCGATAGGAGTACAGCGAGTATGCCAATCGCTCGAATCTCCGCTACTATTTGTAGAAGGCCGGGTCAACTTTACTTACTGCTGTCATGTCGCAAAATCCTCCCGATTCATCCACAGACAACAACTCTAAGAACATTCCCAAAGTCGTTGGCGATCATGCCGATCGACTGATGGATAGTCTGTTTGCTGATATCGAAGACCTGTTGGGCGGCGATAGCCAACCCCGAGCAAGATCGTCCCAGACAGTGGTTGGTCAACAGCCGGCAGCAGAATCCCACCCCGAACGTCAGCCTACTGGTCCCAGTCTCAGACCAAGTGCCGCTTATCAGGCACCGGCTTTGGAGTCCAATACGGCCATTAATAAGCCACCCCAGCAAGGGAATTGGGCAAAGATTTTACTGGGATTGAGCCTAGCGGCGATCGCTGCCGGGGGATGCCTGTGGTGGCTAGCAAAAGAACGAAAAATTAATCTTGATGCCCTGATGCCCAGTGACGCGAGCAAAGCCGATATTCAATTTGCCGACTATTTGCACCGTTCTTTGGGCAAAATTGAGGGCAGTGCCAACGAACAATCGCCCCCGGCGAATCAAGTCACCCTGCCCAATCAACTTAGCGCTCCGGTGGCTAATCCATCGGCGGTCATCACTTCAGCGGTTCCGGCTTTACCAGTAACAGGTATTAGCTTTACTAAAGTTATCAAAAGCCAGCCACCGACAGCCGAATTTGTGATTGATGGTAAGATTCAGCAGCTCAACGTCGGTGATAAAATTGGCAAAAGCGGCTGGACTCTAGGTACGGTCACGGGTGCCTTGGATACCGAAGTGATGATCAAACGGAATGATGAACTTCGTACCCTAAAAGCTGGTCAGCAATTCTAGATCGATCGCAAGAGGACGGGTCATGGGATTATTCGATGATATGAAGCGCTTTCTAGAGACCCAACTAGACGACTTCATGAGCAAAAATCCACACTTGCAAATTCAGGTGTTGGAAGAACAATTGCAGCAGCAAGAAGAAGATAGTCAAACTTTTTTGGTGGAGCTGCGCGGCCAAGAGAAACGACTACAAGCGGAAGTATTAAGCACCGCTCAAGAAATCAAAAGTTGGCACGAGCGTGTCACCAAAGCCCAAGCGGCTGGTCGGGAAGAGTTGGCCACCGCCGCCCAAGAGCGAGTAGATACTCTGCTGCGCCAAGGCAATCAGCTGTGGGGCAAGATGCAAAGTATTAAAGATCGGACGGCTCAAACCACTAAGTTACTAGAAACCATTAAAGTCCGCCGCCAGGAACTGAAACAAAAAGCCGCCGAAGTACAGGCTGCTCGGACTACTTCCGCTGCCTGGGAAAAGCCGGTCGATTCTTGGCGATCGGAGACCAGTCGTAGTGACCCCAGCGACCCACTAGAAGCCCAATTTTTGCGCTGGGAAGCGGAAGAAGAACTGCAACAGCTCAAAAAAGACCTGGGCAAGTAGCTAAATTGCCCTCACCCCAACCCTCTCCCAAGTTTGGGAGAGGGCGCAAGAGTTCTAAGGCATCTGGTAGGTGAAAAAGCGATCCAAGATACCGATCGTCTCAATCCGACCAGTAAAATTCAGATCGGCAATATCAATTTGAGTGCTGTAGAGGCTGGCAATACCGAAATCCCGCCGGGTCGTGCGATCGCCAATCATCGGCTTTAATAAATTCTGCAAGTAAGGTCTACCAGCAGCCACCAACTTTTGACAGGTGATGTTGGCCACCAAGGTGCCGATCGTATTCTCACTAGCTCGGCTACATTCCTGTTGCGCCCGTCGCCTAATTTCTTCCACCAAATATTTTTCGTAAGCAGCCGGTGCCGGGTTGGTAAAAATCAGACCGGCAACAATTGAAATTAAACCTAAACTGCCACTAATTACTAGTACTTGCCACTTTGCCATAAGTTTTGCTGTCGAACTCCGCACTGCTAATATTTTACAGTTTGTTTTTGGCAAAGGCAAAAAAAATCTCATACCTATTGCCATTGGGAGTAAAGTTGCGTTATTATGTTGCTTCGTGGCGAGTGTAGCCAAGTGGTTAAGGCAGTGGTTTGTGGTACCGCCATTCGCGGGTTCGAGTCCCGTCATTCGCCCTCAAAAAACCCAAAAGCCCTACTAAGTTAGTAGGGCTTTTGGGTGGGAATTATAATTAAATGTTATTAGCTTTTATAAGCACCACCCCTAGTTGGGTCAGACCAATCACAAGCATAGCCCTTGGTCTTAGCCACATACTGATTCCAAGGTTGGGGAGTAATGGGTTGCGGAGTTGCAAAGACGATGTCAAATAGTCCATCGGCTCGGACTTGGCCAATCCGCACTGTCTTAGAGAGGTGATGATTCGCATTCATCCGCACTGGTCCGTGGGGAGCTTCAAAAGTGAGTCCGATCGCCGCTGCCCGCACTTTTTCGATATCTTGGAAGGTACCAGCCTTTTCTACGGCCTTTTTCCACAAATACACCATAGTGTAGGCTGATTCCATCGGGTCATTGACTACCCGATCTTGACCATATTTGCCTTTAAAAGATTGGACAAATTTTTTGCTGGCCGCTGTATCCACCGTTTGAAAATAATTCCAAGCGGCAAAGTGTCCTTGAAGATATTTAAGACCGATCGCCTGAACCTCTTCTTCAGCCACACTCACCGACATAGTCGGATATTTGGCAGCCGTTAGGCCATTTTCATAGAGCTGCTTAAAGAAAGCTACATTGGTACTGCCATTCAAAGTGTTGTAAATTATCCCGCCTTGGGGCAGAGCCTTCTTCATGGCCGCAATCATGGCCTCTACTTTATTATCTCCCAAGGGCAAATACAGCTCACCTACCACCTGTGCCTGTTTAGCCTGGAGTTGAGCTTTAATAATTTCGTTGGCCGTGCGCGGAAAAGCGTAGTCAGAACCTACCAAGAAAAAAGGTTGTTTGGGATATTTTTGCAGCAACCACTCGATCGAAGGTTCAATTTGCTGGTTAGGAGCTGCCCCAGTATAAAAAATGTTTCTCGAGCATTCTTGGCCTTCGTATTGCAACGGATACCAGAGCATGTGTTTTTCGGTTTCAAAGGTATCGAGCACAGCACGACGACTAGCTGAAGTCCAACAGCCAAAGACCGTAGACACTTTATCTTCTTTGATGAGCTTTCTGGCTTTAGTTTCAAAAGTGAGCAAATCGGAAGCGCCATCTTCCACTAATGCCACAATTTTTTTACCTAAAATACCACCAGCGGCATTAATCTCATCGATCGCCATCTTTTCTGCATCAACGACAGTTTTTTCAGAGATGGCCATATTACCAGTGAGAGAGTGGAGAATACCAACTTTAATTACATTGGTAGAAGCACTCATCGGTAAAGAACAGGATTTGAGTAAAGCACTACCGATCGCGCTACCTCCCAAAAACAGCATTTCCCGGCGTTTGAATTTTCTGGTCATTATTAATGTCCCTGAAGTAAATAGTCAGAAGTTGGATAAAACAAGTAGAACGGAGTCATACCGCTAGTAATGTCGATGAGTACAGACCGTAGCCATCCAAGAATTGAGTAGCTAGATATTATCAACTGAGATCTTGCACCAATTTCTATGAACTCAATTTTCAGTCATCACATGGAGCCTCACAGCCTTGATAGCTAGCGGTATGAATTCGGATTTCCTGATGTATTAAAAATGGTGCAAGCTTTGTAGTTAACGTCTTTTTTTGCTAGCTAAGACTTTAATCTTGGTAACTAAAGCATCTTTGATTTTTTCGTAGTCTGTGGCCGAACCACTATTAGGCTTAGGGAAAAAGTCTAAAGCACCAGCTTTCATCAATTCATAAATATTGTCTACATCACGGGGATGAACAGCATTGCTGATTACCAATACCGGCAAAGGATTTTGCGCCATCAGTTTTTTGGTGAATTCTAGGCCATCCATAGTGGGCATTTGCAAGTCAGTACAAATCACATCTGGATTAGAACGACTAATCACAGTTAATGCTTCAGCACCATCGCGGGCAGTACCAACGACATCTACATCCGGAGAAGAATTGAGCAATCGCTCCAAAACTTCTAAGGCCACAACGGAATCTTCTACTAAAACAACTTTAATGGGGGTCATGATGCAACTAAGCTCCTGAGAGTATTTATAAGTAAGGATTGGTCAAAATTGCCTTTGGTGAGATAGGCAGTAGCACCAGCATCTAGGCCGCGCTGTTGATCTTCTGGTTTGGCCAGGGTTGTTACCAAAATCACTGGGAGATCGCCATATTCTGGGAATTCACGCAGGCGACTGGTCAATTCAAGACCAGTCATATTGGGCATTTCAACATCGGACACCACCGCAGCAAATTCACTAGTTTGGAGTTTATTAAAACCATCTAGACCATCGATTGCTGTTGTGACAACATAGCCTGCGCCTTCCAAAATGCGCTTAACTTGTGTCCGAATGGGAATGGAGTCCTCCACCAGCAGAATATGTGGTGGGGCAATGGTGTCCATCGTTAACATGGCACTACGTTCGGTGCTCACCGATCTGCCGCCGGCGGCGCTAAAGAGATCGGGGGGGTTCAGAACCATGCAGATTTCTCCGTTCCCCAGAATGCTGGCTCCCGAGAGATTTCGTACATTTTGCAGCAGTTGATTGAGGGATTTCACCACAATCTGCTGTTGTTCGAGTAGCTCATCTACTAAGATGCCCAAATATTCACCATCTATTTTGATAAAGACACAGGGAATTTTAGTGGCAACTTGCCTCAAGGATAGGGTGGAATCTGGTGACATCATCGGTAGCTCTAGTAAATCGGCTAGCCAAGCAACAGATACACCGCGCTCTTGCCAATGCACAGTCAACTTGCCGTCTAGGGTGAAAATTTCTTCTCGATCGATAAACTGCATGGTTTCGATCGCATCCAGGGCCAGGGCAAAGGGTTGATTATTGACCTGGACAATCAGGGCATCCACCGTAGCCAAGCTGTTGTTCAGCAGCAGACGAAACGTACAGCCTTCGCCAGGTTTAGATTCAATCCGAATCGAGCCTTTCAACTTTTCGATATTGGCACGCACTACATCCATCCCTACCCCTCGACCAGATAGTTCAGTGACAGCGGTACGGGTGGAAAAACCAGCCACAAAGATTAGTGACTGAATTTGTTCGGGGTTCATCTGATCGAGTTCGGCAGAAGTGTATAGTCCACGCCGAATAGCCGTGGTGCGAATCGCTTCCAGATCCAAACCTCGCCCATCATCGGTGATGATAATTTCGATTTGATTACCGCGTTGCAAGCCTTTGAGAGTCAAGTGAGCAGTAGTTCCTTTAGCACCGCGCTCTAACAAAGTTTCGACACCGTGATCGATCGCATTACGCAAAATGTGGGTGAGAGGATCTTTGAGGGATTCTAAGATTTGCTTGTCAGCCAGGACATCGCCGCCTTCGATCGTGAAGTCGATTTCTTTGCCTTGCTGCCGTGCCAAATCTCTGACCATGCGGGGGAAGAGAGCGAAAACCGTCTGCAAGGGCAACATCCGAATTTGGCGAATGCCATTTTCCAGGTCATTGGCTACTGATTCTAGCCGCGCCGTATCTTCACCAGAAGTTAGCCGCATCTGATTCAGCAGATTGCTAAATTGTTGTAAGCGGGGGTCTTCGATCGGCACCAGTCGCTGCCATTCTTCCCACAAACGATAGAGGTTCAGCAGGTCTTCATGGTGCTGCACCACTCGCAACTTAGCCACTGCCAATTCATCAGCCTGAATCATCAGCCGTTCTAGTCGGTTAGCAGCCACCCGAATAGTGTTGATCTCAAAGACCTCGGCGACGGGTTCTACCGGAACAGCCGTTAGAGGCTGAATCGTTTCTGGAAGATCAATAATTACCGGGGGAGCAGGGGGAAAGAGGGGACTGTCGATCGATCCCGTAGCGGCAATCAAATCAGCGGCTGGCAACTTACTACCTTCCGCCCAGGTATCTTCATCAAAGGATTCCAGTAATACTTCGGGTAATCCGGACAGTCCAAATACCAAATCTGGCGGCTCTGAGACATCACCAATATCGAAAATCGAAGAGTTGGAAATACTCAAATAATCATCTAGAGCTGAGTTGCTAGAGAATATGTAATCATCATTCGGGATAGTTGCAAAGTCAGCAAACCCCGCCGGGACATTCGGCGTGACCGCTAGCCAATCCAACACTGGTTGCCCACCTGATTCTACAAAACTTGGTGCAGTAGCAGCCACTGCAACTACTTCATTGTCCACAGCTGTGCTGCTGGGAGCTTTGCCACTAGCTGCTTGTAGTACGGCGATTACCTCGGACAGCTGAAGACCAGTGGGTTCACCAGTAACTGCTTCATGGGCAATTTTTTTGACAGCGTCTAGTCCTTGGTACAGGACATCGCAGAGTAGTGGTGTAACGGCCGATTCATGGCGATCGATCGCCATCAGAATTTCTTCCATTTGGTGGACGATCGCTTCGGCATCTTCTACCCCCAACATCCGGGAGTCTCCTTTCAGGGAATGGGCTTCCCGCAACAGCATCGACAGCGGCGATAAGTCGGTGGGGGTTTTTTCTAGTTGCAATAAGCCTTCTTCGATCGCTGTCAAATGTTCGGCACTGGCCACTTCATAGAGGCTACGCAACTCTTCATCATCAATGAACATAATGGCGGTAGTGATAAAACAATTTATACAATCAGTTGTAGTTGGTTAGTAGTTTCTAGCAAATCATTAGTGGCCGATTTTACTTCGGCAACGCCCGCTGCTGTTTCTTGAGAACCTAAGTTGATGGCATTGATCGAAGCGACCGCCTGTTGGATGGTAATTGCTTGACGCTTAGAACTATCCGAAATATCGCGGGAGTTACTAAATACCTCGTTAATAGCTCGTTCAATACCAGCAAAGGCTTCTGCTGTTTCAGAGGCCAAGATAATCCCGGCAGCTGCCGTCTTGGTGCCTTCGTCAGTCACCATTACAGTGTTATTAATAGAAGCTTGTACTTCCGAAATCAAAATATTGATTTTTTCAGCGGATTTTTTACTTTGGTCGGCCAATTTCCGTACTTCTCCGGCTACTACCGCAAAACCCTTACCCTGTTCACCGGCTCGGGCGGCTTCTACCGCAGCGTTCAGCGACAGCATGTTGGTTTGGTTCGCAATGTCGGCTACCAAGTCCGAAACTGTAGAAATCTGCGCTGTTTGAGCGCTCAACTGCATAATTTTTTCGGCGATCGCCTCTACCTTCGATCGCAGGTCAATAATCCCATCCAAAGTCCGAGATACTGTTTCCGAACCACTTTCTGACAGGGAAAGGGCTTTTTGGGCTTCTGAGCTAGAAGATTCTGCTTGAATAGCCGATCGCATGGAAGCCGCACCCAACTCTTCGATCGTACTAGTTGTAGTTTTCACGGAGCTAGCTTGAGACTCTAGTAATTTCTCTTGCTGATTGAGGGTATTTGAAATTTTGAGAGAACTACTCGAAACGTCTTCAGTAGATTGATTGAGAGTTTTGGTAATACGTTGAGTAATAAACGCAATAAAGCCCAAAGCGGCCAAGCTGGCACCTAGCGTTAAGAGAGCAATTAATCGTACGATGCTTACGTCATTACCACCGTTGGTGGTAGCGACGTTTACGGCATTATTAACTGGTTTAAATACATTTTCACTTTCCACCAACATTTGATTGGCCAGAGCCGGATTACTCCGAAAAGCATAGATAGTGTTTTTGTATTGAGCCCAAGCTTTTTCCACCTCTTGCATCGCCTCAATAAAGCTTTGATCCTTGGCTGCCGGAATATTGAGAGTTTCATCTCCTTTGACTAGTGCCCGAATGAGCTGATCATTTTTTTGAATTAATTCATCACTACGTTTATTAGCTAATTCTAATTTACCTAATCGTTGAGTGGTACCCCGGACTAATCCGGTGTAGCTTACAACGTTAGAGTCATTAGCCATACCTTGAATACCAGACTGGAGAACAATACCGTTAATGGCTGCCAAGCCAATTAAGCCAGCGACGGCGTATTTAAGACGAGTGGTAATTTTCATGTAGGTAACTCCTAAAGATTATTGATCAGAAATATGGATAGAAAGTAAACAAATTGCCCCTAGGCCACACTCAGCAGCTGGGGCAGGTTCAGAATGCTTAATAGCTGCTCCCGATAGGGGATCGTACTCATCACCAAACCTTGGCGGCTAGATTGGTTGGCCACTGGCACCATCGCTAGCTCGGCTGGATCGAGATAGAGAATATCGTGTAGTTCGTCGATCGATATACCAGCCACTAAACTACCCAACTGAGCAACGATCGCTTCTGTATTGACCTGGGATGAATCCAAGTTGAGAGCTGGTCTGATATCTACGAGGGTCATGATTTCGCCCCGCAAATTCATATTGCCAATGATCCGATCGGGGCAGCAGGGAATCGGGCGCACATTTTGCACCTTAATAAACTCCCGCACTAACTCCAAATTCATCCCAAAATATTCACCGCCTAGCCCAAACACTGCCAAGGGAACCAAGCGACTGGTGTCGTTAGTGATCGACAATTGCCGTAATTCCAGTGCCCGTTGTTCTAAAAGCTGGCACTCTTCGGCAGTAGCAGTGGGAAAGTACAGTTGATAAAAATCGGTGGTCAGATCGATTTGAGAACGGGCAATGTCTTGCAAGCGCTCCACGTTAGCAGTTAAGCTATCCGATTCACCAACCCACGCCGTCAGTTCATCCGCCAACAAAATCAAAGATTGGGGATTCAACAATAAAATGTTGTGGTCGCCCAGTTGGGTGACACCCCGTAAAAATGACGTATTGACGTGGTTTTGCCGACCATAGGTGAGATCTTGGGCAATATCTAAGTCATCGATCGAACAGACCTCGTTCACCTGGTCTACAATCAGACCCACTTGCAAACCCTGGCATTCCAACACGATGACGTTATCTGTAATCTTACAGATCGGCTGGGCTTGCCCCAGACGACGACGGAGGTGCATTACGGGTAAAACTGTACCGCGCAAATTAATCACTCCCAAGATGTCAGCCGGGATTTCGGGGACAATTTGTAATTCGGGCAGCGGAAAAATTTCCAGCACATGGTCGGTACCAATGGCGTACTGCAAATTTTGTAACTGAAAAGTCAGATATGTGGCGGTACTCATTTGGCTACAACTGTTTTTTGAGGAGCGACTTGCGGAATATATTTTTCCAAGACCGGCAGTAATTTATCTCGATCGACCGGCTTAGTCAGATACTGCGTGGAACCAGCAAACTGTCCTTTAAACTTATCGACAATCCCATCCTTGGCCGTCAGCATAATAATGGGGAGTTGTTTAAACTGGGGCATCGCTCGAATAGTGCGACATAGTTCTAATCCATCAATATCCGGCATCGTTACATCTAGTAGCAATAGCGATACTTTTTGGGTATGCAAAATATTCAAAGCATCAACAGCATTATTAGCCAACCGCACATCATACAAATCACCGATCGCTCTGGCGATCATGGTCTGTACAATTTTGCTATCATCCACACTCAAAATAATGGGACGAGCAGTTGTGGCTGGGAGCGGTGGGAGAGTAGTTGATCGTTGACTGTTGCTACTATTCTTTAAAATCAGCCAGTCTTGACGCGACCAATTTAAGTAAGTTTGGGCTAATTTAAGGGGGTCTTCGGCACAACCCAGGGCAATTTCGGAGAGTTTAAACTTGCCAGTAATCCATCGATCGAAATGCGGCAAAATTTGGGGAGGTAGCAAATGGGCGTTGTCGGGCTTAGGACAAAGTATTGTGTCAAAAATAATTTCTGGAGCTAGCGATTGCCACAACTGCTGGCGTTTTTCGAGAATTTGTCGAATCAGAGCTAAATTTAAGCTGTGAAAATCTTCACCATAGGATAAATCAAAGCTACTACTCATAGTTTTGCGCAATACCCCGGCATGGAGGTGTGCCTGTTCTATGAATATAGCGGCCTCTTTGTGCATCAAATTTTCTAAGTCCGGCCACTTAATCAACCCAAAACGAGCGATAAATTCAATTAGCTCTCGTACCGAATTGGGGTTTTTGACCCGACTAGTAACCATTTGGAGAGTGGATTCCATGTGGGTAAGCTGCATTTTGTGGCTCACCCAATGGGCAAATTCCAGAGGAGTTGGCACTTTGCGACCAGCATAAGTCAAGGCTCCGGACTGAAATACCAAAGAGAATTGGAAGATGGAAGGTTGTACTTGCGCTGGTGCAGCAGCATTGCTAGCAATGCTGGTAAATTCGACAACACAACTAAAACCTTCGGCCTGAATTTGGTGAAGCGAACTAATTAGTTCACCAGCTCGTACTTGCATAATGTATTGCTACCCCTTTATCTGGGAGTTAAAATGTCGGCAATCAGATTTATGGATGGCGACCGGAAATCAGAACTTATGCTTAAGATGCCCAATTCAGATCCCAAAAAGAACTCAGGTAAGTTAGAAAAATTGAAAACTACACAGAGTAAAATATCCACAAATATCTATAATTGCCATCTGCAGGAAAATAGTTCAGTGCCAACAGCTCTCGTTCCACCACCATTAGGTCTCCAGGAAGATTGGAAATGGCGTTGGTGGTTATCTTTACCCCTCTATCCGTACAGTCAAAGACGCACGCTCCGTACTGAAATAATTGCGGACTGGGCATGGAGTTTTGAGCAAATTCAGGGGGTTTTGTATGTTGTTACTCCCTTACGAATGACGGTGCTTAGGTTAGAAACTGGCGGTTTACTAGTCTATGCTCCGATCGCCCCTACGGCGGAATGCTTAAGGTTGGTGAATGAGTTAGTTGATCGATATGGCCCAATTCAACATATTATTTTCCCGACTTTATCGGGGTTAGAGCACAAAGTATTTGTGGGGCCATTTGCCCGCCATTATCCGCTGGCCACTGTCTATGTGGCTCCTGGCCAGTGGAGTTTTCCAGTAAATTTACCCTTGAGCTGGTTGGGCTTACCGGCTGGCCGTACCCAAGTATTGGGGAAAGAAAATCCCTTTGGCGATCGGTTCGACTACGCCATGCTCGGACCAGTGGACTTAAAATTAGGTAAATTTGGTGAAGTGGTGCTGTTCGATCGACAGCTGAAAATATTGCTGGTGACGGATACCGTCCTCTCCATTCCAGAGCAACCCCCAGCGATCGTTCAGCTTGATCCCTATCCATTACTATTTCATGCCCGCGATCAGGTCAGCGAACCGATTATGGATACGCCTGCCCAACGCCAGCAAGGCTGGCAGCGCATTGTGCTATTTACTTTCTATTTTCGTCCCAGCGCTGTTCAGATCAGCAGTACTAGTCAGGCGATCCGAGCCTTGTTCACGGCTCCAGACCAGTCGCGTCGCGCTTTTTGGGGTTTATATCCTTTTCAATGGCAAGATAACTGGGAGAAATCTTTTCAGACGATTCAAGGCCACGGTCGGCTGTTGGTCGCACCGATATTGCAGCAGTTAATTCTTAATCGCGATCCGCAACAGACTTTAGCTTGGATCGATCGAGTGACTCAGTGGGATTTTCAACAAATCGTCCCCTGCCATTTTCAAGCCCCCATCGCCGCCACTCCCACCGAATTTCGAGCCGCCTTCGACTTCCTCAGCCAAGGGCGACAATTACCCAACGCTGATTTTCAACTACTCCAAGATATTGATACCACCCTGGGCAAAATTGGGATTATTCCGCCAGCGATCAAAAATTAGGTGGATCTCGGAATTGGTTTAACTCGTCTTGTATCTGAAAGAGTCCATCCTCAAAACCATGAACAGACTGTTGCGGCAATTAGCCCTCACCCTGGTGATTACAGCGGCCATTATTTTATCCAGTAATCCAGCGATCGATTCGGCCTCCAACAAAATCAGCCATACCACCACCAATAAGATCGCCGGCGCGACCCAAAATTTGTGGGAAACAACTAATAACAGTGAGGTTTGGGGTAACAGTGGCGCTTTAATGATGCCCTTAGCTGCCCAAGTGGCCGCTAGCCGCAACCCGCCAGGTCAACCTCTGACTGCCCAGCAAAAAAAGTATCTGCGGGCTGATTTTGGTGATTTAGTCGATCAAGCAAAAATAAATTACAACGCTAAATTGCTCGATCGCTGGTCTAATGGTGAGAAAGAAGTGCATGTGGGGGAAGTGGATGCTGCTGCCCAAGCTTTTTGCGATCGAATATATATCCGGGCTGGCCACCAGCCTCAAGACACCGCCCAACTAGTTCTATTAGCGCACGAGCTTACCCACTTTCAGCAATGTATTCAACAGGGAGGTTTGCAAAAATTCGGTGCCAGCTACTTTGCAGCCTACCAACAGGCTGGCCAAGACTACGCCAGCAACCAGTTTGAACAAGCGGCTCGCATCCAAGAAAAAAAATTCATCAAAAACCTTTGCCAGCAAATTGACTGCCAACATCCCCGCAGCAGATATTATCTGAACTACCGAGGAGTTAATACAAAGCTACCAGTTAAAATCAGCACCGACTAAAACATATGTGCAAAAAATGATTAGAAACGATAGCCACCACCAATACTGAATACAGTGCCGAGCACCGAGTTGGCATCAAAAGGCACCTTAATATCACCAGTAACTGCCATGCCGGGATTAAGATTAATGTCCACCCCGGCTTGGGCAAAACCAGTAGAAGAAGAACCAGTTACCCCGCCCACATTGACCGTGTAAAAATTCATGCCCAAGCCTACAAATGGCAGAATCTGAGAGTTATCCTTACTAAGATCATAAGTAGCTGAGCCCCCAAAGACCGTAACCCCTGCCCCGGACAAGTTAGTAAAGCTATAGGAAGGCCGCACCGCAATATTATCGGTAAGATTAAACTTACCTTCTATCCCAAAAATGCTTTGACCATTGCCGATCGTAATCGCTGGGCCAATAAAGTTTCCGTTATTTTCACCATCAGCCCGGGCAATGCTGGGGCTACAACAACAGAGTATAAGAGTTAAGAGTGCAGTGATCGATCGATAATTATTCATGGGTTCAGATTTTGCTTGTGAAGTTATTCTATTACGACATCATGCGCATAGCTTACCCATCAAGACGACTAAGTAATAGTAATGTCTGAATCAAAATATCAAACTTTAGTTCCAACACTCACCTTCATTACTAATGATTGGAATAGTTAATGAATTTCTCATAGCGACAATTCATACGAATTTCATATACTTAGTTATTCGTATCATTTTTGACCAAATCACCAGAATTTTTATGCCTCACCTCGTGCTCGTTCATCCACAAATTCCACCAAACACGGGCAATATTGCCCGCACCTGCGCCGCCACCAAAACCGACCTTCACCTGGTGAAACCACTGGGTTTTGAGATAACCGATCGCTACCTAAAACGAGCAGGCTTAGACTACTGGCCTTACGTGAATTTACGGATCCATGAATCACTCGCTGAGCTACAAGCCATCCAAGCCGGTGGCCGGTGGGTGGGTTTTACCGTCAAGGGAGAGTCCGCCCACCATGATTTTGCCTTCCAAGATAATGATTGGCTACTCTTTGGTAGTGAGACCAATGGCTTGCCAGCAGAGGCTTTAGAGGCTTGTGATGCCACCCTATATATTCCCATGCGCGAGCCTGGGGTACGAAGTTTGAATTTGTCGGTAAGTGTCGCAGTCGGTTTATTTGAGGCTTATCGACAAATAGGTTTCACTTAGGATGTAAAAATAAATATTTTGTCTCATTAAAGACAGACTGGAAGAGTCCAAATTATTGTAGGGCAATGATTGTAGCCAAGATTTTCAATATTGCAAATAAAGTAATACTATTTTCAATACATAAGATATTTCTATCTTAAATCACACCCCATGACGGTTCATCTATTTTTATTTTTTTGATAACTAATTTAGAATTGAAGACTGAAAGCTTTGATATACAAGTATTTCGGGCTTTCTGATTTTCAAAACTAATGGAGAAGAACTCAAGTCATCTCCGAAAATACACGGTTGCAAGAGGCGAATTCGATGGCTTAAAGTCTACGTATCTCACCCAGACACCTTCGGATATTAGCTATCCAAATCACTAGTAAACTCATTAATTTGATTCAAGCTAAGAATGATTTAGGTATACCAAAAAGCTCCGAAAGTAAATTAGTAGAAACTTGCAAATTTTTACAAATTGACATAGAGTGTGCTGGAAAGCAGTTAAATGTTAAGAAATACTTATTTTTCTAGTGTTACTGCAAATGTCTTTGTTGGATTGCTACTTTACGTAGTCCATTCTTAAAGGTGTGACCGGAGCATCACAGTTCATTCCATGAATCTAGAAGTAAAGTACAGCTCAAGTTCTAGATCCATAGGCGAACCGAAGTTTTCCGTTTTATTTAAGTTAGGAGGTTATGTTTGAAGAGCGTGATTACACAGAAGGTTCAGTCAGTTCCTTCCCCACCCGCCCATGGCGCGACCTTGGATCGCCAAGTTACCATCGCAAGACCAGACGTTAAGGAAGGTTTGACTCAGCAACTTTCTCTGGATTCTAAGCACTTCGCTGCCCCCGCAGAAAATTCTCCACAGTCAGCATCAAAACTCGCCGCTGGTATTGCTATATCAGTCGGAACCTGCGGTCTGATGTTATCTCCATTATCTGGTTCAGCCGTTGCTAACGGTGGCTTTTCTGGTGGTAAGGTATTACAAATTACATCTTCTGTATCTAAAGAGGATGTCTACATGCAGCAGTTGCGTCAAGAGGCTTCCTCCCTCAGAACTCAGAGCCAAGGGACGGATGAAGTTTTTGATAATTCGGCAACTAAGTTGGTTGCTCAAAGAGTACGCCCCAATAGTTTTATTCGATCGGTACCCAGCGGCGCTTATGCTGCCCCGATTGGTTATGCCGCTCCGCTTAAGAGTTATGCACCGCCCCTGAAAAGTGAAGGCTATATTAGACCGATGACGGCACCAAGCGCAGTAGCAATTCCGGTGCCAGCACCCCGAGGATTCCAGCTACCTACTGCTGTTCAGCAACCTGCTCAAATCCAAAGATTCGCTACCAACACCTACAACTCTACGATTCAGACTACCAATCAGAATACCCCACCAGTGGGTAAAATCTGGCCAACTCGGGGTTCTTTCACCTCTGGCTTTGGCCGTCGTTGGGGTCGGATGCACAAGGGCATTGATATTGCAGCAGCAGTTGGGACTCCAGTGGTAGCAGCAGCTGATGGCGTAGTTGTAGTATCCGGCTGGGATCGCGGTGGCTATGGTAAGAGAGTTGATATTCAACATCCTGATGGCACTAGAACTCTCTATGGTCACAACAGCCGTCTGCTAGTAGCCGTTGGTCAACAGGTGAAGCAGGGTCAGCAGATCTCAGCGATGGGTAATACTGGTCGCAGTACTGGTCCCCACCTCCACTTTGAGTTCCACATGCCTGGTGGTAGTGCTGTTAATCCAATTGCTTACTTGCCTGCTGGTTCTCGCTCCTAAGTATTGGTGAGAATTAATTGAAGCTAGAAATGGGCGCTATGCGCCCATTTTTGCTTGGTACTGGAGTTCTGGTCAGATATTCGATATACTGGTATTTCTGCACTACTGAATCTGGTTGACCTATGGCGAAGACTACCTCCGGAACCTTAAAGCCGGATGACCAAAACAAGATTCGGATTACTGGTGCTAGACAACACAATTTAAAAAACATTAGCCTGGAATTACCACGCGATCGATTGATTGTGTTTACGGGCATTTCTGGCTCTGGTAAGTCATCGTTGGCTTTTGATACGATTTTTGCCGAAGGCCAACGGCGATATGTGGAGTCACTGAGTGCTTACGCCCGCCAGTTTTTGGGTCAGCTCGATAAACCAGAAGTAGACGCGATCGAAGGTTTAAGTCCAGCGATCTCGATCGATCAAAAATCCACTTCCAATAATCCCCGATCCACGGTCGGGACGGTCACCGAGATTTACGATTATTTTCGGCTGCTGTTTGGCCGCGCCGGTCTGCCCCATTGCCCCCATTGTGACCGGGCGATATCGCCCCAAACGATCGATGAAATGTGCGATCGGGTGATGGCGCTTCCAGACAAGACTAAGTTTCAAATTCTAGCGCCGGTCATGCGCGGCAAGAAAGGTACCCACCAAAAGTTGCTATCCAGCCTAACAGCCAGTGGCTTTGTGCGGGTGCGGGTCAACGGTGAAATTCGGGAGTTGGCCGACCAAATTGAACTGGATAAAAACCAGAAACATTCGATCGAGATTGTGATCGATCGGCTAGTCAAAAAAGCGGGTATCAATTCACGCTTGGCCGATTCCTTGGGAACTTGCCTGAAACAATCCGAAGGGATGGCGGTGATCAATATTTTGGCCGATGATCCAAATATCCCCGACCTAGTTTTTTCAGAGAAATTCGCCTGCCCCGAGCACGGCGCGGTGATGGAAGAGCTGTCGCCCCGGCTATTTTCCTTTAACTCGCCCTACGGCGCTTGTCCCCATTGTCACGGCTTGGGCAATCTGCGCCTATTTGCCGAAGAACTGATCATTCCCGATCCAACAGCGCAGGTCTATTGCGCGATTTTGCCCTGGTCGGATAAGGATAATTCTTACTATCTGTCACTGCTGTTTAGTTTGAGCCAAGCCTATGGCTTTGAGCTGAATGCCCCCTGGCAAGATTTAACCGCCGAACAACAGAAATTAGTTTTGCATGGAACCAGTGAACCGGTCTGGATGGAGCAAATCGGCGAATTTCGGCACTATCGAGGAGTGCTAAAGATTCTGCAACGGCAGTATGATGACGGCTCGGAACTGCAAAAGCAACGATTGGAAAATTATTTGGTCGATCGACCCTGCCCCGTCTGTGCGGGCGATCGGTTAAAACCGGAAGCTCTGTCGGTGAAAATGGGTCAATACAATATTTTGGACTTCACCAACTGTGCGATCGATCAATGCTTAGAGCGGGTAAATCAGGTCACCCTGAACGATCGACAGGCACAGATTGCCCAGTTAGTATTGCTAGAAATCCGGGCTCGACTACGTTTTTTGTTAGATGTGGGTTTAGATTACCTGACTTTATCTCGATCGGCCACCACCCTATCCGGTGGGGAAGCCCAACGGATTCGGCTGGCCACCCAAATTGGTTCTGGTCTGACGGGAGTACTCTATGTACTAGACGAGCCGAGTATCGGTCTGCACCAGCGCGATAACGATCGACTGCTGGCCACCCTGGTGAAGCTGCGCGATCTAGGTAATACCTTGATTGTAGTAGAACATGATGAAGACACCATCCGAGCCGCCGACCATTTGGTGGACATTGGCCCCGGTGCCGGAGTGCATGGCGGAGTCGTCGTCGCTCAGGGAACTCTAGCAGATATTTTAGCCGCTAAAGAATCGATCACTGGGGCTTATCTATCCGGACGGCAAGCGATCGCGACCCCCAGCGAGCGGCGACCAGGCTCTGGTTTAAAAATTAGTTTGAAGAAAGCCAAACGCCACAATCTCCAAAATTTAAACGTAGATTTTCCCTTGGGAATGCTAGTCTCCGTCACCGGAGTCTCCGGCTCCGGGAAATCGACGCTGGTCAACGATTTGCTCTATCCCGCTCTGCAGCATCACTTAACCAAACGGATACCCTTCCCCACCGATTTAGGAGAATTGCAAGGAATTAGTGCGATCGATAAAGTAATTGTGATCGATCAATCGCCGATCGGCCGCACCCCCCGCTCTAATCCGGCTACTTATACCGGCATTTTCGATCTAATTCGGGATGTATTTTCCCAGACGATCGAAGCGAAGACCAGAGGTTATCGACCGGGACAGTTTTCTTTTAATGTCAAAGGTGGTCGCTGCGAAGCCTGTAGCGGTCAGGGTGTGAATATTATTGAAATGAACTTTTTGCCAGATGTCTATGTGACTTGTGATGTTTGCAAGGGAGCGCGTTATAACCGAGAAACCCTGCAGGTCAAGTACAAAGAGATGTCGATCGCCGATGTGCTGGCTATGACGGTGGAAGATGCCCTGGAGTTTTTCACTAATATTCCCCGCGCTGCCACCAAGTTACAAACCTTGGTAGATGTGGGTTTAGGCTATGTGACCCTAGGCCAGACCGCCCCCACGCTATCAGGAGGTGAGGCGCAGCGGATGAAGCTGGCCGCCGAGCTATCCAAACGCGCCACCGGCAAGACCCTCTATTTGATTGATGAACCTACCACCGGTTTGTCTTTCTATGATGTCCACAAACTCATGGATGTGTTGCAACGGCTAGTAGATAAAGGTAATTCGGTGATTGCGATCGAACATAATCTAGATGTAATCCGCTGTAGTGACTGGGTAATAGATTTGGGACCAGATGGCGGTGGTCGGGGTGGTCAGATCGTCGGGGTCGGAACACCGGAAGCGATCGCCAAAAATCCCAAGTCGCACACTGGTAAATATCTGAAGCGGGTTTTGAAACGCAAAACAGCCTAAAATTTAAGAATCATTTGACTCCGAGACTATCCGATGACTCTTGCCCCCCTGGACAATGCTGATTTATCTAAAATCAAACTAGTAGCTACTGATATTGATGGAACACTCACCAAAAATCAGCGCTTTACACCACAACTAATTACTGCTTTGCTACAACTACAGTCTGCCAACATTGCGGTGTTGCTAGTCACCGGTCGATCGGCTGGCTGGGTGAGTAGTCTCAGTAACTATTTACCAGTGGTCGGAGCGATCGGCGAAAACGGCGGCTGTTATTTTAGTGGAACCACGGCATGTCAGCTGCTACCCAACCTCAAAATCAAAGAAATCAGCAAACATCGCGATCAGCTAGCTGACTGCTTTTGGCAACTGCAAGGCACGCATACTCAGCTAAAAGAATCCACTGATAACCGGTTCCGACTGACCGACTGGACATTTGATCTAGCTCAGCTAGATGCTAGCGATCTATGGGAAATTGGGGCTCAATGTGAGCGCTGGGGCTGGAATTTCACTTATAGTACGATCCAAGGCCATATCAAATTAGTCACTCAAAGCAAGGCGATCGGGATTAAGCAAGTACTGAAACAACATTTCCCCAAATTAAAATCTCATCAGATTTTGACGGTAGGAGATAGTCCGAATGATGCCTCGATGTTTGACCCCGAGATGTTTACACAATCGGTGGGGGTGGCCAATGTGTTGCATTATCAAGAACAGATGGAGCATCTACCGGCCTACATTACGACGCTGCCAGAAGTTAGTGGTTTTGGAGAGATTGTTGATCGATTAGTGTCTACTGCGGTGGCCGAGCCAGATGTCAGCAATGATTCCAGGTTTGATCAGATTGCTAGCTATATTGAGCGATCGCTGAGTTAGTCTAGTTGCGTTTCCCTGTGCCTGTATATCTGAATCATGACCGCAATAAAATTGTGGTTGGATGCTGTGCTGGAGGGGTACTCATACTTCAAATTATGGCATTTTCTCTGATTAGATGGCTCTAGCTCAGAGATTCAGGGTATTTACGATTGTTAACGATTATGTAATGAATCAATCAAAGTAACCACCCGCGATCGAACTTCATCTCGTACTCTGGGAAAGATTTCTGGCTGTTCAGCTGGGTCATCAAGTTGCCAGTCAGCAAAGATTTCTCTGTTGACCCAAGCTGGGGGAAGGTTTACACCACAACCACAAAGAGAAATAACGACATCAAAATCTTCTGGATTAAATTCACTCAATGCTTTAGAAGCTTGGCGGCTGATATCGACTCCCGCATCTTGCATCGTCGCAATGGCTTCTGGTCTGACCTGGCTAGCTTCTAGCCCCGAACTCGTTACCGCTATTAATCCTGCTCCCAAATGATTAGCAAAACCTTCAGCCATTTGCGACCTAGCCGAATTTTTTTTACAGACAAACATCACTCTTTTCATGAAATCTTCTCGCTAAAATTGTTAGTTAATATCTCTGACACAGTCCTGGAAATCGTTGGATATCCAGCGATATACCCAGCCTGCCAACACAGCTCCAAGTATGGGAGCTACCCAATAAACCCAGTGATGTTGCCATAATCCAGCTACTAAAGCCGGGGCTAGCGATCGAGCTGGGTTCATACTTGCCCCAGTAATCGGTCCCATCACCACTGCTTCTAATGCCACAGTTAGTCCGATCGCTAAACCAGCAAACCCAATAGGTGCACGCCGATCTAGCCCAGACCCAAAAATAACGAACATTAAGATAAAAGTCAGCACAGTTTCTAATAACAGAGCTTGCAACCAGTTATTTTGTCGCGGCAAAGTTGCCCCCAAATTAGCGACTAGACCAAAGACCATGCGCAGTAGAGTAGAAGCGGCAATTGCCCCCATGCACTGCGCCAGAATATATGGGATCACTCGTTGACTTGGAAAGAAGCCGCTCTGCCAAAAAGCAATCGTCACTGCCGGATTAAAGTGAGCACCGCTAATATGTCCAAGAGTATAAATTAGGGCAGCCACTACCGCCCCAAATACAATGCTTACACCTAGATGAGTAATGGCACCTTGGCTAACATTGTTAACTACAACAGCTCCTGTACCAATAAACACCAAAATGAAAGTGCCGATCGCTTCTGCCACAAAGTTGCGGTCAATGGGCAATAATATTTGACGTAACTTTTTGTTCACATGGGGTAAAAAAACTCTCCGGAGAATCGCTGCTGAGATATGTTCTTATTATTTCAAAAAAAGTTGATATGTCAAGAGCAAAGTCACAGTCAATAAATTAATCACATATCCGTGCGGGCAAGATGGGGCTTAAGCGGCGGTATTCAGCTAAGTATTGCTCTAATATCACAAATTGGGAGAGGTTGAGCCGATAGTAAACCCAGCGTCCTTCCTGGCGAGGATGAACTAAACCGGCAGATTTCAGGACTTTCAGGTGAAATGATAGCTTAGATTGACTGACGCTTAGCAATTCACAAAGCTCACAAACACAGAGTTCTCGCTGCTGAAGATGCTCGATCGTCTGAATTCTAAGTGGTTCGGACAGGGCATGGAACAGAGCAATAATCTGTGGGGAGGTCTGAGGGCGTGATTCTAGCATCAATTTTTTTTGAAATAAATTAAGTTTCAATTATAGGCTTTTTGAAAATTTTTCTATTTAGGCTAAATTAATTGGCTCTGGTTCTGTTGCGGAACTATTTATATTGCCAACTGGAACCGCAATACTTAGTTTTTACATAACCAAGGCTTAACCCTACTAATGGATAACTATGGAAAACTAGATAAGATCATCTAAAAATCTGTTTTCTATTATGTCTAATATTTATGAATTTGTCTCCAAGGGTGGACCGGTCATGTGGCCACTCGTAGGGTTGTCTGTGATGACGATCGGTTGTGCTCTAGAGCGAGCAAACTATTGGTGGAAACTAATCAGTCAAGAAGATCGCATCGTCCATGATGTATTGGAAGCTGCCCGCTCTAGTTTGGATGATGCGGCATCGATCGCTTATCAAGCCAGAAGTCTAGCGATCGGACGTTTTCTGTTTGCCACACTGCGCCTGAAAAATTCATCCCCTGAGACATTTCATTTAGCAATGGAAGCAGCAGCTGAACGAGAATTTATCCAAATGCGTAAGGGAGACAAATTATTAGAAACAGTAATAGCGATCGCTCCTCTTTTGGGTCTACTGGGAACGGTAACTGGTCTGATGGCTACTTTTGGCAATATGAATATTGGGGGTAGTGGGGCTGGCGGTGCGAGCGCGACTAAAGCGGCAGCTGGGATTGGGGAAGCTTTGACAGCGACCGCTTCTGGTATGTTCGTAGCAATCTTAGCTTTGGCATTTTTCCGGGTTTTTGTGACTTTACAATCTAAACAAATTGATTATTTTACCAATGTCGGTAATCAACTGGAACTAATCTATCGGCATGTTTGGTGTGAGGGGCATCGCTATCGATCGGAAGAAATGGATCCTGATGCGGAAGAAGTTACCGCTATTCAATTAGCATCTTCCCCTGCTTTCAAAGGCAGAAGACCACTAGTAAACGATATTTATTAGAACATTTGTAAAATAAAAATAATAAAGAGGTGTAAAATCATGGGCTTAGGGTCAAAGCGTAGAAACAATCATAGCCAAATGCCAGAAGTTAATCTGGTACCAATGATGGACGTGATTTTAACAATTCTCACCTTCTTCATTATTATTTCCATGTCTTTGTCGGGAGAATCGAGTTCGGTAGATCTGACTTTACCAAGCACCAAAACTGGTGTGTCTCAAAGTGCTCAGAAAGCTCCTGACCCGTTGATTGTCAATGTTGATAGTAAGAGTATTATCTATGTGGGTACCAAGAAACTCGATGACAACCAACTGGCTCAAGAAATAAAAGTCTATTTATCCCAGCATCCTACTGATGGAGCGGTGATTCTCAAGGCCGACAATAAACTTCCCTATTCCCGTATCATTGAAGTTTTAGGCCAAATGCGGGCAGTCGGTGGTGAAAAGGTATCATTAGCTGTCAATAAGGGATAGCAAAAAACAAAGACATTTTCTCGATCGAGAAAATGTCTTTGCAAAGATAGCAACTGAATGAGAACCTAGATCAAATCAACTAACAACTCAGTCTAGGTATGACCTATTGGATAGCCAGAGGGTAGCCCAAGCTAATTAGGCGGAGTATTCCAAACCACTACAATTGTTCCTGATCCATCCTTGGCTGGAATAAGATTTAAGTAACGAGCAAATCCCCCTTGCCGAACTTCATAGAGATTTCCACCGCCATAACTACTTTTGGGCGTAACTTGAAAATTCCCCTGCTGTAAACTGCCCGCAAAAACACCGCTGTAAGCTGCATCCGGGTTTTGTCCGCCAATAAATCTAATACTGCCATCAATGCCATTTTTGACTTGCTTCTCTAGAAATCCTTTTTCATCTTGCCCATACTTATCGTGAAATGCTTTGGGATCGGGCAATTTCTCATCGGCATTGTCGCTTTGCTGGAAAGGCACCCGCCCTAGCGCCGCATCAAAAGCATTTTCCTGGGCGGATGCTACTTCGGTATTTCCTAAATTATCTGGTAAAGGTTTCTTACTTTTAACAATAATCGTACCTTTACCGCCTTCAAAGATCAGAGTTAAATACTCAGTAACACCACCTTTACTGACTTCGTAGACTTTTTTGTTATCTGTGTTAGTGGATATATTTGATTGGTAACTTTTCCCTTTAAGTTCATTGTCAAAAAAACTACTAACTTGTTTAAGGTCATCAGGAGTTTGTTGAGCAACCTTCTCGATCGCCTTGAGATCAAAAGCACCGGTAGTAGCATTGGGATATTTCGGGAAATCGCTGAAGGGCGTATTTAATGCTGGCGATTTCTGAGCAGCGGGGGTTGCGCTCGGTAAGGGTTTTACAATTGCTTTAGGAGAAACTTTTGGACTAGGTTTAACACTAGCTAAAGGTTTAGGCGAAATGCTAGGGCTTGGTTTAATAACAGGGGCTTTACTAGATTTTGGCTGAGGAGAAACACTGGGACTTGGTTTAATGGTAGGAATAGATTTAGGTGAAATTGCCAACTGCGGCAATTTACTGGCAGATGGTGATGGCGTGGGAGAAGGACTAGCGATCGATTTAACCTCCGGTGACTTCAGCGATGCCGATGGGGACGGCTGAGGAGTTACTGGACTAGGAGCCGCAGCGCTAGGACTCGTTGTTACTACTTCGGTTGGTAACTCCGTCAGCTTAACTTTTTCTTCTTTCGAGATCGGCGGTGCGGACTGCTCATGAACGCCCGCTAGCGGTATTAACAAAAGTAGTCCGTGCAAACCGATCGATATTAAAATGGCCGGCTTAAGCAAGCTGCGCCAAGAAAATGAGTTACTAGACTCATCAAGTATTTGAAGATTAGCCATGAGAGTTATAAGTACACAGTAATTAATAAACGGGATGGAGCGAGCATCCAATTACCTGCGGTAAAAAGTCTTTGCTATCGCTCACATGAAACCAATATGTAGTGTTTTTTTACTACAGGTATAGTTGGCTAGAAAATACAAGCTTAATATATTTACCGACTAGCATTTTAGATCAAATACGACAAGTCTACATCTAAAACATTGCGCTAAAACTCTCAAAAGAATGTGTATACAATTAACGTCCTTTACAACTCATGTTAACAGTTGTTTTCCAAGAAAAACCCTTAGCTTAACGCCCTCAAATAATAGCAGGTGAAACACCAAAGAATTAGGATTTCACCAGAATTTAATCTTGTTAACTATAACTTAACCTTTGTTTTACTTACTCTTATCTAGTGAGAAATACTATCTACCCTAGGCATGTCTAAACGCATTTCTAATCTACATATTTACAGACAGTCCTTTATCTTTAGATTTTATACCCATGATAACTACCAAGTCTTTGTTCAAACTACAGAAACTTATGCCGCTCGCTTTAGCTGGCATGAGCCTCTGCTTAATACCAGTTTTAGCCCTGGCCCAATCAGCCTCTTTGACTGGTGCTGGTGCAACTTTCCCAGAACCCCTCTACCAAAGATATTTTTCGGAATTTAAAAAGACTACCAACACTGATGTTCGGTACAACGGCATTGGTAGCGGTGGCGGTATCAAACAATTTATTGCAGAGACTGTAGATTTTGGGGCTAGTGATGCGGCAATGAGCGACACTGAGATTCAACAGGTCAAAAAAGGAGTTGTCATGGTGCCAACTGCTGGTGGAGCAGTGGCGGTGGTCTACAATGCACCCGGAGTTTCCAACCTAAAGTTGTCTAGAACTACTCTGCCAGCTATTTTCAGCGGTAAAATTACCAAGTGGAATGATCCAGCGATCGCTAAAGATAATCCTGGTGTTAGTTTACCTGGTAAATCAATTCGTTTAGCCGTCAGAGCCGATAGTAGTGGTACTTCCTTTATCTTTACTAACCATCTCAGTGCTGTCGATCCAGGCTTCAAGAGCAAAGTAGGAGCTACTAAATCACCCAACTGGTCAGGCAATACCCTCAAAGGTAAGGGCAATGATGGGGTCGCCGCTTTGGTTCAGCAAACAGAAGGTTCGATCGGTTATGTCGAAGCTGCATTTGCCAAACAGGCTAAGCTACCAACTGCGTTGGTGCAGAATAAAGCTGGCCAGTTTGTGCCACCTTCCTTAGCAGAAGCCAATAAAGCCATCCAGTCAGTTAATTTCCCTTCTAATTTTCGGGTTTTCGAGGGCGATCCCCAAAAAGGCTATCCGATTACCGGCCTAACTTGGTTGCTGGTCTACACTCAATACGACAAGAGTAAAGGCGATGCAGTGAAGAAGTTAGTAAGTTGGATTTTGACTGATGGCCAAAAGCTAAACGCTTCCTTGGAGTACACCAAAATTCCTGATTCCGTAGCAAAGAAAGCAATTGCAGCGGTTAACAGTGGTGTCAAAGTTGCTGGTAACTAGCATTTTTTGCAGGTGCTAAAAGCTGGGGGATTATTGTGACATGTCGATCGATCCCCCCACTTCCTGAATACAATTTGCTCCTAATTCAAACGGTTTAAGTCTTGATCACAGAAAGCGAACACGACAACTATCTCCATACCAGTGATGGCTTCTCTGAATGGTTAGCCCGTTTATTTGGCTATGTCGTTCGGGGCGCAGCCCTCGTAAGTTTATTGCTGCTAGCGTGG
The DNA here is from genome assembly GCA_964247085.1 of uncultured bacterium. Taxonomy (GTDB): domain Bacteria; phylum Cyanobacteriota; class Cyanobacteriia; order Cyanobacteriales; family Chamaesiphonaceae; genus JAAFHZ01. Next base: position 38,072 of record CAXTSX010000013.1, read on the forward strand.
CTGGCCACAATTGTCTGGCAACAGGCACAACCGGCTCTGAATAAATTTGGTGGAGGTTTTCTTTTCAGCCAGATTTGGAATATTGGCGACAGCGTATTCGGAGCAGCTCCTTATCTCTATGGCACGATAGTTAGTGCCAGCATTGCTCTGGTGCTGGCAGTGCCGATCGGCATCGCCGTGGCTATTATCACCAGCGAAGATAACTTGTTACCCCCCAAGTTGCGCACCGTCTTAGCTTTCATGGTTGAACTAATTGCGGCCATCCCCAGTGTCATTATTGGCTTATGGGGAATCTATGTGATGATTCCGGCGATTAAGCCCTTTCAAATGTGGCTCTATGAACGCTGGCAATGGTTACCATTTTTTAATACCGAACCGAGTGGTCCGAGTATGTTAGCGGCAGGTTTGATTTTAGCTCTGATGATTCTGCCCACGATTGCGGCCATTAGTCGTGATATCTTAGTCACTGTTCCACCAGAATTAAGTAGTGCTTCACTGTCTCTAGGAGCTACTCGCTGGGAAACTATCTTAAAAGTCAAATTGCCAGTAGCGGTGGCTGGGATTATTGGGGCGGTGATGCTGGGCTTGGGTAGGGCGTTGGGAGAAACGATGGCCGTCACGATGGTTATCGGTAACTCCGCCCAGATTAATCTTTCAATATTAGATCCGGCCTATACCATTCCGGCAGTGCTAGCCAACGAGTTTGCAGAAGCTCTTGATCCACTGCATATCGGAGCCTTAATGTATCTGGCTCTGATCCTGTTTATATTGACGCTAGCTGTCAATATGCTGGCCTTGCTATTAGTCAAATTAGTGGAGAGGCATCAGTAATTATGGAAGATGATAGCTACGTTTACAAGCCTCGACCAGACTATGAAATGCTTCTCCAGAAAAGGTATTGGGGCAGCCAGTTGTTGAATAAGCCACTACCATTATTACGTAATCTGCTTAGTTGGCTTTTTTCCGGATTTGTATATTTATGCGCAGTTTGTGCGGTCATTCCGTTATTTTCCATTTTGTGGACAATCGTCCGACGAGGTCTGCCAGGTTTGAAATGGACAGTACTAACTGCAATTCCAGCACCGGTGGGAGTGACTGATGTCCCAGATGGGTTTGGTAACGCCATTATGGGGACGTTGATGATTGTTGGGGTATCCAGCCTGGTGAGCATTCCCCTAGGAATTTTGGTGGGCATTTATTTAGCCGAATTTAACCAGGGCAGTTTGTTCGATCGCTATTTAAATAATACAGTGCGTTTTGCTCAGCGGATTCTGTCCAGTATCCCATCGATTATTATTGGCGTATTTGCTTATGGCGTAATTGTCTTTACTACCAAAAAGTTTTCGGCGTTCGCAGGGAGCTTTGCTTTGAGCATTATCATGTTGCCGATCGTTGCACTGACGACTGAAGAAGCGATGAAGCGAGTACCTAACAACCTCCGGTTAGCAGCAGCTTCACTAGGCGGCAATAAATTTCAAGTCACAAGCCAAATTGTACTTAAATCGGCGTTGAATGGGATCACTACCGGCTGTCTGTTGGCGATCGCCAGAGCTGCGGGGGAAACAGCGCCGCTGATTTTCACCGCCTTGAACAGCCCCACCTGGCCAGAGGGTTTATTTGCGCCTGCTCCGTCCCTGCCAGTTTTAATTTTCAAGTATGCTAGTTCACCCTATGATGTCCAGAAAAATCTAGCTTGGACAGCAGCGTTGGTGTTGTTATTGCTGGTGTTGATTGGCAATATGGCCTCCCGGTTTTTCGTCAATCGTCGCCTTGTTTCCAAATAAATTCAGCACATCTATAGTCCAATTCCATGACCAGCAAAATGTTTGATAATTTCTCACCAGATACTGACGATATCTTAGATAACGAAGAGTTCGATCGACAATCTCCCGATTTTCCGGTGATTCAAGTTCGGAATTTTAGTTTTGCCTATGGTCAGAAGCTAACGTTAGATAATATATCGATCGACATTACTCAGCATCAAGTTACGGCCATTATTGGTTCCTCGGGCTGTGGTAAATCGACCTTTCTAAAGTCGCTGAACCGAGTGGCAGAGCTAGAAGGCAAAGTCCAGATCAAAGGAAAGATCGATTTTCTGGGTCAGAATATTTACTCCCGGAATGTCAATGTGAATCGCTTACGACGACAAATCGGCATGGTTTTTCAGCGGCCCAATCCATTTCCCATGAGCATTTACGACAATATTGCTTACGGAGTTAAATTAATCAAAAGATTTTCTAGAAGTGAATTAGATGAAATTGTGGAGTTGGCTTTAACAGATGTGGCACTCTGGGAAGAAGTGAAGAATACCTTGGGGAAATCGGCGCTAGATTTGTCTGGTGGTCAGCAGCAGCGCCTATGTATCGCCAGAGCATTGGCCGTCCAACCAAAAGTATTATTAATGGATGAACCCTGTTCAGCACTCGACCCCATTTCTACTAGTAAGATTGAAGATTTGATCAACGATCTAAAAGCTAAATTAACGATCGTAATGGTCACTCACAATATGCAACAAGCCGCCCGAGTCGCCGACTATACGGCCTTCTTTAATACCGATGAAACCCGCATTGGTCAACTAGTAGAGTTTGGCAGAACCGAAAACATCTTTGGCATGGCGATCGATCCAGCCACCCGCGATTATGTCAGCGGGCGGTTTGGCTAGTTGATACTTGCCCTGCCACCAATTCATCCATCACCTAATCAGGAGATATTTTATGCCAGCAGCAGGAAGATATACGGTGTTAACCGGTGAGTATCAAATCCGTAATTCCAAGGGTCAACAGCCCCGTCCCGATGGCGATACGATCAAATTTGTAGTGGATAGTCCCAAAGCTGTGAAAAAGCTCACTCGCTTTGGTGGGGTTGCCCCCGATATTGGCAAAACCGGTGGAATCAAATTGCGGCTGGAGGTGATTGATACTTTAGAAACTCATTATCCGACCAATCGTGGTAGAGGTGAGGAAGTCCGACAAAGGTTGGATCTGGCTAATGCTGCTCGTGATGCTCTGGTAGAATTACTAGGATTTACTAATGTGGTATTCAACGAAGACTCCACTGTGAAATCAGCAGATAGTTTTACGGTGCGGGGTTTTATCCTGGCTAGTGGAATAGAAAGAAACGGTCGAGTAGTGGGTTTTGCCTACGCCGGAGAACAGCCTCCGGCTAATGATCAGCAGGTTATTCGCTTAGAGCCTCAATTGATGAACAGCTCGGCCAACATCCAAATATTGCAGCAAGGATTAGCCTATGCCACTTTGTACCAAACTTTACCCTTTGAACTAATTCAAGAAGCCCGTAAGATTGCGGGAGAGGCTCGCGATCAAGCAGCCGGAGTCTTTGGTGCTGAAGATATTGGGGTTGATAAATTTGCCCAGGTTGCCGATATAGATGCTTTACAAGAATTGGTAGTTATGCCGAAGTTATTTCGTCGGCTGGCCGATTTCTTAGTCACTACTGGAGATACTTTGAGCGAATTTGATGCCTGGATTCGTGACAATGGCAAAGACGACTCCTTGCTATTACCCAGCGGGGAAGTTGGGAATCTGCATGATTTGTATGAAGTGAATAATAACGAAATTGGCCTGCGTGTTCAGCCTGAAGATGTTCAGTTCTTGGACTAACTTAAAATCTTCTATTAATTAGCTGGACATAATTAATATTTTATTAGTAATCACTTAACCTGTAAATGATATTTTCTAGAAATATTCGATATTTCTTTAAATCTTTGCTTTGTGACGGGTATTTTATTTCATTAGTATTTCACAAAAATAATTAAATTGGCATTAGATTAAATAGCTATAAAGTTAGTATTTTTTAGTTCTTTCACTACATACAGGATGAAATAAATCAATTGCCTCAACCTTGATATCAGCGACAGCTGTTTAAGCAGCGCTGGAATTGACAGACTTGTTAACTGCTTATTTAGTGGAAAATTAGGTGGAGATTATGGGAAATAATACTAACGATGCAAATGTGGCAGCTGGTACTAATACCCAAGCAGCTAAGAATACGATCATCATGATTGGTGATGGCATGGGCTGGGAAATGGTCAGAGCCGCTGCTATTGCTAAGCAAATTGAGGCTGGTGCTCCAGGCAAAACCCTCAACGATTTTTACACAGCAGGCACTGGTAGTGGTCTCAACTTACAAAAGCTAAGTGGTTATGGTTTGGCAACCACCTATGGTACTACTATTGCCGATGAGAAAGGGGTCTTTGGGACTGGTAATAGTGCCCTCGATAATAGTAAGCCAGATACTGGTGAAAGCTCATTGCGATCGAACTTCACTTTTGATCCTACTTTTAACCCTGGGAACAAAGCTAGCGGTGGTGCCCAGGTTAGTGACGGTGCCAAAGGGAATTTGGTGGGCTACGATCCCGCTAGAGGTGGAGTTAACCCCTGGACACCTGGCTCTGACCCAGAATACATTAAATATAGTTATCCAGACTCTGCTAATACAGCTACTACTCTTTATACCGGTGTCAAAAGTTACAACAACGCGATCGGAGTAGATATTTTCGAGCAGCCCCTAGATTCAATCCTCAAACAAGCCGCTGCAATCGGCAAGTCTACTGGCTTGGTTACTTCGGTGCCGATCGATCATGCCACCCCCGGCGCAGCCGCCGCGAATGTCAATCGGCGGAATAAATACGATGCGGACTACCCGGCTCTGGACAATATTTTGCAACAGGAATTGCGCATTTACCAACCAACGGTACTGTTGGGTGGTGGACACCCTCTTTCCACTCCCGGCGATCCTCTACCAGCTGGAGTAGAACCGAAAACATCTAACGAGTTCATCGGCAAAGCTACTTACGAAGAGCTGAGTAAAAATAGCCAGAACAACATCTACGGCTATAATTTTTTGGAGCGAGGTGAAGATGCTGCTAGTAAACTAGCAACAGCTGCCAACAGCCTAGACCCTGAAAAAGGCGATCGGCTCCTCGGCCTATATGGAGCAAGAGGACAAAATGGTAACTTGCCAGTCAGTTCGGCTAACGGTGACTACAGCACAACCGGGCTAGATATGTTCTCGGTGGGCAGTAGTAAAGGTCTGAAGCCCGACACCCTGCGACCACTAGACCCCGGCGAAACCGACCAACAGTTTATTGCGAGAGAACGCAATGAGAATCCCACGCTGGCCGACATGACTACCGCTAGTCTCGACATGCTCAGTAAAGATCAAGATGGTTTTTGGCTGATGGTGGAAGGTGGTGATATTGATTGGGCTGCTCATGATAACAACATTGATAACATGATTGGTGCCACTCTCGATTTTGATAAATCAGTGGGCAAAGTTGTAGATTGGATTCAGAAAAATGGGGGTTGGGATAAAAATGAATTAATCATCACCGCCGATCACGACCACTATTTGAACCTAAACACTAACTTCCCTGAACTGTTGCGGACTCAGGGAGCAGAGAAATTAACTGAACTTGATACCAGCCAAGAAGCTGGCCATTACTGGGGTTCTAAACCAGAAGTCGGCAAACTAGCCGATGGCAAAGACGATCCCGAATCGGGGAAGTATGGTTGGGGGAATCACAGTAATCGACCAGTTCCGGTCTATTACCAAGGAGCCGGAACTCAAACGATCTCTCAATCCGTAGGCCAGGGTTTTGAGTCCTATGGCCAAAAAATTCCAGGTATTCCGGGACTATTAGATGCAACGCAAATTTATCAAGCACAGGCCACCGGGGTTTTGGGTAAAGCAGAAAAAGAAACTAAAACGGGTAGTCAAAAAGATGATGTTATTAAGGCATCAGTTAACGATCGATTGTTTGCCGGGGTTAATGACTCGCTATTTGGTAACAACGGCTCAGATCAACTTTATGCTGGTCGGGGTGGTAACACTCTGTATGGTGGCGCTGGTGCTGGTGCTGACAACTTCAACTTAGCCAATGGCAGTCTACCAGATCAAGCCAATACGGTGGCTGATGATCAGCTCAATGAAGCCATATTGAGCATCTTGGGAATTACTGATGTTAATGATTTCAGCAAGTTAATGTTGTCGCAGCAGGGAGCTAATACCCTGCTCAAGATTGGTAACCAAGATGTAGCCAATTTGGATGGAATTAAATTTGATAGCTTGCGGGCTAATAATTTTACCTTTAGCTAAAAAATAACTGAGCAGGGCGGACAACTCGCCCTGTTTTTTCGGCAATTGTAATCGCTGCAAATCCATTTAACCTAGAAACTCCATCATAGCTACTCTTAAAGGTTTTTCCGCTCTCCCCGCCGACACATTGGCCCTAACCAAAAAAACCTTTACACCGCAACCGAAGAGGCACTGCTTCAAGATGGAACCACGGCTAGCGATACCACTGGCACCCGCAGCCGAATTATTCAGTACAATCTAGCCACCAGTCAGCCCGCTCAGGAGTTCATCTACGTCACCGATCCGATCGCTAAACCAGCCATCCCGGTAGATGGTGGCAAAACAATGGTTTAGTAGATTTACTGGCGATCGACAATCAAGGTACGCTTTTGGCCTTGGAACGCTCCTTCTCGGTCGGTGCGGGTAACACAATTAAAATTTATCAAATCACTTTGCCCGGTGCGACAGATGTAAGTTCGATCGATTCCCTGAGCAGCCTCAGTTCCGAACAGTTAAACAAACTCCAACCCGCCCAGAAAAAGCTCCTCCTCAACCTTGATGATCTGAAGTTGGAAAAAGGCTTGGATAATATTGAAGGTTTGACCTTTGGTCCGCCCCTGCCAGATGGTCGGCGATCGATCGTGTTGGTTAGCGACAATAATTTTAGCGATCGGCAATTCACCCAGATTTTATCGATCGGAGCCGACATTCCTCCGGCTACCCCCAGATCGATCGGCATGGTTCCAGGAAAAAGCCGTGGGAGCCAGGATCTACTCGATGCTGGTATGAATGACATTTTTGCTGGGACTGGTAACGATTACATCACACCCGCTCAGGATAGTAAAACACTCGATCTATTCGCGCTTGATAATGATCGCCTCTCGCGTAGTTCTAATACCATGACAGATTTTCCACTTCGCCTGGATAATTTCTCCCGCAGTGGCATCGGCAACAATACACAGTTTGCTGATCTCCCAGGGGTTCAACAGGGAATTAATTCAGCGATCGATCTTGGGAATCAGCAACTACTGATGCCACTCGGTATGCCATCGAATCCCAATTTATCAAAAATCTGAGCAAATTCACCAAACCATCCTCACCAGAAAACACTGGTGAAGTAAGGCGGTCACACATCGTAATTAATTGCTGATTCAGATCTAGTATGGATCTGATCAGCAATTTTCATCTCTATGGACATTTGGCAACAGCAACGGGCTTGGATCGAGATCGACCATCGCGCCCTAGCCCGTAACACCCAACAGCTCAAGAACCTCTTAGCACCCCAAACGGCACTGATGGCCGTAGTCAAAGCTGATGCCTACGGTCATGGAGCGATCGAAGTCGCCAAGACCGTATTAGCTAATGGGGCTAGTTGGCTGGCCGTAGCCACCGTCCCGGAAGGAGTCGAGCTGCGCCAAGCGGGCATCACTGCGCCCATTTTATTGTTGGGAGCTGCCCATACCGTTGAGCAAATTCGATCGATCGAGCAGTGGGATTTAGAACCCACGATCGTTAATGTTGCCCAGGCCATGAACTTTCAGCAGGAGTTAACGCGCCCTATTCCTGTTCATCTCAAGATTGACACGGGCATGTCCCGGCTGGGTACTAATTGGCAGGAATCGATCGCCTTTTGTAAAACTGTCCAACAACTCCCGACATTGCAAATTGCCAGCATTTACTCCCACCTAGCCACGGCGGAAGATTTAGACCAAACAGTACTGCGGCAACAACAGGAACGATTTGATCAAGTAATCTCTGAACTTCGTCCCTTGTTTGATACCATGCCGCTGCTTCATTTAGCCAACTCCGCTGGTCTGTTAGTTGATGAAAAATTGCATTACGATATGGTGCGGGCTGGCTTAGCCCTGTATGGTTTCTACCCAGAGCCGCATCTGAAAGACGATCGAACTAATCTTCAACCAGTGTTGACCCTAAAAGCCCGGATTACCCAAATCAAAAAAATCGCCGCTGGCACCGGCATTAGCTATGGTCACCGTTTTATCGCGCCCCAGGAGATGTCGATTGCGATCGTCGGGATTGGTTATGCCGATGGCGTGCCTCGCCGCTTGTCGCAACAAATAACAGTGTTGATCGATGGTCACCGGGTGCCCCAAGTGGGCACGATCACGATGGATCAAATTATCTTGGATGTGAGCAAGTTGCCGACAGTACAAGTTGGTGATGTGGTGACGCTGCTGGGCGCCGAAATTACGGCCGATGATTGGGCGGCGCAGCTGGACACTATTTCCTGGGAAATTTTGTGTGGCTTTAAAGATCGGTTGCCGAGACTAGCAGTATCCTCTTAGTTTTAGCTCGATCACGCTCTCCAGTATTTAGAATATTGCATTACGATTAAATAAATAGACTGGGGGATACATGAAACAATTGCCCCAAAGTTTTAGCTTGAGCTTTGCTAACGGATCTTTTTCCGTTAACTATTTCTGACACTACCCCTCTAGAGCCAATTACACCGACTAGTTCTTCTTGTTTTATATTGCGTGCTTCCATCAAATGCAGCAGCATTTTATCCGATGCAACATCCGGTAATGGATAACTATTCTCTTCAAATCTTTCAATTAAAATAATTAGCAGTTCTAGAAGGGTGTCTTCTTCTGGGGTGCGCTGATGGTGTTCTAATGATTCTGCCAGAAGAATCGCTGCTTCATTTTCAGCTTCGGTTTCGATCGCTTTAGGCTGATATTGAGCTAATAGTTCGCCATAGACGTTACGGTTAATAGTATGGATCATTTTTCCATTTATCCTGATCATATTCAGAGTGGGTTAACACGTATTTGATGTAGATGCGTTGGGTCGCGTACACAATGCTGGTAATTAAGCGATAGTCATTGCCTTTGATATTGAAAACGGTGAAGTTACCGACAGAATCGGTAGCTGGGTAGGTTTGCCTAACATCCACTAGATTTTCCCAGGCGGCTGATTTTGCAATCCGATACCAAGAATCTAGTTGATCGGCCACGTCAGTATGTATTTCGGCAAATTCTAGTAGTCTTTTGCGACTGACGATGTGCATGGATTGGAATATGTCGGTGTAATCCCATGTTCTCGCAATGAGAATAAAAAGTCAAGAATTTAGTTCGATCGTCTTCTTCAGGCTCAGAATATTGTCATTAGACTAATAGCTAATGATGGGATTGGTTTGATTTATACAGTAGGGCGGCTTTTAAGTCGTCTGCTTCCAGATCTGGAAAGTCTTCTAAAATTTCTTCGATACTTATTCCGGCGGCGAATAGGTCTAGAATATCTTGTACTCGGATTCTCATGCCGCGTATGCAGGGGCGACCGCCACATTGCTTAGGGTTGATGGTAGATTCTTTGGAGTAGTTCAGACATTAGGTAACAACTATTATTCAGTGTCGGTGAGATTGATCGCGTTCCTCTGTATTAGTCTGATGAGCGGGATCAGGACTCATGCTTTTGCTTGATGAATTTTTCTCCGTTGATCGGAGGTGGCGATGGCGGTTGTAATCTAAGCATCTTGGGAAGCCATGAGAAAGTTAGAGTAATGTAGATCGAACTCCACAGCATTCAAAATATTGAGCAGAGCAAATAAACTTAATAGCCAGATAATTTCTGAGATTTTACAAATGTTATCGACGAGTTGTCAAATAGATATTGTTGTTATATCTTGACGTTCTCTAGCTAACATTTTCCGATAGTCATTAGCCGCAGCAATCTTAGTGAAAGTTACTTCAGATTTGCAGATTTTGAGTTCTTTATCTGTTTCTCTTACAACTCCAACTATTTCATCTAATGAGACTTTAAAGAACTCCTTTCTTGTATTTTTCTTGTTCATTCTTCTGTGGTTGAAGCATTTATGTAATCGGGATTCAAGCTCTGGGGCATTTTCGCAGAATATCATAGCGTGAACATCAAAAGGAAAGGGAACAGAAGCATCACCTAGCTCCTTCACTCGATCCATGGGGTCAAGACGGCGCGTCATACCAATTTTGTAAATATTTTCGCCAAACGAACCGATATTTGAAATTATATAAACGTGTCCAAATTTAGTCAATTGAGCTTGAGAGATAGCCCTCATTTTATTTGCTTCAGCCTCTGCAAGGCGTTTTTGCAATTCCTTAATTTGGCTGAATAGTTTCTCTTGAGCTTTACCTGTAGCTGTTTTCACTTCCCTATGAGCCTTTTCTAAAGCCTCTTGATAACGTCGTTCCTCTTGTTCAGCCTCTTGTTTAGCTTTTTCAAGTTCGCGGAATGCTTTTTCCTCTTCGCGCATTTGTTCACGAATAATACGCTGTTCTTCTTGCTCTTGATACTTTCTTTCTTGATATTCGTGAGTTAACCAAAGTTCTTGTAATTTCAAATCTAAAAAGTGTGGGGTGATTTCACAGTGACTAGTTTGAGATAGTTTATTCAAATCACCATAGGTTTTCTTGATCCGATTTTCCATTACCTGAACATTGTGATACTTCACTTTAACAATAGCAGAATCACATTCACCATTGAAAGCACGTAAAACTAACTTAAGAAAATCATTAGTCATTTTTTCCCCTTCTTTTAGGCTGCCACTAACTGACCATTTCGTTTCACATATAGCAGCTTTATTTCCCCGAAGCATCTCTTTTTGCTGAACACTAATTTGATCTAATCGTTGTTTGTATTCTTCTACTTCTTGGAAATCATATTTAGAATTGTAAAATCCAAATGCTTCAATTATTTCTTGCTCTTCCAATCCATGAAGCTGTATTTTAAGTAATGAAATTTTGAGATGTAACTCTTTTTCTTTAGATTGAATCTGTTTTTTAGTTTGTTTACATTTATCCATCAAAGTAGTGATCTTTCCGTCCAACTCTTTAACGGTATTTTCTCTAGATATGATTCCGCCATACTTCTGATTAATTTCCTGTAACTGTCTATTTGTCTCTTGTAAACTCTGTTGACTTATTGTGCAATCATTATTTAGTTTGATTACTATGGTATTAGCTTCCTGCAACTGTCTACTTGTCTCTTGCAAATTCTGTTGACTTATTGTGCAATCATTATTTAGTTTGATTGCTATAGTATTAGCTTCCTGTAACTGTCTACTTATCTCTTGCAAATCCTGTTGACCTACTGTATAAGCATTGTTTAATTTGAATACCACAGTAACCGCAGCTGCTAATCCAATTGACAAAAAGAGCAGTAAATACATCATGAAAGTAAACCAAATCACCTAAATATTATTTAGGTTTCCCAAAATATCGCCCTATTGTATAGATCTAAATATATTATTTTTGAGAGTAGAAAATTTACACTATCAATACTTGTCAGTACGTCATTACTGAACCAACTATCTCAAGACAGCAAGAAAAAATATTTTTAGCTAACCACCTAAAGTTTTCATAAATCTCTTTAAACCCCACATTCCGTTAGTTCGATCGGCTAAAAAATAAGAAGACCTAAAATCCTGTTACATCAACGACTCTAGCGATTTAGCCTGTTTTTGGCGATCAAGAGATTATTATCAATAGTCTGAGCTTATTGATAATAAAATCCCTACGATTTTATGGCTTCGTTTTAATTATTTTTTGATCGCTTGGACTAGCGGAATGTGGGTTAAACCACTAAAAATCCATGCCGCCGTCGCCGGAGCCGACTCCTCATCCCCCATCAAAATTCGATCCAACTCAATACCGTTCGGTTAAGTAGCCTCAAAAATCAGACTATGAGTTGAAGTGTTAAAATTCAGATAAGCCAATGTTGGCAACGATTCTTTCAGGAAAAACTAAAGCAAATGTTTGACAAATCCAGAATCACTTTTGACCCCAGAATCATGGGTGGACAAGCCTGTATTAGGGGAATGCGGATACCAGTTTCCTTGATTATCAATTTACTCGCCCATAGTAAACCGCGTCCAGAAATTTTGTCTGAGTATCCAGATTTAGAGGACGAAGATATTTCTGCTGCTTTGATGTACGCAGCATGGTTGGCTCAAGATCGTTTTGTAAATTTTGAGCAAGCTAGTTAATGCGTTTTCTAACTGACATGGGCATTTCTCTACGAACAGTGGAGTGGCTCAGGGAGAAAGGCCATGATGTTGTCCATCTACGAGATGATGGTTTACAGCGATTACCCGATGACCAAATCTTAGAAAAATCTAGATTGGAAAACAGGATTTTGCTAACTGTTGATCTAGATTTTGCTCAACTTTTAGCCATATCACAATCGTCTCTGCCAAGTGTAGTTTTGTTTAGGCTCGGCAATGAAAACTACGACCAAATCAATGACTGTCTAAATTTACTGATAGATGAATACGCAGAAGATTTAATCATGGGAGTCGTGATATCAGTAAATCAAAAAGGTTTTAGAGTAAGAAAACTACCGATCGATTAGTTGTAATGCCCAAATTATAGTAACTAAGCACTGTAAGGATCGGTGTAGTTTTGGATATTTTCAGGATTGAAAGTCCGCAAAACCTTGGTAGCCTGTTGAATCACCAGCGCCGAACCCTCCACCACCACAATATAATTACCCATCTCTAGCAAACTGCGGTAAGGCAAGGCATCCTTGCGGCCAAACAGCCTGCCCATACTGCCACCAACCGCAATACTGCCCATCGTGCCGCCGATCGCACCCAGCACCCCGCCCACTACATGATTACCAATTTCTCCTGCCCAGGCAAATGTCTGTAAACCAGTCGCCAAACTAAAAGCAATCCCACCTAAGAAACCAAAGGGCACAATCCAGGAAGCCATCAGCTTTGATTGCTTAATAGCATCATTATTCGGATCGACTAACCCAAATTCATCGGCACTTTTATAACCGCGTCCTAACATCGTCACCTTATCCATCGCAAAACCCTGGCGTTCTAGCTCGGTATAGGCCGCTTCGGCTTGGATTCGATCGATCAACACCGTAATAAGACAATTCATATGTTTAAAGTTTGAAAGTTGTAGATTTGTTAAATTAGTTAGAAAAACAACCGAAAATGGGAATTTTAGATAAATCCCTGCTCGAAGCGCACCCATAAGACCTAAAATGGCACTTTGCACGATCAATTACCATCCGATCGTTATCCCCTGCACAGTATACTCACCTCACCTACCATGTCCAAGGTTCTTGTTTCCGATCCAATTGACCAAGCTGGGATCGATATATTATCTCAAGTTGCGCAAGTGGATGTCAAAACTGGCCTGAAGCCAGACGAACTCCTCAAAATTATTGGGGACTACGACGCGATCATGATTCGGTCAGAAACCCGCGTAACCAAAGAAATTATTGATGCCGCCAGCAAGCTCAAAATCATTGGTAGAGCTGGCGTGGGGGTCGATAACGTGGATGTCCCCGCTGCAACCCGTAAAGGCATTGTGGTCGTCAACTCCCCAGAAGGAAATACGATTGCTGCCGCCGAACACGCCTTGGCCATGATGCTGTCTTTGGCACGTTACATTCCGGTGGCCAACCAATCGATGAAAAATGGCGAATGGAACCGGAAGCTGTTCGTGGGTACCGAGGTTTACAAAAAAACCTTGGGCGTAGTAGGCTTAGGCAAAATTGGTTCCCATGTAGCCACAGTGGCCAGAGCCATGGGCATGAAACTATTAGCCTTCGATCCTTTTATCTCAGCGGAACGAGCCGAAGAACTGGGTTGTACCTTAGTAGAACTAGACTTACTATTCCGGCAATCCGATTACATTACTCTGCACATCCCAAAAACACCAGAAACAGCCAATATGATCAACGCCGAATCGATCGGCAAAATGAAGCCCACTGCTCGGATTATCAACTGTGCCCGGGGTGGCATTATTGATGAAGCCGCTTTAGCCGAAGCGATCACCAGTGGGAAAATTGCCGGGGCAGCGATCGATGTATTTGCTCAAGAACCCCTCGGCGAATCTCCCTTACGATCTGTGGGCAAAGAATTAGTCCTCACCCCCCACCTAGGAGCCTCCACCGAAGAAGCTCAAGTGAATGTCGCCCTGGATGTCGCCGAGCAAATCCGGGACGTGTTGCTGGGCCTCCCCGCCAGGTCGGCAGTGAATATTCCTGGCCTCCGCGCCGAGGATATGGAGAACCTTAAGCCCTATCTACAACTAGCTGAAACCCTGGGCAATATGATTGGCCAGCTCGCTGGTGGCCGGATTGACCATCTCGATATTTCCTTCTTTGGCGATTTAGCCGAGCAACAGACCAAGCCCGTGGTAGTAGCCGCCCTTAAAGGTCTACTCACCAATGCCTTGCAAGAAAGGGTGAATTACGTCAACGCTGGCATTGAAGCCAAGGAACGGGGCATTAACGTCGTGGAAACCCGTGACCCTTCGCAGCGGGACTACGCTGGCTCGATGCAGCTCACGGCTAAGGGTACCCTTGGTCAACACAGCGTCACCGGCGCTTTACTCAGCCATGAGGAAATCCGGATTACCAGCGTTGATAACTTCCCGGTGAGCGTTTCCCCAACTCAAAACATGCTGTTTACACTGCATGAAGATGTCCCCGGGATTATTGGCAACATTGGCTCTTTACTGGGCAAGTTCAATGTCAACATCGCCAGTATGCAAGTCGGGCGGAAAATTGTCCGGGGTGACGCGGTGATGGTGCTGAGTCTGGATGATCCATTACCCGATGGCATTTTGCCAGAAATCAGCAAAATCCCGGGCATCCGCGATTCCTACACCGTAACCCTAAAAAGTTAACAGCTCAGCTCTTCTATACACATCTACCCTGCATCCGCATGTCTTCCAATAAATGGTGGGAAATCGAAATCAACTGTCATCCGATATTGGAGGAGACGATTTTCTGGCGATTGGAAAACTTCGGCTGCAAGGGGATGGCCACGCATCAACAGAGCGAAGGCTTAATGATTAAGGCTTATATCCCCCAAATTCAAGCTGATTTACCCAAACTTTCAGCTTTTTTGGCGCAGTTTGAGCAAGATGCCCGGCTGATGAAGGTTTCTGTGCCAATGGGCGGCTGTCGGCTGATTGATGAAGAAGACTGGGCAAAGAGCTGGAAAGATCACTGGCAAGCCATGGAAATTGGTAATCGCCTGTTGATCAATCCGGCTTGGTTAGAGCCACCAGTGACCGATCGCCTCATCATTAAGTTAGAACCTGGTTCGGCTTTTGGTACTGGTACTCATGCGACTACTCAGTTGTGTCTCAAAGCGCTAGAAATGCGGGTGAATCCCAGCCAGACGGGGCTAATTATTGGTGATTTGGGCTGCGGTTCGGGGATTTTGGGCGTGGCAGCCTTAATGCTGGGAGCGAAGCAAGTCTACGCCACTGACACTGATTCTTTAGCCGTGAAGGCCACCACTGAAAATATGGAATTGAATGGGCTGCCGATCGATCAGCTCCAAGTGGCCGAAGGCAGTATCGAAATGCTGCTGACTTTAATTCCCCAACCGTTGGATGGCTTTGTCTGCAATATTTTGGCCAATGTGATTATTGATTTAATCCCGCAGATGGGCGAGCTGGTGAAGCCGCGCGGCTGGGGGATTTTGAGTGGTATTCTCAGCTCTCAAGTATCCGATGTGGCGCAGCAGCTAGAAAACCATGGTTGGGATTTGGGTTCGGTCTGGCAACAAGAGGGCTGGGCTTGTTTGAATATTAAGCGATCGAAGGAGTCATAGACGGCTTCTTATCCCTCCTTGAGAATCTGGCGCGTGATAGAATTAATCAAAGCATAACCTAGACCCCGCAAATGTTTGGAGGTTTTATGACAGTAGCGGCCAATCCTACTCTATCGATCAACGATACTCAGCCATTGCTACTTGATGTTAGCCATACAACTCTGACCGTTACAGCAGAGCAATTCGGTCGCCTATGCATTGATAATCCAGACTTACGACTGGAATTGACCCCGAATAGAGAATTGATTGTCATGGCTCCAGCATTTTCTATTAGCAGTGAAAAGAATGGAGATTTGTCTGGGCAAGTTTGGTACTGGAATCGACAAACTGATTTGGGTCGAGCATTTGACTCATCGGGTGGCTATGACTTTATGGCACTCGGCGGTGGGATGCTCTCTCCTGATGTCTCTTGGATTGAAAAATCTCGCATGGAAGGTATTTCGATCGAACAATTCTGTCCGATCGTTCCTGATTTTGTAGTTGAGCTGCGATCGACCACGGATGGTTTAAAGCCGTTGCAGGAGAAAATGAAGGAATATCAACGGTTGGGAGTGAGAATGGGTTTGCTCATCAATCCTAAAAACAATCAGGTAGAGATATACCGACCAGGACAAGAGCCAGAGGTATTAGAATATCCTGTTTCGATCGATTGCAATGAAGTGATGCCCGGTTTTGTATTGAGCTTGAGTAAAATTTGGTGATAATCGCCTCTCATGCCAGTGAAGCGATCGAACTATTTAAAGTCTCACTCGGTCTCATGGCTGCCATAGTTTTAGACTGATCTGGATGATAGTAGCCGCCGAGATCGATCAACTTACCTTGCGCTGCATTTAACTCCGCCATAATAGTTGCTTCCTGACTACTCAAAGCCTGCACCAACTTCGCAAACTTCGCCTTCAACTCTAGATTCTGATTCTGAGCAGCCAAAGCCTCTGCCCAATACATCGCCAAATAGAAATGACTACCCCGATTATCTAACTCATGGACTTTAGCCGCCGGTGATTTCCCCTGGTCTAAATACTGACCACTAGCCTGATCTAAAGTTGTTGCCAACAGCAACGCATCGGTATTATTGGTCTTCTGACCGACATCCTCTAACGCCACTGCCAAAGCCAAAATCTCACCCAAAGAATCCCAACGCAAATGGCCTTCGGTGACAAACTGTTGCACATGCTTGGGAGCAGAACCACCCGCCCCAGTCTCGAACAAACCGCCGCCAGCTAATAAGGGGACGATCGATAGCATCTTAGAACTTGTACCCAGCTCCAAAATCGGGAATAAATCTGTCAAATAATCCCGTAAAACGTTTCCTGTTACCGAAATCACATTCTTCCCAGCTTTAATCTGTTCGCAAGTAAAGCGCATCGCTGCTACTGGCGAGAGAATTTGAATATCTAAACCGGTAGTGTCGTGGCTTAGTAAATACTGATTCACCTTGGTAATCAGGTTGGCATCGTGGGATCGATCGGCATCTAACCAAAAAATCGTCGGGCAACCTGTCGCTCTGGCGCGTTTTACTGCCAACTTCACCCAATCTTGAATTGGTAAATCTCTGGTTTGACACATCCGCCAAATATCACCCTCAGCAACTTGGTGTTCTAGCAAAGTCTCACCAGACTCATTCACGACCCGCACCGTGCCAGCTACCGGAATTTCAAAAGTCTTATCGTGAGAACCATATTCTTCGGCTTTCTGCGCCATCAATCCCACGTTGGCGACATTGCCCATTGTAGTTACATCAAAAGCGCCATGTTCCTGGCAGAACTTAATACATTCTTGGTAAATCGTGGCATAGCAGCGATCGGGAATCATTGCTTTCATGTCATGAGCCTGGCCATCGGCTCCCCACATCTGGCCGGCAGTCCGGATCGCCGCTGCCATCGAGGCATCAATAATTACATCGCTAGGTACATGGAGGTTAGTGATTCCTTTATCGGAATTGACCATCGCTAGCCGGGGCTGCTGGGCATAAATAGCTTGAATATCAGCTTCGATCGCCTCTCTTTCCGTTGTTTGCAAAGCTGGGATTTTGGCATAGACATCACCAATCCCGTTGTTGGGATTCACACTGAGTTTGGCAAAAGTATCGGCGTATTTGCTAAATATTTCTTGGTAATAAACCGTGACGGCGTGCCCAAATAAAATCGGGTCGGACACCTTCATCATGGTTGCTTTCACATGTAGTGACAGTAAAATATCTTCGGCCTTAGCTGCTTTAATTTCTTTCTCATAAAAAGCCCGTAACGCCTGCACACTCATCACCGCTGCATCAAGGGTTTCTCCCGCCGTCACTGTGGTCTGCTCTTTCAGGATGGTTACGGTGCCATCGGCAGCTATTAGCTCAATCTTGACCACCCCAGCGGCTGGTACCACCACTGATTGCTCACTGCCATAGAAATCACCGCTGTCCATATGAGCAACGTGGGTTTTAGAATCTTTTGTCCAAGCACCAACCCGGTGGGGATTTTTTTGAGCATATTGTTTGACGGCGGCTGCGACTCTCCGATCGGAGTTTCCTTCTCGCAAGACTGGGTTTACGGCGCTGCCTAGAATCTTGGCATACCGTAGCTTAATCGCTTCTTCTGCCTCGTTTTGAGGTGCGGCGGGATAGTCGGGAATGTTGTAGCCTTGCCCCTGTAATTCTTGAATCGCCGCTGTTAATTGGGGTAGGGAGGCGCTAATATTGGGCAGCTTGATAATATTGGCTGCGGGAGTCTGGGCTAGTTCGCCGAGGAGCGCGAGGGCATCGGGCTGCTGTTGCGCTACTGTCAAACCTTCTGGGAAGTTGGCGATGATTCGCCCTGCCAGGGAGATGTCGCTGGTTTCGATCGATACGTTAACGGCCTGGGTAAATGCTTGGACGATCGGCAGGAAGGAGTAGGTGGCTAAGGCGGGGGCTTCATCGGTGAGGGTGTAGACGATTTTAGAGGTTTGAGCGGTCATGGATCTTCCTTGATTTATGGGGTGGGGGCGGAACGAGGCGACTCCAGACCATCATTTTTACATTTCTGGGGATAATCAGGAAGCTGTTGACAAGACAATGCATTTGCATTACCTTTGAGATAAGCTCTAACAAAGACAGTTAATGCTATGTCAACAACACTCTTTCCGTGCTCCGAATCTACTCTCACTGATCGCTATCAAACAACAGTTCCGGCAGCTGTGCGCAAGTTTCTGGGCTTGAGCAAAAATGATAAAATACTTTATGTCACCCAATCTGATGGAAAAGTAATTATTTCTCGCCTTGAACAGACAGAAAGCGATCCTATCTTGAAACCCTTTTTGGATTTTCTCTCCCAGGATATTGAAAATAATCCTCAGTGCTTGCAACCAATAAGTTCTGATTTGATCAGTCGCGCTCAATCTCTTGTATCTGGGATTGTTGTTGATATTAACGAACCGCTTTCCGATGAGGATGAATAGACTTGTCTGCTGATCAACCGTTAGTAATTAATGGGTGGAGCGTATTTGCTCATCCGCTTTTTCTTAGACAGTTTGAAGAGCTTTTGGCACAAGTTGAAAACTTGCGGCAAAAGCATCCGAAAGACTACCAGAAGAAAAATGCCGCGAAGCGTTTAGTCGCTATAGTGAAGCTAGTATTTGATGTCATACCTCAAGATCCAACCCGTAATGATTATTGCCAAGGTTCTACGCTTGGTGATGAATACAAGCATTGGTTCAGGGCAAAGTTTTTCCAGCAGTACCGATTATTTTTTAGATACCATCAAGAAAATAAAATTATTGTTTTTGTGTGGGTCAATGATGAAAACTCGAAAAGGGCATACGAAAGTAAAACTGATGCTTACCTAGTTTTCAAGAAAATGTTGGATGGTGGTTGTCCTCCAAATAATTGGAATGCTTTGCTTCAAAGCGCGCAGGATGAAGTTCAAACCGATCGGCTAGAGAAATTGACAAGAAAATATATTAGTGAGAATGAAGAATAATATGAAATAGTTGTTTTTTGCTATTATGCCAAGATAATAAAACAGAACCGTTGCGAACAACGATTCTGTGGAGCCTCAATTTGATGCGTGAGGTAGATTATTCCTGATTTAAGTGGTAACTATGGACGTTGCATCATTTGACGAGCGTCGTTGCCAGGGGTGTAATTAACTTGGTTGGTGCCGTCGTTTAAGATGCGGGGGGTGAGTAGTACGATTACTTCTTGGCGAGAGTTGGCTTTGGAGGTGCTGCGGAATAATGCGCCCAAAATGGGGATGTCTCCTAAAATTGGTACTTTGCTGACTGTAGTTCGATCGGACTCTTGGATGATTCCAGACATGATCAAAGTTTGACCATCGCGCAAGCGGATTTCGCCAGAAGTGAGCGTCCGTTCTTGGAGCAGAGAGATATTTCCATCAGGAGTTACCACTGAGCCACTAAGAGCTGATACAGTTGGTGATACGCCTACTGATACAAATCCATTATCATCAATCCGATTGACAGAAACATCTAAGGTAAGACCTGCATTTCTGATAATCGGCTTTCGAGCAACAGTTGAACTAGTACTGGAACCAGTAGTAGAAACAAGAGACTCAAAACCACCAAATACCTCTTGAGTTAGTTTAACTTTAGAAGTTTGACCTTCCTGAACGACCATTGTGGGGTCAGTCAAGATTTTACCGTTACCAGACACAATCTGTGCTTGTAATGTCGATAAAAACTTACTAGGAACATTAAACCCGGGAACAGTAGTGGTACGAGTAATAACTGCTGGATCAAGAGTCACAGTAGTAGTTGTTGGTGGCACGCCAATCACAGGACCTCCATTACTGGTAATAGTTGGGTTTAGGGCGTTGGATGTACCCAATGGATTATTCCCACCATAGTTGAAAACTGCGGCTCCGCCATCTACAGCCAACAAACCATTTCCTGTTCCAAACGATAAGCTATTTTTCAACTCATCAGAATTATTTAAGTTGACATCTATAATTTTAACGTTAAGCGCTACCTGACGGCGACGAGCATCCAAACGAGTTAACATCGCAGTTGCTAATTCCACCTTGCGGAGAGAGCCAACCACAGTAATTGAATTCATCCGAGAATCAGAACTAATCGAAAGACCTTTTAACAACAAAGGAGAATTACCTTCAGTAGCTCTTAAGTTCAGGATTTCTGGAGTTCTAGTTTCTACAGTCCGCGCCGCTGCACCTTCCCCAAAACTTTGAATCTGTACCTTGTCCCGAGCGATTTGAGTTTCCGCACCTTGCGTAGTCAAAAAAGCCGATGCCGCTTCCGCGCTCACCTGGTTCATCCGCAAAGTCCGCACCACCGTACCCCGAATCGAATCCGGTAACTTTGGACCAACAAATACAGTATTGCCTACCCGATTCGCTTCATAACCACTAATTTGCAAAACATAGTTAAAAGCATTTTCCACCGGCTCATTCTTCAGATTGAGCGAAATAGTTGGTTCCGGTAGCTTTTTGCCGCTGGCATCAAAATTACTGCCGCCAGCATAAGCCAAGTTCAAGCCGGCATTGCGCGACAGCATTTCTAACACTTCACGAGCAGGCGCTTCTTTGAGTACGATCGACACCTTCGCATTAGAATCCAGTCTAATAGCAGGCGAGGTCGCATCCAAACTAGAAACACTAATATCACCAACTGGTGGAGCTACCGCCCGAGTTCTAGTGGTTGCCGCAGGTAAAGTTGTACCAACTGGCACATTGCCAGCATTATCAGTAATCGTAACGTTAGGATTAGGCACCAAAGGCTGGGGTTGAGCCATCGCTGGCTGAGCAGCAGCCACAGTCGCCATACTGCCTAATACAATTTGGGTAAATTTCTTGGATAGTTTTCTCACGATCGAATTCCTAAAGCAGAGGTTTAGTTGTAATTGAGGGCAAAAATGAAGGCATTAGCTAGATTATTTAGCAGCGGCAGGTGGTGGAACTGCGGCAGCAGCAGCTTCCTCTGCCGTCAGAGGAATTACGGCCTGTAGTTTAAACTTAGTCTTGATTTTGGGAGTCGATGAGATGACACCACTACCATTTAAGTTATTCGCAGTAAATGGGATCAAATCCGCTTGAAAATCTTTCACAATTAATAATTGATCTAGTCTTTCTACCGTGCGTAGAATCGATTGCAGCTGCTCGAAACTGCCGTCGACTTCAATGTCGGTAGATCTGCGGCGCAATTTAGCATTTAAAGCCGAACCCAAAGAGCTATCATTAATTACACCAGTAGCAGCAGCGTCGGGATTGAACTTTTGTAGTTCACCTTGTCTGGTATTAATCAGTTTGTTTAAATCCAACAACAAAGTATCTAGTTTTTGATCATTCGCAAACAAGGCTAATACTGCTTGTTGCTGAACTTTAACCTTCTCCAGCTTGACTTTAGCTTCGGCAATTTTCTTGGCATTGTCTTGTCGTTCTTGAATTTGTTGTTGCAAACCACTAAGCTTAGCTTGTAGTTCTTGATTAGCCTGCTGTTGGGGCATTAAATTGGTGTACCCAAAATAACCAGCGCCAGCAAAACCAATCACGGCTAACACTCCACCCAGCAACATCGGCGACAGATCAATCCCAAAGAGCGAGGGATAAGTTGGTGCCTGATCTAGATAAGTAGAATCATCTAGTTGAGAACTGGTCATCAAATCTTCGCTGTATGTCATGGCTTAATCACCTGCTGTTGCTGTAAACTTTTGAGCCTAGTAACTAGTCCGATCGCTCCTTTTTGCTCTAAGTCTCGCAGCAATTCTGGTGCTGGCACTTGTTTAAGCGATGTTTGTATTTCGTACTTAACGGCTTTAATCGGAATAATAGTGGTATTGGCACCAGTACCAGTAATGTTTGCGCCCTCCTGAACGAGATTCGCGGTCACTAGTTGGATGTCGTTAGGATTGATAAAAGCTGATTTTTTCAAGGTCAACATAAAGCTGTTGACATCGTTGAAAGACTGGGCAATGCCAGTGACTTTGATTTTAGTCATCGGCGCATCTAACACACCACTAGTAGTGGCCACTGCGGTAGCTCCGGGAGTGTTTGCCGCTGGGCTAGGTGCTCCGGGGGTGGCTGCGGGGCTAGGTGCCGCACCGGGATCCGGTGGGGGAGCTGCGGCTTTAGCCAAAACACTGCCATCGCGGCCAGTTGGTAAGGCTGCGCCTTTGGCCGGTGCCGCAGTCGGAGGAGGTGGGGCAATTTGTCCGATCGTCTGGATCTGTACACCCTGGGGAATGCTTTCTCGGAAATCTTGTAAAATCGCCGACCATGGACGCACGGAGTTAAATACTCCGGCTAAAGCTTTAGATTCGCCTTCAATCCGGCTAACTTGACCATTGAGACCAGCTAATTCGGTTTCTTGGGTTTTGAGCTTGCCCAGTTGTTGATCAAGCTCAGCTTGCTTGGCTTGGAGGGTTTTGGCTTGCTGATCCAGCATTAACCAACCGCCAGCGGTGGCTAAAATCGCCGCCAATCCAATTCCCAGTCCAATATACATGGGGGTTTTGGAATAGCTGACTTGGTTGTTGCTAGCAAAGCTCGTCCCATCAGCTTTGACTACATTTCCTTGGTACTCTGGCCGATCTTTGAGAAAATTAATGTCAATGTTATACATGATTTTACTGCGCCTCCCGCATACCTAAGCCCAGAGCAATTCCCAAACCTGGTCTTTGCATCAGTGGAATATCTAAGTTGGTGTCAATTCCCAAGGAAGAAATGGGATCAATTTGGGTAGTAGGAATACCCAATCTTTGGGTGAAAAATAGATCGAGCTGTCCTAAACCACCGCCGGGACCGGCCAGGAGTAGTTGCTCAATGTGCAAATGACTACTGTGGTTCATATAGAAATCGATCGATCGCCGAATTTCGTCAGCTAGATCAGCCAGAACTCTCATCAAGGCTTGAATACCAGGACTGATAGTTTGCTCACTCATCGTCATGGTGCCGATGCTACTCACAGGGATGTCGGGAATAGTGAGATTTTGGAGAATATCGGAACTGCGTTCAGTGGGCATATTCATGCCGTTACCGAGGGCTTCTTGTAATTGTTGAGTGCCGATCGATACCGTCCGATTAAAGTGCGGCACCCCATTGACGACGATCGCAATTTCAGTACTATCAAACTCGATATCGATCAGTACTACTGCTTCTTGTGGCCCAAATTGGCGCAACTGTTCCTTAATGGTGCGTAGCAAAGAAAAGCTATTGATTTCTAGGGTCTTAACACTCAACCCCGCCAATCTAAATGTTTCAATATAGCTATCAGTAACTTCCCGGCGGGTGGCGGCCAGCATTATCTGCATTTTCTCTAGACCATCTTCATCAGTAATGATATCTAGTTTCTGATAATCAATATCTACTTCTTCGCGGGGGTAGGGCAAATACAAAGCTGCTTCATGATTCAAGATCATGTCGTGCAGCTCCAAGTCGCTCAACTCCGCTGGCATCGGAATTAGTCTGGTAACTGCTTCTCGCATGGGCACAGCAGTACAGACGTATTTGGCTTTGATTTTATGATCTGCTAAAGTGGCAGCAATTAAATCAGCTAGTTCTGACTGGTTAACAATTCTTCCCTCTTCAAAGACTCCTGCGGGTACTTCGGTAGAACAGAGGTTCATCAGCTTGACTTCAGCACCCTGTTTTTTAAGTTGCACTACATTGATCCTTTCCGGCCCTAGCTCAATAGCCACGCCTTGGCTACTTCTGGGAATTAGATCTTTTAGACGATTTAACATAAGCTTATTTGCGCATACCTGGAAAATTCACAAGCGGTGTATCAGTTAGCTGTTATGACTCTGATGAACGATCTGGACCGACAAGACCAAGTTGTTTTTCCTAGATTGAAGGAGATAACTTCAGTTCATGAGATAGCCTCTCCCCTTAACTTACCCAGAAAATACCAGCGCCTAAACACTAAGCGGGAAATAATACTAAAGTTGCGGCGTGCTAGCGCTAGTTGTATTGGTATTGCTCGGTTACAATGGTTAAAGCAGCAATCTCAGTCCCAGCAATGCCCCCGGGCAGTTTTTCAGCGATCAGGAAATTATCATGAATGCCATTCAGTATTTAAAAACCCAGCTTAGTGCGGCGCTGACCAGTGCTTGGGGTGCAGAGTATGCGGCTACCGATCCGCTGTTGGTGCCCGCTAGCAATCCGCAGTTTGGGGATTATCAAGCTAATGTGGCGATGGGTTTGGCGAAGCAATTAGGTAAAGCACCACGGGTGATTGCGCAAGCGATCGTCGATCGATTAGATGTCTCGGCCATTTGTGAAATTCCCACGATTGCTGGACCAGGTTTTATTAATTTTCAGCTCACCTCTGCATATTTAGCCGAGCAAATTCAAGAACTGCACGCCGATTCTCGCCTGGGCATCCCGGTGGCTAGTCCACCGCAAAAAATAGTCGTAGATTTTTCTAGCCCCAACATTGCCAAGGAAATGCATGTCGGCCACTTGCGATCGACCATTATTGGCGACTGTATTGCCCGGATTTTGGAATTTCGCGGTCATGAAGTACTACGTTTAAATCATGTCGGCGACTGGGGAACCCAATTTGGGATGTTGATCTGTTACTTGCGAGAGGTCTATCCCAGCGCCTTAGATACCGCCGATGCCTTAGATATTGGCGATTTGGTGACTTTTTATAAGCAGGCCAAACAGCGTTTTGATGAAGATCTGGAATTTCAAAAAGCAGCCCGTCAAGCGGTTGTCCGGCTCCAAGCCGGTGATGAATCCACCAAGAAAGCTTGGGAATTATTGTGTAATCAGTCTCGCCGGGAGTTTCAAGTAATTTACGATCGGCTCAATGTGCAGCTCACTGAACGGGGCGAGTCTTTCTATAATCCTTTCTTAGCCGAGACAATTGCTGAACTAGAACAGCTCGGGCTAGTGGCAGTGAGTGATGGTGCCAAATGTGTCTTCACTGCTGGATTTACTAATCGGGAAGGTGAGCCACTGCCGTTAATTGTCCAAAAGTCCGATGGCGGCTACAATTATGCCACTACCGATCTGGCGGCGATTCGGTATCGGTTACGGGTGGATCAGGCCGATCGGATTATTTATTTTACGGATAGTGGCCAGGCCAATCACTTTGGCCAGTTTTTCCAAGTAGCCCGCACCGCTGGTTGGATCAACGACAGTATCGATATTATTCATGCTCCCTTTGGCTTAGTACAAGGGGAAGATGGCAAAAGACTAAAAACCCGGTCTGGGGAAAATATTAAATTAAAAGAATTGCTGGATGAGGCTGTAGACAGGTCGCGCCGCGATTTGCAAGAACGGTTGACCAAGGATGAACGCACCGAGACCGACACCTATATTGAGCATTCTGCCCAAGTAGTGGGGCTGAGTGCTGTCAAGTATGCTGATCTCAGCCAAAATCGGCTAAGTAACTACATTTTCAGCTTTGACAAGATGTTGGCTTTGCAAGGAAATACGGCTCCTTACATGCTCTACGTCTATGCCCGCGTCCGCAGTATTGGTCGCAAGGGCGAAATTGATTGGGCACAGTTGGGCACTCCGCCTGTTTTGTTCACCGCAGATCAGGAAAAAACCTTAGCCAAGCATTTGTTACAACTGAGTACGGTGCTACTCGAAGTAGAACAAGATCTCTTCCCTAGCCGTTTATGCCAGTATTTATTTGAATTAAGCCAGAAATACAATCAGTTTTATGACAAATGTTCGGTCTTGCAAGCTGAGAACGAAGTGCGTGTTTCTAGACTGGTGTTGTGCGACTTAACCGCTCGAATTCTTAAGCTCGGGTTGAATTTATTGGGAATTGAAGTACTTGATCGCATGTAGTTAGTGATCTAGATCACTGACTAAAATCATAGTGTCTGGTACTCGGAATGGCTAAATTCCCTCAGCAATAGTCAGAGAGTGACTCGGCCGAAACAGCCACAGTCCAATGTCGATCGGAAGATTGATAAACTTTGGCTCTGGATAATTCAGCTAAATCTACTAATTCCTGCACCTCAGACAAGGTTAGAGCGGCGTGTAACGA
Source organism: uncultured bacterium (assembly GCA_964247085.1). Taxonomy (GTDB): domain Bacteria; phylum Cyanobacteriota; class Cyanobacteriia; order Cyanobacteriales; family Chamaesiphonaceae; genus JAAFHZ01. The sequence goes on from CAXTSX010000013.1 coordinate 64,698, forward strand.
ATCTCGAAACAGCTGGGTTTGCCGCTGATCATAACTGCCCGCCGCTCTAATGATGCGATCGATCTCCGCCAAACTAGGCGGACGGATTAAATCCCGAATCAACACTGCTCCTTGTGGATGTACCAGCCTGGTAATTTCTCGGAACAAATCGATCGGTTCGGGAATATGGTGAGCCAGGCTATTAGATATCACCAAATCAAAAGACTGCTGTGGGTAAGGCAAACTTTTGCCGTCGGCTAATGCCAGTTCAATCCGGGGCGCTAATCCAGCAGCTAGGATATTTTGCTGACCAATGGTTAACATCGACTCGGCCAAGTCTACTGCGATCACTTGATAGTGCGATCGCTCTTGGCAGAGAATGATTGGAATTTTGGCTGTCCCCGTGCCAATATCTAACACCTGGGAGACTTGGGAGTTAAGTGGGAGCAAGGAGATCGCCGTCAGCGCAAAGTCTCGATCGATTGCCGCGAAATCCATCTGATCGTAGGCCACCGACTCCGACCAATCATCCATTACTTCTGGTTCTAAAACCCGTTGCAGTAATTGTCCAGACGGAAAATTAAGCATAAAGTCACATTGAATCGGTTGCTTGGTTTACGGTCATATCATTGCATTACAATTCGAGTATGCTAGATTGCACGTTGTAAGTAACTTAGTTCGATCGCCAAGTCAAAATCTTCCGAGTCTAAAACCAAGCTAGTAGACAAAAAATAATACCTACAGAACTTAAAACGACCAATATTTAACAACACATCGGATTCAATCAACATATCTGGGAATACTAAAATAGTATTCTGTGACATATCCTATCTAACTTTGATATTACAGATCAAGCTTACTATCACAATGGCTTCCAGAATCAACACCAATTTATCGATTTAAAATATATGCAGCTAGCTGTTGATAATCAAAAACCAAACATCAGAGTATTAATGCTAGGTGCCAGCTTAGATGTTAAAGGTGGCATAACATCTGTTGAAAAGCTTATTATCAACAACACTCCGCCAGAACTACAAGTTAGCCATGTAGCAACTTTTGATCAAGGGTCAGCTATCCACAATATAATTGTTTTTATCAAGGCTATCCAAAGTTTGCTAGTCGCAATAATAACCAAAAAAGTAGATATAATACATATCCACTTTTCGGAAAGAGGCAGTACCTTAAGAAAGTCAATCCTACTATTTATCAGCTTGATTTTTCGTCAACGTATTCTGGTTCATTCTCATGGTGCTACCTACGAAGCATTTTATGATGGACTTCCTCCATGGATACAAAAAATTCTAGTTAGTTTATTTAGTAGATGTACTAAATTCATTGCCTTGTCTAAAAGTTGGGAAAATTATTATGCTCAGACATTTTGCTTAGATGAAAACCAAATCACAGTTTTGTATAATCCAGTCGCCATGCCTGCGACTGTCCCCGATCGACTGGGCAAAAAAAACTTAAAGTTTGTTTTCTTGGGTCGAATTGGTAGTCGGGGTGGCGCACTAGATTTAGCCCAATCGGTAGTATCTTTTCCCAAGCAAGAGAAAGGCTCTTTTGAGCTAATTAAAGCCTTTGCCAAATTGCCAGAATCTGACAAGGAAAATGTAGAATTAGTGTTGGCTGGTAATGGTGATTTAGAAACTGCCAACCAACTAATTGCCGATCTAAGAATGCAAGATAAAATCACGATCCTTGCTTGGATTAATCCTGATCAGCGCGATGAGTTATTAGCTGGAGCAGATGCGTTTATCTTGCCCTCTTATAATGAAGGCTTACCGATGTCTATGTTGGAATCAATGGCTTGGGGCTTACCAGTCATCGTGACACCAGTTGGTGGTATTCCTGAAGTGATTACTCACCAGGAAAATGGACTCTTGATCGAACCAGGTAATAAAAATCAGCTGATGCAAGCAATGCAGGATCTCATCCAAGATGAAGATTTAAGAATATCGTTGGGAACAGCGGGTCGTCGCAGTGTTGAACCCCTAGATATTAAAAATTATATAAATTCGCTAGTCGGTATCTATAGCGAAATGATGCAGTCTACAAAAATATAATTTTTTGATTCACAAAATATTGTAATTTCAAATCCAATCCAATGAATTTAGAATTAGAAGCTGAGGAAATACCTATTTTAGTACATCGCAACATAGTAGGGATGCGCGTAGATATTACTAACTATGAAGATGCTACTAGAAGGATAGTTGCTTGGGCACAAAAACACGAAAGTAAAAGTGTTTTTGCGTCCAATGTACATATGACAATGGAAACCTATGATGACCCAAAATTTGCCCAGATAGTTAATAATGCCGATTTGGTAACTCCAGATGGAATGCCTTTGGTATGGGCTTTACAGTCTCTGGGGAGTAAAAATGCTTCTAGAGTGTATGGTCCAACACTTACTTTGGATGTTTGCCAAGCAGCGGCCAAGACGGGCATTAAAATTGCACTTTATGGTGGTACCAATGAAAGCTTAGGGGCTTTTACAGATTTTTTGCAAGACCGATTTCCCAGTATCAATATTGTTTGTCAAATATCACCGCCATTCCGTTCGCTAACAATGGATGAAGATACTAGTTATACCAAAACAATAATTGATTCAGGAGCCCAAATTTTATTTGTAGGTATTGGTTGTCCTCGCCAAGAAAATTGGATTGCTAAACACCAAGGAAAAATTCCAGCCGTGATGTTGGGAGTGGGGGCAGCTTTTGATTTTCATTCTGGGCGGGTAAAACAGGCTCCTCAGTGGATGCAAAAAACAGGCTTAGAATGGCTTTTTAGGTTAATCATGGAGCCAAGAAGGCTATGGAAACGCTATTTCAAACACAATCCGCGCTTTTTATTTTTATTTTTTATTCAGCTATGTCGATCTAAAGCTCGGCAAAATTCTAATCAGCCGATCGATACTCACTAACATATGGCCGATAGTTGAATGAAGGTTAATATCAGATAATTTCGATCATAATCAATCAGGCTTTTGATTCATGTCCCAAAAACGTCAATTAGTAAGTAATTCCGTATCAATGTTAGTAAATAAGTTAGTACAGGGTGGTACTAGCTTTGTTCTGACAGCAGCTATTGCTCGTAGTTTAGGAGCGGAAGCCTTAGGACAATATTTATTAGCACTTAGTTACTTCTACATTTTCGTTAATATTGTTTCTCAGGGTTTGAAAACTCTGTTTACCAGAGATGTATCGATTCAGCCAGAGAAAACCGCAGCATATTTAGTCAGTGGTACTTTACTCCAGTTTTTTCTAAGCATTATTGGTTACGCCAGTATGGTGCTAGTAATTTATTTATTACCATATAGTAATGAAGCTTCGGCTGTTTGCTATATTTTAGGACTTACGATCATTCCCTTTGCACTTTCTAATATTACGGAGTCAATTCTTCAAGCACAGGAGGAAATGCATCTGATCGCCATTTCGACCGCGCCAATCTATATCTTGCGTGTATTGGTAATGATTGGGGTGATGAGTCAGAAATTTGGGATTGCCTATGTTGCTGGTATCTTCGTAATTTCCGAATTATTGATATTTATTATTCAATGGCTATTATTGATTCGCAAAGTCCAACCAAAGTGGCAAATCAGTCTAGATTTTATGCGATCGATGCTCCTATCTGCAAGAACTTTATTTGCGATCGAAGGCATGGGCATCATTGCTTCTAAAATAGATGTGCTATCTTTATCTCTCTTAGGCAGCGAATTTCTCCTTGGTCTCTATGGTGCCGTTGGCCAACTGATGCAACCATTCGGTTTGATATCTAAGAGTTTGACTTTAGCCGCTTTCCCCAGAATGTCGAAGGCCATTCAGTTTGGTAAAGAGCAACAGCGACAGGAAGCAGAGAACACAATTAAATTGTTATTGTGTATGGGATTGCCATTCTTCTTGGGGATTGTGGTTTTCAGTGATGAAATCTTGACTTTTGTCTATCATGATGCCAGCTTTCTCCAGGCGAATACGATTATTAAAGTATTCGCCTTTCTACTGATTCCTACAGTCTTTTCCTCAGTATTCAGCTATGTTTTGATTGCCAATGGCTTAGAAAAGTTCACTCTAATAGAAGTATCGATCGCCACCATTCTGGGAGCATTGAGTAGTATTATATTAATACCTCAATATCACTTAATGGGCGCAGCTTTATCATCATTGGTCATGTCGATGTCTTCTCTGATCATCCTGATATTTGCAATGCACAAGTATTTATTTTCGATCCGATTGTGGCAAGTTATTAATCTGCCATTATTTATTAGCAGTTTGATGTTAATCATACTTTTGTTCTTAAAAGAAGCCAAGATCGACTTTTTATATGTCATGATTTTGTCTATTATATCTTACATGCTAATAGCTGTTTCATTAGCAGTCCGCGAGTTTGGTGGACTTAAGCATGTATGGCAAAAGTTGGGGAGTAAAGAGTAGATTAATCACTAGACAAACTATTCACAATTGACAATTACTATTTCACAAAGACCCTCACTAAATTCTCCTAAATATTAAGAATGAAACTGAAAGTTGTATTACTACATTTTTGTTTTGAAGATTACACAATTGAACTAGCTAATGGCCTAGCTCAATATGTAGATTTGACTCTTATTCAACCAGAAAAAGTCACAGCGGTTTGTCGTGATTATCTTGATCCCAATATTCGGGTGATTAGTTTTGCCAAACCTAGAATCCGCGATCCCCGAAATCTGTTGGCCATGTTCAAGATGATGCGAATCATTAAAGATCTGCAACCAGATGTTTTACATGTTCAAGAAACTAACGATTTTTGGTATGATTTAACCCTGTTTTTTAACAAAATGCCACCCTTGGTGACTACTGTTCATGATGTATATAAGCATCCTGGCGATCGAGATATTCGGTTGGGGGCAGAGTATACCCGGCGATTGGCTTTCTATCGATCGCAACAACTAATTGTTCATGCTCAAGGGCTAAAAGAATTACTGGTAGAAGACTTCCAAGTACCAGCCTCACGAATTAACATTTTGGCTCATGGTGAATTAGGTAGTTTATTTCAGCGTCGAACTGGCGGAAAAATATTAGAACGCGAACCCTACACATTATTATTTTTCGGCAGAATTTGGCCGTACAAAGGGTTAAATTATTTATTGGAAGCGATGCCTTTAATTGCGGAAAAAATTCCGCAAGTGAAGCTAATTATTGCTGGGCGCGGCGAAAGTCTCCAACAATATCTAGCTAATGGTGATGACCAAAGCCATCTGGAAATCATTAATGATTTTATTCCCCTGGAAGATGTCGCTAGACTTTTTCAACGAAGTGCCCTGTCAGTTTTGCCCTATATGGAAGCATCTCAGAGTGGAGTGGCCAATTTATCCTATGGGATGGGGGTGCCAGTGGTGGCTTCTGATATTGGCGGCTTGGGAGAATTGGTCAAGTCGGGAGAAGATGGATTATTAGTCCCCGCTGGTGATGTGCAGGCGTTAGCTGATGCGATTATCCATTTGTTGAGTGATACTCAATTACAAGAAAAAATGCGGGCAGCAGCACTAGAGCGCTGTCAGCAAGATCTGAATTGGTCAAATATTGCGGCTCAAACCGTGCAGGTCTATGAGCAAGCGATCGCCACAAAATAATGGTGAATCTCTGTTGGGATATTTTGGAGATAGCTGGGACTAGTATCGATCGACATCTTACGTTAGCCTGATGAGGAATCATTAGCTTCTATATATATGACAGCACCTAATCAACCCGCTGCTCCGATCAAACTGGTGATTGTCGATATCGATGGTACGATCGCTGGCCGCAGTAATCAAGTCACTCCAGCAGTCAAAGCCGCGATTAAAGCAGCCCAAGCCCAAGGTGTGCGAGTAGGCGTGGCGACTGGTCGGATGTATCGATCGGCGGTGCGCTTCCATCATGAAATTGGGGCTGATGTACCAGTGATGGCTTATCAAGGTGCTTGGATTCAAGATCCAGCCACCAATCAAGAATATCGACATCTGCGTTTGGAGCAGTCGATCGCTAAAGAATTAATTGATTATTTTCAGCAGCCGCATTTGCCTAGTGACTTATCGCTGCATGTTTATGTAGAGGATCAACTCTATGTGCAAAGAATTAATGAAGACACTGATGGTTACACCGAACGTAGTGGAGTAGAGGCGATCGCTCTAACTAATTTAAAAGAGGCCCTAACTACCGCGCCGACCAAGGTTTTGGCCATGCACCCGGATGTGGATTTAATCGATCGGCTGTTGCGCGATCTGAAAACCAAGTACCGACCAGATCAGCTACATGTCACCACATCAGTACCGATCTTTTTAGAAACCACTAACCCATCCGTCAACAAAAGTACAGCGATTGACTATGTAGCCAGAGAGTTGCTGAATCTTGATGCCAGCCAAATTATGACGATTGGGGATAACTATAATGATGTAGAAATGCTAGCCTACGCTGGTTGGGGGGTCGCGATGGGAAATGCGCCGGAGCCAGTAAAAGCTTATGCTGATTGGGTAGCGCCGTCGGTAGATGAAGATGGGGTGGCGGTGGCGATCGAGAAGTTTGTTCTTCAGTAAATCAATGGATTTAGCACCAGTCATAACTAGAGCAATAATTGTATCCCAGCTGGGGATTATACCTTATCAAACAGCATGGGATTGGCAAAAACAGTTGCAGCGTAGTCTGATTGATGATCCACAGCAGAGCGATCGACTACTACTTCTCCAACATCCGCCGGTTTATACGTTGGGTCAAGGATCTAGCGATGAATTCGTCAAATTCCCAGCGCAGCATAACTATGAAATTCATCGGATTGAACGAGGTGGTGAGGTTACTTACCACTGCCCTGGCCAACTGGTCGGCTACCCAATTCTTAATTTACACCACTATCAGCCAGATTTACATTGGTACCTGCGACAGCTGGAAGAAGTAGTAATTCAGCTTTTAGCTTTGTATGATCTTAACGCCGAGCGGATCCCAGGATTGACTGGGGTATGGCTAGCCGACAAAAAAATTGCGGCGATCGGCATTAAAGTTAGTCGTTGGGTAACCATGCACGGCTTTGCCATCAATGTTTGTAACGACCTGAGCGGTTTTCAGCAAATTGTCCCCTGTGGCATTGCCGATCGACAGGTTGGTAGTATCCAAGAATTTATCCCTGACATTGACCTGGCCACAGTGCAGCAGCAGGTCATTGCGGTGTTTGGAAAGGTGTTCGATCGGCAGATGCTGTTAGCTTAGGCTGGTGTTGAGATAGTTACGGGTTTAATAGCCTGATAGAGTTTTTCGTACTCTAAGGCCGACTTATCCCAACTCAAATCTTCAGCCATGCCCCGCTGCTGTAATGCTTTCCACTGTTCGCGATAGCGGAAACCTTCCCCAGCCCGTACCATGCAGGTATATAAATCCAGTGGCTCGTATCGATCGAAGCAGTAGCCAGTACCTTGGCTATGAATTGGATCGTGATGGAAAACAGTATCCACCAAACCACCAGTGCGGCGGACAATCGGCACACACCCATAGCGCATCGCCATCATTTGGCTAATACCACAGGGTTCAAAACGGCTGGGCATCAAGAAAGCATCAGCTCCGCCGTAAACCCGCCGGGACAAACCATCGTCGTACATCAAGTAAGTTGCCATCCGACCCGGATAGCGGGAGGCTAACTGCCAAAGCTGAGTTTCGTAGTTACGATCGCCAGTACCCAACAACACAAACTGAGCATCGGTATAAGCCAAAAACCGATCAAGAGTTTGCAGCAATAGATCCAAGCCCTTTTGCTCGACTAAGCGCGAGACCATGCCCACCAAAAACACATCGGGGTTTACCACTAAACCGACTTCCTGCTGGAGACCCGCTTTGTTGACCGCCCGATTTTCTAAGGTGTCGGCGGTAAAATTTTTGACTAATGCTTTATCGATGGCAGGATCATTTAGTTCCGTATCAATCCCATTCACAATCCCCGACAGCTTATCGCCAATGAAGGACATTAGTCCTTCGACTTTTTCACCATATTCGATCGTCTTGATTTGCTCGGCATAGGTGGGCGAGACTGTGTTAACTCGATCGGCATACTGCACCGCAGCCGCCAAGGTATTGTGACCCTGCATATACCAAGGACACCAAGTAATGCGATCGAGATACCAACGCCAGGGACCTTGATAAGCCAAGTTGTGGATCGTAAAGACGGTATTGATTTCGGGATCTTGGTGCATCCAAACCGGAATCATGCCAGTGTGCCAATCATGGCAGTGAATAATTTCTGGTTTCCAGTAATTCCAAGCAAACTCCGCTGCCCCGTTGGCGAAGAAAGTGAAACGCCAATCTTCATCCTCACCACCATAAATACGCGGCGGGTCAAAAACCGGATGTCCAAACAGGTACAGCGGCACGTCAGTATCAGGCAGCAGGGTCTCATAGACAGCAAAGTCGTTGAACATGGCGTAACCATTCCACACCGGCTCAGCGGGGATCGTCACCTTGTTAATTAGAGACCCATAGTAAGGCATGAAAACGCGCACATCATGTCCTAATTTCCGTAAAAACTTGGGTAATGCACCCACGACATCTCCCATTCCCCCTACTTTGGCCAGGGGAACCGCCTCTGCTGCCACAAATAAAATCCGCATTTTGACCCGCTAAATAAACCCGCCTTTAACGCTTCCATCATACGTTTAAATGGTGGAGAAATAGTCAATCCAACTCACTTTTAGGATAATAATTCACTGCTGTGGTGGTTTCATGACTCGTCCCTTTCGATCGATATAAGATTTATCGTTTCTAGTCAAAGATCGATCCCGGCTAATTTTAATTGATGAATAAAATCTGACTATTTTGTGGTGGCGACTATTACAAGTTGTTGGAAAAGGCTGTCGATCGCCATCAGATTTTTTAGACTAAATCTAAATATCAGTCTAAACGCTTTCTCTGGTCTGATTCCTGACTTTTCACCTGGAGTTTTGCTTGATGTCTAGTACAAATCTAATTAGGTGGGGTGGTTTAGCAGCGATCATCGCAGGAATTATGCGAGGCGTTAACTCGTTTTTACCCAGCTCGCTGCCAAGCGTGACGCTCGAACTGCTTTATCTCCTGACTGACATATTTATTATATTGGGCATGATCGGCTTGTATGGATTTCAGCATCAGGAATCTAAGTTGTGGGGATTTTGGGGATTCTTGCTGGCGATCATTGGTATCGGGGTGATTCGGACTGGCACAATCTCTGGAGTCAAAATGTATGCGATCGGAGCATCAATATTTGTTGTAGGTTTAAGTTTGTTTGCGATCGGCTCCTGGATAGCCCATAAGCTACCTCGGTGGATAGCTGTTGTTTGGATACTTTCCACGATCATTGGGTTCGTTGGCTATTTTTTACCAGTTTTTAGTCTGTTGTTTGTCGTATCGGGGGTACTTTTTGGTGTTGGTTTTGCGGGTGCCGGTTTCCAGGCATGGTCAAAAACAAGCACCTAACTGCGTTGATATTTAGGCATGTTTTTGGATGATGTATCTTAGCCAACCAAACAGGCTCATGTTAATATTGAAATATTAATGTAGCGGTAATCTGATTAATGTGGTGTGCCTGGAATTGAAGCCGATCGATCAACAGCTTGCAGAGCTACGTTATTCGCTACCAGGCCAGACCCAATATCAATCCAGAAGGCTAAAGCTGGCTGAGATTGCGGGACTTTATGATTTTATCGATCGAGATTTCACCACAACTAATCCGCACTTAGCGCAGTTGGGGCGACAGTTATTTGATTGGCTAGATGGCACGGAACGCTGGTTAGCGGGGGCAATTGCCCAAAATCGTCAAGGTTTGGTGCTGGCGATTGATGCCCAAGAACAGTTGGGTGGATTGCCTTGGGAAGTGATGTTCTATGAAGGATTTTTGGTAGCTCGATCGATCATTCCGGTGCGGGTGGTGGGTGGTTTCCAGCAACCCAAAACTTCTAGAGAGCCAGCTTCGCGCCAACTGCGGACATTGTTTATGGCCACTGATCCGATCGATGTATCACCTAGTTTAGATTTTGAGGCAGAAGAAGCACTGATTCTACAGGAAACTCAAGATTTAGCGATGGATTTGCGGGTGGAAGAAAGTGGCTGCTTGGAAGAATTGCAGGGGTTTTGGCGACGATTTCCGCAGAATCATTTTGATATTTTTCATCTCAGTGGTCATGCCAATATCCGTGATGGGGTGCCGTATTTTATTACGGAGTCGCCGGAAGGAAATCGAGTCGATGCCCAGCTAGCCGATTTTGACGCTGTGTTTCGGCTGCGCTATCCGCCACTGATGTTTTTGTCGGGTTGTCGGACGGCTCAGAGTGGTCGGAGTGCGACTACTTCGTTGGCAGCGAGTTTGGTGCAGCAAGGAGCGCCAGCGGTGTTGGGTTGGGGTCGTCCGGTGGCCGACAAGGGGGCGATCGCAGCGGCGATGGTGTTGTATAAATCTTTGGCAGCGGGTGTAACACTAGCAGAATCTTTGGTGCTGACTTACCAAGATTTGATTCAGGCAGATGTGCCAGATTGGTGTTTGTTGCGGCTTTATGCGGAGTTTGGGGCTTGGGATGTGGCGTTAGTCGTGTCACCAGCCGATGATGTGCGGTGTCGGCCAGCGGAGGCTAGTGACGATGAAGAGTTTTTAGATTCGCAGGGTTTGGTGCGGGTGGCGGGAAAAGATGCTTTTGTGGGGCGGCGGCGCTATTTGCAGCAGAGTTTAAAGGCGTTGAAATCTCCAAATAACTTGGGGATTTGGCTGCATGGTTTGCGAGGGGCGGGGAAGAGTTCGATCGCTTGTCGGTTGCTCGATCGATTAATGCCTGCTTATCACAAGCTGGTTTTTACGGGTATTTTTGATGAAAGCTTGTTGGTGAATAAGCTGTGTGAATATTACCCAGACAAGACTGAGGCTCTAGCCGCTGCGGGATCTTTAACTCATCGGCTGACGACTGCCTTGAAGGATACCGATCAGCGACAAAATCAGCGTATTGTGTTTTTGTTAGATAATTTTGAGGACAATCTGGAGCTGCGCAGTGATGGTCAGCCGGTGCTAAAGGCGGCGGTGGTGGAGCCTTTGCGGGCGTTACTAGATAGCATTGCTAAGTCGGGGGTAATGCATCGAGTTATGGTGACGAGTCGTTATGATGTGGCGTTGCCTGGTAATTTCGATCGCAAGATGCAGCGGTTGGAGGTAGTGGGGATGGGTAAAGATACTGACAAGTTGTATCGGCGGTTACCGGCTTTCCAGGCTAAGTCTGGGGTGGATGAAGCTTTACAGAGCAAAGCGCAGGAGATTGCGGATGGTTATCCGCGTTTGATGTGGTGGTTGAATGATGTGCTAAAGGATGGGCGCACGGATAGTGATTTGATTTTGATGGCGATGGAGGGGAAGCAACAGGATTATTTGGAGAGTATTTTGGCGGAAGGGCTGTTGGCGCAGCAGGAGCCGGGATTGGTGGAGATGTTGGAGCGGGGAATGTTGTTTGAGTTGCCTGTGCCGTTGGCAGTGTTGCAGTCGATTTGTTTTGATTTGGTGGGGTTAGAGGGGTTTGTAGCTAGATCGAAGGCTTTGGGGCTGTTGGAATGGGGTTTGAGTGATGATTTGGTGCGGGTGCCGAAGGTGTTGGGTTTGGTGGTGCCTGGTAATCAGCAGGAGTTGGCAGCGAGTGGAATAAAGATACTGCATCAATTTTGGATTGAGGAGGCGGAGTTTTTTAACGAAGAGCAATTGCTGGAAACTTATCGGTTGGCAATGTTGGGTCGGAATGCGGAGATTGCGATTGAGATGGCGCAAAGATTATCTAGTGGCTGGATCAACCGCAGTCGTTATCGTGAAGCAAGAGATATTTGTGAAAAAACTTTGTTTTTGCAAAAAAATAGCACAATTATTTACAACCTATCGATTATTTATCAAACCTTAGGAGATTTACCCTATGCTCTAGCTCTGAGTGAGCAATCGATCGAGATAAAAAGAGAAATCGGCGATAGGAAAGGGGAAGCGGCTTCTTTGTATCAGATGTCGATTATTTATCAAATCTTGGGAGATTTAACCCAATCTCTGGCACTCTCTCAGCAATCGATTGAGATATTTAGAGAAATCGGCGATAGGAAAGGGGAAGCGACTTCTTTGCATCAGCTGTCGAATATTTACCAAATCTTAGGAGATTTAACCCAATCTCTGGCACTCTCTCAGCAATCGATCGAGATAAAAAGAGAAATCGGCGATAGGAGAGGGGAAGCGGATTCTTTGCATATGATGTCGATTATTTACCAAATCTTAGGAGATTTAATCACAGCTCTGGCACTCTCTCAGCAATCGATCGAGATAGACAGAGAAATCGGCAATCGCCAAGGGGAAGCGACTTCTTTGCGTCAGATGTCGATGATTTACCAAATCTTAGAAGATTCAACCGAAGCTCTGGCACTCTCTCAGCAATCGATCAATATGCACAGAGAAATCGGCAATCGCCAAGGAGAAGCAGATTCTTTGGATATGATGTCGATTATTTACCAAACCTTAGGAGATTCAACCCAAGCTCTGGCTCTGAGTGAGCAATCGATCAATATGCACAGAGAAATCGGCAATCGCCAAGGAGAAGCACATTCTTTGTATCATATGGCTACTATTGCTGGTCAACAAGGTGATGCAGCACTAAAGCAAGACCTTTATTTACAAGCAGCTACATTGTTGGGTGCGATCAGTGACTATGGTAGTTTAATTGACGTTCTCAATAGTTTAGGCCTCGACAACGAACCCGATTCGATCGGCTATCTTGCCCAATCCCTCTGGCTCACCCTCAAACTACCCCCCACCAACCTCCAAAGTGCTATTCACCTCATTGGATATATCTGTCGAAAAATCCCCACCGGTAATCCACTAGAAGCATTGCTTGGTGCCGCCGCCATTCATTTTTGTCACCACTACAAACACCCCGAACTCGACCAACTCATCGAACTCAGCGGTGAAATTATTCTTTATGCCGCCGAGCAACAAGGCATCACAACACAAACTGATTACAACGACTGGATAATTCAAAATCGCCTCAACGATCCAGACTACTTTCTACCTCTGCTGATTAATAGGCTGGAATCGATCATCGGCGACGGCTGGTTATTCGATAAAGACGTATTTCTGAAGGGAGATCGATCAGCTTAATCTAACATCAGCGAAGCGATCAACTTTGATGGTGATCGAACCAGGTTCCAACTGTATTCAACCAAATCAAACTGCCAGCCACCGCTCCAAATCACCCACACCAGTAAAGTCCAACAAATCTTCAGCCAAAACTTCCACTCGATCAAGCTTCAACCCATTCACCCGCGCTAAAAGTTCCAGGGAAAGATTGCCGAATTTACGAGTTAGAAGTTTGATTACTAATTCCCGTGTTGCTGACTCTTGCCCTTGCTCCATCCAACTAGTAGTAATTTCCATTACATTTTCCCGTTCTGTAGGTAATTTAATTTTATCAACTTCAACCAAAAACTGCTGCTCCTCGATCGGATTCAACCGCAAGTAATTATCAATGAATCCAGATAGCAGGAAGGTTCTCGCTTTATCCAACTTGAGATTGGCAATCATCCGCAAACACTCGACCTTAACTCGTGGGCGATCTGCGGGGTCGATTTCCATCTTGGCCATTAACGCCGCTGCCACTGGATTTGGTCGAGTCAAAAACTCTCTCCAATCTAGGCGATTGAGTTGGATCGTCAGAAAATTAAAATCCATCACCTGTAACCCCGGAACTCGCACCTGATAGGAATCCCGTTCCAGTCGATATGGTTCGTCGAAGGAAAATAACGCGATTGGATAAACTGGCTGTAAGTATTTCCGGTGCAGTTGCGCGAAGTAAAAAAACATTCGCCGATGAAAATTAGCTTGGCTACTGGATTGGTGTTCGCAGTTGACGACTACCGATACCCGACTGCTGGCTGGAGCATTGGGACGACCCAATAAATTGACTCTGACAATGACATCCATCGCCTTGCGTTCGCCAGCTTCGATGTCAGTAAAGTATTCTAGCGGCAGAATTTCCAGACTAGCAGGATCGATCGCTGCAAAGAAGTTTGGTGTAAATAGTTCTAAAAACTCCAGAAAGAAAGTCGTTAGTAGCTGCTTGAATAACTGGTCGTGGTCTATGCTTCTACTCATATCTAGTAATTCTTTAAAGTCAATGTAAGTTATCAATCTCAGCAAGTCCATCATCGATCAAATTGCCCAGCAACAAGGCATCACCCCGCAGATTTTGACAACTAGTTCACCCAAAATCGCCTCCACGAGCCAGACTACTTTTTACCGCTTCTGTTCAATAGGCTCGAATCGATCATTGGCGACAGCTGGTTATTCGATTCGAGCCGTATTTCTGAAGGGAGATAGATCGGCTTAATTTAACATCAGCGAAGCGATCGCCATCAAAGTCGATCAATATCACAATGTAAATCACCACTGAATAACACTTGTCCTGAGCCAATCAACTAAGTTACGATCAACTTGGTCGCTCCTAAATCTCACCAAATTTCAAAACCATGCCAGACCAAGAACTTTTGCACCGAGTCACCACCAATCCCAACATCATGGCAGGTAAACCAGTAATTAGAGGCACCCGACTAACCGTTGAATATATATTGAACCTCAGTACCGGACAAAAAGCTTGAAGTAGTTGGCAGAACAAGGTTTGATGGAA
>CAXTSX010000014.1:0-78625 GCA_964247085.1 uncultured bacterium
CCCTTAGAGTAAGGATTCTAGGATTTGGATAAATACTTTTGTCAGTCAATCAGGTCTCAGGAAGCCAATCTTGATGCGGCTAAAGTTTTAGGGATTAACCATGGCTTAAACAACTGGTTAACTTGCCTGAGCAATATTGGGACATCTTTTATAGTGGATGGCTTAAAGCTCAAGTCTTTGAACCAGTTTTACAATAAGCAGATCTCTAACATCAAAGATAAAAAGCCCCAAGGATTTTGGTCTAAGAAGCTGGCTACTATTACCGAAAAGCGTAATAGACAAGTCCGAGATGCTATTAACAAGGCAGCGAGAATAGTTGTTGACCACTGTCTAGCAAATAACATTGGAATAATTGTATTTGGCTGGAACAAGGGTCAAAAAGATGGCGCAGACATGGGGAGAAAAAATAATCAAAAGTTTGTCCAGATTCCAACGGCTAAGCTTAAGGATAGAATCTTCCAACTGTGTGAACAGTATGGGATTCAATTTATTGAGACAGAAGAAAGCTACACCAGTAAAGCAAGTTTTCTAGATTCGGATATTCTGCCTGTGTTCGGTGCAAAACCTGAAGGGTGGAAAAAATCTGGAAGACGTGTATCTCGTGGGTTATACCGTAGTGCTGATGGCACAAAAATCAATGCTGACTGCAATGGAGCAGCAAACATTATTAGAAAAGTAGCGGTAACTTTAGGGCTATGCCTTAAGGGAATCAGTAGCGGCGCATTGACTACACCTTTGAGAGTCCGAATATGGGCTGTTCAAGAATCTCCATCTCTTTAGAGCGGAGAGTGTCAATCTTACCTCGATCGATATCTTTGACCCCAAGCTTGTAACCCATTAATCACCAACAACATCGCCAGCGAAATCACCAGCAGAACTGTCCCAATCACCGTCGCCCCCACCAGATCATAATTCTCTAGCTTCTGCCAAATCAACACCGAAGCAATTAAATCTTGATAGGGTCGATTGGCGGCTACCATCACGATCGAACCATATTCACCCACTGCCCGCGAGAAGCCCAAGGTCGTACCGGTTAAAATCGCTGGCAGCAAAGGCGGTAAGGTCACTTTCCAAAAAGTCTGACCTGGTGTTGCCCCTAGACTCCAAGCCGCTTCCTCCATTTCTTTTTCCATTTCTTCCAAGACTGGCTGCAAAGTCCGCACCACGAAGGGCAAAGAAATAAACAGCATCGCCACCATTACCCCCAACCGAGTGAAAGCAATGCGGATGCCAAAAGGTGCCAGTAAACCGCCCACCCAACCTTTGGGGCTATAGACCGTCGCCAGAGTTAAACCTGCCACGGAAGTAGGCAGCGCAAAGGGTAAATCAATGATGCCGTTGATGATTTTTTTGCCGGGGAAATCGTAGCGCACCAATACCCAGGCCACTAACGTACCAAATACACCGTTGATTAGCGCCGCTGCTAAGGCAGTTACGAAGGTGACTTCGTAGGCGGAAATAGCGATCGAATCGGTGGCGATTTTCCAGAATTTACCAGCATCGATCGTCAGTGCCTTAGTCACCAGGGCGGCGATCGGCAGCAGCAACATGATGATTAAATAGCTGATCGTGATCCGCCACGGCCAGGAGTTGTACAAGCTCGGTGCTTTCTTGTTTCGATCAATAGTAAGATTCGTCATTTTTTTAGGTTGGCCTCAATGCGATCGAACAATCCGCCCTCCGTAAAAAACTTGGCCTGAATATCCGACCAGCTACCGATTTCTTTGGCCTTAAAAGGCTTATCGACTTTTTGGTACTGCTGTTTAAATTCTTGGTAAACTGCTGGCAAAATTGGCCGGAAGCCAACTTTGGCAAATTCCCGTTGAGCGGCAGGGGTAAATAAATATTTCACAAAAGCTGCGACTACGACTTGATTTTGGTGTTTGCGGACATTCTGATCAACGATCGCCACCGGGTTATCGATCGAGATGTTCACGGGCGGCGATACAAAGTCTAGCTTCTCACCTTTTTGCCCAATCAAAATCGCTTCATTTTCGTAAGTAATCAGCACATCCCCCTGACCTTGCTTAAAAAAGGTATCACTGGCTTCTCGCGCATCCTTGGCCAGGACGATCGCATTTTGATAAATCTTTTGGACTTGCTCAAAAACTTGGGTTTCTTGACCGGGCAACTCTTTGGCTAACGCCCCCCAGATGGCCAAAAAGTTCCACTTGGCCACCCCAGAGCTTTTGGGGTTGGCAGTAATAATTTTCAAGCCGGGTTGGGCTAAATCTGACCAGGTCTTAATCTGTCTGGGATTTCCCGGTTGGGAAATCAGTGCCACCACCGATTGACTGACGATCGACTGGTTAGGCAATTCATCCTCCCAACCTTTATCAATTAGTCCGGCCTTGCGGATTTTATCGATGTCTGGTTGCAGAGAAAGCGCCACCACATCAGCCTCTAGGCCATCAGCCACCGCTCGCGACTGAGAACCAGAAGCACCATAGCTTTGGTTGAAAACCACCTGCTGCTGATGGCTTTTTTGCCACTCTTCCGCAAAGTTGTCGGTAATCTGTTGGTAGGCGGCTTTGGTGACGGTATAGGAAACCAAGGTGACTTCGACGCTATTCTGGGGCGTACAGCTATTTAAGCCCACTAACAAACAGCAAATGGTAACGGCCAGGGCGAGCGATCGTCGCTGAGATAATTTTAGTAATTGCCGCCACCACACCATTTTCGTTGCCTCTATATTTTTCAATCTACCGTCTAATGCGCCGTTGGGCGGACTATTTCCGATCTCTTTGCTGATGTTAGTGGAAATTTGATCCAGATGTAAATATTCAAATGAACCTGGGGTATGTTATCCTTAGATACGAATGAATAAATGCTGGTGTAGCTCAGTTGGTAGAGCAGCTGATTTGTAATCAGCCGGTCGGGAGTTCGAGTCTGTCCACCAGCTTACTTTTAAGCCCACAAGACAAATCAAATCTTTTAGATTTGTCTTGTGGGCTTTTTGATGCACTGTTTTTCCACATCGCCCAATCAAAACAGAAGCCCTAGATTCTGGTCGGAATCTAGGGCTTGCGTTGCAGCTGCGAACTTAAGCTACTGGAGCATAAACGCTAACTTTCTTGCCATTTTTACCGCGTCGCTCAAAAGTGACAACACCGTCCACTAAAGCGAAAAGTGTGTAATCTTTGCCGATGCCAACGCCGTTACCAGCATGAACAGTGGTACCCCGTTGACGCACAATAATACAGCCAGCCTTTGCTACTTGACCGCCGTAAAGCTTAACCCCTAAGCGCTGGGCGTTAGAATCGCGCCCGTTTCTAGTACTACCTGTACCCTTTTTACTTGCCATGATTTGCCTCGATTATGGAATGCGATATTACTTAACAACGATCGAATCAATCATTAAGCGGGTGATTTCTTGACGGTGACCACGTTTTTTACGAGTCTTTTTCTTAGGTTGCATCTTGTATACGATGACCTTGCGACCGCGCATGTGGCGAACTACAGTGCCGTTGACAACAGCCCCAGCTACCAGCGGTTGGCCAATAGTAACGTTGTCACCATCAGCGACCATTAGTACTTGGTGGATGGTAACAGCACCTTTTTCTTCAACATGGAGCAGCTCAATGTCGTAGAAGCGACCGGCTTCTACCCGCATTTGCTTGCCACCAGTTTCAATAATTGCGTAAGTCATAGATTTTAGATTAATTTGCCGTACAGGTGCCTACTCTGAACAATATCTGAGCAAGACTTGATGTATTAATGACCTGATCCGAGCAGAGGAACAGCAAACCATTATCGCCCAATACATGAATGATAGTCAATGGTTAACGGCTAAAGATTTTCAGATTCGGTCTGACGATGTTGGCAGGAGGTCAGAATTGACACTTGATAATAATTTATAATTATTCAGACTATTTTTTATAAGTATTAATCATATCTGGGCGGATGCAGCGGCAAATTTTACGGTAACATCAAGTCAGTAAATCAGTTCAAGCCATACAGCCTTGTATATGAATAGTCGTCTTTTGTCTGTTGCCCTCTTGGGAAATGCCTTCTTAATTAGTTGTGCATTGTCTGTTTCTGCTTTGACGCTCTCAGCTGAACAAAAAAATTCCGCAGCGACGGACTTAGAAACGATTACTGCGCCTTCTAAGCCATCTAAATCCACTAAACCTAAAAAATCTGTGGATAGTTTAATTAACAGTGCGGTGGCAAAAGAGGGCAAAAACGACTATCGCGGCATGTTGATAGATATGAACCAAGCCATTGCCAGTAGTCCGCAAAATGCGCGGCTGTATTTTATTCGGGGCACAGCTTACGATAAACTGAAGAGCTACACTAGAGCGATCGCTGATTACAGCAAGGTAACTCAGCTGGATCCTAAAAATACTGTTGCTTATTTTAATCGTGGCGTTGCCCACAATAAATTAGCTAAACATGACAAAGCAATTGCTGATTTTGATCAAGTAGTTAAGGTAGATCCACAAAATGCGATCGCTTATTATGAACGAGCCACTGCTTATAGCCAGCTGGAAAAATACGAAAAGGCTGTCCCCGACTACAGTAAGACAATTCAGCTAAATTCTAAAAATACTGAGGCCTATTACAATCGTGGCGTAGCCTACGGCAAATTGAAGCAATATGACAAGGCGATCGCTGATTATGACAGAGTAGTGCGGGTCGATCCTAAAAATGAGAAAGCTTACTATAACCGTGCCACGATCCATAGCAAACTGAAAAAATATGACAAGGCGATCGCTGACTACAACAAGGTTACTCAATTAAATCCCAAAGATTTATTTACTTATGTCAATCGCGCTTTTGCCTACGACGAACTTAAGCAGTACAACAAAGCGATTGCCGATTACGATCAAGCGATCCAACTAAACTCTAAAAATGCGGTGACTTATACCAATAGAGGCTTAGACTACTACGAACTCAAAAAGTACAAGAAAGCAATTACCGATTTTGATAAAGCCCTCCAACTAAATTCTCAGTATGCCATAGCCTACACTAATCGGGGTCTGGCTTACTATGAATTAAAGAACTATGACAAAGCAATTGCTGATCATAACAAAGCAGTGCAAATAGAGCCTAAAAATGCCATTAATTATACTAATCGCGGCGCTGCTTTCTATGGACTGAAGAAATATGAAAAAGCGGTGGCTGATTATGATAAGGCTATTCAATTAGATGCTCAGTATGCTATGGCCTATTACAACCGAGGTGGTGTTCATGCTGTTTTAGGAAATAAGAAAAAGGCGATCGCTGATTATCAACGATCGGCTGAAATATACAAAAAACAGGGTAGTGATGCTAACTATCAAGATGCCCTGGAGCAAGCGAAAAGTCTGGGGAGCTAAGCTCTGGTTTTGAGAGGTGATTTCTTAACCCAAATGCTAGGGGGTGAGAGTGTTCTCCACTTCGCCCTCCATTTCTAAAGAAATTTCCTGAAGCTGATCGAGGGTTTCTTGCTTAGCTGTTGCCCATAAACCCCGCTGGTGGGCTTCTAATAGTCGATCGGCCATATCTCTAGCTGCCCAAGGATTATGCTGTTTTACAAAATCCTGCACTTGCGGATCAAATAGATAAGCCTCAGCTACGCCCTCATACATATGGTCAGCGACACAATGGGCGGTAGCATCGTAGGCAAACAAGAAATCCACAGTAGCGGCCATTTCAAAGGCTCCTTTGTAACTATGACGCATCACGCCGCTGATCCACTTGGGATTCACCACCCGCGATCGATAGACCTTGGCAATTTCCTCAGAGAGCGATCGGACTTTTGGATTCTCGGTCAAGGCGTTATCGCCAAAATAGGTGGCTGGTTGCTGGCCACTGATCGATCGAACGGCGGCGGTTAAACCCCCTTGGAATTGATAGTAGTCGTCCGAATCCAGCAGATCATGTTCTCGATTGTCTTGGTTTTGGAGCACCACTTGCATGTCACCGAGGCGGCACTGAAAAGCCTCCGGTGCCGCTTTGCCGACCCCATTACCACTATAGGTATAGCTACTCCAGTTAATGTAAGCATTAGCTAAGTCCTGGTCATTCGACCAGTTTTGGGAATCAATTAAACCCTGTAATCCCGCGCCATATGCGCCTGGTTTAGAGCCAAATACTCGGTGGGAGGAACGATCGATCGCTTCTTGCTCGTCTACTCCGGCTGTCAACCAATTGGCAGTTTCCGTTTGAACTTGAGCGGCCAAGGGATTTTGATCGGCTGGTTCATCTAAAGCAGCTACGGCGGTTACGGCTTGATTGAATAGATCAATCAAATTGGGGAAAGCATCGCGAAAGAACCCGGAAATCCGCAAAGTCACATCTACACGGGGACGATCTAATACGGATAACGGCAAAATCTCAAAGTCTACTACCCGTCGCGACATCCCATCCCATACTGGTCGAACTCCCAACAGCGCTAGAGCTTCGGCCAGGTCGTCACCACCAGTGCGCATGGTGGCCGTTCCCCAAATAGACAAGCCGAGAGTGCGCGGATATTCGCCATGTTCTTGGGTATAGCGTTCGATCAACGCTTCAGCGGCTTTGCGTCCTACGTCCCAAGCGCTTTCGGTGGGGACAGCGCGAATATCAACAGAGTAAAAATTGCGGCCAGTAGGTAATACTTCTGATCGACCGCGAGTGGGGGCACCGGCTGGACCACTAGGAATGTAGCCACCATTTAAGCCCTGTAATAGGTTAGTGATTTCTTGGCTGGTTTGTTGGAGGTTTGGTAATAGGCATTGAGTAATCCACTGGAGTTCTCGATCAGTGTTTGTAGCTTCTGGAATAGGGGGAGATAGATGTCTGTTATTTATTAATGCTGATACCAATAGTTGAGCTTGCTGTTCGATCGATTCCACGACTTGCCCGGCATTGCGCCATTCCCCTGGGACAGGTAACGCTGGATCAACTTTTAACGGATCAAAATCCCAACCAGCATCTTGAGCAATTGCTCTGGTTAAACCCCTTCTGCCAGCTTGAGGATGACGAGCGATCGCAATGATTAAATCTCGCAACTGGTCGCCGCTGGGACATTGGCCGAGGATATGTAATCCATCCCGGATTTGAGCTTCTTTAATTTCACAGAGCGACCTGTCTAAATGATTTAACACCGCATCTCCAAACCGCTGCCGTAACTCATCGGCGGTAACGACAATCCCCAAATCTTCATGGAGATTGCTAGCCACTAATAGTGCCACTATTTTTTCCTGCACCAAGGGCATTCGACCAGGATTTAAGCTTATGGCTTCGTAGTATTCATCCACCAGATTTTCGAGGGCTTGCAAATCTCCATACAGTTCTGCTCTAGTCATCGGTGGGGTGAGATGATCGAGGATCACTGCTTGGGCACGTCGTTTGGCCTGGGCACCTTCGCCGGGGTCGTTAACGATAAAAGGATAAAAGTGAGGCATTGCTCCCAACGCTACTTCGGGATAGCAACAGTTGGATAGCGCTAAACTTTTTCCGGGTAGCCATTCCAAGTTGCCATGCTTGCCGACATGAACGATCGCCTGGGCACCGAAGATCGATCGCACCCATTGATAAAAAGCTAAGTAGTCGTGGGTGGGCTCTAAATCGGGAGCATGATAGTTCAAGCTGGGATCGAGATCGTAGCCCCGGGCGGGTTGAATGCCGACGAAAATATTACCCAGTTGGATACCAGCCACCGGAAAATCACCGCTTGGTTCTGACCAGCGCAGATTAATAGCTGCTTGTACAGTGACAGGCTGGTTAGTGAAAAATTCTTGATAGTCTGCTAAATCTAAACCTTGTGGGGCTGGTCGGATCGATCGGCCTTCCGGATCGTTAGTAATGCCTCTAGTCAACCACTGGATTAATTCATCACCAGTCTGTGGTAACTCTGTAGTGGTGTAACCTTCAGCTTGGAGTGCTTTTAGGATCTCGACACAACTTGCTGGGGTATCTAATCCCACGCCGTTAGCTAGTCGCCCATCGCGGTTGGGATAGTTTGCCAAAATTAGAGCCACCTTGCGATCGGATACTGGTACTTGACCTAGCTTTACCCAATTAGCGGCTAGCTCGGCCACGAACTGGATGCGATCAGCTAAAGGCTGATAGCCCAGAACTTCGGTTTGGAGAACCGGATGTTTGGAGAAGACAGCTTTGAAAGAAACAGCTCGACTAATGATTCGACCGTCCACTTCTGGCAGAGCAACATTCATAGCCGTGTCACGCGGTGACAAGCCATTCAGTTGCGATTGCCATTCGTCCAAGCCACCACCACTTAAGATTACTTGCAGAATTGGTACATCCAAATTTGCCCAGAGGGTATTAGTATCCAGCTCGGTAGGCATGACTGGATATAGTGGTGCGGGAGTGATTAAGGAAAAGCTTGTGGTGTTGAGAAGTACTTTAACCCCAGGTTGGCAATAGCTCATTAATCCGGCTTGCACTTCCGGGTCACGCAAGGAAGAGACAAAGATCGGGACAGGAGTAAGGTGGCAGTCCATCAGGGATTGACAGAGGGCATCGATCGCGGCGGTGTTGCCGACTAGATAGTGCGCCCGATAGAATAGAATTCCGACCTGTGGTTTAGAGCGGTCGCTGACTGGAAAGGGATAAATGCCGACTTTGGGAACGGGCTGGGGTAGTTGATATTCGTAGTCTAACTTTAGGCAGCGATTGGCTAAGAAGTATAGTGATTGCTTGAGGTTTTCGGTACCACCTTCGATAAAGTAGCGCCAGACCTGATTGACATCGTTGAGGGGTAAGGTCGATCGACTGAGCAGCGACAAATCGGGCTGGTCGTCACCGGGAATTAAAATGAGGGCGGCACCGGTTCTTTCAACTAGTTCTTGGACGACTTCTAAGCCATAAGACCAGTAGCCAATGCCCCCCAGCAGCCGAATGACAATTACCTGGGCTTGGGATAGCACCTCTTCGGCATAGAGATCGATCGTCATTTGCTGTTGCAAGGCCAGAATATTCAGCGCTCGCAGTTCAGGAAATCCGGGTGGCAATTGCGCCCAGGCTTGAGCGAGGGCTTGGATGTCGGTGTCAGCGGAGGTGATGATGACGATCGGAGCAGGAGTTTGCTCGATCAAGATTAGGCTGTCGGTAGTGGCGGTAAGTCCCCCAGGAATGGTGGCGGTACGATGCATATAAAAGATTTAAGGCGATTCCTAGGTGAACTTCTTGATTTTAGGGCTTTCGATCGCGATTGGCCCAAGCGCAGCGATCAGTATTTGGCTAATAAGAATACTTGTACTGTAGAATCAACACCAACAATCAACACTAACCAGCTTCCATTATGCTATGGAACGATGAATGGCTGAAACTTCCCACCTAAACCCGTAACAATCGTCTGAGTGTTGGCAATGAGCATTTTTTGATATGTTTCACCGTCGCTACCAGCCGCCCCCAAGCCATCTGTAAATAGCGGCTGAGCAGAAATCTGAACATGGACTTCTTTGGCGACCTGTTCCAGTATTTTGGAGCTGGCGGTGACCTCTCCAAAAATTGTGGGTACGCCAGTTTTTTTAATTTCATCTACTAATTTCTTCAGGCCAGCTGGAGTTGGCTTTTCTTCGGTACTTAGACCTTGTAAAGCACTGGCAACCGGTATTTGGTAAGCGTTGGCATAATAGCCTAAGGCATCATGGGTGGTGACTAACTGCCGCGATTTGCTAGGAATAGTATTGATCTGCGCCCTAATCCAGGTATCGATTTGACCAATTTGAGTAGTTAAATTTTTAGCGTTGCGATTATATCGATCGACCTGAGCCGGATTTATTTTCAGGAGCCTGGACTGGATCGCGGCTACGATTTTGATGCCATTTTGGGCATTATGCCAAATATGGGGGTCAGTTTCTGGTTTCCCATCTTCGGTCATGGTCAGGGGCTGGGGCACAGCTATTTCATTGATCGCTACTTTTGGTGCCGGATTTCGACTGGTGCGGACTAATTTAGTAATACTGGGTTCTAGGTTATAGCCCCCATAGAGAATTAGTTGAGCCTGATCGATCGCCTGTCGATCGGCGGGGGTCGGTTTATAAGAATGAGGGTCGGTGCCAGGAGCAATCAAACATTTTAGATCGATCGTTTCTTGGGCAATTTCTTTGGTTAGATCACAAATGACGCTACTGGCCGCGATTACTAAGGGTTTTTGGTGGCCAAGGTTTTGAGGAGTAGGATGCGTTGTACAGCCAACTAAGACTCCAGCAATCATCAGAAATACTGATCGGCTCTGGATTAGCTTTCTCATAATGGTTTAATTTCGGAAATAAATTAAGGAAGTCGGATAAAAGAATCATAATGATAATGATTATCATAATATAGTCTGAGCTATCTAGCAAAAATTTGGCTGAGAATGAATTTTTGCAGTCATACGGGGAAAGCTAAAGAGTGGAAGCTCTATGGCACTTTAAATTTATGACAACTCATCACCCCGCCAATTCATCTAGCCTAATATCGTTGATTTTGTTGTTGGTGGCAGCGCTGTGGTCAATAATGCGGATGTCTTCGTGGCTGATGTCTTCGCTGGTGGGATATTTACTGGCGATTTTTGGTGCTTGTCAATCGATCGCCCTAAAAGAAACAGGTCAAGACGTGGAAATAATGTATAACTTAATCAACTACCCAGATGAGATTTCTTCTAATTTCTAGCCTGGACATTTTTTTGCATCACCAAATATGTAGTTACGTTGTACAACTATTAACTTCATTCTCAATTTGATCCAGTCGTTTTTTCACCTTGAAAAGTATTCTTAAATAATTCACCTGACTAGTCCAGGCTGAACGAGGCAGTAATGAAGGTCGATCAGCAGAATCCAATTGTTCCGTCTGATAATGAAATGGAGTGTTGTTTATAGCAGAATTTAAGTTGGTAGTCATTTTTAAGTCAAGGAATTTAGGTGAGAGCCAGGTCAGACGGCATCAGATTAGACTGAATAGATTCAGTTTTGTTGTTCCAATGTTTTGGCCATTGGATATGCTCTGCTTTAAAATGCAGGGAATCACTAGCTAGTAAAACTGTGTTAGCAGGCTCTTCCATCAGCTCGAATTCTCCATTGTCAAAAGGATTACCTTCCGCACGACGTTTGAGAGTAAAACGTTCCCGAATACCATGTTTTGCCTGAGTTAGAGCACGATGGTGACAGTAGGGGTTATTGCCGCGTTTATCAAAAAAGACATGGGCTGTCCAGCTACAACCACCTCGGCACAGTTCAGCAAATTCACAGGTTTTGCAGAAACCCCAAAGGTGCTCTGTGCCTTGGGGAGTTCCAGCACCCAGATTAAAGCGGAGTTCTTCAGTTTCTTCAATAATCGTCCGCAGTGAAAGATCACGGATGTTGCCTCCGGTGTAAGCCGTAGTGGGTAGCGATGGACAACCCTTGATCGCTCCATCGGCTTCAATGCCGATGCTAGATAGTCCAGCCCCACAACCCTGCCAGAAAGACCAGGCATCACCACCCCGAAACAAGCGCTCGTAAGGACCATAATAGCCAATGTTGTTGCCAGCATGAACTTTGACCCCATCCTGATTAGCTTGTTCTACCACTCGGGCAATCATGGGATAAACGTCGAGTAATTCGTAAGGTTGTAGCAAAATTTCATTGTTGTCAGCCGCATTGCCCATTGGTACGGTCAGCTGAATCTGCCAAGCGAAAATTCCGGCTTCCCGGATGTGTTCATAGATTTGGGGGAATTCTGGAGCAGAGAGGCGATTAATTTGAGTGTTGCAGCCAAAGGAGATGCCAGCTTGTTTTAGGTGGCTCATGGTTTTGAATGCCCATTGCCAAGATTCTGTTTTGCCGCGTAGTCGATTGTGAGTTTCCTGGAGGCCATCAACGGAAACCGATACAACTTTAATGCCAGCAGCTTTCATGCGCTGGGAGGTTTCCAGGGTGATTCCATAGCCGCCGGTAGTCATACCACAGACCATGCCAGCCTTAGTAATGGCACTGGCGATATCTAGCCAGTCTTCGCGCAGAAAGGCTTCCCCGCCAATGAGGGTAACTTCTTTGATACCGACATCAGCCATTTGCTGAACGAGGTTCAGGGCTTCGGCGGTGGTGAGTTCGTCGGTACGGGTCTGGCCAGCGCGAGAGCCACAATGTTGGCAGGCGAGGTTGCATTTGAGGGTGATTTCCCAGACAGCGTAACTGATACGGCGATAGCTCATGATCTATTTCTCTCCTTAACAACTAAGTTAAAGGAGAACATTAATGTTCTCCCTCACAAATCATTTAGCAACATGGATATTTTGATATATCCTAAGTACCGCAGATTAAAGCTCTAGATCTCGGGTTGGAGGTCCACCATAAATCATTATGAAATTTCGCCAATTAAGGAATCCACCATGAACTGCTTCTAATTCACGTTCTCCGATTTCTATGATTTCGTCGTCACAATCAGGATCTTTTTCTAGTATCTGGGCTGTGTAGTCTTCAAATTCTTGCTGAGTAAAATAAAAACCAGCTGCTTTGACAATCCGTCTACATTCTTCTTTGCTGCTCACATTTTTGATTTTGTCGCAAAAAGCTTCATCTTGAGCTAACTTTGCGTAGAATGCTTGAACATGTTGATGAGACATAAAACCTCTTAAAATAATGGTGAATCGTAGCGTGGTGGAACCACTCCATTTTGAGAGACATGGGGGTTACCTGTATAAATTGATAACTAGATATTTTATGGATTAGCGATATAAATACGGTGAATGACCATAAGGAGGTAGTCCTACAGAGCTTTTAGTAAACACAGCTGCACCGCCTAAGACTGCGGCCAACTCTTTTTCGCCCAGAGATTCCAGCCGATCGATCTCTTTTTCGGTATTCAATAATTGGGCGGTGTAATCTTCAAATTCAGTTTCTGTGAAGTGATAGCCAGCCAGTCGAACAACTTGCTGACATTCGGCTTTGTTGGCCGTAGATTCTAGCTGGGTATAAAAAGTGGGATCAGCAGCTAGTCTGTTGTAGAAAGCTTTAACTTGTTCGATCGCCATCATGACCTCTAACTAAGAATTAATGATTGTGGGGAGTTCGTGCTAGGCAGCTGCTGTAGATACCTCAGAGGTGACATCGGCAGAATCATATTTATCGGTGACGATTTGGGGACAACGCAAACAAGCTGCTTTTCCTTCTTGCTGCCACCATCGACAATCGGCACGAATATGACAAGGTGGTAAATCCTCCGCCACCACAGGTGACTGACCGACAATCCGTTGGACTAAACGACAATCAGAGCCGTCAAAATGCTGACAAGCTTTTTTGGCACAAGGAGCAGCAAATCGAAAAATTTCGGTTGGTGTCACGGGTTCAGCTAGAGCCAATAACTGCTCGGTCACAGCTACCGGCTCAGGGAAATACGTCACCCGAGGTTCTGCGACTGATCCAACTACGATGCCCAGAGCAAGACTACCTCCAGCTTCTGGCCGAGCACTAGGACAGAGAGGAGGAATAACTTTGGTTGTAGATGTTGAATCCATGAGAGCTATCCCTAGTTATGATGTGAAAAAGTAGAAGCGATTAAAAGGAAGGTCCATTGCTTCTATCTCTTGAGACCATCCCATCTGTCTGACCAGGTTTAATACCAGATATAGCCAAGCCCCCACGCACACTTAATGCCCGGGCAATTGCTGCTTTTATCAGTTCATGTTCGGTTCGATCGAGAGGAAGTAATGTAGATTCAGAGTTGTTAGTACAAAGATCCGAAATAGATATATTAGCCACTTGTTGTATCTCCTGATTTTTACATGATCAATTCGATTGCTATTTAACTTCAACTGTTGTAGTAACCTTCACTGTTTTGCAGTTTTTGCCACTATTGTCACATTCTTGTACATATGTAGTTGTACGGATTACTTTGCCACCAAATATATTTGCTTGAGTATATTCATTGAGAACCTCAATTTCATGAGACTGCTTAATATCGGTAATTAAAAGATTAGACATTCTATTCACCCCGGTGTGATAGTTGCTTTGTAAGTTTTTAAAACTTGCTTGGAAGCAATCTATCAAATTCACAATCAAAAGTCACTCAAGTAGTTGTCTCAAAAATCTCATATTTTTAATCCTTTTGATCACAGTTGTATTATTGCGGCAGTGCAACCTCTACTGCTAGCATTGATGGATCATAATTATCTGTAATGACCTGTGGACAACGCATACAGGCCGATACACCTTCTTGTTGCCACCAACGACAATTACGACGGATTGCACAAGGTGGTAATTGTTCAGTAGCGATCGGTAGTCTTTCGGCTACTCGTGTTGCTAACCGACAATCATGTCCATCAAAATGTTGGCAACCTTTTTCTTCACAAGGGGCAGCAATCCGAAAAACCTCTTCTGGTGTGATTTTGTCGCCCAGCTTAGATATATGATCAGCAAGTGGCTGAATTTCTTTCAAGTAGCTAACGGTGGGGGTTTCGACTGTTCCACCTACTACTCCAAATATTTGACTTCCTTCCCAATCTGATCTCGCACTAGGGCAAAGAGCCGGATCACTTATTTGATTCATATTTGTCATAATTTTAATCCCATTTATTTTTAATGTAGATTAATGCTTAACTTCAGCATCACAGTTAATTCATAATTCAGCCATTGTTTTAGAGATGATCTCGGCCAAGTAGAATGTGCCTGTAGTGATCACTGACTTTATTCAGGCACATTCACAATCATCAAATCAAATCAATTGACTAACAATAGTCATCATTAGTCTTGATTTTTCCCATGGTTATTACTACTGGTGGTTTAACTGGACGAGCGCCTGTGGTTGCTCCACCGGATGCCAGACCGCCATTGATACTATCCATTTCTTCATTAGAGACATTTCTTCTGGCTTCAGCGTTTTCCACTGCACCGCTAATAATGTCATCAATGCTGATGTGAAGTTGATTTGTATTCTTTTTGGATTGATTACTCATTTTTAGTTCCACCTTGATTGGTAAATACAGATTAAAGGTACACAATTGGATATTAACGGCGGGATTTTGGACTTGCAACAATTTCTATAGCCTTAAAAGGATCAAAATAGTAGCATTTCCCCTCCATTGGGAAATGCTACTTTTGGTATTTGGACAACTAGCATTATTTAGAATTAGAGGAGCAAGTGTAGAGCAGGGTCAAAACAATAGAGAAGTCTTTCTGCGCTGTTACCAAAATCAGACTAGAAACAATAATTTAAAAATTACTAAGCTATCTTAAAATCTCCCCAAGAATTAACTATGGTCTTTCTACTAAATCAAACTAACGTTTTTGAGTACTTGGCTGGTCTGGGTTACCACTCAGAAAACACCACTGATAATATCGAACCAGTATCAGCCAAGAACTTTAATTTATTAATCACACTGGCTGAAGATTTGAAGCTTCTGGTCAAGCAGGAACGTCACAACCAAGAGGGAAAGGCCATTGGAGAATTTTTAGCAGAATGGCAAATTCAAGAATTAATGCGAGATTTTCCAGCGTTACAGGATTGGCGGCCTTTTGTCTCGGAAGTCCTTCATTTTGATGCAGAGAACTCGATTCTGGTATTTAAGTATCTGAATGACTACCGGGACTTAATGAACTTTTATGCCAAAGAAAATACTTTCACCGATCGCATCGCCCAGAAACTAGGGACTTTACTAGCTACTTTCCACCGTGATACTTACCAACGATCGGACTATCGGGAAGCGATCGATCGAAACCCGCTCCGATCCGAAACAAGCATCGTCCAGAGAATGATTCGAGGGCTGGAGCGGTTGACTCCAGAGATCTTTGGCGCGGTGCCGGATGATGGGTTGAAGTTTTATGCTTTGTATCAGCGATACGATAGTTTGGGTGAGGCTCTGATGGAGTTGGGTCAAGCTTTCAAGGCGGATTGTTTGACTCATAATGACCTCAAGCTAAATAATGTTTTACTGCATGATGAATGGGAGCAGCCGACGAGTGAGATAGTGCGGTTGATCGATTGGGAGCGATCGGCTTGGGGCGATCCAGCGTTTGATTTAGGGGCTTTAATTGGTAGTTATTTGCAACTTTGGTTAGGAAGTTTGGTGGTGAGCAAGTCGCTGTCGATCGAGGAGTCTTTAGCGTTGGCGATGACTCCATTGGATCAGGTTCAGCCTTCGATGGCGGCTTTGACTCAGGCTTATGTGGAGGCTTTTCCGCAGATTTTGATCGATCGACCGGATTTTTTACAGCGGGTGGTGCAGTTTGCGGGGTTGGCTTTGATTCAGGGGATTGAGGCAGGGATTCAATATCAAAAGACGTTGGGGAATGGTGGGATTGCGCAGTTGCAGGTGGCGAAGTCGTTGTTGTGTCGTCCGGTGCAGTCGATGCCGACGGTGTTTGGGGGGCGGTTGGTGGGGTCTCAGATGCCAGTGATGGCTTGAGAAGGGCTGATCTCTGAGATAGCAGAATTGTTAAATTCTGAATCACGGCTTTTACATTAATTACTAATAACTACTAAAACTATGCAAACATTAGATGCTATTCAAACTAAAGCTGATACTACTACTGCTACTGCTCATGCTGAGCTGATGGGGGTGTTGGAGGATATTGCTCGGCATGTGGAGATTCGGGATGATTTTTCGATTCATCATCCTAGTTATAAGCCGTTGGAGATTCCGGCGGAGGCGATCGAACGGTTTCAGAAGATGCCGGAGCAGATGCAGCAGAAGTTTTTGAGTTTGCAGTTACGCAGTTTTTTGTATGGTATTTACTATAACGGTGCGATGCGCAGTTCTTTGGCTTTAGATAGCGAAGATCAAGCCCCTCTGCTCGATTTAGAGAATAATACGGTGATGGGTATTGATACGGCTTTTTTCCAGCAGTTGCATGATAATAACTGCGGAGAGGGCTATTTTGATGAGGGCTGGATGGTGTTGAAGGAGGAAGATGATGGTAGTTTGGCGGTTAGAAATGGTGCGTTACGGCTACATATCAGGCGAGACAAGCATTTACAGGAAAAGGAACAACAATCACAGGTGGGGGATGTAGTAGCAATCAGGATGCCGAAAAACCGAATGCAGAATGGTTTCTACATGGCTGTCGGCAATTTGGGTTTTAGTCGTCCTCAGCCTGGGGATGCCTTGGTGCGGGTTTACTTTAATGTGACTGCTGAGGGATCGATCTCGGTGATGAAGAGTTTGACCCAGGAGCTAAATGCGGCGGGTATGCCGTTTAGTTTCAAGGTTCTGTATAACCCACAGGACTACAATCGGTTTGATTCAGGGGTGCTGTATTTTGACTGGCAAGATTATGAAGTGGTGGTGCGCGTTTTGGATAAGATTCATGCTGAGCATCGATCGCACTTCATTCCTAAGATTCCTTTGTTTACGAAGCAGTTGGCAGTGGGCTTAGGGTTGGCGGAGGAGCCAGATCAAAAGTTTGCGGAGCGGGAAAGTTTTGGGATGAATCGCTGTCAAATTGTGGCCAATGGGTTGTTAGAGTTATTTTATCAAGGTCAGAATGCTTACGCAGAGAGGATGAGTGCGATTGCAGATCAGTTTTCTTTGGTGGGGATCGATTTACAGCATCCCCATATTAATAGTGGTTCTGAAGATATTTATCGGGCGATCGACTGAGTATAACCCCAAAATAAATTATGAAAACAAAAGAGCTAGAAACGTTACAAGTAAAAGCATCACTGATTAATCTGGATCAACCTTTGCCCTTTGAAAGTTTTTATCTATCATTTATACAAACTGGGCGACGAAAGTTGCATAATGTGCTCTCTGCTGCTCAGCTGAAATTATTGACGGAAGAAGCTTATGGGGCCTTAGAGCGTGATCTATTAGAAAGATTGGTGGGACTGGGTACAGAAGTTTTACTGTATGAATTTAATCAGCGGCGTTCTGAGCAAATTGCAACTACTGATCGCCCCGATTGTACTTTGTACAATAGTTTTATGGATGGGTTGTTGGATGGAACAATCGCCTTGTTTCAGGACTATCCAGTTTTAGAGGATTTGATAAATACCACTATTGATCGGTGGGTAAAATCGACGGTTGTTTTTGTAGAACGGCTCGCAGCTGATTTTCCTGAATTGGAAAAGACTTTTGGTGAGGGTCGTAGCTTGGGACAAGTCCAGACTATTGTCACTAATCTATCTAATCAACATGCTAGTGTTCGATCGATCTTAACGCTGACATTTACTTCTGGGGTAGGAGTAGTATACAAACCCAAAAATCTGGGGTTGGATGTAGCTTTCCAGGAATTATTGAATTGGTGTAATCAGCAAAATATTTTGCTGCCATTCCAACTGTTGAAGATCGTGGCTGGCCAAGATTATGGTTGGCAGCAATTGACTAAACAAGAAGCTTGTGAGACTCGATCGCAGGTGCAGCGCTTTTATCAACGAGCGGGGATGTCATCGGCATTGTTATGGGTTCTCGGTACTAGAGATTGTGAGTATGACCAAGTAGTTGCGGCTGGTGAATATCCACTGTTGATAGATGCTGCAGCGCTGATGAGTCCAGAATTCATGGCCATCGAAGAGGAGCAGCGCTGGTTTCATGATTCGGTGTTAAAAGTAGGGATTTTACCGCGTTGGAGTGGCCAGCTGGAATCTCGGAATGCTTGGGATAAGAGCGTACTGGGAAATATTTTGCCTAAACAGAATGGAGCGGCGCAGGAGTGGCAATTTATTAATACCGATCGCATGAATTTGGTGCGAACATCGGTAGTGGTGCCAGCGGGTAAAAATGCGTTGATTTTGGATGGTGAAACAGTCTCGCCAAAGGATTACAGCAATGATGTCGAGGCTGGGTTTGCGGAGATCTATCGGTTACTAATCAAGCATCGATCGATGCTGCTTGGTTCAGATAGCCCCCTGGCGAGTTTTGCTCAAATCCAATTTGGTTGCTGTCTGCGGCCAGGTCATGCTTACCAAACGATCTGTCGGCAAAGCCTGAAGCCAGAATATTTAAAAAATAGCGATGATTATGTGAGTCTGATTAGTTATTTAATTAAAGAACGTGCTCCTAGTTATTTACCGTTGGCTAGCCATCCAGCAGCCGAACAAATTTTTGCTGCCGAAATCGCTGCTCTCAAACAACAAGATCCCCCCCGCTTTATGGCAACCGGTGATCAGGATAGTCTAACGATCGATCAAAACATTTCGATCAATCATTTCTTTGTTTCCGCCAGCTATCAGCAAATGATCGATCGATTGCAAAAAATAGATGAAGCCGACTTGGCTCGTCAATTGCAACTTATTAGCTCTAATTCGATCGCCAAATTTGCTCACCTCAAACAAATCGATACCGCTCTGCAAGGTCAGTTTCCGCTCGGTAATTGCCTGTCGCCCGCAGAATTCCAGGCCGCTGCTCTTGATATCGGTAAAGAAATGGTGGAATCGGCAATTTGGGTGGGAGATGGTTGTAACTGGCGATCGATCGAATACATGCATCTGGCTAATCGCTATCAATTAAATGTCTTGAATGATTCTCTTTTTACTGGCAGAGCCGGAGTCAGCTTGTTTTTGGCTGCTTTAGCGAAGGTTTCTGGTGATGAGCAGTTTCGCCGCACGGCTCTGGCAGCGCTCCATCCTTTTCGCTCGTCGATCCGTGCCAATCGGATTCCGCCGGAACTCGCTAAGTCTGAAATTGGACTATTGGGATTAGGTGGAATTATCTATGCAATGGTTAAGGTCAGTCAATTTCTGGCTGAACCGACGTTATTAGTGGATGCGCTGCAAGCGGCTCGGCTGATTACGCCAGCAATTATCGCAGCCGATCGGAAGTTGGATATGGTGTTTGGGGCAACGGGGTCGCTGCTGGGTTTGCTGCAGCTGCATCGAGCTACTCAAGATGCTGCCGTGTTGGATATGGCGATCGGTTGTGGTCAACATTTGCTGGCTAATCGCACTGATGCTCAGCCGAGGGCGTGGCTGATGCATGAAGGTGAAAGTTCTCGACCCCTCACGGGTTTTTCCCATGGTGCGACGGGGATGTCTTTTGCTTTGCTGCAACTTTATGCGACTACTGGAAATGAAGAATTTCGGGCGGCTGCTGAAGAGGGGATGGCTTATGAGCGGAGTGTATTTGATCAAACGACTCAAAATTGGCCTCATTTTGGTGCTTCACCGCCCGGTGGTGAAGTGGTTTCTTGGAATACTTGGTGTCATGGTAGTCCGGGAATTGGTTTGGGGCGGTTGGGGAGTTTGCCGATGTTACCGCTAGTTGAGATGCAGGAGGAGATCGATATTGCTTTGCGGACTAGTCAAAAGAATGGGATTAGTGATGGTTGGATTGATCATTTATGCTGTGGCAATATGGGCAGAATTGAACTTTTGGTTGTTGCTGCCGAAAAGTTGCAGGACGATCGGCTATTAAGGACTGCTCGTCAGCATGGTACTAAGGTGGTAAAAGCGGCGATTCAAAATGGGGCTTATGGCTTGCAGGCTCATTTATCTGATCGTATACATAGTTCTAGTTTTTATAAGGGTGCTGCGGGGGTGGGATATGAATTACTCCGTCTAGCAAATCCTCATACGATTCCTTCTGTTTTTTTGTGGGAATAAAATAAATTGACGATGAAGCTTAGATATTATCAGCTCAAAATGCATCAAAATTATGTTAATTATCAATCGAATAAATCATGAGCAGTTGTGGATCTTTGGAAAATATTGATTCATGATGAGATTTATGGATGTAAAGTATCAATCCATAATCAATATTTACATAAGGGAAATAAACAAAATGGCTGATATTAAAATCATCAATCTATCTGGCTCTAATTTATTCGATGATGCCGAAAGTTTCATGTCTGAAATCAATGATGAGTCGATGGATGTAATCGGTGGTGCTGTGATTACTTGTCGTACTTTCACTAACAGCTGTGAAGCTAACAGCTGCGGATATGTTACTAATGTTGGCTGCAAAGGTGCTACCAATTTTGGTTGTGGATATGTTACTGTTCGTCCTAGATAGTTAGGATTAATTTTATAATTAGTATTTTAGAGATGCTCTCGATTGAGAGCATTTTTTTGTGTATTGAGAATGATAAATATCAAGATTAAGTTATTTTAATTTCTATTCAACCATTCCTCAAGTATGTATTAATAAAATATCAGGTAGTTAAGCAGTTGAAAATAAACCCATGTATAGAGCGTGTGAAATATTGGTTTGAAACGGATTAAAATTATATGAATTATCCATTCAATAAATTCTAGAAAAACACAGCTTTTGGAAAGGTATTGATCCATTATTATATTTGCAGATATGAAGCATTAATTTGTTTTGTGTTCATGCATAACCAATATCTACACAGAGGTGATAAACAAAATGGCTGACATTAAAATTAGCAATCTGTCTGGTTCCGATTTATTCAATGATGCTGAAAGCTTCATGTCTGAAATCAATAACGAAGCAACAGATTCGATCATGGGTGGTCTTGTAATTTACTGTAATGGTTTTACTGCAAAGTGCAATCAAGGAACTATTATTAGCGAAAA
Organism: uncultured bacterium; assembly: GCA_964247085.1. Classification (GTDB taxonomy): domain Bacteria; phylum Cyanobacteriota; class Cyanobacteriia; order Cyanobacteriales; family Chamaesiphonaceae; genus JAAFHZ01. Next base: position 21,361 of record CAXTSX010000014.1, read on the forward strand.
CGTCGCTGTCTTTAACAAAGGCTATAAATATTATGACTAAGATCAATATTAATTCTCAAAAACTAAGTAGTATTTAATACCCCTTTACAGCTCATCTACCTAGATGAGCTATTTTATTTTCAATCTCGATTTAATCATCTTTTTAAGTACAGATTAGCCATGTATTAAAAGAAAACAAGTAATTGAAAGCAAATTTACACATAAAATTATAATTATTGTTAGATAAAACGTATCAAAATTATATTAATATTCCAGTCAATAAAATCTAGAGAGGAGTAGATTTTTTAAAGATATCGATTTACTATTGTATTTATGGATGTGAAACATTAATTTATTCCACATTCATTCATAACCAACATCAACAAATAGGAAGTAAATAAAATGGCTGACATTAAAATTAGCAATCTGTCTGGTTCCGATTTATTCAATGATGCTGAAAGCTTCATGTCTGAAATCAACAACGAAGCAACAGATTCAATCTTGGGTGGTCTTAACATTAACTGTAATGGTCTTACTGCGAATTGCCAGCAAGGAACTATCTGTGAAGGCGTTACTGTCGTTAACCAAGGCTGTAGATACTACACTTACTACTAAGATCAATATTGATTTTAAGTATTAAGTAGTATTTAATACCTGACTTATAGCTCGTCTATCTAGACGGGCTATTTTGCTGTTTAAAACAGTCGCAAAAGAAGAAAACCATATATTTTCTAAAAAAGATTAAAAATGCAGTAGTTATGCATCTTGTAATTTAACAAAAATCCTAGACATACTTAAATTCACAGCTTATGTTGTATTACAGATTGATTTCATCCCGAAATAAACAATATGATTTTAGAGGTTCGATCAAATGGCTAATATTAACATCAATAACCTTTCTGGTTTCGATTTATTCAACGACTCAGAAAGCTTTCTCACTGAAATAAGTGATGAATCAAATGAAATCATAGGAGGATTAAAAAGTAGTATTATAGTCTGTACTGTAACAATCGTAATTGTAACGCCTCCACCACCGCCACCCATAACAATAGCAACTGATCCACTAACTTTAAAGTAGAATAGGCACTGCCCGTAGATAGAAGGTAGTAATAATTATCAATCTATTCAACTTAGATAGCTCATCTAGATAGATGGGCTATTTTTTAAAATAACTATCGAAAAATAAAAGTATACATCTTTTTAAACGAATTAAAAATGCAGCAATTATGCACTCTATAATTTAACGAAAATCCTAGACATAACTTAAGCCCAAGAATTACATTGTATTACAGGCTAAATTTCATCCCCAACATAAACAATATAAATTTTAGAGGTTCGATCGAATGGCTAACATTAATATCAACAGTCTTTCTGGTTCTGATCTATTCAATGACTCAGAAAGTTTCCTCACTGAAATAAGTGAGGAAACAAATGAAATTGTGGGAGGTTTAAGTCATGTAACTGATTTAGGCAGTGTATACGCTGGTTTACGTACTTGGCAGTGCGCAGGTTCAGATCTTTGGATAGGCCCACCAGTTATCATTAATGAACCACCGAAGAAATAATTGATTTAGAGATTGAGTTAGTGTAAGTTGATATAGTTATCCCCATTACCCATAAGAATAGCAACTGATTGACTAACTAACTTAAAAGTAGCAATAGTTCTCAATTCACTTAATAAAATAGCTCATCTAGATAGATGAGCTATTTCTTGTTTTAAATAACTACAAAAAAATAAAAATACACATTTTTATTAAACGAATTAAAATTGCAGCAATTATGCACCCTATGATTTAACGAAAATCCTAGACATAACTTAAGCTTAGGGATTACATTGTATTACAGGCTAATTTTCATCCCCAAAATAAACAATATAAATTCAGAGGTTTCACCAAATGGCTAATATTAACATCAACAACCTTTCTAGTTCTGATTCGTTCAACAACTCAGAGAGCTACCTAATAGACATCACTGATGATGCTGGAAATATTTTAGGAGGAGGAATAGTTGACAGAATTGTTGCAGCAGGCAGGGCAATCAAAAATATATTCTTCCCAGACCCAGAGCCAACAAATGACACAGGCTTAATGTGCAATGATGGCAGCGACGAGCCAAGATGTTAAGTCAAATAATTAAGCTTTAAGATCGCGCCACAATCAGGATAGAAATTACCCACAGCCAAGATTTAAAGTAACAATGACTTATCAACCTAATTACCTCACAAAGTCCATCTAAGCAGACGGGCTTTTTTTTCAACAATGCAAAATAAAGCTACGCATTTTCCAGAAAAATCAAATGCGATCGAACTGCTTAAGTCTGCCCATTCTCCAACAATCAAAACCTCAGATCAAACACTACCTTCAGCGCTCGATCGATCTCCTCCAAAATCTCCGGTTCCAATTTACCTCTAATTAAAACCAACCGCTGAGGCTGATCGATCGGGCGAGTTTGCAAACAATCGGCGATCGACAACTTACTCAAACCATTGCTCACTGAAGGCTCCACTCCTACATTAGTCTTGATCCTACTCTTCTTCGCCGTCCACTCCGTCAACGGCACCACCTGAATCACTGGTACCCGCTCATTGTAAACATCATTAGTCACCACTACACAGGGTCGCACCTTACCAGTTTCGGATCCCTTAGTTGGCTCCAAATCTACATCAATCACCCATCCTCTTCTCAAATCACTCATTGCGGCCAATCCACCCCAGCCAACGCCGTCAATTCCTGCAACTCCACATCTTCAGCATAACCTTCGGCATATAAATCAGCCGATCTTTCCAGTTCCTCTCGTTCCAGCTCCTGCCTTAACCGATTCAGAGCCGATCGCACCACCGAACTTTTATCTTTAAAGCCTAAATCCTTAAACTGCGCCAGAAAATCGATCTGCGACTGTTCTAAAGTAACCTTTGTGGGAATCATATTACTGAAGACCTTACTACATGCTCCTATTTTAAGGTCGTAAAACAAGGGTGTCAAGATTTCTTCAGGTAGATCATTCACCTCAACATAGTTCATAATTGAGCAGCTCAAGTTTGAATTTGAAATTACTGTCACCCTTAACCAACAGCTACAGGAATTCGATCTGATATGGTATGAAAGTGACATCGAACAATTTAGAGAACTCCAATCCATGCCCAAGCTAGAAGACAATAAAACAAGATGGGATGGTGAGTATCATTGGAAAGACCAGGGTGATGAATGGTCAAACCTATGGGGCAACCCCGCCACCCAGTGGTATGGCACCATCATGCCCCGCATTAAATCCCACGTTCCGGCCAACTGCATCTTAGAAATTGCTTGTGGCTATGGCCGCTGGACACAGTACTTAAAAGATTTGGGTGAAAGTTTGATTGCGATCGATCTCTCTGCCGAATGTATAGAAGCTAGCCAGCAGCGCTTTGCCGACTGTGGCAACATCGAATACCACGTCAATGATGGTAAATCACTGGACATGATTCCCGATGCCTCTGTGGATTTTGTCTTTAGTTTTGATTCTTTAGTTCATGCCGATGAATCTGTGCTCAACGCCTATCTCGGCCAATTTAAAAGAATACTGACTAAAGACGGCGTGGCCTTCATTCACCATTCCAATTTTGGTGAATACGATGCAGCTTATTCTAGAATCCGCGCTGTCCCCGACCTAGAAGAAATTTTGATCCAGTCAGACATCCTAGAACAGTCTACCCACTGGCGCGACGCTAGCGTCGATGCCCAAAAGGTCGAAGCCTTGGCTCAGGCGCAGGGACTGAGCTGTATTAGTCAAGAGATCGTACCTTGGTCAACTAAGAAATTGTTGATTGACTGTATGTCTACGATCGTCAAAAACGATTCGTCCCTGGCTAGGGATAACCAGGTCTGGCGGAATACCAACTTCATGGCTGAAGCTGACAATCTTTTACAGCTTTCCCAGCTCTATGATTCCGGCCATAACTAATCGAGAGACCGATGCTTTGCTTGCACCGGAGGTAATCGATTATGATCAGGAAGAATTTTTTCGGCCTAGGGTAATTCGGTGCAACTAAAAAATGTAATCATCGCCCACAAAGCACATGACCAATTTAGTCGGAGCTTTGCGGAAAAATCGGCAAAAGAGCTAGAAGCCTTGGGCTGTCAGGTGATGATGGGGCCCAGTGGGGCGAAGGATAATCCTTTTCCGGTTTTCTTGGCCTCTGCCCATGAGCCGATCGATCTGGCCTTGGTTTTTGGTGGTGACGGTACCGCCCTGGCTGCTGCGCGTCAAGTTTCCCCCGAGGGTATCCCGATTTTGGCCATTAATGCTGGTGGCCATTTGGGTTTTTTGACTGAATCCTTAGACTTTATGGACGATTCCATGAGTATTTGGGAACGGTTGAGCAGTGATCGGTTTGCGATCGAACGGCGGATGATGCTGCAAGCGACTGTTTATCAAGGTGATTCCAGCAATCGCGAACCAGTTAGCGACACCTTTTTAGCCTTAAATGAAATGTGCATCAAACCGGCGGCAGCCGATCGCATGCTCACCTCGATCCTGGAAATGGAAATTGATGGTGAAATTGTCGATCAATATCAAGGTGATGGCTTAGTGATTGCTACGCCCACTGGTTCTACTTGCTACAACCTATCGGCCAATGGCCCGATCGTCCATTCCGGGATGGAGGCTATTAGCGTTACCCCGATTTGTCCACTGAGCTTGTCCAGTCGTCCGATCGTGATTCCGCCCGGTGCGATGGTGGGCGTATGGGCGCTGGGCGACTATGAATTAAACACCAAGCTATGGATGGATGGAGTGATGGCTACGGCCATCTGGCCAGGGCATCGAGTGGAAGTACGCAAAGCGGACTGTCAAGCCCAATTTATTATTCTGCGCGAGGACTATTCTTACTATCGCACCCTGCGCGATAAGCTGTTATGGGCAGGAGCGCGGATTCGCTACAACAATCACCATCGCAATTAGGACGAATATAATGCTGCCTTGGCACTGGCGATCGCTACCCCTAAATAACCGGCGTGGCTCAGAAGTATTTAGCGCTCTATTTTTGATGGAACCGATCGCCACGCTCTTGGAAAGTCCGGTAAGGTCTGGGCTAGCCATGTCTCGCTATTCGATCTGTGCTGGATCGCCCAGAGTAATCAATGGCCAACAGCAGCTCTGGACACCACCCCTGGGTGAGATTATGCAGTTTCTGCGCCAGTTGATTTCCGCTGAGCAAACAGCGGCTGCCCCAGATTTACCCTTTACCGGCGGCTGGTTGGGTTGGTTAGGTTACGAAACTGCCTGGGAACTAGAAAATTTGCCGCCGCACCGCCCAGACTCCTTGCCTTTTCCAGTGTCCTATTGGTATGAACCAGCCAATTTTGCGGTGTTAGATCACCAACAGCAACAACTATATTTAGCTGCTACTGATCTAGCTGATTTAGTAGTGATGACAGGTCGGCTAGATGCTGCTCAGCAATCTATCACTACAGTCTTACCAAAGTCACCTCCGTCCCATGAGTCGCCACTCCAGATCAACTTCTTAACTAGCGCTGAAGATTATCAACAGTCGGTGCTTCAAGCTAAAGAATATATTCAAGCTGGCGATATTTACCAAGCTAATCTTTCCGTTCGTTTCACTGCTCAGACCGAACAAAGTAGTTGGTCGATCTACCAAAAATTGCAGCAGATCAATCCTTCTCCTTTTGCTAGTTATTGGCAAACCCCGTGGGGCGCAGTAATTAGTTGTTCTCCAGAACGACTAGTGCGGCTAGATGGTCAAATAGCCCAAGTCCGACCGATCGCTGGTACCAGACCACGCGGTGCCGATTTGCGCCAGGATCAAGAATTAGCAGCAACTTTACTAGCTAATCCGAAGGAAATCGCTGAACATATTATGTTGGTGGATTTAGAGCGGAACGATTTGGGGAAAGTCTGTCAGTGGGGGACGGTGGAAGTAGACGAGTTGCTATCGATCGAACGTTATTCCCATGTGATGCACTTAGTCAGCAATGTCCGGGGCAAATTAGCAGCAGGGCAAAATGCGATCGATCTGATTCAATCCACTTTTCCGGGCGGCACCATTACGGGTTGCCCCAAGGTACGCTGCCTGGAAATCATTGCCGAATTAGAAACTAGCCCGCGCAACCTATTTTACGGATCCTGTGGCTATTTAGACCAACGCGGCCAGCTAGATTTAAATATTTTGATTAGAACTTTGCTATACCACCAGGGACAAGTTTGGGGACAGGTTGGGGCTGGGATTGTGGCAGACAGCGACCCTGAACAAGAATGGGTAGAATCTTTACAAAAAGCTAAAGCACAAATTCAAGCGATCGGCTAGTGTTAAAAATGACAGAACGTCAGATAATTAGGCATTGCTGATTGATGTCGGCTGCCACATCAATATTTTCCATCATTCTGTACTCGCCAATGACTGCTGAAAGCTACCTCAATCACCCCACCTTTGGCTTACTCTATCGCATTTGCGATTTAGGCGATGGTCAAGAACTATTTACAACCTTATATGCCCAACGGATGTTTTTCTTGGTGAAAAATGGTGATGAAGGCATCTCTTTTCAACCGATGACTCGTTCCGACTCCCGGATGATGGTAGATAATCGGCTGCGGATCCTGCGCCGGGATGGGGACTTGGCAAGCTATGGCAAGCTACAAACTATTCAAAAACAAACCTTTAGTTGATGGACTTGGCTAAAAAGACCATCCGTCAAGAACTGTTGGCTACCCGTCAGAATTTAAGTAATTCTTTACACCAACAACTAAGCCAAAAAATCTGCCAGCATTTAGAAGATTTTTTGGGGCATCATCTTACTAAAAATAAAGAAGTATTAGGATACTGGCCTTATAGGCAAGAACCAGATTTATCATCTCTGCTAAGGCAAAGTCAGTACCAGTGGGGTTTACCCCGGTGTCTCTCCAGTAACACCAGTACAGATCGACAGCTAACTTGGCATCACTGGCAGTGGGGAGATCCATTAGTAGCCAATCGCTATGGACTGCAGGAGCCAGACCCCACCTTACCCATTATTGATGTTGCCGAAGTCGGAGTACTAATAATTCCAGCGATGGCGATCGATCAGCGCGGTTATCGCCTGGGTTATGGAGGTGGATACTTCGATCGGCTATTGAGTCAACAGCCTTGGCGGCAAGTAATCACCATTGGAGTAGTCTTTGATTTCGCCTATGTCCCCACATTGCCGATCGAGGAGCATGATCAGCCCTTGAATGCGATCTGTACCGAGTCTGGACTGGTGACTTTTTAAGCCGATACCCCCGAAATAATGCCCATCACATCAATACTCTAGCGATGACTGGCTTTCCGCGATATCATCAAAAGATTGTTAAGCTTGTTCGATATTTTTATTAAAGTTTCTAGCTCTCAGCCTTAATAATTTTCAGGAGATAAAATTTGGTTACTACAAATATGCTAAACACAACTAAATCAGAGGAGATTTTCGCCTCCGCCCAAAAATTAATGCCCGGTGGAGTCAGCTCCCCAGTCCGCGCCTTCAAATCGGTGGGGGGACAGCCGATTGTGTTCGATCGAGTGAAAGATGCCTATGTTTGGGATGTAGATGGTAACCAATATATTGACTACGTGGGCAGTTGGGGACCAGCGATCTGTGGCCATGCTCATCCCGAAGTTATTGCCGCCCTCCACTCGACCTTGGAAAAAGGCACCAGTTTTGGTGCTCCTTGTTATTTAGAAAACGTCTTGGCCGAAATGGTCATCGATGCGGTACCGAGCGTGGAAATGGTGCGCTTTGTCAACTCCGGCACCGAAGCTTGTATGGCTGTGCTGCGCCTGATGCGAGCTTTTACTGGCCGCGACAAAATTATTAAGTTTGAAGGTTGCTACCACGGACATGCCGATATGTTTTTGGTCAAAGCCGGTTCCGGGGTCGCCACCCTAGGATTGCCCGACTCCCCAGGAGTGCCTAAATCGACCACGGCGGACACTTTGACCGCTCCCTACAACGATCTAGAAGCAGTGAAGGCGCTATTTGCCGAACATCCTGATGCGATTTCGGGGGTGATTCTAGAACCAGTAGTCGGTAATGCTGGTTTTATCACCCCCGATGCCGGATTTTTGGAAGGATTGCGGCTGCTCACCCAAGAAAATAATGCCCTATTAGTATTTGATGAAGTAATGACCGGTTTTCGGATTGCCTATGGAGGCGCTCAAGAAAAGTTTGGTGTTACTCCCGACCTGACCACCATGGGGAAAGTGATTGGCGGTGGCTTACCAGTTGGTGCCTATGGTGGTCGCAAAGATATCATGGCGATGGTCGCTCCGGCTGGTCCCATGTACCAAGCTGGTACATTGTCGGGTAATCCCTTGGCCATGACGGCGGGTATCAAGACTTTGGAGTTGCTGCAAAAGCCCGGCGCTTATGCTTACTTAGACCAAATCACCAAAAAACTTAGTGATGGCCTCCTGCAAATAGCGAAAGAAGCTGGTCATCAGGTTTTTGGTGGTCAAATTAGTGGGATGTTTGGCATATTTTTCTGCGCAGGGCCAGTGCATAACTATGAAGATGCCAAAAAGTCCGATTTAGCGAAGTTTGGACGTTTCCATCGGGGAATGTTGGAGCAGGGTATTTACCTGGCTCCTTCCCAGTTTGAAGCGGGCTTTACTTCTTTAGCCCACACTGAAGCTGATATTGATAACACCCTAGCGGCAGCGCGGGTAGTCATGGCTAGTCTGTAATAAATTTCGTAATTCAGTAAGAAGGGTTGGAGCTTAGGCTCCAACCCTTTTTTAGTGGCTTAAGTTTCTTCTACTTCTTGTTTTGGAGCATTCTCTAGCACAAACAACTGCACTAACCGATCGTATGTTCCCGCCCCAAAATACATGGGATGAGCGTGAGACCTGCTATAGACCCACACTACATTGCCATTCTCGGTAATCCGAATATCTTGCAGCAGACTGCGACATTTTGGCCTTAGTTTATTTCCAGCCTCTAGCGCATCTGTCCAGCGATCGAACGACTGATCAAATCCTTTAGTCACCACTCTAAACATTAGCTATAGCGCTCCTCTGTCCAAGGTTCGCCCCTTTTATGATAACCATTTTGTTCCCAAAAACCAGACTGCTCTCGATCGATAAACTCAATGCCACTGATCCACTTGGCGCTCTTCCAGGCATACAAATGCGGCACCATCGTGCGCATCGGTCCACCATGTTCCTTCGGCAGAGGCTCACCATTCAGCTCATAAGCAAAAAAGTTTTCATCTCTTAAAAAATCTGCCAGGGGTAGATTAGTCGTATAGCCGCCGTAGCAATGCTCCATCACATGAATTGCCCTGGGATCTAAATCTCCCACCAAGGTCATTAAGTCCATAATCTTAAAGCCCTTCCAGGTTACATCTAACTTCGACCAACGGGTTACACAGTGAAAATCAGCGGTAAATTCGTGCTGGGGCAGTTTCATCACGTCTTCCCAGGTGAAAGTAAGGGGTTGATGTACTAGTCCCCAGACCTTCAGTTTCCACTCTTTACGAGTAACATCTGGGGTTTGACCATAGGTCATGATCGGAAAGTTGTTGGCCAGATGTTGGCCGGGCGGTACCCGCTCTTGTTCGGCAGGTTGGGGTTTGTGAAAGAACTTACCAAGCATGAGGATAGATATAAGCTGTGAATCCTAACTAGTCTAGCAAGCTTGCTCGGAATATTTTGTTTAAACTATAAAAAACCTATTTATAAATCGTCATCCAATCATCAGCTATGGCAACTACTACTCTGGGTCGCACCGATATTTCTTTTCCACCATTGGGCTTTGGCACCTGGGCTTGGGGTGATAGTCTGTTTTGGGGCTATGGCCAAGATTATGGCGAAGCCGAGCTGCGCCTAGCTTTTCAGGCAGCGGTAAATAAAGGCATCACCTTCTTTGATACGGCAGAAATTTATGGCTTCGGCAAATCTGAGGAATTGCTGGGAAAATTTGTGAAAGAAGTACCAAGTTCTAATCAAATTGCCACAAAATATATGCCGGTACCTTGGCGGTGGCGATCGAATGATGTCACCGATGCCGTGACCGCCAGTTTAAAACGCTTGCAAATGCCCTCGATCGATCTGTATCAAATTCATTTTCCCTTCACATTACTTTTGAGCCAAGAGGCTATGCTAAATACTCTGGCGGATGAAGTACAGCAAGGCCGCATTAAGTCGATCGGCGTGAGCAATTACAGCGCGGCTCAAATGCGACAAGCCCACCAAATTCTGGCACGGCGCGGTATTCCATTAGCCGTAAATCAGATGCGTTATTCACTGATTACCCGCGAAATTGAAAACAATGGGGTCTTGGCCGCTGCCCAGGAACTGGGCGTGACCATTTTGGCCTATAGTCCACTGGCTCAAGGTCTGCTGACCGGCAAATATGATGGGAGTAATGTTCCGCAGGGGGCCAGGGGTTGGGATAAGCGTTTCCAGGCCAATGGCTTAGCGAAGTTACGGCCAGTAATGGATAAGTTAAGATCGTTAGGACAAAAATATGACAAAACTTCGGCGCAGGTAGCTCTAAATTGGTTGATGGCACAACCAGGGGTGATTCCCATTCCAGGAATTAAAAGTGCCGCTCAAGTAGAGCAAAATGCTGGGGCTTTAGGCTGGGAGCTGACGGCAGCCGAAGTGATGGATCTGAGACAATCTACCAGTTAATTTTACTGGACTAGCTATAATTAAAGTTATCGCAGCCAGATCGGTTGACTATCGGTAATATTTAGCACATTAGCAATGACTACCCAAAGCTTTGATCTTAATCTTCCTGGTTACCGTGTCATACAGGAACTAGATCGAAATCCAAAAACTGTCGTGTATCGCGCCGTATTAGATGGATTAGACCAGGTAACAGCTGCTCGAACTGTAATTATCAAACTATTATCATCAGCACATCCAACTGCTCAGGAACTGATTAATTTTCGTCACCAGTACACAATTTCCAAAGATCTAGAGTTACCAGGAGTAGTGCGAGTATACGATTTAGAAGAAGTTGGAAGCAGCTATGCGCTAGTGATGGAGGACTTTGGAGGTCTGTCCTTAGCACGGTATGTCCAAGCGCACTCCCTATCTTTACCAGATGTTTTGCACATCATGATCCAGCTGGCCGATACTCTACAGACTCTTGGACAACGGCTGATCTTACATAAAGATATTAAACCATCAAATATTTTAATTAATCCTCATACCAAACAAGTCAAGCTGATTGACTTTGGCATTGCTTCATTATTATCTCGCGAAACTCTAGAAATTCTCCCCCCTCAGGGCTTGGAAGGCACTCTGGCTTATATGTCTCCAGAGCAAACAGGGCGTATGAATCGGGGGATTGATTATCGCACAGATTTTTATGCCTTAGGAGTTAGCTTATACCAACTTCTGACTGGCAAATTGCCCTTTGCAGCAGCGGATCCACTGGAATTAATTTATTGTCATTTAGCACAGATCGCCGTGCCCGCACATTTGGTCAATCCTCATGTGCCGGTAGTCGTCTCCCAAATTGTTGCCAAATTAATGGCGAAAAATGCCGAAGATCGTTATCAAAGTGCCTTGGGCATTAAATTTGACTTAGAGAAATGTTTACAACAATGCCAGGAAACCGGAGTAGTTAAGGAATGGCCGATCGGACAGTGGGATTTAAGCGATCGGTTTATCATTCCCGACAAGCTGTATGGACGAGCTGCTGAGATAGCAACTTTGCTAGCGGCCTTCCATCGTGTCAGCCAAGGACAAACCGAATTAATCCTAATTGTCGGATCTTCAGGGATTGGTAAAACTGCTGTAATTAATGAAATTCACAAACCGATCGTCAAGCAACATGGTTACTTCATCAAAGGTAAATATGACCAATTTAATCGGAATATTCCTTTTAGTGCATTGATTCAAGCTTTCCGAGATTTAATCGGACAATTGTTTAGTGAAAGTGATGTCCAATTAGCTAACTGGAAGAGTCATATACTGTCAGCTGTGGGCAAAAATGGTGGTGTGTTAATAGAAGTGATTCCCGAATTGCAACAGATTATTGGTCCTCAAGCACCTATCGTTGAACTATTGGGGATGGCGGCTCAGAATCGATTTAATATATTATTCCAAAAATTTGTGGGGGTATTTACCAAAGCTGCTCATCCATTGACACTCTTTTTAGATGATTTACAGTGGGCGGATTCTGCTTCGCTCAAATTGCTCAAGTTATTATTGTCAAGTACGGGATATTTACTATTATTAGGAGCATATCGAGATAACGAAGTTTCTTCATTTCATCCATTGACCCTAACGCTGCGAGAATTACAAACAACTGCGGTGATCGTCAATAAAATTGTTTTAGCACCATTGGCAATTGATGATATCAATCAATTAGTTGCTGATACATTACACTGTGATCTGGACACGGCTGAACCACTGACCATGTTGATCGATCGCAAAACCGCAGGTAATCCCTTTTTTATTACTCAATTCCTCAAAGCCTTACATGCCGATGATGAGATTACTTTTAACCCCGATGGCTACTGGGAATGCGATTTGGTCAACGTCCAATCCCTATCTATCACCAATAATGTTGTAGAGTTTATGACAGAGCGGTTGCAAAAACTACCCAAAGCCACCCAACAGGTACTCAAGCTAGCTGCTTGTATTGGTGAACGGTTCGATTTTGATACCCTGACAATTGCTATAGCACAATCGCCGCTCAATACTGCCACTGCGCTATGGCAAGGATTACAAGCAGGGCTGATTTTACCAACTAGTCAAATTTACAAATTCTTTCAGCCACCCAATAGTCCGGCTTCGGCATCCGATCGATCGCTTCCTTCACCCTGTCTCAAATCCAGTGATGAAATCTCCTTATCCTGGGACTTTAGTGCATCCCAACTCCCAGCACCCAACTCATCCTATCGCTTCCTCCATGATCGGGTACAGCAAGCCGCCTACTCGCTAATTCCCCAGAGTCAGCAACAGCAAGCTCACTGGCACATCGGAAAACTACTGTTAGAAAATACCTCACCGCAGCAGCGTTCGCTCAAGCTATTTGAGATTGTTAATCATTTTAATGCGGCGACTAGTTTGTTCCAGCAACCGGCTGAACGAAAAATGCTGGCTCAACTCAATCTTGACGCTGCTCAAAAGGCAAAATCTGCAACAGCCTATGCAGCGGCCTATAACTATGCCCATATCGGGACAAACTTACTAGGAGAGTTGGGCTGGACAAACCAATATCGACTAACCTTAAACCTGCATGAAACCCTCGCTGAAACAGCCTTTCTTAATGGTGAGCAGATAGTTCCTGAGCTAGTGCAAGTGGTTTTAGATCGTGTTCAGGTTCCTCTAGATCGAGTTAAAACCTATGAGACGATCGTCCAATTTCATATCCTCCAAAAACAGTATCAACAGGCGATCGATCGAAGTTTAGAAATTATTTGTCAATTGGGAGTTGAATTATTGCCCCAGCCCAGTAAATTAAACCTGGGGATTGAATTAGCTAAAACTAAAATCGCCTTATGGAATAAATCTACCGAACAGTTAGTCACCTTACCAGGAATTCCGATACCAGCACAAAGATCGTTGTTGCGAATGTTGGCTCTTGCGATTATCCCGGCTTTTTTAGCTTCGCCAAACTTGGCGGTGTTGTTGGTAACGACAGGAATTAAGTTGACGTTGCGGTATGGAAATACTGCTTATGCAGCTAGCTTCTATGCTGCTTATGCGGCGATTCTTGCCAACATTGGCGACCTTCAACAGAGCTATCAGAGTGGACAACTAGCACTTACTTTAGTCGATCGGTTTGATAATTTAGAAATAGCCGCTAAGGTTAAAGCTACTATGCCGTGGTTTTCGATATTGTGGAAAGAGCCATTGCGAGCGGGGATTCCCATCGTTGAGGAGAGCATCACAACTGCATTAGAAAGCGGCAATCTGACTTCACTGGGTTTGGGTGCCTCTATTTCAGTACTGATGATGTTTTACTCCGGAATTTCTGTACATGAAATTGCTGACAAATTGCCGGAACTAGAGCAATTTATTCTTCGATCTAAAGATGAATTTAGTTATCAATTATTCAAGATTGGAGAGCGCGTAATTGACAATTTGCGAGTAACTTCGCCACAGCCATCAATTATAGTTAGCTCTACGGCTGATGAAATAGCCTTGATTGCACAGTTGAAAGAGCGAGGTGAAATTATTGCTCTAACTACCATCCATTTAGCTAAAAACATGTTAGCTTACATCTTTGAAGATATTCCGGTCGCCCTAAGTACTGCCGATGCTCAAATCCCCTATGAGGCTGGGACTACCGGTGTAATCCAAGCCAATATCTTCAACGCGCTTACTCGGTTAGCAGCCTATCCCCACAGTAGCGATCGCATCAAAAATCAACTGCTCAAGCAGGTGATCGATACTCAAAATAAATTAGCCAAACGGGCTAAGTTGATGCCCGGAAATTTTCAGCATAAATACGATCTTGTTACTGCTGAAAAATGTCGAGTCTTGGGCGATTTCACCACTGCCATGGAATTATATGATCGAGCCATTGCGGGAGCTAAAAAGTCTACATATCTGCACGAAGAAGCGATCGCTAACGAATGTGCCGCTAAGTTCTATCGTGCTCAGGGTAAGTCACAAATTGCCGCCTCTTATATGCAGTCTGCTTACTATTGCTATGCTCGGTGGGGAGCCAATGCCAAAACTAATGATTTGGAACAACGCTATCCCGCATTACTGAGACCGAGGGGTAGTTAAGCAAACACTACCAGATAAATCGGCTAATTGGCGATCGAACTAAACTAACACAACAGTTATAATAAGAATGCAACTGCTGACAATACTGAGGGCACAATCGGGTGTTCGAATCATCAGGCATGACAACAACAAATTTCGATTTTAATCTCCCCGGCTATCAAATAATTGAGGAGTTATCCCAAGATTCAAAAACAGTCGTGTATCGGGCTCGCTTGCTAACACAAACAGCAATAGATCCGCAAGAATCGGAGTTGTTTCCAGATGCTGACACCGTAATTATCAAAGTATTATCATCGACATATCCAACCTATCAAGAGTTGGTCAATTTTCGGCATCAATACACAATTGCCAAGAACCTCGACTTACCAGGAGTCTTGCGCGTACATAGTCTCCAGGAATTAGATCTACGCTATGCGTTGGTAATGGAAGATTTTGGAGGCGTGTCTTTAGCTAAGTATACAGAAGAGTATTTTTTAGATTTACCAGATATTTTGACAATTGCTATTCAACTCACCGATACCTTAGAGGCACTGGGTCAGCAACGAATTATTCATAAAGATATCAAACCATCGAATATCTTAATTAATCCGCACACTCAAGAAGTAAAGCTGATTGACTTTAGTATCGCGTCACGATTAAACCACGAAACTCAAGATATTCTCAACCCCAGATGTTTAGAAGGTACGCTTGCTTATATCTCTCCTGAACAAACGGGACGAATGAATCGAGGTATCGATTATCGGACTGATTTTTATGCCTTGGGAGTCACGTTATACCAACTTCTAACCAATAAATTGCCATTTGAAGCAGATAATTTGTTGGAATTAGTTCATTGTCATTTGGCACAGATCGCCATACCAGTTCATCTTGTCAATCCAGATATCCCGGTAATTGTCTCCCAAATTGTGGCCAAATTAATGGCCAAAAATGCTGAGGATCGCTATCAAAGCGCGATGGGCATCAAATATGACCTAAGTGATTGTCTACAGCAATTATGGCAGACCGGCAAGATTAATGACTTGACAATCGGGAAACACGATCTGAGCGACAGATTTATTATTCCCGAACAACTTTATGGGCGGGAACGTGAGGTCAAAACTTTGCTTAATTCCTTTGCTCGCGTCACAGCGGGGGGAAGCGAACTAATGCTGGTAGCAGGCTGTTCAGGAATTGGAAAAACGGCGGTGATCAATGAAGTTCACAAACCAATTACCCATCAGCAGGGGTATTTTATTAAAGGTAAATTCGACAGGCTGAATCGCAATATTCCCCTCTCGGCATTCGTTGGAACGATCCGCGATTTAATCGGACAACTTTTAAGTGAAAGTGATGAGCAGCTGGCCATCTGGAAAAGCAAAATCCTGGCGGCATTGGGTAGCAACTGTCGATCAATCATTGACGTGATCCCCGAATTAGAGCAAATTATTGGACAGCAAGACTCCTCCATAGAATTAGTTGGTAATGCCGCCGAAAATCGATTTCGGTTGTCATTTCAAAACTTTATTACAGTTTTTACAACTCCCTTACAACCCTTAGTATTGTTTTTGGATGACTTGCAGTGGGCAGATTTGGCTTCACTACAAATGATCCGACAATTGTTAGCTCAAGATGTTGGGCATTTGCTAATTTTGGGAGCCTATCGAGATAACGAAGTTCGATCGGCTCATCCCTTGATTTTGATGCTCAAGGAACTGGAGCAAACGTCTGTTATCGTCAATACAATAGAGCTAAAACCGCTAAGCCATCAAGATATTAATCAGTTAGTAGCTGATACTTTGCATTGCGATCGAGTTCTGGCACAACCACTGAGCAAATTGATCGATCGCAAAACCCAAGGCAATCCCTTCTTCAGCACCCAATTTCTCAAAGCGCTGCAGCGCGATGGATACATCAAGTTCGATCGAACAGCGGGCTATTGGCAATGCAATCTTAGTCAGATCGAACTCAAAAGCTTGACTGATGATGTAGTGGAATTCATGGCAGAACAATTACAAAAACTCGTGCCAGCCACCCAAGAGATGCTAAATTCAGCAGCATTTTTGGGTTCCCAGTTCGATCTCCAAACATTAGCAATGGTAGCCGATCGCTCCGAACAAGAAATAGCTACAGCCCTGTGGCCAGCCCTCCAAAATGGCTTGATTATCCCCCTCGATCGACTCTATAAATTCTTCCAATCCGACTCCCCACTT
The DNA here is from genome assembly GCA_964247085.1 of uncultured bacterium. Taxonomy (GTDB): domain Bacteria; phylum Cyanobacteriota; class Cyanobacteriia; order Cyanobacteriales; family Chamaesiphonaceae; genus JAAFHZ01. The sequence continues at coordinate 38,233 of CAXTSX010000014.1, forward strand.
ATGGAAGTCAATCCCAAAACCACACTTTTGCCCCCTCCTTCATCTTCCTTTCGATTTCTCCATGATCGCGTTCAACAAGCCGCCTATTCTCTCACCCCCGCCGCCACATCAGCCGCACTCCATCTCAAGATCGGGCGGTTGTTAAGAGATCGGACACCCCTAAGCGAATTAGAATTACAACTATTCCCAATTATCAACCAACTCAATCGAGGCGTTACACTAATTACTTTTGAAGACGAGCGCGAACAGCTCGCCCAGCTCAACTGGCGTGCTGCCCAAAAAGCCCGAACATCCGCTGCTTACTCGGCAGCAATGAGCTATCTCAATACGGGGTTAGAGCTATTAGCACCACAATGTTGGCAACACCAATACGATCTCAGCCTGCGATTACATCAACTAGCAACTGAAGTTGCCTATCTTTTGGGTGACTATGCGCAGATGGCAATGCTGATGCAAATAGGGCTAAAACAGGCTAAAAACCACTTAGATCGATCGAAATTCCATGAAACTCAAATTCTGGCATTGGTAGCTCAAGATCAGGCACGAGCAGCGGTAAATTATGCCCGAAAAATCCTGCCTAGTTATGGTGTGGAGCTGCCACGCCATCCATCAAACTTCAGAACCACATTAGGATTTTTTAAAACCCTCTATCGGATGACCGGAAAAACATCGAAGGATTTACTAGCATTGCCCCAGATGACTGATCCATACAAATTAGCCGGATACAATATCCTCAATATTATCGGGGCAGCGGCACAACGAAGTATGCCAGAGATACTCCCATTCATTACTTTTAGGGGCATCGCCCTCTCTTTGCGCTATGGCAATATTCCTAGATCCTCAATGGGTTACACCATTTATGCTTTCTTGTTATGCGAAAAACTTGGTCGCATTGATGCCGGATATGCCATGGGCAAAGCAGCGATCTCCTTGTGCTATCAACAGTCCTCCACAGAAGCATTAGGTTTTACCTTATTTCTCTGGAATCGTTTTGTGGCCTATCGAAAAGAATCTCAGCGCACATTATTACCCGTGCTATTGGAAGCCTATCAGGTTAGCTTGAATACTGGAAATACCGAGTATGCAGCTTATAGTCTCTGTACTTATTTGGGACAAAGTTATGAAATCGGTCAAAATCTGGTGGAATTGCAGCAAGAGGCGATCTCTTACCAAAACACATTTGTAAAACTTCAGCAGAAATCTATTACCAGTATTTATAATCTCAACTGCCAGGTACTTATAAATCTGACGAAGGGGATCGAAGATCCTGGTCGAATTTCAGGCTATTTTTTTGACGAAAACACCATTACTAAAGACGATTTGCAACTCCAAACTTATACTGCGATTAGAAAACTAGAACTAGCGGTGTTGTTCGATTCACATGACATCGCCATGGAACAAATCTCGATTGTGCAAAGGCTTTCCGGCACGATCGAAGGTACATTTAACAAGAGTGTGATTTGTTTTTACGAAGCAATTGTTAAGTTAGCACAATATCCTCATCAAAGTAATTATCAGCAGCGAGTTAATCTCACCAAAGTTAAAAAAATCTGTCGAAATTTAACTAAACTAGGAAAATTATCACCGCTAAATTATCAACCAAAAGCGCTGCTAGTAGCCGCCGAATTGCTGCGGGTGCAAGGGAAGTCTAATCAAGCCGCCGAAGCCTATGATCGAGCAATCGCTAAGGCCAAAGCTAGTGGTTGTATTCAAGAAGAAGGCTTCGCTAACGAATGCGCGGCTAAGTTTTACCAGGCTTTGGGTAAAGAAAAAATCGCAGCCATCTATATGCAGTCGGCTTACTATTGCTATGCTCGCTGGGGAGCTAAATCCAAAACCAAAGATTTAGAAAAACGCTACTCCTATCTGCTTAATTCAATTCTGCACCCAACACCATCACCAGCTTTCGATCCCCTCGCAACCCTAGCCACAATTACCAACTCCAGTCATGATCGATCGCCTGTCCAGAGCTTTGACTTAGTGTCAGTCATTCAGTCTGCCCAAACTCTAACTAGTACACTAGAAATCAAAGAATTAGTTCAACAATTACTCCAAATTATTCTGGAAAATTCTGGAGCCCAAACCTGCATGTTGGCATTGCCTGTTGGGGATAAATGGAAAATTCAATCGATGGCAACAGTCAATCAATCCAGTTCTAGCACTACTCCAATTGGACATCCGCTAACGAGCGATGTGGAATACCCCGAAAAATTAATTTATTGGGTTAAAAACACCCAGACATCCTTGGTATTTGATGCTCGTAAACCACCAGCAATCAACGGCACCACAGCAGCCTTTATCAACGATCGATATCTGCTCGAACATCAACCTCAAAGCATTTTTGTATTGCCAATTGCTAAACAAAATCGTGTTCTCGGTGTTGTCTATATCGAGCATCGCCACACTCCCGACTTATTTACAGATAGTAAAATCACTGCAATTTCATTTCTTTGTAGTCAAGCTGCGATCGCCCTGGAAAATGCCAATCTTTACCGAGAGTCTCAGCAAGCCCAAACCGATCTAGCAACGTCTAGGCAAAAATACTATGATTTGATCCAATCTAGTGATGGAGTAGTGTGGGAATACGACTTAATCCAAGGACAGTTAACTTTTGTTAGCGATCGCGTCGTGACATTACTGGGCTATCCCTTATCCGGTTGGTTGTCTCAACCCAATATTTTGCAGACCTTCGTTCACCCCGAGGATATCAAACTGGTAATGTGTATTTATACGTCGGCGATCGAACAGCGTCAAAGATCGGAAGCAGAATATCGCCTCATCACTGCCGACGGTCGGATCGTTTGGACTTACGATGTTTTCACTCCAGTTTATGATGCAAGTAACCGTCCAGTGGCCATCAATGGTTTATCGATCGATATCTCCGATCGCAAGCAAGTCGAGATCGAACTTCAGCAAACCAACGCGCGGTTAGAATTAACCAATACCGAACTAATCCGCGCTACCCAACTCAAAGATGAATTTCTGGCCACGATGAGCCACGAACTGCGCACCCCCTTAAATGCAATTTTGGGTATGTCTGAGATTTTGCAAGAAGAAGTATTCGGCTCTGTCAACAAACGTCAACTCAAATCTCTACTATCGATCGAATCTAGTGGCAAGCATTTATTGTCATTAATTAATGACATGTTGGATGTCTCCAAAATTTCGGCAGGAAAACTCGCCCTAGAAATTACTACCGTTAATGTTTTACATCTGTGCAACTCTAGTATCGCCTTTATTAAACAACAGGCAGTCGCCAAAAAAATTGGATTAGATCTACAGCTACCCTCGGCCATTGGTAAAATTGCCGTTGATGAGCGACGAATGCGCCAGGTGCTAATTAACTTGCTCGATAATGCTGTCAAATTTACGCCTAAAGGCGGTTGGGTCGAACTATGTGTCACAAAATCAGCAGATGAGGATTGGATCGAGTTTGCAGTAATTGATACCGGCATTGGGATTGCTAGTGCCGATCTCAAAAAACTATTCCAACCATTTATCCAGCTGGACAGCAGCCTCAGTCGCCAGTACGAAGGCACCGGATTAGGATTAACCCTAGCACAACAAATCGTGGAACTACATGGTGGCAATATTAGAATTGAAAGTGAAGTGGGACAGGGCAGTTGTTTTATAGTTCGCTTACCTCAAGTATGTCTCGTTACCGAACCCGATAGCGACGCGCTATTGCCAATTCCTGGCCTCGTTACATCTCCACCAGATGTTGATTTCGTAGAGTCTAGCAAGGGGGAATTTTCCACATCGCCGCTAATTTTGTTAGCGGAGGATGATCAGGAAAATATTAATGTACTGTCAATATTTTTGACCGCGAAGGGATACCGTACAATCTTGGCAAGAAATGGACAGGAGGCAATTAATATTCTGGAAGGATGTGTTAAGGAAATTGCTCCGCAAGATTGTCCGGATTTAATTTTAATGGATATTCAAATGCCTCGCATGGATGGACTCGAGGCCATTGGATGGATTCGCCAACAACCTCGATTAGCAGAGGTGCCGATCATTGCTGTTACATCTTTGGCTATGAAAGGCGATCTGGATCGCTGCCTAGCCGCTGGCGCTACTGATTATTTATCCAAGCCAGTACCACTCAAGCAGCTCAATCTCAAGATTAAAGAGTTACTAAGTTTAGTTGATAAGTAAGGCCAGCCACTCATGACCATGCATCTAGAAGAAAGTTTTTTTCACCCAATTTTCAACATTCCCGTGGCACTTTATCGGTTTGAGATTACCGTTGATGGTACTCATCGACTGCAGTATGTCAGCGACAGGTTTTTTGAGTTGTTTGAAATTCCAGCAACCACTGCCTTATCGGACGTGGCTAGTTTGTTTGATCGCATCTTGCTAGAAGATCGGCCAGGATTTTATCGATCGAGAGCAGATTTTATGGCCATGGAACAACATTGGAATTGGGAAGGACGATGGATTCTACCTTCCGGGAAAATTGAGTGGATGCGAGCCGAATCTAGGCAGACTTATTTGCCGGACGGCTTGATAGTTTGGGATGGTATTTTAATAAATATTAGCGATCGCAAACAGGTTGAAGAAAGACTCTATTTGACTAACCAAGAATTGATTGAAGCAACCCATCGTAAAGATGATTTTATCGCTCGCATCAGTCATGAAGTTAGGACTCCTCTAAATACGATTTTGGGGATGTCCGATATCTTGAAAGAAGGAATTTTTGGTGTTCTTGATCAAAAGCAACTCGAATCACTACTGACGATCGATCGGAGTGGAGAGCAATTGTTATCACTCATGAATGATATTCTCGATATCTCTAATATTTCCCAAGGAAAATTAAATCTAAATCTTACTACTGTAGCTATTTTACCAATGTGCCATTCCATTTTGACATTTTTCAAACAACAGGCACTTGATAAACAAATTCAGTTAGACCTTCAGGCACCACTAGGCATTGGAAACATTAAAGTTGATGAACGGCGGATGCAGCAGATATTAACAGAACTACTAAGTAATTCGGTGAAGTTTACACCTACTGGCGGTTCTATTATACTCAGTGTAACTCGCCGAGATCCGGACGATGACACTGATGGCTGGATTGATTTTGCCATTACCGATACGGGGATTGGAATTTCTGCGGGTGACCTTGCTACGATCTTTCAGCCCTTCGTCCAAATCGATCGTAAGTTAAATCGCCAATACGTTGGTGCGGGCTTAGGGTTATCACTAGCCCAACAACTAGTAGAACTCCATGGAGGTAGAATCATCCTCCAGAGTGAAATGGGTTGTGGTAGTTGTTTTACAGTTCGTTTACCAGAAGTGTGCTGGACTAGCGATCGAGAATTTGTACCGTTCGATCAATAAATTGTTCAATTAGACTAATGGCCTCTTATGATATTTGCCATGATTTTTAAAAACCCAAACTGACCATTCATCAGACAGGCTGTTTTCACGCCACCCATCATCGCCCCTACAATACCTGGTGCAAATGTATCAGTTCCTGTTAGATATAAGTTTTTAATCGGTGTTTTCGCTGCAATCCAGGGTTGTTCTAACCGTTCGGGAACACAGGGAATTCCGTAAATTGAACCGCGATCACTAGCATTGAAATGTTCTACGGTGAGGGGTGTCGAGAGTTCGACATATTCAATTAGATCTTGGAACCCTGGGTAATGACTCTCGATAAATTGAATAATTAAATCGGTAATACGGGATTTTAATGCGATGTAATCAGTTCCACGTTTACGCCAGGTTTTGTCTTGCCATGCTAGAAGATGATCGTAATTAGCTGCGGCAATAATTTCCGCTGTATGTCCCTGGGTTTCTGGATTTTTGAGCGACGGAAAGGAGAGATAACAAAATTGAGGTGCATGTTCCGGATCGACCTCGATCGATCGATCAGCTTCCTCATGGTCATAAGTACTATAAATCCAATGATTTTCCCCTGTAAAGCCGAGTTTTTCAGCACTCTCTTTTAGTCCCACATATAGAGTGAAAACAGGACCACCCTTTGGAAAATTCCGAATCGATTCACGATAAGGCAATGGCAGATCATCGGGAATCAGCTTTAAATAGGTGTTGAAAGCCCCTGCATCAGACACAATTATCGGTGCGTGATAGATTAGTTCTTGATCTGGGTTTGCCACATTCTGGACTTGTACCCCTGTTGCTACACCAGATTCAATCAGGATTTTAGTAACACGACGTTGAGTGATCACCTGACCATCCGCTTGTTTGATCGTCGAAATCATAGCTGGAGCAATCGCTGAACCACCACCCACTGGATACCAACCACCTCCAAAATAATGAGTCACCACCAGACTATGAATTCCAAAACAACTTCGGGATGGTGTTAAACCATAATCACCCCACTGAGAAGTTAATAGAGCTTTGAGCTGGACATCTTGAAAGTTGGTATCTAAGTAGTCTTGAGTAGTTTGAGATGCAAGTTTCCCAAAATGCAAAAACGATCGCTTCAGTAATGGTTGGATTAATATCGGAAATAGTTCTAACAGCGCATGAAGAATAAACCAGGTGGCGGCAGTCTGCACATCTCCAAAATATCGCTTAATCCCAACCGCCTCTAAGGGAAACTTGCCAATCAAATCGTCTTGATATTTTTGGGGAAGAGAGTCAACTGCAAAAGAAAAATCCGGATAGACAAATTTATCAAACAGATGCGGCATTTTTTGCCATAGCAACCTACCATTGGTGAGATAGTCAAAGATCGATCGATAAGGACTGCCCTCACCCATTTCACCCACATAATGCAGACCCACATCCCAATGGAATTTACCCTTTCGCTCAAATCCGTGGGTAAATCCACCGGCAGTAAAATGTTGTTCTAATACTAAAACTCGTTTTTTTTGCTTGGCTAGAAGAGCTGCGACAGTCAATCCACCAATTCCCGATCCAATTACAATCGCATCAAATTTTTTCTGTTGATCAGTCACAATCTTTAACGTCTGTTACTAAAAAAACATGTTTTGGCGTTGCTGATTTATAGTACGAATAGCTCAATTAGTGAAAAATAGAAACCAGGTTTGAAAAAGCTTCTCAAATTTTTAACTCATTGGCTTTTACAACTAGATCCAGCAACGCTCAGGTCTTTGGGCTCTAGTCTGCACCTGGTACTAGTAAGATTTTCCCTCCAGTCGCATTAGTCGCCGCCAATCTCAGTGCCTCCTGGATTGAACGTAGTGGCAATCGATCACGAACTTCAGTCTTGACAGTAGTACTTAATAACCGCTGGGTCTTTTTCCCTAAGAATAATTGTTGCAGGATGTTCTTTTTATTTAACCAATGATTTAACCAGAATCCTTCAATGGTTGTCTCGCCAAACAGTAGATTATTGACGGTCACCCGACAGGATTGGCTAGCCAGTGAACCATAGACTACCACCCGACTACTCTGAGGCATCGCTTCAGCGAGCATCCCGGTCATTTCACCGGCAACCGCATCAAAAGCAATAGTGGCATTCAATCGATCGCAATCCGCCGCCAAGCGCTGTCCAAAATTCTCTTCACTACTGTTGATGACATCCTCAGCACCCAAGGACTGAAGTACTTCCGCTTGCTCAGCATTGCGAACAATATGCAAAGTGGCAATGCCTTTTTCTTTAGCCAAACGCAGAATCATCCGAGAGAGTTGGCTGACCCCAGCTGTAAGTACAATGGCTTGATGACGACCTTTCTGGGCAATTTCGGTCAAAGCAATTGCTGTCCAAGGATTGACAAACATCGAAGCCGCTTGCTCATCCGAAACATCGTCGGAAACAGCAATAGAGCCATCAGCATCCAGTACTACATATTCCCCCCAGGTACCATCACCATTGGTCAAACCACTACAAGCCACTCGCCGACCAAGTAGTCGCTCCGACAAAAATCCTTTACCAGCGGCAACAACAGTCCCACTTCCTTCAATGCCAGGGACGATCGGCAACGATTTATGCACACCGTAAATTCCCTGCAAAAATAACAAATCAGAAGGATTGATCGGTGCAGCGGCCATCTGCACGAGCACCTGTCCTGGTCCCGGTTGAGGGGTGGGACGTTCCACAACTTCGAGGACGGGACTTTCTCCATACTCATGGAGCAACACCGCTTGTGAAGTAGTGGGGATGGTGGTTTTTGGAATTACTTTGGTAGAGATATTTAATTTCATTAATGTCATGGATGCATTCCTGATTATTTAGGTAAACTATTACTAATTGATCGATTATTCATTAGATAGCTTGGACTGCTGAAATTTATGAAGCAATACTGCCTGAATAATTTTCAAAAATCCAAAGAGCCCATCTATAAACCCTGCCGTTTTCACACCACCCATCATTGCTCCAATTAGCCCTGCAAAGAATGCATCAGATCCAGTCAAATACAAGTTTTTAATTGGTGTTCTAGAACTGATCCAAGGCAGATCGAAACGTTCTGGAATACAAGGAATGCCATAGATGGCTCCATAATCGCTAGCTGCAAAGTGCTCTACAGTAAGTGGTGTAGCCAATTCAGTATACTCAACGATATCCCGAAAACCGGGATATCGTTGTTCCACATAATCCAGTAGTGAATCAGTAATTTCGGATTTGATCTTTTGATAATCAGCACCTCGCCGTCGCCAAGGTTGTTGTTTCCACTCTAAGAAGAAATCATATTCTCCCCCGGCTAAAAGTTCAGCTGTATGACCCTGTGCTAGGGGATCTTTGAGAGAAGGAAATGATAGATAGGCAAATCTAGGTGTATCAAGGGCAGAAATTGGGGGCGCAAAAGCAATTTCCTCCTGATTGTAGGTATCAAAAAGCCAGTGATTTTCTCCCTTAAATCCAAGCTTGCGAGGACTTTCTTTGAATCCGATATACAAGGATAAAACATTTGCCCCCTTGGGAAAGGATTGAATTGACTCTCGATCTGGGAGGTGATAACTATGCGGAATCAGCTTCATGTAAGTATTAAATGCTCCAGCATTTGATACTACGATCGGTGCATGGTAGATTTCAAAATCGGCATGAGCCGCATTTTGCACCTTCACTCCCACCGGCACTCCTTGTTCGAGCAAGATTTCGGTGACTCGGCGTTGAGTTATGACTTTACCACCAGCCTTTTCGATTCCGGGAATAATGGTTTTAGCAATTTCCTGCCCCCCACCCACAGGATACCAAGCCCCTCTTATAAAATGATTGACAATCATCCCATGCATACCAAAACAGCTCATCGATGGGGGTAAACCATAATCTCCCCACTGAGAGGTTAATAGAGCTTTGAGTTGGACATTCTGAAAATTTTTGTCTAGATAGCACTGAGTAGTTTGTCGGGCAATCTGATCAAACTGGCGAAAAGTTTTTGTAACCAGGGACTGTAAAAACCGTGGGAAAATATCGATCAGTTCATTCGCAATAAACCAGAACGATGCTCTCTGGACATCTTTAAAATAGTGCATAATGGCTTTTTGTTCATCCGGAAATTGATGCACTAAATCAGCTTGATATCTTTGGGGATCGGAATAGACATCAAAAGTAAACCCAGGATAGATAAATTTTTCAAAGGGATCGGGCAGTTTTTGCCATTTCAAATTACCACCGGATAGATAGTCTAAAATTGCTCGAAAAGGACTGCTTTCACCCAATTCGCCAATATAATGTAATCCTACATCCCAATGAAATTTTCCTTTTCGATCGAAGCCATGAGTAAAACCGCCAGGGGTAAAATGCTGTTCTAGTAATAGTACTCGTTTGTGTTGAATTTTAGACATCAAAGCGGCAACAGTTAAACCGCCAATACCAGATCCAATCACAATTGCATCGAATTTTTCTATTCTATCGGTAGCTACCATAGTTTCTCCTGAAAATAAATTGACATCAAAATGTATCAGTTCTGACGAATAATACATTCCGATATTTATTCTTGAAATCTATTTGTGAATCATCGCAGCCATCAATGTTAGAAAACCAAAATGACCATCTAAAAGACCGGCAGTTTTGACACCACCCATCATTGCACCCATAATGCCATTTGGAAAGGTATCTACTCCTGTTAAATACAAATTTTTGATCGGTGTCCTGGCATTCGCCCAGGGAAGATCAAAGCGTTTGGGAGTACAAGGAATGCCGTAAATAGCACCTCGATTGCTAGCTCCAAAATGCTCAAAAGTGAGTGGAGTAGCTAGCTCAGTATATTCAATTAGATCTCGAAAACCAGGGTATTGATTTTCGACAAGGGTAATGATCGAATCAGTAATTTGAGATTTCAGATTTTTGTATTCATCGCCACGTTTGCGCCAGGTGGTATGTTGCCATTGAGAGAAAAAATCATAATCGCCAGGGACGATGATTTCGGCAGTATGTCCTTTTGCTTCAGCATTTTTCAATGATGGAAAAGATAGATAGCAGAATTGGGGTAAGTTATCAGCATCAATCGGAGCAGCATCGACGATTTCATTATGATAGTAGGTATTGTGAATCCAGTGATTTTCACCATTAAACCCTAATTTTTCAGGATTACTTTTCAATCCTAAATATAAAGTCAAGACACTAGTTCCCTTTTGAAAATCTTTAATTTCATCGCGAAAGGGTATCGGAAAATTAGGTGAAATAAGCTTGATATATGTATTAAAAGCCCCGACATTAGACACGATCTTCGGGGCATGATAAATTTCTGGTTCGGCACCAGAATCACTCAAATCTTGCACTTCTACACCAACAGCCACACCATTTTTAATAATGATTTCAGTAACTCGCCGTTGGGTAATTACAATCCCCCCATTTTTTTCAATTGTCGGAACAATTGAATCCGAGATCTGCTTACCATCGCCAACGGGATGCCATCCACCTTCTAGGAAATGAACGACAATACTACTGTGGGTACCAAAGGAACTTTGGCAAGGTGGTAAGCCATAATCCCCCCACTGGGAAACTAGCAAGGCTTTAAGTTGAATATCTTTGAAATTTTTATCTAAGTAGGATTGAGTGGTTTGTCTACCAATTTTTCCGAAGTATTTATAAATTTGTCTAAGCATCGGATGGAAGAAAACTGGAAATATCTCCAACATCGAATCGCCAATAAACCAAAATGCCGCTTTTTTAATATCTTTAAAGTATTGCCGAATTGCTTTTCGTTCGTGAGGGAATTTGCTAATTAAATCTGATTGGAATCTTTTGGCACCAGAATAGACATCAAAGGTGAAATCTGGATAAATAAATTTCTCAAATGGATCGGCCATTTTCTGCCATTTCAGTTGACCATTCGTAATGTAATCAAATACCGATCGTCCAGTACCACCGGCTTCCATCTCACCAATATAATGAACCCCTACATCCCAATGAAATTTGCCCTTACGATCGAATCCATGTGTAAACCCACCGACAGTAAAATGTTGTTCTAATACTAATACCCGTTTCCGATAGAACTTCGACAACAACGCTGCACAGGTCAATCCGCCAATCCCTGATCCGATTACGATTACATCGAATTTTTGCCGTCCACTATTTACCATTTTCCCCTGTGCCATCTAAGGCTGATATGCGATTGAATAAGTTAGATCCCTGATGGTAATAACATTGACAAACTATTTATCCACTAATGGAATACGAGATTTCACTCGATACCACAAATAAGATAAGTCCGTTGATGATTCGCGCTGAATTTCCCCACGTTGATATAGATGATTTAAAAAACCATACATCTCTGCAATTGTCATATTTCGTTCATAGGGTTGTAGCTGACGACGATAGACAGCCTCTAAACAATCGATCGCTGTGTGGGGTTTGCTCAAATATTCCAACAAGCGATCTAACGCTGCTGATTGATTAGCGATTAACTGTTGACAGCGAGTTGGAATCCCCCGGAACGGAATATTGTGTCCTGGTAAACACACCATTTCATTGGTTGCTAATTTGGCAAACCTCCCGCAACTTTCTAGCCATTCTGAGACCAAGTCAGCATCCGGCTCACTAGGATGGACGCTGAGATTAGAAGACATTCCCGGCAGAATTTGGTCGCCAGTAATTGCAAAGCCATCATCAGACCACAAGGTGGCGTGTTCAGAGGCGTGTCCATTACCGATATGAATAGTCCAATTTCGATCGCCAATTTTTAGGACATCATCTTGACGAATGCGATCATAAGTTGCGGGTAGCGGTGTTACCAAGTGAGAAAAATTGCTGGGTTCCCGACGACTAAATGCAGCCAGTTCCATGCCTTTCATTCCGGCTTTTTGAACAAACTGTAGTTCTTCCTCTCTGGGTAAATCATGATGGTCGATTTGTAACAACCGAGATTGTAGCCAGCAAGTGCGAGTAGTTTGGAAAATAACACCCCGATTGGCCAGCCAGCCCACCAAACCAATATGGTCAGGATGATAATGGGTACCAATTACCCGGGTTAGTGGTAACCGAGCCAGGGCACCTTGGGCAAAAGCTTTTTCTAAAGCCGCGCGACAAATGGGGGTGTTGCTGCCTGTATCTACTAGCGTCCAACCATCCTTGGACTCCAGCACATAGACGTTAATATGGTCGAGAGTTGAAGAAAGCGGCAATCTTAACCACCATAAACCTGGAGCAATTTCGATCGATTCTCCAGAACGAGGTGCAGATTCAAATAATGGCCTAATTATCTCTAATGGCTGAGACCGATCGGTAGCAGTTGATGTCATCACATTCATCAATTCACTCCGAGAGCGTTGGGGTTAGTACCAGTCATTACAATAACTTTTCCCTTACGTCCTCCTTGTTCGGCACGTCGCAAAGCTTGATTGATATCGGATATTGCAAAACAGGAATCGATATCAATTTTTAGTTTGCCACTGGCCACCATTTCGCCTAAAGTCTTGAATAATAAGGATCGATCAGCTTGAGACATACGATTGAGGATCTTTGATAGCCAAAATCCTTTGAGCGTAATCCCCCTGAAGATCGTCTGTTCGGGTTTGAGAGCACAGCTTTCGTTTGACAACATCCCATAATTAACAATCTGGCCGCCCTCACTCAGACATTCGGCTATTCTTTGGATGCCAGCACCGGCAACTGCATCCAAAGCCAAATGAATCGATTCGTTTCCCAGTGACGCTCTCACTCGGTCAGCTAGACCTTCACCGTCAAGTAATACGATGTCGCCACCTAAAGCTAGAACTTCTGACTCTATCTCGGCACGGTGGATAATGTTGACTGTTTTTAATCCTTGGGCTTTGGCAATTTGGATAATGCATTGACCAACACTAGAAAGTGGGGCAGTTTGAATGATCCAATCGCCTAGTTCGAGTTTAGTAAAGTTTTTGAGTAGTAGATAGGCAGTGGCCGGATTGACTTTTAGGAGGGAGAGTTGGGCGACATCACCAGTAGAAGATACTTTATGAACAGTAGCGACAGGAACTTTGCGACGTTCTGCCCAGTTATTGTTGGCTAACAGTACGACTCGATCTCCCACTACGAAATTCGTGACTGCGCTACCACATTCGGCGATACGTCCAACGGCTTCCATGCCGATGGTGGCGGGGAGTTTAGGCAGGGTACCATAGTTACCAGAAAGGATGGCTAGATCAGCAACATTGATCGGGAAGGCTTCGATATCAACAGCGACTTCCCAAGCAGAAGGAGAGCTGATATCGTGGATTTCGACGCATTTAGCAACAAGGCTAGGTTGACCGAAGGTGTTGAATTGGATCTGCTTCATAAGTAAGCTACATGACTCCTTTTGATCGAGGCGCAATTCGGAGATTCTCAACGAGGCAATCGATCGTGTAGTCAAGTTGCGCTTTGGTGTGATTAGTGTTGATGAAAAAGCGCAAGCGAGATTTGTCGCGAGGAACAATCGGGTAGAGCATCGGGAAAGTGCAAATACCTCGATCGAACAATTGAATTGACATCCATAGAGCTAATTCAGAGTCACGCATCATAATAGGCACGACACCGGAATCTTTACTGTTATAAGTATTGAGTCCGACGGATTTGGCTTTGGCAATAAAGTAGGCGGCATTGGCTTGGACTTGTCGTGCTCTCTCCGGTTGGACTCTCATGATGCGGAGAGTAGCTAGTCCAGCAGCGGTGTTGGCAGGAGTGGGAGCTGCACCGTAGAGCAAAACGCCCGGTGCATAATGCTTCAGCATAGCGATTAAGGCTTTAGAACCTGCTACATAGCCACCGCAGGTACCAAAAGCTTTACTCATGGAGCCATATAAGATATCAATTTCTTTGCCGGAAATATCAAAGTAATCTGTTACTCCCAGGCCATTTGTCCCAATGATGCCCATGGAGTGAGCTTCATCGACCATCAGCAGGGCTTGATAGCGATTTTTTATCTCGATGATGCGGGGAATATCGGGGATGTCTCCATCCATGCTGTACACGCCTTCGACCAGAATGAGTACTCGCTCATATTTGTGGCGATGTTCAGCCAATATTTTTTCTAAGGCTTCATAATCGTTGTGGGGAAAGCTAAAACGGCGAGATCCAGCAATTTTACAGCCTGATAGGGCGGAGTTGTGGATCAATTCGTCGTAGATAATCATGTCCTGTGCTCGACATATGTAGCCGATCGCAAAGGCATTAGTGCTATAACCACCGACTGAGACAACAGCATCTTCAGTACCAAGAACTTCAGAAATTTCGCGTTCAAATTCTTGGTGGATACTCACTTCTCCGGTGATCGATCGACCGGAACCAGTACTAGTACCACAATCATCAATCGCTTGCTTGGCGGCAGCTTTGACCCGGGGATCATTGGCTAGCGCTAGGTAGTTATAACTGGAGAAATTGATGATTTCTCTACCTTCGAGATTGACCGTCGCATCAGATGCCCCAGCATGTTTGAGAAACTGGTTTTTGGTGTATTTCTGCTTCTCATAAAACCACTCCATTGTGGTAAATTCTTTGTACTCTGGAAAGAGGGCAAAGTCATAAAATTCTGGTTTAACCGGTATCGGCGCATTCGGTACACGCCGATCTTCTCGGGGTAGTGAAGGTGCAGTAGAACCCAGGTTCATTTTCTCTTTGAGACGATCAAAACTCGATTGGTAGTTCATGTTTTGGGGTGGTTGGAGGGACTTTAAACTTCAGCTGATCGGATCAGAGATTCTCTAGGTGAAATGCATATCCAGGAAGGATAATCTCGGGTACAACTCAAATCTCTTTAGGTAACTACTGAAACAGCCGCAGGCAGAACTGCACTAACTCCGGCAGTTGGCATTAACAGAGTTTTTAACGACTGTCGAGACAGGCTGCGAATCGTCACATCACCCAACAGCTCCATAATTGAGATGCTCAAACCGAGTTTGGCATCAAGTTGAAGCTGAAACTCGGTGGCCATTAAAGAATCAACTCCCAACTGACTCAGAGCCGAATCGATCGGGATGCTAGCCGGATCAGATTTGAGCACTGATGCAATAATTTCGACGATCAGGCTACCCAGCAATTCGACTTGGTCAGCAGCATCGAGTTGAGATAACTCTTCAATCAAAACATCACGCATAGAATTGTCTTTGCCTTCGCTATCACTGGCGATCAGACCAGCAAAGCGGGGAGATGTGGCTCCACGTGTTTCGAACCGCGCCCAATCTGCCCAACTGGAAATCACAGTGACTCCAAATTGAGTGGTGTTGCGAGCCAAACTGACCTTGAGGACATCTAGAGCTTCGGCAGTATTAATACCACGTAAACCTGTATAGCGTAGGAACTGTTCAAGTTGTTCATCTTGGGCAACAACACCAACATCGGCGATCGCACCCCAGTTTACACTAGTACCTACTAGCCCCTGAGCATGACGAAGATGAGCCAAACCGTTGAGGAAACCATTGGCTGAGCTATAGGCGGCTTGCCGGGCATTACCTACCAGGTTGGCGATCGAGGAGTACAGCACAAAATGATCTAGTTCCATTGAGCGAGTCAATAAGTGCAGGTTCCAAGCACCCAGTGCCTTACTTCGCATCACTTTGTGGAAGGTATCCAGGTCTATTTCACCGATCGGTTGATCGATAATTAAGGCGCCAGAGTGAAATACGCCCTTGAGTGGAGGCATGTCTTGCTCGATCTCAGCAAATAGAGCAGTGAGTTGTTGATAATCGGCTGTATCACAGGCAGCAGCTTTAACTATCGCGCCGGTAGCTGTCAGGCTGCTGACGAAAGCTTGACGTTCGGCGTTATCAGCACCTGTGCGTCCAGTTAAAACCAGATGACGTGCTCCATTAGCAATCAGCCATTCAGCTGTCTTCTGACCAAAGCCACCAAAGCCACCAGTAATTAGATAGGTAGCATTGGCCTCAAAACTCAGACAGTCTTGTTGAACGACGGGTAAGTCTCGACCATCAGTTTCATAGTTTAGAGCGATACTAGAGGTAACCGCCAAACCCAATTTTTGCCAAGCTAGATCGATAATCGAAATTTCCAGATTGGGTAAGGGGACAATTGTGCCATTGACTATCTCGGTGACAACTCTTTGCAGGGCTTGCTGTAGGCGTTCGGGGCGCTGCAGTAACAGACTCATGTCGGTACGAGCGATCATCTGTTGAGAGACTGTTAATGGACTCGCTATGCTGTCAGTGTCGATCGCGCAACCGCCAGTGCACAGCATTCCCATGTCGAATGATTTTGTCCACTGTTGCATGGGGGCAACGAGTACGGTGAAACCTTTGCCATTAGTCTGTTCACCAATAGCCCGTTGAATAGCTTCCGGACAGATCGGGAAGATTGGATACTGCTCAACAGTTTGGTAATCTAATTGTTCGATATCATCCCACAGCAGAGCAATAGAAAGTCCACGAGAGCGGAGAGCATCAGCGATGACTAGTCCAAGTTCGTCAGCATAGACGAGAGCACTGTCATCAGCTGATAGTTCGAGGGATTCGATCGCCCTTTCGGAGCGAGTTGCGGCACCAATAGTACTAACTAGATTGGCAGCGTTAGCAGTGGCCGAAATTGGCACAAGCTGAAACTGATGACGAGGGCCAGTCATTTGACTAGCGAGGTCGGCAGGGGCAAATCCACAGACTCTCATCCCCTGACGTAAATCGGTCACATTGCTGCCAACGGCCAGGACTTCGGCGACTATCTCAATGGTTGGTTGCCCTAAGACTGCGGAGGAAGTATCGAGCAACAAGTTGGGAGGAACAATCGTGGTTTCAATTCGCAGACGAATATCATCAGCACCTAGTTCTTGGGCGGTAAAGGCTAAAATTCTGGCCATACCGACACCCTCCGTCTCGGCTTCGGCCAGCAACGGCCGGACTAGAATCGGATGTTCGTTATCCAGGTTCATGTATTGGATGCGATCATCGGTGAGAACTTTACTGTCTACCAATTCGCTGACCAGTCGGAAATTACCACGCAGGGCAACTTCGTCATGAATATCGTCACAAAGTAGCTCTAAGGACAGACTTTCAATGGTATCGGCGCTGACTTTAGCGGGTAAATCGACACTGCTAAACCGAAAACCCTCTAACTCGTTAAAGGCAACTCGGGTAAAACCATTTAACGCCGACTGACTGGGCTGGATATTTTTATCTTGATCATTAACCGCAAAAGCACCTTGGGTAACAACGTATACACGCGGGACTCGTTCACTAGCTTGCTGAGTTAGAGCTTGGGAGAAAGCGATTAAAGTTTCGATCGCGGTCTCGCCAGTGGGATCGACTGAATTGCTCGTAGCTGTCAAACCATGCAAGAAGACAATGCCATCAAGTTCGCCACACTGTTCTAAAACGGCTGCTGCATCCTCAACATTGCCAGAGCGGACAGTGATTTGGCTATCAGCAGTATGGAATGCAGTGCCAATAATGACGGAAGAAATCCCAATTGCCCCGTAGCTTTCCAACCGTTGAATGAGCTCTGGCGCAATTTGACTGTCGGAGCCAACTACTAGCCAATAGCCCAGGCGTTTGGCTTCATTGAGGGTTTCGCCATAAGTCCATTCATAGCCAAGAATTTGCCTTTTGACTTTATCGCCGAATCGATCGGTACGCTCTTTTTTAGCGGCTGCGGTCGATCGCATGCCCCGAATGGTAGCAACAACATGACCTTCGTCATCTACTAATGTCAGGTTGCAATCGATATGCCGATCTGTTTGCTCGACGATTTCACTTAAGCACCAAATATTGGCAGGCACCTGTTTAGCATAGACACACATCTCACTAAATCCAGTCGGTAAGTAGGTGGTATCTGAGCCATCAAGCATAGCGATAAGGGATTGGAAGCAAGCATCAAGAACGGTGGGATGGATGCAGTATTGTGACAAATTAGCAGTCAGTTCGGGCTGCATTTTAATCCGCGAAAGCACTCTACCGGATTCTTGATCGACCCGCAATTGCCAAATTGTTTGAAAAGCCGGACCATAATTGAGATCTATTGCTGCCAAACTCTGATAGAACGAGGCCACATCTTCATTCCTACGAAAGTCTTTTAGTAATAAATGAATGTCGATTTTATAGGGCTTGAATCTGTCTAAGCTGGCAATCTTGCCAGTGATGTGAATCTGTCCGATCCCCAATCGTCCATTTTCTAGCCCTCGAATTGTGGCCATTCCGGTGGATGGATCATAAGATGTTGCACAGTCCAGTCCCCGCTCTGGAGTTATCACCATTGGCGCGATAATCTGCAAATTCCGAATTGTGATCGCCGGTGCATCCTCAAATTGGAGTTTGGCTAATTCTAGTAATGCTTCGATATAGGCAGCAGCAGGCAAGATCGGTACACCAGTAACGACGTGATCACGCAGATAAATAAGTGGTTCATGGTCAAAATCATTCCGCCATACTGGTGTCCCTGGAGCCTCTTGCAACCCTAAAATTGGTAGATCGACTGGGGCGATTCGTTCTTGCATTCCCCGCTCATTTTCTAGCCACAATTTGTCGCGTTGCCATGCGTAATTAGGCAGTTGTATAAATTTGCCATCTCCGTTATGCTTCTGCCAATCGATATGGCAGCCACTGGTAAAAACACTGGCGATCGATCGATGGAGTGCCGATAGTTCGGGAGTCTTACGGCGTAAGGTATAGGCGGTGCGACAGTCTTTGTCGGCAGCCTTAATACAATCGCGGAGGGAAGTGGCTAATACTGGGTGAGGGCCGACTTCTAAGAATGTATTATAACCATCAGCGATAATGCTAGAAATTGCCGTCGCAAATTCTACCGATTGACGCATATTTAACGGCCAATAATCGGCACCATAAGATACACCTTCCACTAATCCACCTGTCACCGTCGAATATAGCGGAATCTGGGGCACAGCCGGACACACACTAGCCAAAGCCTCTGTTAATGGCTGCACAATTCGATCCATAATCGGACTGTGATAAGGTACCTCGACTTCTAACTGACGATTAAAAATTCCTTCCGCAGTTAAAGCCGCGCTTAATTTTTGCAACTCAGTCTCATCCCCAGCCAGCGTCACAGTTGTCGGGCTATTTACTGCCGCCACGGAAACAACATCCAAGCAATGTTCGATCCGTTCTAAGGCTTTTTCCTTGCTCAAACCGACTGCCATCATCGCCCCAGTGCCGGCGCAAGTCGCCTGCAACCGGCTCCGATGGTAGCAAACTGTCAGAGTATCGCGCAGGTTTAATACCCCCGCTGCATAGGCCGATCCAAGCTCACCAACGGAATGTCCGACGACTGCACCTGGTTCAACTCCAGCGGCTCTAAGTACCGCCAGTAAGCCGATTTGAATAATTAAATTCGATGGTTGCGCAAATACAGTCCGTCCAATTTGGGACTCTTCCTCGCTCTTGAGCATTTCTGCCAAAATCGAGAAGCCAGCCACTTCGGTAAATACCGCATCCGCCTCATCTACCGCCGCCCGATAGATCGGCTCATCACGGTACAATTCCTGTCCCATCGCCCACCATTGGGGACCCATCCCAGTAAACACAAATACTGGTTTGCGATGTCCTTGATATGGCTCGACACCTTGAATAATGTCGTCATTTTCCTCATTGCGAGACAGAGCTTCTAAAGCGGCAATTACCTGCGATCGATCTACCCCTTTAACCACCGCCCGATGGGATAGATGAGCACGTTTTAACGAAGCTGAATAAAGAACATCTTCTAGTTTCGCACCATCGTGGAGTAGTTCCGCATACTTACCAGCCACTGCTGCCACCGCCTTGGGACTGCGGGCTGAGAGTGGTAAGAATGATGGGAACTTCCGCGCTTGAGGCTCGTCACGACTCTTAGAAGCGATCAATGGTTCAATAATAGGGGCAGTTCTCAAAATCGCATGGGCATTAGTCCCGCCATAACCGAAGGAATTCACCGCCGCGCAGAACTCTTCATCTGCTGCACCCAACTCGATCAAATCATTCGCCAAGCGCACGTTCAATTCGTCGAACGGAATATTTGGATTCGGCTCCTGTAAATTCGCCAACGGTAACGCCTGACGATACATTAACGTCAACACCGCCTTAATAATTCCCGCCACACCCGCCGCAGCTTCTAAGTGACCGATATTACTCTTCACTGAACCGATGACTACGGGGCTAGTATCCTGTCTAGCCGCACCATACACCGCTCCGATCGCGCCAGCTTCAGTCGGATCGCCAATCGCTGTACCCGTACCGTGACACTCAACATATCGCACTTCTTGGGGATCGATCGAATATCGCTGACAAACTTCTCTAATTAACGCCTGTTGCGCCTCACCACTGGGCATCGAAATCCCTGGGGTGTGTCCATCCTGATTGCTACCAGTACCAATTACCGTCGCCAAAATCGGATCGCCATCCGCCAAAGCTTGCGCCAATGGCTTGAGCAATACCGCCCCAGCACCCTCACCCCGTCCATAACCATCAGCGCGAGAGTCAAACGACTTACACTCACCATCCTTTGCCAGGAAATGCCCTTTGCACATCCCCATCGGATACTCAGGGCGCAACATCACATTCGCGCCGCCGACTACCGCCATTTCCGTCACTCCATTCCAGAGATCCTGACAAGCATAGTGAAATGCTACCAACGAAGAAGAACAGGCCGTATCGATCGACATACTCGGTCCACGCAGGTCAAAAGTATGGGAAATTCGATTAGAGAGCATCGTCATCATCATTCCCGTCGCGGTATTCTGATTGATGATCGATCGATTCGGAGCCGCCATCTGGGTAATCATATGATCGAGCATAAACCCGCCCACATATACCCCCACACTGCGTCCGGCATATCCAGGTAAATCTATTCCCGCATTCTCAAACGCCTCCCAAACAACTTCCAATAACAACCGCTGCTGTGGATCCATATTTTCCGCATCGCGGGGAGAAATCCCAAAGAACGAAGCATCAAAAGTACTGATATCCTGATTTAGAAATCCGCCCCGATGCATATACGCTTTACCCTTAGCATTCGGATTCGAGGAATAATATCGATCAACTGTCCAACGCTCCGCTGGTACCGTATCGATCGCACTAAACTTAGTTTTCAATGCGTGCAATAGCTTGTCAATACTAGCTAAACCCTTGGGAAATCTGCAGCCCATACCGACAATTGCGATCGGGGCATGTTGTGCTGGAGAATGAAGAACAACAGTTTTGGAGGAATTGATTTGCATCAGAACACTTATGATTTTTAATATTTAACAACTACAACGCTTTTTGATTAAGCTCGTAACAGAATAAAAATGAAATAATTTATCCACTTTTAATAAAGTTTTTTAAAAGCACGGCCTGAAAATAAAGATGCGGCACTAAGTCGATAGTTTACTAAGTGTTTTCTGAAAATCTTTGAAATGTTTTAAAAAGCTTAGTCATAAGTGCAATATACTCTGTTTTTTTCATGATCGTCAACTAGGTAGACTAAGCAAAAAGACGTATTAATCGAAAGTTATACTATTCTTATAGCCCTGCCGAACATTCAAAAAATTAGTGTTTTAGGTAAACTTTCAAGGCAGCCATTTTTCTGCAATGAAAGCTTACTTGGAACTATTTTTTGCGTTTAACTATTCAAACATAATTATTTAATTATAATTAAAAATATTGAACTTTGATAAATAGCTCAGCTTTAGGCTTTGCCAAGGAAAATTGAGACTCACCAAAACTAGGTGCCGAAGTTTTCACTACAGCATTATTCGAAAATCCAACTCCCTCGGTGGGAACACCAAAAAAGTTATTATTAAGACGAGTATCACCATTCATATCATGAATTGCAGCAATCGCATAATTACCATAGGGTAAATTTGCAAATGTAATCTGAGCATTTCCTTTAATAACCGGTGTACAGCGAGCAACCTTCAGAGCAGAACCTTTTCCACCATCAGGAAATCCCTGTTTTCCATTAAACAAGTTCACACACATCTGACCTTTAGAATTATTAATCCCAGTGAACTTAACGGTAAGAGTACTGCTAGATCCGGCCAATACAGGATCCACTTTTGAAGCCAAACTGGTAACTGTCAAAAGACTTAACAACAAGGCAATTTTTTTCAAGTTAATCATAATTTCATTGTTTTTATTTATTGAGATGTTGAATTAGATGAATGTAAAAGTCCCATGATAGTTTAAGTATCAAAGGCATCAGAACTATCCACTATTTGCAACCAATCGACCATCTTCCATATGAATGATGCGATCAGCAATATCCAGAATTCTATTGTCATGTGTCACCATTAAAATGGTACAGTTTTGTTCTTTGGCCATCATTTGCATCAAATTAACGATTTCACGTCCTGTTTGACTATCTAAGGCGGCAGTAGGTTCATCAGCCAAGATTAATTTTGGATTACTAACTAGGGCTCTGGCGATCGCCACCCGTTGTTTTTGTCCCCCGGAAAGACTATCGGGATAAGCTTGAATTCTTTCGCCTAAACCAACCGCCTTTAAGATATCTTTAGACCTAGCTTTTGCCACTCGCAAACTAACTTGTTCGTGCAATTCAATTGACATTTGAACATTTTGTTGAGCAGTCATAAATGGCAAAAGATTGTGTGCCTGAAATATATAACCAATATGCCGACGTGTTTGAACCAGAGCTAGCTCATCAGCACCTTGAAGTTCTTGCCCGACACATCTTAATCGCCCTTGTTGCACTGACCTCAAACCACCAATCAGTGATAACAAGGTGGTTTTGCCGGAACCAGAATGTCCAGTGAGAATAACGATTTCACCACGCTCAACAACTAAATCAATATTGTGTAATACTTGTTTTCTCAAGTTTTTCTTGCCAAAGAAATGATTTAAACCTCTAACTTTTAACAGTGCCATAAATATAATCTCCTAAAATATATCTGCTGGATCTGCATCTTGTAGTTTGCGAACTGCCGTTGCCCCTGATATCAAACACATGGCTAAAGTTGAAATAAATACCACAACAGCTCGTTCTAGCGTCATACCAATAGGCAATAAAGTTGCCTTCTTAGTAATTTCATATTGAACCAGTGTAATCAAGAATCCTGGTAAATAACCCATGATAGCTATAAAAAACGCCTGTTGAAAAACCACTTTTAATAAATATCGATGGCGATAGCCCAATGCCTTTAATGTTGCATATTCAGGTAGATGCTCAGAAACATTTGTATATAAAATTTGATAGACAACTACAATTCCCACAATGATTCCCAATGTCACCCCTAAGCTGAAAATAAATCCGATTGCTGTACTGCTTTCCCAATAGTCTTTGTCGAATTTTATATAATCAGCTTTACTCAAAACCCTCACATCTTTTGGGAGATGCTGGCGGAGTTTATCCATAAAGCCATTTACATCACTCCCTGGTTTTAGTTTAATCAAACCAACATGAACAAAACCCTTGCCTCTAGTATTAACAATTCTCAAAAAATTCAAGTGGCTAGTTAAAATATTGCCATCAGAACCAAAAGAAGTCCCTAGATTGAATAGTCCAACTACATGAATTTTTGAATTCACGCCTTCACTGCCAATTTCTGTAATTACTTCATTATTTTTTTTAAAATCACTAGCAATCGGGCCAAATTCTTCCCGAGACTCTCGATCGAACAAAATTCGCTCAGATAAATTTATTTCCGGGATTTTGTCATTAATTTCCTGAGAAGTAAAAACTGGATAGCGCGTATCAAAACCAATTACTAAAATATTTCGCCAATAATTACGAGTTTGGGGATTTTTCCACTGGGCAAATCCTAGGTAAATGGGTGCCACAAAGTCTACCTCTGGGAAGGCCATTGTTTGACCTAATCGACGCTCGCTAAATGCATCCATTGCAATCAAAGAGGTCGAGCGAGGGCTGATAATTACACAATCGCCATTCAGTGATTCATGAAACCTAATAGCACTATCAAACAAAGCATCACGAATCCCAAATTGCATAAAAACAATGACAACCGCAAAAATTACACCCGACAAGGCAATCACAAGTCTGATTTTTTGATGTTTGAGTTGTAACCAAGCTACGGGTAATTTTTGAAACATTGTTTATGATCCGGTGTCGATGGCAACATTAACCTGTAGATTAGTTAAGCTACTTACTTTTTTGCTGTCTTCTGGATTTAGCCGAATTTTGACTTGGACAACTCGGACATCGGCATCCTTGACCGGATCTGTCCCTAGAGTATTGGGAGTACCAATCTTCAGGCCGACTCGATCGACAGTCCCACTAAGTGAACCGATCGTTTTATCAGCACGGATTACGGCTTTTTGTCCTTGCCGAATACGAGCAATATCGGTCTCGTAAATCTCTGCACTCACATACATTTGCGAAGTGTTTCCTAACTCGGCAATGCCTTTTTGCTGATGAATCAGCTCCCCCGGCCAAGTATTGATTTTGAGAACTCGACCATTAATCGGGGCTTGGACATAAGCCTGGGCGAGATCGGCCTGCGCTTTTTTAACCGCAGCTTTACTAGAAAGCAACTCTTGAGTTGCTACCTGCACATCCACCGGACGAACTTCGGCCACGGCTTCCTTCGAGCCAGCCGTAGCGGCAATCTCGTTGTTCAAAGTATTAATGATTCGCTGCGCGTTAGACTTAGCCTCGCGAATTTGCTGTTGCCGGGTATTGACAATTCGATTTAAAGAAGAGTTAGCCTGTGCCAATCGTTCCTGGGCAGTGGCTTGATTCAAACAAATATTGTCGCGCTGAGACTTGGAAATTGCTCCACCTTCTTCTAGAGTATTGTAGCGATCGCATTCTTTACTAGCATTATTAAGCTCTGCTTTAGTTTGAAGAATTAGGGCTTCTTGGGTACTACGTTCGCCCTCCAATTGAGCCTGAAGATTGGCAAGTGTTGCTTGTTGGGTGTTGATCTGCCCTTGTAGTTCAGCTTTAGAACTACGATACTTAGCTTCTTGTGCTTTAATATCGCCAGTTTTAGACCCAGCTTTGACCTGCTGTAGTTTAGCTTCAGCAATTTTGACTCCTTGTTGGCTCTGCTCCAAAATCGCTTGGAGCCGATCTCGGTTATCTAAAACCGCTACCGCTTGGCCTTTCTTAATCAAATCACCTTGACGAATCAGTAGCTGGTCAATCCGACTCCCTTCTAAAAATGCCGGAGCAGACAGCAAAATTGTTTCGCCTTCGGGTTCAATATAACCCAGCGCCGAAATCGATGGGGATTTTGCGGGAACTAGTGTTGCATTAGCTGTAACACTAGGACGTGGCTGAATTGACTGAGACCATGCGTATATCAAAAAACCGACCCCTACGAGAGTAATTCCACCGAGCAACAGCATAAGTCGTCGATTTAGAAAACCACCTCGTTGTTTTGGCTGAATTTCTGACAACATCAATGATGAAGACGAATATCCAACCAGAGCCGAAGAGTCGTCACGACGCTGAATCGATGAGGCAGAATATTCTGCCAAACTTGGGGCAACAAACACGTCCTTATTTTCAATGGTTCGTTGCAATACCGGAGCATGAAATTCCGATAGTTCAGAGGACATCACTACATCCTCACTATCATTCATTAGTAACCGATCCCAGGCACGATTGATAATTTCTGGATTGGCACCCATTAGACACACCAGAAAGTCCGATGGAATATTCCGAGACTCATAAAATCCAAATCGATCGCACAGCATCCGAAGAAAAGAGACGGTGCGTTCTAACGAGTCCTTTTCTTTCAAAAATCGTCGAATTCTATCAATATCAGCTTGACGATGCTTAATCGCTTTTTGTCGATCAATTGAACTTACTGGTATTGTGAATTTTAGATGGCCAATACTATAGTACTCGGTGAATTCACGATCAAAATATCCACCAACTGCTGAACCAGCAGTTACCAGTCCGGCTTGCTGCTCTTGCCTAATCAAAAGAGCCGTTGAGCGATCACCGCCCAGCACCAATATCTTCCCAGCCTTAATCTCAGCGAGGTCGTTGTGGTTGGAGTAGCCATTTTTTTCTGAGATCATCTGTAATTTTAAATTCCGAGTTCAAATTTAACTACGAGATTGAGATTATGAGGTGATTTATCACACTGACTGAATTTGATAAGAGTGCAGTTGTGCTTATTAGACCACCTTGAAATAACCTAATAACTGGGTAGACTTGACTCAGAAGTTAGTCAGAAACTACGCTTCCCAAACAGGTCGAGTAATCACCGCATGACTTGTACACTGCGTCAAAATTTTCAAGTTGTAAAACTTGCTACATAACGAATCATTATGCAACAAGTTGTATAATAACTTATTTTATATACTATACTTGGCATCATGGATTTGTCAATTGTAAATTGCCTGAATAATGTTGTTGTTCCTTACCATTCCTATGTTCTAAGCCAAAGATCACCTCAAAATTCGGTATTTTGACCTGCTTAGGGTCATTTGCGATGAAACCAAGCAGATGCGGTGGTGTAATAAAGTTTTAGCCCCTATGCAATGGGTCGATCGCCTTCCACTCCAAGTCACCACTATATTTAAGAAAATTATATTTAACGGCAACCATGAAAATCCAAAATAAACTCGATCGCGATCCCGTTACAGAAGTACCGCAAATCGAAGCCTACATGCGTTATGCCCTGATTGCTGCCGAAGAAATGATCGGGAAGCAAGCATTAGACAAAATATTGCATGAAAACGGTATGGAAAGATTTATTGATAACTATCCACCAGAAAAGATTAGACTCAGTCCAAATTTCACGCATAAAGACTACACCAACCTTTGCATTGCATTAGTTCAATTCTATGGTCAAGATAGTCAAGGTGATTTGATTCGATTCGGTCGCATCTCCACAAGACCAGCACTAGATAAACAAGGAGTATTGTTTAATATGGCTACGCGCACAGCCATTAAATTTTTGCCATTGTCATTACAGATTAAAACCGTCCTAGAAAGTATCAAAAATGACTTGGATAAAATTTATAAAGAGGTTGCCTATGATGTCAGTGTGAGCATTGAGGATCGCGGCGATAAATGGGCTTATATCGATAAGTCCTGTGCTTTATGCGCTGGCAAGATATCTGATGCACCAATCTGTTGGGGTTGGGTTGGCACTCTAGAAGAATCATTGAATTGGCTGACTGGCAAAGAATTTGAAATTGATCAGGTGGAGTGCCGCGCCATGGGAGAGCCAGCCTGTGTCTGGGAAATAAGTAAAACAGCCAAGAAATAATCTGGCTCTTGATATTGACGCATTATTTTTCCGGAACCGGAGTTATCGCTGGTGCTATTGATAACCATTAACTATATACTCAACGCAGTGGGCACATTTTTATGTTGTGGTCGATCTATATAAAATAGATTCTCCTGTCTCTGCAAAAAGCAGTATGTCTTCTAGCCCCTGTCGATCTCTATTTATCCGCGATTATGTCCCTATCCCATGCAATTTTGGCAACATTAAGCAATGCTTGCTACAGTGGTTATGATATATCCAAACAGTTTGCGGGTTCCGTTGGCTTCTTTTGGTACGCTACCCAACAACAAATTTATCGAGAGCTCTCCAAATTAGAGGAGCAAGGTTATCTCAGTGCCGAGGTAATTAGACAAGAAAACCGTCCCGATAAAAAAATGCTCTCGATTACCGAGACAGGGAAAGAGCATTTACGGGAGTGGATTATTCAACCAGGGAAAATAAACCCAGTCAAAGATGATTTGCTAGTCAAGCTATTTGCAGGACATTTAGTAGATCAACAAACGATTATGGAAGAACTAGAACATCACCGTTTACAGCATCAGGAAACGCTGAACACCTATCGACAGATCGAAAGTCGATTTTTCACAAATCCAGCTGAATGTGATAAGTTTGCAAAATTGCGGTATCTGACACTCCTCAACGGTATCCAGCTAGAAAATGGTTGGTTAGCTTGGTACGAAGAAGCGATCGCCTTGTTGAAGAATACTAAATAGGATCAGGCGATTGCCGCTTTTCTATCGAACGATGGCCAATTCTGCTCGTAAAAAGTCTATAAACTGTCGAGCGGTTCTGCCCGATCGACCGTTTTGTTGCGTTGCCCATTGCAAAGCTCGAAAAGTCAATTTTTCTGCCGTAATATCCAGGCCAGTAGCCAGATGGTGCACAATTTGCAAGTAAGTTTCCTGATTAGCCGGTTCAAAAGTCAGAGTCAGACCAAACCGATCGCTAAAGGAGAGTTGCTCTTGTACGGTATCCCAGTTGTGAATTTCATCACTATCTTGCGGGCGCGGTCGATCGGCAAAGAATTCGCGAATTAGGTGACGGCGATTGGAGGTAGCATAGACCACAATATTCTCCGGACGGGCGACTAGACCACCTTCTAGCACTACTTTCAGAGCCTTAAAACTATCTTCATCAGCCTCAAAAGATAAATCATCGACAAAAATAATAAACTTTTGCGGCAATTGCCGCAGTTGTTCCAAAATTTTCGGTAAATTCATTAGTTCATGTTTGGGCACTTCAATCAGCCGCAAGTTCTCAAACTCATGCACCAAAGCTTTAACCAGTGAAGATTTCCCCGACCCTCGACTACCATAGAGCAACACATTTAACGCTGGATGACCAGCGACCAATGCTCTGGTGTTTTGAATCAGCGCTGTTTGTTGCCAGTCATATCCCACTAATTGCTGAAGTTCGATCGGATCGGGATCGGCAATACCTTGTAATTCACCCTGGTGCGATCGAAAGGCCGAGAATTGAGCAAAACGACCAGTGCCAAATTGACCATATTGCGTTGTCAATTCTGGCAACAAGGTCAGCCAATCCGGGGTGCGATCAAGGATGTTTGCTAAATTGCTAGAATTTTTAGATGGTAGGTGATCAGCCCAGGCTACAGTTTCTAAACCAGTAGTAGCTGTCACCCATTGGGCAATTTGACTACAGCTACAGCTATAAATTTCTCTCAGAATTACTAAATCGTGCTGTACTGCTCGCTGCAATTCCGCAGATAGATCATCCCAGTTAGTCTGCTGCACTTGCTTGGTAAAAGGATTATCCGTAATGAGCAATTGCTGAATTAAGTAATCTTGCCAGCCCAGTTGTCGATCGGCTAAGCAACGAAACCACTGACCATACGCCACTAGCATATTGTCTTTGTCGGCAACCAACAGCTGCTGCCACAAACGCCCCGGCTCGTCTTCTAAAAACGTTTGATAGATAAGCAGGGCGTTCGATCGCCAGTACAGCTGTTGGTTATTCATGGTTATTTATCTTTTTCTAGTACAGACCGCCGCAGCATCAGTCGCAGCGATCGAGGCCGCTCGGGCTTCTTTCTCGGTTGCTACTAAATAATAACTGTTCCGCAGCTGCACAATCGACTGTTTTTTCAAAGTCCCGTCTTTGAAGCGGTAGGCATCCCCCAGTTTTTGATAAGTACCACTGACTGCTGGAAAGGGATTGACCCCACTCTTATAAGTGCGATCGGAATTGAGCACCACCTTGGTAACTGCGCCCCGATTTTGACAACTAAAAGTAGCTAGTACCACAGCCGTTGGTCTGGTGCCAGGCGTTTTGAGAGGGTTGGGGGTGCCAGGAGTTCTGGGCGTGCCCGGAAAACCCGGTGAAGCTGGAGTCATCTGGGCATTACTGATGGAACCAGTGGCAGCAATAATAGCTGTAACGAAGGCTAGGCAATGGCCTAAAAACAGAAGTGATTTACGCATGGTTAATGAAAAAGGGCTACATAGTCCATAGGAACTACCGGGCTAGATAGATGTTCCCATTCAAATCATCATGTAGCCGGATGGCCGGCACAAGTTAGCCTTCACTAAATCTTTGAACAAAGCCTCTGCCAACAACAATCGAACCAGGTTATTATTGAGAATGTCTGAAAAATACGTTGCAATTGCTACTTCCAGACTCTGGAGCGATCCTTAAAGTTCTACAATTCTTAGATTCACTAACACCATGGCCAAAACTAACCTGGAATTTTTAGCAGATAATGATCCTGCCATTGCTAAATTAATTGGCTCAGAGCTAGGTCGCCAGCGCGATCATTTGGAATTAATTGCCAGTGAGAACTTTGTTTCTGCTGCCGTATTGGCTGCCCAAGGCTCGGTTCTCACCAACAAATATGCTGAAGGGCTACCTGGCAAGCGCTATTATGGCGGCTGTGAATTTATCGATGAGATCGAACAACTGGCGATCGACAGAGCCAAAAAACTATTTGGAGCAGCAGCGGCCAACGTCCAGCCCCATGCCGGGGCTCCCGCCAATTTAGCTGTATTCTTAACTCTGCTGCAACCCGGCGACAAAATCATGGGGATGGACTTGTCCCACGGGGGTCACTTAAGTCATGGTTCGCCAGTAAATATTTCCGGGCTATGGTTCGACAAAGCTTTTTATGGTGTTAGCCCAGAAACCGAGCAACTCGATTACGACTTGATCCGAGACTTGGCACTGAAACATCGTCCCAAAATGTTGATCTGCGGTTATTCGGCCTACTCCCGCATTATTGATTTCCCCAAATTCCGTGCCATTGCCGATGAAATTGGTGCCTATTTAATGGCAGACATTGCTCACATCGCCGGTTTAGTGGCCACTGGTCATCACCCCAGTCCGATCGAATACTGTGATGTGGTAACCACTACTACTCACAAAACCCTGCGTGGTCCCCGTGGTGGTTTGATCTTGACCCGCGATCCAGAACTCGGTAAAAAATTAGATAAGTCGGTCTTCCCCGGTATTCAGGGTGGTCCACTAGAGCATGTTATTGCCGCCAAAGCCGTGGCCTTCGGGGAAGCATTACGCCCCGAGTTTAAGACTTACTGTGGAAATGTTATTACCAATGCCCAAGCGCTGGCCACTCAGTTGCAGGCCCGGGGATTAAAGATCGTTTCCGGTGGTACTGATAACCATGTGATGTTGGTGGATCTAAGATCGATCGAGATGACTGGTAAAGAAGCCGATCGCTTAGTAGGAGAAGTTCGGATCACTGCTAACAAAAACACCGTACCGTTCGATCCCACCTCGCCCTTTGTCACCAGCGGTCTACGGTTGGGTTCGCCAGCCATGACCAGTCGGGGCATGGGTACTACCGAATTCACCGAGATTGCCAACATTATTGCCGATCGATTGCTGGCTCCCCAAGATGAAGCAGTAGCCACCAACTGTTTAGAA
Organism: uncultured bacterium; assembly: GCA_964247085.1. Taxonomy (GTDB): domain Bacteria; phylum Cyanobacteriota; class Cyanobacteriia; order Cyanobacteriales; family Chamaesiphonaceae; genus JAAFHZ01. Next base: position 69,609 of record CAXTSX010000014.1, read on the forward strand.
CGAGTCTCCAATCTGTGCCAGCGTTTCCCTCTTTATCCACATTTGATTATGCCTACGCCAGCAATGGTTTAGACTTCTTTTTTGATTAAAGTTAGAGGCGCGATTGCGCCTTTTTTTTCGTGGCAATAAAAAATGAAGGCATCCTGATGATCCAAGGGTGCCTTCATTTTTAGGATTAAGATATTTTTAGCGAAAACCAACAGCGGCTTGCCAAACAAAAGCTAATGCTAAGAAAAAGATCGGAATAATTGGCAGTACATCCACTAGCGGATCAAAAAAGGCGTAGGCTTCAGGCAACTTGGCCAAGAGAGTTAATGATTCCATATTTATATTTCCAATTTATATATAAAGATGTAACGATTTTATCATGTTCCCGGCGGCTTTAGGGCTAGCGGTTACTCTGCCACAGTGGAATCGAGTTACGGATATTTTCCAGCCACCCCAGCTGATTCTCTGCTGGTGGTCGGTAGAACAGTAAACCAGCAAAAATGGCTGTGCTAGCTAGACTAATTACCGCGATCCGACGGAATAATCGGCCCCCGGATTTAGATGATTTATATTTTTGGCGAGTCCGGCGCTGATGGTTAAACCGAGACTGCTTGGTTGATTCTTGATAAACTGACAAAACCACATCAGCATCAGTCCGGTCTACCGCTGCTCTCTGGTTGGAATGATCGGCTGCCACGGACTGAGTGACAGGCTCCAGCACCACCTCTTCGAGCACCACCTCTTCAGCCACCGCCGTGACTAGTTCTGGTGGCTGAACTGGTGCTGACGAATTAGATATCCAGGTATCGTGACTAGTTCCATAGAAAATAGGCCGAAAAATCACTCCATCATCAGGTACCAACGAGACTGGATGCTGCGCTGGCCGCCAGTGATGTTCACTGAGTTCTGGTACCCGACTGGTGAGATGAGTACGCAGGCTTTCGATCGATAGATCTGGGTAAAAACGTAAAGCTTCAATCAGAGCTGCTGTAAAGACTCCCTGCTTCAGATTGGCAGCTTCATGGGAAAATTCATTACTGTGACAAGACAAAAAAGTAGGAATATTGAATTCAGTGGAGAGCTGAGCAGCGACATCCCCAAAACCCTTGCCCGAAATACTGCCTTGACTGCGGTTTACATCTAAAAATGCCATGACATCTAGACCAGGCGAACTAAACTGGCGATACAACTTGGACAAAGAAATGCCTGTTTTTTCAGCAGTTTGAGGATCCCCATCTAGGGGCATTAAATACTCGTTCCCATTGACATTAATTCCGTAGCCACTAAAGAAAAACCACAAAAAGTCACCCGGTTGCAGAATCTCCCAGCACCATTTGTTCAGGCATTGTTCAATATTTTGGTGATTGGGATAGGCCGAGTTGCTGTTAAAAGGAGTGGACTTGTCGGTCATCAACAAACATTTTGATGGTTCCCAAGCTTCTTCGCTCACAAAATAATCGACCATCGCCTGCGCGTCAGCGCCAGCAAAACTTAAGGGTTGGAAAAATTGATAACGATCAATTCCAATCGAAATACAAGCGTGCTGAACCATTGAGGTAAAAGTGTTGCCACAAAACTTTCCTCGATTCTACACTCCCCAACTTCACAAGTTTTCGATGGCTGCTAAATTTACGACATAATACTGACAATCTGTAGTAATAGTAGCCATAATTCCTGGTAAATCATCAACCGGCTGGATGGCAGATGATTTCACGGTTTGAGTAGCTGGTGGCGAATCGATCGCCAAAACCACCACTTGATCATGAGCTGCCCGTCCTAGCAACATATGTTGATGCGGTGTTTTGTTACGAGCCAGTGAAGTCTCTCCAAATAAAACTTGCCCAGCATCCCAAACCGCTAACTCTTGACCTTTGTATGAAATGACTGGACGACTAGAGGTAAAGGACTGGGTTTCACCGATAGTTTCGGTCATAATCAGCTTAATCAGTTGATCGATCGGCACCGCGCAAAACTGCTGGCCAAGCTGAAAAGTAATAAATTGTTGAGTGGCTTCTGCCACTTGATCGGTGAGACGGCGCAGTCGCAAAGGCGAAAAAATAGCCATATTTAATATTAATTAATATTGATGTAAGCGGGGCTGCTCTCAAAATACCCGGAACGATCTCTAAAAATCTCATTGCCGATTGTAATAAATTAACTAGTCTTGGGAAACATAGAGACATCGATCCCTTTGAGTATTTCAAGGATATTGAGAAACGATGTTGCAGCTGTCTATGCAGCTACGTCCCCCTAGCTAATACATATTTAGTAAGCAATGGATTCAGTAATTAGTAATACCGACACTGGTAAAGTTGGCGAACGATTAGCGCCGGTCAAAATCCTCGAAAAACTGGCTCAAAGTAACGTCAACGGTTTTTTAATGGCTACCCATGCCGAAATCAACTGGTTTATTTATTTTGTAGATGGCAAAATTTTTTATGCTAACCACTCGGTAGAGCCCTTTGAAAGATTAGAGCTGCACCTGCGGCGCATCGGTAAAATCCACAATTTAGAAATTAGTCAACAGCTATACCTGGATTTACGCAGCCATTTTTCCGAGGCTAAATTAGAGAGTTTTTACCCCAGTTGTGACTATCAGGCCATTTGCTCACTAGTAGATAAAAATCGCTTAAGCGAGCAGCATTCGATCGAACTAGTCCGTGCCATAACTAAAGAGGCTCTCCGCACTTTTCTGCTCTTGACCAATACCCATAGCCGCTTTATCACCAAAGATAAAGCTGAAAAAGTACTGTGGTCTAGTAACTTTCTATTACAAGCCAAAGACTGCCAACAGGAAAATGAAGCCTGGAAAGTGCTAGGACCAGATATTACTAGCTCCTACCAAAGACCACACTTGATTAATGGCGGAGCCGGTTTAACAACAGAGGTGCGCGATCGACTCAATAAAATCTTGGTGGGTTTCGATTTCCATCAACTATCACTAGTGATTAATCAAGATAGCCTGGAAATTGCCAAAAGCTTACATAAGTTGATAAATTCTGGAGTCGTGGGATTGTGGGAACCCCGCGAACCACTCAACAAGCTACCCAAAACCTATAATTTATCAGCTGCTGAAGCCAGCATTTCCAATGCTAATCCCCCCACAGCCACCACTGAATCAACTACCGCCAGCAAGGTCTACAAAATAGTTTGTATTGACGATAGCCCTACTGTGCTACGGGAAATGAACAGATTCTTAGATGGGGATGTTTTCCAAATCTTTCCAATCATCGATTCCGCGACTGCGCTCATGAAAATTATGCGGATTAGTCCAGATGTGATTTTGATGGATGTTGGAATGCCCAATATTGACGGCTATAAGCTTTGCTCGATGCTCCGCCGCAATTCCATGTTCAAAAAAGTACCAATCATTATGGTTACGGGCAACACTGGCTTAATTGACAGAGCCAAGGCCAAAATGTCGGGGGCTAATGACTACATGACCAAACCATTTACCCAAGCAGGATTAATCGAAATGATCTTTAAGCATCTGCTGGAATGATCTGAGCTTCCCCTAGTATTTTCGGGCAAGCTAAATATTAAGTGTCATCAATCATCTACAAACCCTTCAGGAGCAATTCATTAACATGGTAAAAGTTTTAGTCGTCGAAGACACCCCCGCTCAAATGGAGTTAATTACACTATACCTAAAAGACAATGGCTATAGTGTTTTTACTGCTAACAATGCCAAAGATGGTTTGGCCATGATTGATCAGGAAAACCCCGATGTAGTAGTTACTGATGTTGTCATGGAGGGAATGAATGGTTTTGAGATGTGTCGGGCAATCAAGAAAAACCCGGCTACTGAAAAAATTCCAGTAATTGCCTGTACCTCCCGGAACACTGATCTCGATCGGATGTGGGGAATGAAACAAGGTGTCGATGCCTATTTGGGCAAACCATTCACTAGTGAAGAGTTGATCCGCACTGTCAAACTAGTAGTTAGATAAATATGAAAGTTTCAGACGTATTGAAACTCAGTGCCCCCACCAAAAAGAACCTTGGGAATGCTCATTTACGGGTGAGATTAAATGCCCAGAATCCGTTAGCGATTGCGATGGAAGCGGTGCAAGCTGTCGTCACCATGCCAACCCACCGGATTACGCCGATGCCAAATATGCCCAAACATATCCTAGGTCTCGTCAATCGCCGGAGCAAGGTGCTATGGGTGATTGACTTGCCGCGCATGTTGGGTTTAACACCACTAAATCTGCGGCGGCCAGAACTCCACATGGTATTCCTGGAAGTTGATCAGCAGCAAATAGCTTTGGCCGTCCCCGACATTGAAGGGGTGATGCGCTTTATGCCAGAGGAAGTAATCTCACCTTTAGGCAATTTTAATGCTGAGCTAGTTCCATATCTACAAGGTTGGCTGCCCCATAATCAAGACATTTTATTGGTGGTAAGTGCCAGGTCACTAGTCACTGCACCCTTGGCACCAGCCACAATCTAAAAATTCACGGTCTATCTACCTATTTCACTGCGAGGATTCTTTCCAGCCATGACTAAAAACAAACATACTTCCGACTCCCCTACTCCTCTAACTACCGAAGATAATTTGCCGACGGGCTTTTTAAGTATGATGGACGATATGTCGGCTTTTGACAAGTCTGCGATCACAACAGAATCTTCCAGTTTGAGTAGTGCCGGAACAGATCACAAGATTGCTACCAAAATATCATTGGGGCAGAAGTCTTTTAGTCTTAAAACTAAAGCAACTATCTTTGCAGCCTTGATGGCGATCGTACCAGCTAGTTTAGTAGGAGCCTTGAGTGTCTGGCAGACTAATAGCTTTACTAATCAACAAGTCAGAACTAACCAGCAGGAAAGAGCAGCAGCGATTGCCGATAAGATGAATCGCTTTGTTTTTGAGCGATTTGGGGATGTGGAAATCATGGCAGCCTTGCCAATTTTTACCGATGTTAAGGTAGCAACGGCCATGACACTGGAACAAAAATCACAGCTTTTGAACCAATATCGAGATACTTATTTGGTCTATGACAGTATTGCTGCTTTTGATTTACAGGGTAATGTGTTGGTGCAAAGTAAAGGTGCTTCTTTGGCCAGTCCTAACGGTAGCGAATACTTTCAACAAGTAGTTGTTTCCGGTAAAACTTACATATCCAAACCAGAAATTGCCAAAGATACAGGCAAACCAGTAGTATACTTTGCCACGCCCATTAAAGAGAGCCGTTCTGGTAGAGTACTGGGTATTATGCGCACCAGAGCACCGATCGATCGACTAGAAGCACCAATAAAAGATTTTGCCAATACTAATCAGGCGTATCACATTGTGGATAGCCGGACTAATAAATTCTTCATCAGTTCTAATAAAGATTATCTAGGTAAAGCAGCTAATCAAGATTTTGAAACAGCTCAAGCTAAGGGCATCGCCGAGCATACCAATAGTCAAAGTAATAAGGCGGAAATACTCGCTACTGCGCCTTTTGCCAAACTCCCCGGTATGCCCCAACTCAGCTGGACAGCAGTCGCTACTGTCGATACGGGTTTTGCTTTCCAAGAACGACAAAATATTCTATTAGTGCTATTGATTGGCGCAGGTTTAACATCGATCGCGGCCGCTGTTGTGGCTTCTTCTTTGGCTAGTAAAGCTATCGATCCACTCTTAGAAACAACCGATGTAGTAGCTAGAATTGGTCGAGGAGAATTCAGCCAACGGGTAGAAGAAAATCGGAATGATGAATTAGGGGAATTGGCCGTCAACGTCAATAATATGGCTAGCCAAATTGAAGATCTCCTGCTCAGTCAAGCCACTGCCCTACATGAATCACAACTATTAGCAAAAATAGCCCAAGCTCGTACCGAAGGTCAGCTAGCCGAACCATTAAATGAAATCCTGAAAGAAACTCGTGCTAGTTTGAAGGCCGATCGAGTAGTAATTTATCGGTTCTTCCCCAACTGGGGTGGCCACATTGTGGCCGAATCAGTGAATGCTGGTCATGCCAGTGCCATGACCGAGCGAATTGTGGATAACTGTATTCCTCAAATTTTACGTGATCAATACGTCCAAGGCCGGGTGATTTCTCATCGCAATGTATTAGAAGCTGGATATCATCCCGATCATGCTAAATTGTTCGATCGACTAGGTATTAAGTCTAATTTGGTTGTTCCCATTGTACAGGGTGATAATTTGCTAGGCTTGCTAGTGGCTCACCACTGTTATGACTACCATGACTGGACTTTGGTAGAAAGCGATTCGTTACTGAAGATAGCGATGAAGATAGCTGCCCCGATGGCTGGTTATGCTGCCTCCGAGCGCACCAAAGCCTCTGGGGATAAAGATCGGGCTGAAAATGAAAACCGCCAGCGGGAGTTAATCCGGCTCTTAGGTGAAATTGAAGGAGCTGCTACTGGAGATTTAACAGTTCGTTCGGAAATCAACGAAGGGGAAATCGCGATCGTCGGAGATTTCTTCAACTCCATTATTGAAAACATTCGTGATATTGTAACTACCGTAAAAACATCCACTTCCCAAGTGGGCAACTACATGGGTGAAAACGAAATCGAAATTCGCCAACTGGCCACAGCAGCCACCGCTCAAGCGGAACAAATCAACCTCACTCTCAAAAAGGTCGAAGCTGGTACGGTTTCGATTCGGGAAGTAGCTAATAGTGCGCAACAAGCAGCTCTAGTAGCAACTTCGGCTACCGCTACTGCTCAACAGGGTGGACGATCGATCGACAATACAGTTATCAACATTAACCAACTGCGCGATACCGTGGCCGAAACAGCCAAGAAAGTAAAACGATTAGGGGAATCTTCCCAACAGATTTCTAAAGCGATCGGTTTGATTAACCAAATTGCCCTCCAAACCAACCTTTTGGCAATTAACGCCAGTATTGAGGCTGCTCGTGCTGGGGAAGAAGGTCGAGGTTTTGCGGTAGTAGCCGAAGAGGTTGCTCAATTAGCCACCCAGTCGGCCACCGCCACCAAAGAAATTGAAAAAATCGTGGAAACCATTCAGCGGGAAACTAGCGAAGTAACCCAAGCAATGGAACTCAGTACCACTCAAGTTGTAGAAGGAACCAGAGCAGTAGAGCAAACCAAACTCAGTCTGCAGGAAATTATCGAACAATCCCAACAAATTGATGTCTTCTTGCAATCGATCGCCACGGCAGCGATCGAACAAGCGGAATCTTCACAAGCGGTTACTCAGGTGATGACTTACGTCGCCCAGGTCTCCAACCAAACTTCTACTTCTTCGGAACAAGTTTCCAACTCCTTACAGGCCACCGCCACTATTACCCGCGAACTGCAAGCCATCGTCGGTAAGTTTAAAGTCAACGCTGACCATAACTAAATTCATCTCTGCGATCCATCTACTAATCCTTATCCCTGACCCGAGATGACTATTTCCGCACAAGAACAACAAGTCCGCCTCCAATTTTTGGAAGAAGCCCAAGACTATGTTGACCAGATTGAGACTGGTCTACTGGGGGTGGGGAATGGAGAAGTAAAAGGTAAGCAATTCGATGTCGTGCTGCGCGCCGCTCACTCGATCAAGGGGGGGGCGGCGATGATGAGTTTTTCGACCCTGGCCAAAATTGGCCATCGGTTAGAAGATTCGATCAAAGTTCTGCGGCATGGTCATAAGGCTGCTGTCGTTAATAGTCAGCTAGAAAAAGACCTATTGCTAGTTGTCGATCGACTGCGCCGGGTAATGGAATATAACGGTCAAGGACAAACCATTCCACCGGAGTGGTTAGCCACCGAAGTAGACCCCATCCTCGATCGACTGTACGAGCAGCTCGGCGAACCGCAAGCCGCTGATGAAGCCGCGCTCCTGTCGGAAGAAGATGGTGACGAAGAAGATATCGTCGTCTACTTATTCGAGAGCGAAGTAGATAGCGCTCTGCAACACTTAGAAGAGATTTTGAGCAATCCGGCTCAACCCCAATTGAAATCAGAATTAGAAATCACCACCGAAACCCTCAATGGTTTAGCGGAGATGATTGAGTTACCGGCCATGGCAACATTATGTAAAGATATTGCGAAAAAGCTTAGCCAGTTTCCTGATCAGTTTGTAGCTATTGCTGAACTAGCTGTCGCTGCTTGGCGGCGATCGCAATCTTTGGTGATGATTGGTCACCGGGACAATTTACCAACATCGATCGACTTCGCGGCAGGCTGCTCTACTGATATAGCAAGCCCGGTCGTAAGTAACATCGCGCCAGAATTAGGATTGTCGATCGATCCTCAGCCAGCAGATTCATTAGCTGACCCCATTGAACACCAGCTATTTGATCATCTCGAAGTATTTAAGATCCAGCCGGAAGTACAAGAATCCATAGTAGTTGTCGCTGATCCCATGCCATTATTTAGCGCTGGCAATGGGGAAGACTTGTTCGATTTTGATGATATAGCTGTTTTCGCCGATTTAGAAACAATTGCTGACGGTGATTACATTGTTGATGGTCAATCGATCAAATCCCTGGAATTTGCGGATCAATCAGAGCAAGTTTTTGATCTAGATATTCTAAATGTAGATAATTCAACTGCCTGGAGTGATTCTGATCAGCTGGTTACACCATCATTCAACCTCGATTTAAGCCCAGCGCATAGTCTGCCGACGGTAGAAACACTATTTACCACAGGTGAACTACTAGACTACAACACCGAGGATTTCTTGATCACCGATCAGGAAATAGCTAGTGACTTTGCTAATAGTGGTTCCTTACCAGGCTCTATCAACCTGGATGAACTAACAACTTTTGAGCAGTCTGAGACGATCGATTCCTCGGAAATGTTACCGGAACTTACCGAGCAGCCCGTCTTGGAATGGGTTAATAATGAAGCTCCACCTAGTGAAGATTTCTTTTCGCTGATTAATGCGATCGAAATTCCCGATCTAGCTCAAAATCAGGCCGATTTCTTAGCAGCCCTAACTTTTGGCGATAGCGAGACGATGACCGAATTGTCGGAGCATCCATTGACCAGACCGCACACCCCAGTAGCACCCGAAACTTATGATCAGATACCCGCTGCTCCAGACCAAATGATTCGGGTGA
>CAXTSX010000015.1:0-74930 GCA_964247085.1 uncultured bacterium
CTCCATTCGATTCATCAATGTTTCTCTGCTTTATGTCTAATTCTACACTGGGAAGAGAGGATGTCTCCGTAAATGGTTACGGAGACATCCCTCAAAAAGTCCTTAAACGCAAACCTATAAAATCCACGCGCGTGGATTATTCACTTGATTTCTTCAACTGTTTTTTCCGGTGGCGGTCTTGCTGACATTGGCCTAAATGCTGCTGGCCACCGAGTAGCTTGGGCGATCGAATACCATCAACCCGCCGCTCAAATTTATCAGCTAAACTTTGGCCATAATCCACTTCAAGACCTCTTAAAAGCTAATCCTGCTGACTACTGCACCCCGGACTATTTCCACCTTTCCAGTCCTTGCCAATCATTTAGCGCTGGTAATATTAACGGCGTGGAACACGACGGAGACTTAGCCCTAGCCCAAAAATGTGCCGACTTTATCCGCTGGCATCAACCAGAGAAACTGTCGATCAAGAACGTCCCGGCCTATAAAAACTCTAAATCTTTTGAACTCTTAAAAGCCGTGATTATCTGCATTTATCCCCATGTCACCATTGACACCGTAGACTTTGCCACCTTTGGGGTACCTCAGTATCGGCGGCGGCTAATACTACGCGCTAGCTTTGACCAGATGCAACCGCTTTATCTATCTGAAACGCATAGTAAACAGCCTGGTTTGTTCCATAAGTCTTTTGTCGGCTGGTGGGAGGTGATTAAGGATCTGATTGATGACTTTCAAGTTAGCCCCCTAACTGATAAAGAGCGATCGGCTATTGAACTTAGGAAACCACAGCCACCATTTTTAATTCAGAGATTCGGCGACCGAGGTAATAGATCTTTAACGATTCGGGAGGCTCATGAACCCTGCTGGACAATCTTAGCTAGTCGCGGCGGGGATGCGAAATCTGGGAATCGTACTAGGGTAATTGATGTGGTCACTGAAGATGGAATCTGTCGGTCTCTTAATCTGCGGGCTGTGGCGAGGCTAATGAGTTGCCCGGATACTTATAGTTTTCCAGTTGGTGCCCAGTGGCATGAGTGCTGGCAGGTTCTTGGAAATGGAGTCCCACCGCTGGCGATGAAGGCGATCGCAGGGTCTTTTTAAGATAACGGGCTATAATATATTTTCCCTACTCGACCTTGACCATGCCTACTAAAAAAAGACCTCGGGGCTGCCCACCGGGAGTTGCCCGGAATCCTGAAGGTAAAAATCAATATGCTGAACCCAGCCGTACCCCGATGTTGGGCTGCCGGTTGTCGCCAGCTATGCAAGAAAAATTTTTGGCTAAAGTCCAGGCGATCGGTCTGACTAAAACTGAGGCGATGCGGCTGGCGATCGAACGCTGGGTAGAAAGTGATGATTCTTAGATGTTGTCTGAATCTTCGTCTGTTCGATCTTCTAGATGCATGAGTCTTCTATTTAACCGTCGAATTTGACGGGCGCTGTCCTCAGATTTGCGCTCATTTCTGGCCAAGTCAACATCTAGATCATTGACATGCCCGCGAATAAAGTTGAAACCACCGCGCATGGTGGCTAGCAAGGTACCTTCGATTACTTCTGTACGATTTTCTAGCCCAGTCATACGGGTTTCTAAAGTAGTCATTCGATTTTCTATGCTGGTCATTCGATTTTCTAGGCCATTCATTCGATCAGCTACTCCTACAATCGCCTGCAGGACTTGACCTAACTGGTTTTCAATTCGCTCTAATCTTTCTTCTGACATTTATTTATCCTATATTTTAAAACTTGAGACGCGCCACTCAAGCGTCTGAGGCCACCTCAGAAGAAAGTGAAGCGTTTTTATATGCTCTAACTGCTTGCCGGATATGGTAACTAGTACCTCCTGGTAATGACTTCAGCCAGTCTTTATCGTCGGGGTCGATTTTGGCCGTCACAATCACGGGCTTTTGATCGCAGTCTGCGGCTATGTTAGGCCGTAAGCCGCTAGTATTGCGTTGATGGTTTGACATGCTGAGTAACTATTTAATTATACTCAGTATACCACGTATTGAAATTAATAGTTATTGAGCGGCACGTTATCCCAGTTAGATTGCCGGGGGCGTGGTGCTGCCCCGCTGCTTGACCGCACAAACCTTACGGGGTCGATCGCAGCGGTGTGATGACAAAATACCTTCTGGTCTAATGCTTTGAAAAATACTGGAACCTCACGCTGTAAACGATTAGCGCGTAGGCGATACAACATACATTCACATTTCAGGTGGCCGCTGGGCTGGCGATGCACGGCATAAAAAGGCTGCTGACTGCCTTGGACTAGATAGATAGTGGCGCTTTCTTGCTTGACCTGCAAGCCGATCGATCGCATGTTTGCCCGGTAAATTACAAAATTGGCCAAGGTGCTGTAAGCCACAATACCCACTTGCTTGATCCACAGACCATTAGCCCAAAACTGCACATCTAAATTTTGAGTCCGATAACGCTGTTCCCAGCCGGGTTTTTCGCACCAGCGGGATAAGAAATCGGCGATATCACGCTTCGGGACTAATTGACTAATTAGCTGACTGGATGGATTTTTCAATAGTCCATAACTGGCGGCAGTGCTTCGCGTATTGTGAGGCTCCCTCACAATCGTGAGCGGCACGTAAAAGCGGCACCAAAAAGACAAAAAATAAACGTGCCAACCGCCTGGTAGCCCACTACCAACACCAACTAATTACTTCCCCTGACCTCAATCTTTCCGTAGCTGTCTGAAATGCTCCTTTGGTCGGGTAAATCAGCTAATCTGGCCAGTTTTCCGTATGCCATGACGGCTCTACTGCGAGCCTTGGTATTGGGGTTGGTCTCTAAAGCGTACTTCTTCAACAGCTCGATCGACAGTGGTTTGTCTTGAGGTAATTTTCGGTAAGGATAACCATAGTCCGCCATCCAGTTGTAGAAATTGTCGGGAGTTTGTTCATGGCGATCAAAGTACTCAGCTTTTGCAGCGCCACCCATTCAGCGACTACTACAGGTGCGGCAGTGGCGGCGGCTAGTTCAATAGCTGTTGGTAAAAAGTCTGAACAGCTAAACCTTTCTAGGGCTAAATCGGTACTGATGGCGATCGACTTTTCGAGAGCCATTCTTAAGTTGGTCACTGTAGCTTTGAGTTTTAAAGGCAATTCTCGTTGTTTGGGTTCAGTCTCGCCGGGCTTGGGCGGATAGGTAGCCCGTAAATATAAACTGCCTCCGACTCGTCTTAAACTAGCCTTGCCATAACCGCTGCGGAGCTTCTTATTGATGACTTCAATTTCTTTGTCAACCCGGTCTTGGTCTGACATTTTCTCTACCTAAATCTTACCTATTAAATTTAAACAGATTTAATGTATTTAACAAAATCTGTTAAATACATTAAAAGCAGATATCAACCAAAAACCCTATCTACCAGAGATAGGGCTTATGATTTAAGACTAGTCATGAGATGCCGAGAACCAGACTTGAACTGGTGACACGAGGATTTTCAGTCCTCTGCTCTACCAACTGAGCTATCCCGGCTTAGCCAAACACTTAATTTAGCGCCTTTACAAGAATAGCAAACATGGCTAGGATTGACAAGCTTTTTACTCAATCAATAATCTTGATGTCTCCTAGACAGAGGGATGAGACCTAACTCTGGTAGAATTTTGATTGTTTCTATCACCGTCGTCTCTAAATGACCACATCGCGCGCGCGCATCGCTCTAGACGCAATGGGTGGGGATTTTGCCCCTGCCGCTATCGTCGCCGGAGCGATTAAAGCACAATCTGAATTAGACGTAGAAGTGATCTTAGTTGGCGACATTGCACAGATCGAAGCTTGCTTACAACAACAGAATTCTCCCCACAAATTTCAGATCGTAGCCGCTGAAGGGACGATCGAGATGGATGAAGAACCCTTGAGTGCCCTACGGCGCAAACCGAAAGCCTCGATTAATTTGGCGATGAAGCTAATTAAAGATGGTCAGGCCGATGCCGTGGTTTCGGCTGGTCACTCTGGAGCCGCAATGGCGGCTGCTTTATTAAGGTTGGGACGACTGAAGGGTATTGAACGTCCAGCGATCGCCGCGATCTTTCCCACTATTATTCCAGAGCAGTCGGTGCTGATCTTAGATGTGGGAGCCAATGTAGACTGTAAACCCAAGTATCTAGAACAGTTTGCAGTGATGGGTTCGATCTATAGCCAGTATGTATTGGGTGTCGAGAAACCACAGATTGGTCTATTGAATATCGGAGAAGAGGAATCTAAGGGCAACGATTTAGCCCTAGCCACTTATCCCAACCTCGTCAACAATGCCTTTATCAACTTTGCTGGTAATGCCGAAGGTCGCGATGTTCTGTCTGGGAATTTTGATGTGATTGTTTGTGATGGCTTTGTCGGCAATATTCTGCTGAAGTTTGCGGAAGCGGTGGGTGGCATTGTGGTGCAGATGCTCAAAGAGGAACTACCCAGAGGTACCAGAGGCAAGGTAGGAGCTACCATCCTAAAACCCAATCTGAAGCGGCTAAAGCAGCGGATCGATGCGGCTGAACATGGCGGCGCTCTGTTGTTGGGTGTCGAAGGGGTCTGTATTATTAGTCATGGTAGTTCGGATGCTTTTTCGATCGCTAATGCCATTCGAGCGGCGCAGGCGGCGATCGATAACCAGGTATTAAGCCATCTCCAAGACCGCACTAAAGAAATGGCATTACAGTCGGAAACTAGCAAAATTTAACTATCAACAGCACGAGTAGATGTAAGTTATGGGTGTGAAATTTATGGGCTGTGGTGCAGCCGCTCCAGTGGCAGTGGCTAGCAATGATGCTCTGAGTCAGTTTGTGGACACTAGTGATGAATGGATTGCTAGCCGCACCGGGATTCGGCAACGGCATGTGGCTCAAGAGCAAGATTCGATCGTGAGTTTGGCCACGATGGCAGCCCAGCAGGCCCTGGAAATGGCTAAAGTGGAAGCTGTAGATATTGATTTGATTGTGCTGGCTACTTCTAGCCCCGATGATTTATTTGGTAGTGCCTGCCTCATTCAGGCTAACTTGGGAGCGGTCAATGCGGTAGCCTTCGACTTGGGAGCGGCTTGTTCCGGGTTTGTGTTTGGCATCATTACAGCGGCGCAGTTTCTGGAGACTGGAGTTTATCGCAATGTTTTGGTGATTGGTGCGGATTTACTATCGCGTTGGTTAAATTGGGAAGACCGCAATACCTGTGTGTTGTTTGGGGATGGTGCTGGGGCGGTAGTGATGCAGGCCAGTCCGCAGCAAAATTTATTAGGCTTTGAAATGCGTAGTGATGGTAGCCAAAATCATTGTTTGCATCTGCGTTATGAAAAAATCATGAAAGAGCTAAGTGCTGATGTGACTGCTCAACAGGGGCAGTTTGGATATTTGGCTATGAATGGCAAGGAAGTTTATCGGTTTGCAGTGAATAAGGTACCAGAGGCGATCGATAAGGTGCTATTTGCTGCTGGTTTGACTGTGGCCGATCTGGATTGGCTAATTTTGCACCAGGCTAATCAACGAATCATGGAGGCAGTGGCCACCCGGATTGGTCTGCCCACCGAAAAAATTGTTAGTAATGTCGCGGATTATGGCAACACTTCTGCCGCTTCAATTCCGATTGCTCTGAATGCGGCAGTGCGGGCTGGCCAGATTAAAGCTGGAGATACGATCGCCACTTCTGGTTTTGGAGCTGGTCTCTCCTGGGGTGCAGCTATTTTCCGCTGGAGCCAATAGAGTTTATCTGTTACCGTGAATACCGATCCATCTGGAATCCCCAAAATCTTTACAATGACTTTGTAAAGGTTAATAACCGTCCCAACTCTCTACTGGCAGACCGCGATGCAACCGACTAATCCCCAACAATTTACTGAAAAAGCTTGGCAAGTGATCACCCGCACGCTGGATGTGGCCAAAGCGGCTCAGCAGCAGCAGATGGAGAGTGAGCATTTGCTGAAGTCTTTGCTGGAGCAAGAGGGGTTGGCGACTAATATTTTCACCAAGGCCGGGGTGAATTTGGCCAAGCTGCGGGAAGCCGTTGATAACTATATTCAACGACAGCCCAAGATAGCCGGTGCCAATAGTTCGGTCTATTTGGGTAAAGCTTTGGATGGTTTGCTCGATCGATCGGAAACTTTACGTCAAGAATATAAGGATGACTTCATCTCGATCGAACATCTGGTGTTGGCGTTTGTTAAGGACGATCGGATTGGCAAACAGATCTTAAATGATTTCAAACTAGATGAAGCCAAGTTAAAAACAGTGGTTAACCAAATTCGCGGCAGTCAAAAAGTTACCGACCAAAACCCAGAAGGGAAGTACGAATCGTTGACCAAATATGGCCGTGATCTGACCGAAGCTGCTAAAGCCGGTAAATTGGACCCTGTAATTGGTCGGGATGAAGAAATCCGTCGCACCATCCAAATCCTATCTCGCCGGACTAAAAATAACCCGGTGCTGATTGGAGAACCGGGAGTAGGTAAAACGGCTATTGCGGAGGGTCTCGCCCAGCGGATTGTCAGTGGCGATGTGCCGGAATCTTTGCGCGATCGACAGCTTATTTCTCTGGATATGGGGGCTTTAATTGCCGGGGCTAAATATCGAGGCGAGTTTGAAGAACGCCTCAAATCGGTACTCAAAGAAGTGGCTGATTCAGCGGGTGGCATTGTGTTGTTTATTGATGAAATCCATACAGTGGTAGGGGCAGGTGCTACCCAGGGGGCGATGGATGCGGGGAATTTGCTGAAGCCAATGATGGCCAGGGGCGAGCTGCGCTGTATTGGAGCCACCACTCTCGATGAATATCGCAAATACATTGAAAAAGATGCCGCCTTAGAACGGCGCTTCCAACAGGTCTATGTCGATCAGCCCAGTGTAGAAGATGCCATTTCGATTTTGCGCGGTCTCAAGGAACGCTATGAGTTACACCACGGGGTCAAAATTTCGGATGATGCGCTGGTGGCAGCAGCGACCCTTTCTAGTCGCTACATCAGCGACAGGTTTTTGCCAGACAAGGCGATCGATCTCGTCGATGAAGCCGCCGCTAAACTAAAAATGGAAATCACTTCCAAGCCCGAAGAATTGGATGAGATTGATCGGAAGATTCTGCAATTAGAAATGGAGCGGCTGTCGGTCAACAAAGATGCCTCCTCCGGCTCTAAAGATCGCCTCCAACGGATTGAAGACGAACTGGAAAATCTTAAATCTGATCAATCTGGACTAAATAGCCAGTGGAAATCGGAAAAAGATATTATCACTCAGATCCAAACCGTCAAAGAAGAGATCGATCGAGTGAGCATCGAAGTCCAGCAAGCGGAGCGGGACTATGATCTGAGTCGAGCCGCTGAGCTGAAATATGGCAAGCTGACCGAGTTACACAAACAACTGGATGCAGCAGAAGAAACTCTGACGACTTCCCAGACAACTGGTAAGTCACTACTGCGCGAAGAAGTGACGGAATCGGATATTGCCGAAATTATCTCCAAATGGACTGGAATTCCCCTGTCTAAACTGGTGGAAAGCGAGCGGGAAAAACTCTTGCATCTTGAAGATGAACTGCATCGCCGGGTGATTGGTCAAGAAGAAGCGGTGACCGCCGTGGCCGAAGCCATCCAAAGATCCCGGGCTGGTTTGGCCGATCCGAACCGTCCGATCGCTAGCTTTATTTTCTTAGGTCCCACCGGGGTCGGGAAAACCGAGTTGGCGAAAACCTTGGCGGCCTATCTGTTTGACAGCGAAGATGCCATGATTCGGATTGACATGTCCGAATACATGGAAAAACACGCCGTTTCGCGACTGATCGGTGCACCGCCTGGCTATGTAGGTTATGAAGAAGGCGGTCAATTAACCGAAGTAGTGCGCCGCCGTCCCTACTCGATTATTCTGTTCGATGAAATTGAAAAAGCTCACGCTGATGTTTTCAACGTTATGCTCCAAATCTTAGATGATGGCCGAGTCACCGATTCCCAGGGGCGGACGATCGACTTCAAAAATACCGTAATTATCATGACCAGCAACATTGGTTCCCAGTATATTCTGGAGCTAGCTGGTGACGATAGTCGTTACGAAGAAATGCAAAGGCAGGTGATGGAATTATTGGGTCAAAGCTTCCGGCCAGAGTTTTTGAATCGGATTGATGACACGATTATTTTCCATAGTTTACAGAAGAGTCAACTACGCGGCATTATTCAAATTCAGGTGCAAAGGTTGGTCAAGCGCTTGGCCGAACGCAAAGTTGGATTGTCGTTATCGGATAAAGCGATCAGCTTTATTGCTGATGTCGGTTACGATCCGCTCTATGGTGCCCGTCCGATTAAGAGAGCAATTCAGCGAGAGCTAGAGACTACGATCGCTAAGGGTATTTTGCGCGGTGATTTTAAAGAAGGGGACATGATATCGGTGGATGTGACTGGCGATAAATTGAGTTTTAAAACCAAAGCTATCCCGGTTGCTACTCCATCATAAGTTTCCTGACATTTATATTTCTGGCACGTTATGTGATTCTCGATCGATATGAAGTGAGCGGCTCTAAAATCATTTATTAGTAGTGAAGCTTACTTCTTTTCATGAGAATATTACTAGTTGAAGATGAACCAGACTTAGGCAAAGCTATCCAAAAAGTTTTAACCCGTGAAGGTTACATCGTGGACTGGATAGCAGACGGAGAAGAAGCTTGGGAATGCTTAGAATCCAATTTTGTCCGTTACGACATGGCTATTTTGGATTGGATGCTGCCCGGCAGGTCGGGTCTGGAACTCTGTCAAAAAGCAGTAAATATCCCCGATCCTCCTCGCGTATTAATACTGACAGCTAAAGGTGATCTACCCGATCGAGTGACTGGATTAGATGCCGGTGCGGATGATTACTTGCCTAAACCCTTTCGGATGCAAGAGCTGCTGGCTAGGGTTCGATCGATCCAGCGTCGCATTAGTCCCAAAACTGTCACCACCAAACTTCAAGCCGGACAATTACTATTGAATTGTCAGTCATTGTCAATTTCGTTAACAATAGCGCCAGAATCAGAAATCGCTCTAACTTGGAAAGAATTTCAGCTGTTAGAATGCCTAATGAGTAACAAAAATCTGACGGTTACTCATCAGCAGATTATTGATCGGCTGTGGTCAGATGGTCAAATGCTGGGTGACAAAGCCTTAGTGGCACAGATTAAACTTCTCCGCAAAAAATTAGGAGAGTTAGGCTGTGCCGAAATCATTGAAAATGTTTATGGTACTGGTTACCGGTTAATTGCCCATGATTAACTTTCAGCTATTTCGCAGTACTCGCTTCAAGTTAGCTAGCTGGTATGCAATGGGGATGGGTGTTGTGTTAAGTGTAGTGGGTAGCTATGTGTATATTACAGCCAACCAAAGTTATTGGGAGGCAGTGCATCAAGAATTGGCTTCGGTGGCGGGTACACTACACGACAGTTTGGAACCAAAACTGAAAATTCCTGGCGTGGTCGATCCAAGCATCAAGCAAGAACTATTGATAAATATCTGTATGGTGGATGAAAAATGTCCAGTAATATCGCCATCCCATCACACCACCTCAACACCAGAGCATCGACACACTTTGGGTATTAGTCAGCAAGGTACTTATTACCTGCGCTTTTATGACCCCGCACAAAAATTAATTGCGACGGCTGGCCAACAACCCACTACTTCCGACACGATGACTGTTGATCGATCAATGTCTCTATCTGACCATCATCGATCAGATCATAATGCTCAAATGTCATTCTATGATGCGAAAGGGATACACTATCATCGTTTTACGGTAGCTATTACCATGAGCAATGGTCGTCCGTGGGGATTTTTGCAGGTGGGTAGATCTATGCAAGAATTTGACGATCGAGCCGCTCAATTGCAACTGCGATTGTTAATCATTCTCCCGGCGATAACTCTATTGGTCGCCTTGATCAGCTGGTGGTTGTCGGGCAAGGCCATGCAGCCAATTTATTCTTCCTATGAAAAAATGCAGCAGTTTACCGCTGACGCTGCCCATGAGTTGCGCACACCGTTGGCAGCCATTCTGGCTACCGTAGAAGCTGCTCAATGTCCCGATTCGATCGAAGAGGCTACTGAGGCTCTCGATACCGTAGAACGCCAAACCAATCGACTAATTCAATTAGCCGAAGATTTACTCATGCTGTCACGGTTAGATGGTGCAAATAGTAATGATACTATTCAGGAAACTTGTCAGCTTCCTCTGGTAGTTACTGATGTGGTGAAAAACCTGAATACCCTGAAAATATCAACAGGAATTAATCTGCGAGCAGTAATTCAAACAGCTCATCCCCTCCAGGTACAGATTAATCATGACCAAGCTAATCGGTTATTTACTAACTTGGTTATGAATGCTTTGCAGCATACGGCACCAGGTGGAACTATCACAGTGACGCTAACTCCAGTGCAAAGTTGGGCTGTTATTCAAGTTCAGGATACGGGTGTGGGCATTGCTCCTCAGGATCAAGCCCGCATCTTTGACAGATTTCATCGGATAAATCAGGCTCGTACTCGCCAAAAAGGTGGGGCCGGATTAGGACTAGCCATTGTGCAAGAAATTGTTCGATCGCATCATGGTTCGATCGAAGTGCAGAGCAAACTTGGCGCAGGTAGTAACTTTATTGTCAAATTACCCATTTCGCTATAGCCCTGGACTATTTTTGACAGTTTGTGGCTTTGATTAGCTCCCTCTGCAGCAAGTTACCAAAAATTCAGTCATAATTTGAAGGCTGGCGATCGGCTAGACCATCTTGATTCTCTTCTCAGTACTAAATTTTAATGTCTCGAAATCGTCAATTAATTCAACTGTGGCAGGAATTTATCCCCTTATCTTTGTCTGACATCACGATGGCACTGGGAGATCCTTTAACTACTACGACTCTTGCTCATTTACCAGATCCAAGGACTAATATTGCCGCCATCGGTATAGCCAAAGCGATCGCGATTTTCTGTGAAAGTCCAATTATTATGTTGCTCCATGCCAGTAATGCCCTGGCCGCTACTCGATCATCTCGTCAGGCACTCTGGAAATTCGCTTTAATTGCTAGTGGAGCAATGAGTTTATTGCTAGCTCTAATAACTATCCCGGCGATCTTTGCAATTGTCGGCGAAGGATGGCTAGGAGTTTCACCGAATTTGAGTAATACGGTACGATCAGTTGTGATGATCATTATTTTATGGCCATTAGCGATCGGTTGGCGCAGATTTTTTCAAGGCCTATTAATTCATAGCGGGCAAAGCTCTGCGGTAGCTCAAGCAGGTATTGTTCGATTGTTAGCAGTCGGAATAATTCTCGCTGGTGGATTTATACTCAAAGCAAATGGCGCTGTTGTTGCCGGGCTGAGCCTAGTATGGGGCGTGATTGCCGAAGCTGTGGCTGTTACTTATTTAGCAAAAAAGCTAGGAGCCACAAAATTACCAGAGGTAATATCTGTACCAGAATTACCTCAAGATTTAGCAGGAGTGTGGAAATTTTACGCACCTTTGGGCGGAACGATGATGCTGGTATGGGGGGCAAGAGCTGCTCTTGTCGGCGTTGTAGCGCGGGCTAATGATGGAGAAATCGCTTTGGCTGCTTGGCCAGCTGCTTGGGGTTTAGTATTAGTGATCGCTAATTCAACGCGCATGGTACAACAGATTATTATTCGCAATCGAAAGTTAATGCCTGATCAATTGTTAATTACATTTGCGATTACCGTTGGAATGGTATGCTCGTTAACTTTATTATTAGTTAGTGGGACACCGCTGAGTGCCGATGCGATCGGTTGGTTTATTGGTAATGATCAAGAACTAATTGCGCGAGTGCGTCCGGTATTATTAATTTGTGCTGTGATTCCATTATTGGTATCGATTCAAAATGCTATGCAAGGTTTTTTAGTAAGTGAAGGACGTACTTGGGTTGTCAATCAGGCGGCTTGGGTAGGCGTAATTGTCATGCTAGGCACAGCATGTTTAGGGGTGCAACTGGGGCAGAATGGAGCTGTGTCTGCGGCCATTGGGATGAGTCTGGGGGGAATCATAGAAATCGGTTATTTATTTTACAGTTGGCGATCAAAACCTAAAATTCCTAGGATTGAATAGGGAAGATAAATCCTCTCAAATGTAGTGACAATAATGATAATCATTATATGAATATATTTTTCAGTTACTGTAATCTTGGTCTACAATTTGAGGTACTAGTTTAAAATCCTCCAAAACAGCTATGACTCAAATACCAGCACTCAAAATCCAACGGATGCAAGTTGGCGGAATGGACTGCACGAGTTGTGCGATGAAAATTGAAGGTGCTGTAGAAAAACTAGCTGGGATATCTGAAATATCGGTGGTAGTGGCAACTGGGCGTTTAACTGTCACCTATGATCCCCAGCAAGTGAGTGAAGCAGATATTCAACAACGAGTTACTGCATTGGGTTATACCATTGGCGACAAACAGCTGTCGGCCAAGCACAGCAATCATGTTCATGAAGATGATCATGGTAATCATCATGCTGGCGAAGACAATGACCATGCCCATAATCATGGTGAGAGCGAGTTTAACTTGCAGCGGGAAGGGCTATTAGTTGGAGTTGTAATTGCACTGTTCGTTTTTGCTTCTGTGTTTGAGAAACAGTTGCACGATACGCCCTTAGCGATCGGGGAATATTTGGTATTTATTCCAGCTTATTTGTTGAGTGGCTGGACGGTGTTGACTAGCGCTGGACGCAATATTTTGCGTGGACAAGTGTTTGATGAAAACTTCCTAATGACGATCGCAACTGTCGGGGCGATCGCGATTCACAAACTACCCGAAGCTGTGGGCGTAATGCTGTTCTTTAAAATCGGTGAGTTATTTCAGGAAACAGCCGTCAGTCGATCGCGGCGATCGATTTCTTCGCTGTTGGAAATTCGTCCTGATGCTGCCAATCTCAAAACAACTAGTGGAATTGAGGTTGTATCACCAGAACGAGTTAAAGTCGGCGACACAATTATCGTCAAACCAGGGGAGAAGGTACCTTTAGATGGTGAAATCATCGATGGTATCTCTCAAATCGATACGTCGGCGTTGACAGGCGAATCAGTACCGCGAACGGTAAAGGTGGGCGAGACTGTCTTAGCCGGAATGATTAACCAAACGGGTATGTTAACCGTTGCTGTTACTAAATTATTTGGGGAATCATCGATCGCCCGAATTCTCGATTTGGTCGAAAATGCGAGTGCTAAGAAAGCCGAAACCGAGAAATTCATTACTAAATTCGCCCGTCGCTATACCCCAATGGTGGTGATTTCATCGCTGCTAGTGGCCTTGATTCCGCCGCTGCTAATTCCAGGTGCAACCCATGCTGAATGGGTGTATCGTGCTCTGGTTCTGTTAGTAATTTCTTGTCCATGTGGATTGGTAATTAGTATTCCCTTGGGTTATTTTGGTGGCATTGGTGGAGCTGCTAAACGTGGGATTTTGGTAAAGGGATCGACTTTTCTCGATACTTTAGCCGGAGTTAAAGCAATCGCTTTTGATAAGACCGGGACACTGACTAAAGGCGTGTTTAAAGTCACTAAAATTGTTTCTCACAATGGATTTAAGCAAGATGACTTGTTGCGAATAGCAGCGGAGGCGGAAGCTAATTCTAATCATCCGATCGCTAAATCAATTCGAGTAGCTTATAACCTGCCGATTGATGAATCTACAATCTCGAATTACACTGAAATTGCTGCTCACGGGATTCAGGCAACAATTGAAGGAAAGCTAGTGCTGGCAGGTAACGATCGATTGATGCACCGCGAGAATATCGCTCATGATACTTGTAATGTTGAAGGTACGGTAGTGCACCTGGCAGTCGATGGCATCTATGCGGGATACATCATTATTGCTGATGAAATTAAGGAAGATGCAGTCCAGGCAATTCGCGATCTCAAAGCCGCAGGTATCGAGCGGATTATGATGCTAACGGGAGATTCGCAAGCAGTGGCGAAACGAATCGCCAAAACTTTGGGTGTTGATACTTTTGCGGCGGAGTTATTACCTGAAGATAAGGTAACGGCGATCGAGAAATTACTTGGGGAATTTTCTAACAAAGGAAAGGTAGCTTTTGTGGGGGATGGAATTAACGATGCGCCAGTAATTGCCAGAGCAGATGTCGGGATTGCGATGGGGGGATTGGGTTCGGATGCCGCGATCGAAACTGCGGATGTCGTACTAATGACCGATCACCCTTCAAAAGTCGCAGAAGCAATTCAGGTAGGTAAGAAAACTCATGCGATCGTGATGCAAAATATTATCTTCGCCCTCACTATTAAAATTATCTTCATCGGGCTGGGCTTGTTGGGATTAGCCACGATGTGGGAAGCCGTATTTGCTGACGTTGGGGTAGCATTAGTCGCAATTTTCAATGCTACTAGAGTCTTAAAATAATCGTCGATAATATTCAGCTTAAAACATTTATTTTCCGGATTATTTAAAGATTTTTGACCTCAATAACGCCCCGAAACATCCTCATTCCACAAGTAAAAGCATATTCACCTACCTTAGTTGGGGTGAATTCCACGGTTGTTGTTTGCCCCACAGGTAAACGGGCACTAATTCCAAAATCAGGAATTAATACTTCATCAAGACAGGAATTGCTATCTAGACGATCGAATGACAATCGTACAGGCTGATTGACAACAACAATTATTCGATCGGGACGATAACCGCCATCAACCGTGATCAGCACTTCTTGCACTCCATGACTGGGGATAGCTTGTTGTTTCTGCTGTTTGCGTCCCAAAAACCACCACAGTTCGGCACCAACTAGCGTCAGTCCACCGAGAACTACGCCGACTTTGATTGGCAAAGGCTGCTCGATCGGTTGAAACGAGCGATTTGTGTTAGAGGGCTGCATTTGCATTGGAGATTCTCCGCCCATTTGAGCTAGCGAGAGCATTGCCCCAATCGAAATTGCTACAAGTTTCATAGTTTTAACCCCTTTAATCTCAGAGCATTCAGCACCACCGAAATCGAGCTGAAGGCCATAGCAGCTCCAGCAATTGCTGGATTGAGTAACCAGCCGGTCAGGGGGAAAAGAATCCCGGCAGCAACCGGAATACCCACTATATTATAGGCTAGTGCCCAAAAGAGATTCTGCTGAATATTTTGCATAGTGGCGCGACTGAGCCGAATGGCGGTAACGATGCCCTGTAAATCCCCAGCAATTAACGTGATATCAGAAGCAGCTATCGCCACATCGGTACCCGTGCCGATCGCCATCCCGACATCAGCCTGAGCAAGTGCAGGAGCATCATTAATGCCATCGCCAACCATTGCGACAACTTTTTTCTCTCGTACCTGCAATGTCTGAATTGTCTGTGCTTTTTGGTCGGGGCGGACTTCAGATAAGACGCGCTTAATCCCCACTCGCTCGGCGATTGCTTGGGCCGTGCGCTGATTATCACCAGTGAGCATCACTACTTCGATCCCCATTTTTTGTAAGGTTTGAATCGCTTTGGCGGAGGTCGGTTTGACAGTATCCGCAACCGCAATGGCAGCTTGTAAATGTCCCTCGATCGCAACGAATACCACCGTTTTTCCGGCATCCTCCCACCCTTCTTTTTGGGTTTGGAATACCGACGAATTGATGTTCATTTCATTGAACCAGCGTTGAGTGCCAATCAGAACTTGTTGCTGTTCTACCATACCTTTAACGCCACTTCCGGCGATCGCTTCAAATTGTTCGACAGTCGGTAGTTGTAAGTCTTTATTTTGCTCGCGAGCGTATTGCAGTAATGCTTCTGCTAGGGGATGTTCGGAGTTGCTTTCTAAGGCGGCGATCGATCGCCATAGAATCAGAGGACTTAAAACATGAGGACTGGTAGGTATAATATCCAGTAAGGATAAAGTATCCGTCACCACCGGCTGACCCTGAGTGATTGTACCGGTTTTGTCTAGGACGATCGTCTGAATTTTGCGAGCAAGTTCTAGACTTTCGGCGCCTTTAATCAAAATGCCATTTTCAGCTCCTTTGCCAATGCCGACAGTTACTGATGTGGGCGTGGCTAAGCCCAAAGCACAGGGACAAGCGATAATCAAAACACTGACCATCGCTACGATCGATAATGTGAAGTTGCTTGTTAATAGAAACCAAATTACAAAAGTGGTAATTGCGATGGCGATAATCGCTGGCACGAACCAGCCAGTGATCCGATCGGCTAGCTTTTGGATGGGAGCTTTAGAATTTTGGGCTTGCTGTACTAATTTGACAATCTGCGCCAGGGCGGTATCTTTGCCGATCTTAGTAGCTCGAAACTGCAAGCTGCCCATCTTATTAAGAGTGGCACCGACGACTTGATCGCCAACTTGTTTAGTAACGGGAAAACTTTCGCCGGTCAACATTGATTCATCCACAGTGGAGAATCCCGATACAACTTGGCCATCGACGGGAATTTTTTCACCCGGACGCACTATCACAATGTCATTGATCGCCACTTGATCGATCGGAATGTCGATTTCTGCACCACCACGGATCACCCGCGCTGTCTTGGCCTGCAAACCCATCAATGCCCGGATAGCTGTGGAGGTAGCACCCTTCGCCCGATTTTCTAACCACCGCCCCAGTAGCGTTAAGGTCACAATCATGGCCGAGGCTTCGTAATAGACTGCTGCCGATAATCCCTGGGCTGTGAAATAGTTGGGATCGATCGTGACCCAGAGTGAATAGAAAAAAGCGATGTTCGTACCGAGCGAAATCAGGGTATTCATATCAGCTGTTCGGTGGCGAAATGCCTTCCCTGCCGAGCTATGGAATTCCCTACCTACCCAAAACTGCACAGGTGCTGCTAGCACTAACTGAAACCAGGGGCTTTCTAGCCCAGATAAAAAGGTCGGTAGTTTAAGATTAAAGTGGCTCAAGGTTCCCATTACAATTAGAAAACTCAGAGTTGCCCCAATTAACACTCTATGCAGTAGATCTCGCTCTTGTCGTTGTTGTCTCTTCGTTTCAGTATCGTCTTCAGGGACGAGTGCTGCTGGAATGATTTGTGCTTCATAGCCAATGTCAGCAACCGCTTGACAGATAATATGGCTATTAGTCTGCTGCGGATCGTAACGAATACTGGCACGGTCAATACTAAAATTAACACTGCCTGCGATCACTCCTGGCACATTCAGAATTGCTTTTTCAATACTGTTGGCACAGGAAGCACAACTCATGCCCTGTAGTTTTAGATTAAGCTCTTCCATATTTTTTATCGCTTAATGACTAGGGCATTAAATTACAAGCTGCAAGTCATACCCAGTGAACATCTCAAATCAGGCGGGTTCTAACTAACTATTTCTTGCCCCATACCACTGTTGCCGCCATTTAGTCATCAGATCAATTTCCGATTGTTGGGACTTAATGATATTTTGAGCAAGTTTTTTCATTTGGGGGCGTTGGGATTTTTGCAATAAATCTTGTCCCATCGTCACCGCACCTTGATGATGAGGAATCATCCCATCCAGAAATCTCCGATCGAACCCGGCATCGGCTTTACCCAAAGACATATTCATCATCATGGACTGTTTATGTTCAGCTGTCATGGGCATTTCACCATTCATGGCTGCGTGCCACATGATCGGTGTTGCTGATGCTTTGGGATACCATTGTTTCCGCCACTGCTGCATCTGGGCTATTTCTTTTTTCTGCTCAGTAACAATCCCTTTTGCAAGTTTAATGAGTTCAGGACGTTTGGACTTTTGCCATGCTTCCTGAGCCATTACTAAGGCACCCTGATGATGAGGAATCATACTATCAATAAAGCGTAAATCGTAGTTGGCATCCGCTGGTCCAATATCCATGTTATGCTTCATTCCACTGTGATCCATCTGCGCCATATTCTGAGCATCAGCGGCTGATGGCGGTTGATTAGATGATAAGCTAGCGGCGATCGCTGAATCGCTACTGTTGCTATTAGCATTTTGCTGAGAACAGGCTGTTGCTAGCAATAGAGTACTAATAGCGATCGCTTTGGGTACAGCCCAACTAAACGAAGTCAGATTTTTTAGCATAGTTAATTGATTTTCACTCCTGTGGTTTGTTGAAGGTTTGTTTTTCTAACGGTTGAAGTCAAACCGACCATCGGCTTTATCAGTACCAATCGTTGCCGTGACCTTTACTTGGTACTTACCGGGAGCTTTCCCTGCTACTTTACCGGTATAGTGCTTGCCACTGGCATCATAACTAAAAGGAACACTTTCTTGCTTGCCGCCAGGTAACTGTACGTCAGCCGTTACTTTGGCATCAGTAATCACATCATGACTATCACCTTTCATCACATATAAATCTAGATGAGTTACACTAGCTTCTTTTTCTGGTACTAGCTCTAAGTGGTATTTGCCAGACTCTACTGCCTGACCACCTTTCATCGGCTTCATCCCTTTCCCCTCCTCCATTCCAGTTGCTGAAGGGGCTACACTATTGCCAGGAGTACTACTAGTTTGCGGACTATTGCCACAGGCTCCGAGGAATAATCCCAAGCTAGCGACTGTGATAATTCCGAGAGTTGATGATTTCATATTTTGCCTTCTAACTAAATAATTTAATAGAAAATTTGACGTTGCTAGATTTACAGCTTTAATACCTTTAATTAAGCAACGCCAAAATCTTGTCTAAAATACGAGTTCCTAGGGAGGAAGCCCGATCTGAATAGTGTGTTTCATATCTTTACTCCATGAGTATCACTAATGCTAGGAATTTGTCTGGTCTTTTGCTTCACAATAAACTTGCCGAATAATGTATACATGGCTGGTAAAACCAGCAGCGTCAGAGCAGTAGAAGTAAATAGACCACCCAACACCACTACTGCCAATGGCTGCAGGATTTCTTTACCGGCACCAGAACCAATCACCAACGGTACCATCCCCAAGGCCGAAGCTAGAGCAGTCAGTAAAATAGCCACAAGCCTTTCCATGGAACCTTCGACAATCACCTCTGGCAGAGGTAAACCCTCAGCTAGTCGATTATTGTAGTTGTCAACTAGTAGCAGACCATTGCGGGTGGCCACCCCAAACAGAGTAATAAAACCGACCATCGAAGCTACCGAAATAATTCCACCACTACTGGCCACGGCAATTACCCCGCCAATTAAAGCTAGAGGCAGGTTAATCATAATCATCAGTGTGGCTGGTATAGATTTGACCGCAAAATAAATCAAAATCCCGATCGCGATCAAAGAAAATGCCCCCGCCACCATTAAAGTCTTAGTCGCTTGCTCTTGCGCCTGAAACTGTCCACCAAACTGGACATAATAGCCACTAGGCAAAGAAATTGCTTTCACCTGCGATCGCACATCAGCAATCACCGAACCCAAATCTCGGCCACTGACATTAGCAGAGACAATGAGCAGCCGGGAGACATTTTCGCGATTGATCGTGCTGGGACCACTGCCGTACTCCACTTTGGCCACTTGGGCTAAGGGAATCTTTTGACCACCAGGCACATCAATTAGTAAGTTGCCTAACACGGCCAAGTTATTGCGATATTTCTCTGGTAGCCACACCACCAGATTAAAAGTCTGCTGTTTTTCTAGCACCTGGGATACGGTGCGGCCATTCAAACCAGTCTCGATCGTTTCTGCTAGTTCGCCAATGCTCAGACCATACCGAGCGGCGGCTGATCGATCGAACTTGATTTGTACCTGTTTCACGGGTACTTGCGGTTCGAGCTGGAGATCGACAATCCCGGCCACTCCGCCCATCGCGGTTTGAACCTGCTGACCCAGAATTCGTAGCTGAGATAGTTCCGGACCATAGATTTTGACAGCGATCGCACTGCGCACTCCCGATAAAATTTCGTCCATCCGATGAGAAATAAAACCGCCGATATTAGTGGCTACTCCCGGCAATTTACCTAGTTCTGTGCGGAGGCTAGCAATGGTTTTTTCGCGATCCTTGTCGCCCTCTTCGCTAATTTGGACATCCAATTCACCAGCATTCACGCCAGCTACATCGGCATCGCCTTGGGCAAAACCGGCTCGAAACTGGACAGTATCAAATCTTTTATCTTCTTTAAAAGCCGACATTACGGCGAGAGCAGCTTGATTGGTAGATTCCAGGGATTGTCCGGGGTAAAGTGTTAAGGCATTAACTAAGGATCTGTCTTGAAACTCTGGTAAAAAGACTTTGCCCAATCCTGGTAAAATCACCAGCGCAGCTATAAATCCAGCCAGAGATACCCCCAGAATTATTTTCGGGAATTTCATGGCTAGCAGCAATAGTGGTCGATAGAAACGACGCGCCATTTTCTCCACCAATGTTTCCGAGCTAGGCAACTTTTGATTGGCTAAAAGCAAGGCACAAAGTGCCGGAGTTAGAGTTAAAGCTACTAGTGTCGAGGCTAGAATCGAGAGCAGGTAAGCCATGCCCATTGGAGTGAAGATCCGGCCTTCCACTCCAGACAGCACAAAAATCGGGGCAAAGACCACTGCAATAATGACTGTAGAAAACAAAACACTCACGCGGACTTCGACGGAGCCATCAAATACCACTTGTAGTGGTTTTCTGGGGCTGCCAGCTAGCTGATTTTCGCGCAGCCGCCGATAGACATTTTCCATATCAACGATCGCATCATCCACCACTGATCCGATCGCCACCACCAAACCACCGAGGGTCATAGTGTTTAGCCCCTGGCCAGTCCAGTTCAAAATAATTAACCCCAACAGCAGCGACAAAGGCAAAGCACTCAGGCTAATCAGCACTGTCCGCCAGTTCATCAAGAACAGAATCAAAATCACCGAGACGATGATCGTGCCATCCCGGAGGGCTTCTTCCACATTTTTGATAGAAGCTTCAATAAATATATTTTGGTCAAAGGTTTTCTCGAAGGTAATGCCAGCAGGCAATCCGGCTTTCAACTCGGCCATCGCCGCATCGACAGCTTTAACGACTGTCGGAGTGTCAGCGACGGGCTGTTTGGTGACGGTTAAAATCAAGGCGCGTTTGCCGCGAAATAGTCCATCACCCCGGCGCAAAGCGGGAGCGATTTTGACTTCGGCCACTTGCTCTAACACAACCGGAATGCCTTTATCGGCTTTGATCGCCGACTTTTGCAGTTGATCGATCGATTCAATCCGACCAATCCCGCGCACCAGCATTTCTCGATCGGGACTAATCAAAAATCCGCCTGGAACATTGGCATTGGAATTCTGGACAGCCTTGGTCACATCAGCCACAGAAACGTTGTAAGTCTTTAGCTTGTCGGGGTCAATCAGCACTTGATACTGCCGCTCGTCACCACCATAGATAAAGACGTTGCTAACCCCAGGTACAGCTAGTAATCGGTTTCTAATATCCCAGTTGGCTACTCGCCAAACTTCCATCAGATTGTCACCAGAAAAAGCGTATTTCACTGTCCAACCCAAGGGTGAGCTAACTGGTAAAATTTCTGGCTGTCCCACACCCTTGGGTAAAATGTTTTGCAATCGCTGCAGCCTTTCGGTGACTAGCTGACGGGCGCGATAGATATCTGTTGGCAGACTAAATACGGCCTTCACCGAAGCAATCCCTACCGCCGACGACGATCGCAACGATTCTAAACCCGGCGTGCCGTTAATAGCACTTTCGATCGGACGAGTTACTAGCGCCTCGACTTCTTCGGGAGCTAGACCAGGCGCATCGGTTTGGATTTCGACTTGGGGCGGGGCAAAACTGGGAAAAACATCTAAGGGCATTTGGCCAAGGACTTGCCAGCCCCATAGACTAATTAGCAACGAGATTATCACTACCAGCCAGCGTTGAGCGATCGACCATTTGACAATTGTGTTGAGCATGGTGATTACTTCCGCCCAGCTTCGGTAATACTAGCAGCGGGCTGATCGATCGTTGCATTGGCACCAGAGGTGTTTGATTCTGACAATCGTGGTGGATTAGTCTCTAATAGTTCTGTATGGTTAGGTTGAGTATTAGTTTGGTCAAAGGTATCTTCTGGCTCGATTATTTCTGCTGGACTCGTTGCTAAACGACGACGGCGATAAAACCATACCGCCCCGCCCAGCAGCAGACTACCAGCTGGAATCAAGCCCCATCCTAGATAAGTCGGTATCTGATTAGTTGTAACAGCCGCAGGCGGAGCAGGATCATGTTGACCCATGGACTTGCTTTTCAGGGACTGGGCATAGAGCTGCGGAGCGCGTTGACTGACTACGTTATCTCCGGCAAATAGTCCGGTTTTCACTTCTACCAAATCACCAACAGCCTGACCAAGAGTGACAGTGATGGGCTGATAGGCATCGCCATTTTGGACATAAACTAGCTTTTCTTCCTGAGTATCCACGACAGCGCTAGCTGGAATAACAATCACCGGGGAGGTCTGCTGATCGGTAGCCAGATTGATTTCGGCAAACATGCCTGCCTTCAGTAAACCATTAGCATTATCTAAAGCTGCTTGCACTGGTATTACCCGGCTCTGGCCATCGATCGCATTCCCAACTCGGGTAATCTGGCCATCAAAATAGCGATCGCCAGCAGTGGCCACTTTCACATTGACTCGTTGACCGAGATGGACTTTACCTAAATCCCGTTCATAGATGTTGGCGGTAGCTAATACTTGCCGATCGTCGGTAATCGTCATCAGTCTGGCTCCAGACTCCGCCACTGATTGACCAATAGTGATTTCTCGATCGGCAACAGTGCCATCGATCGGCGATTTAATAGCAATTAATCCTTGGGCATCAGTCTGATTACCTAGTTGCTTGATTCGCCCTTGATAACTGGCATCACTGAGTTGGAGTCGATTCTGAGCTGCTGTTACTGCCGCACGTCCCCGCTGGACTTGCGCTTGCGCTTCTACCACTATTTTTTGATTACGCGCTTTGGCTAACTGTCCTTGCAGCTCCGCGACTTGTTTTTCGGCATCCCGTAACTCTCGCAGTGGTAAATCAGTTTCGGCCTTCCGTAGTTCGGTCGCGGCCTGGGAAACTTCGGTTTGGCCTTGAGCTTTAACTAATTGGGTGCGTGCTGCTGCCAATTTAGATTTAGATTCTAATGCTTGACGACGGGGCAGTACCCCTTCTTTAGCCAGCTCCAGGTCTTTTTGGTAACGTTCTTGGGCTAGTTGTAATTCTGTTTGGGCGGCTTGGATTTCGGAGTTGGCAATTTTTTGTTGGCGCTGATAGGTATTTTGAGCAGCCCGGACGATCGATCCATTTTTGACGAGTTGTTGTTCGCGGCTCAATCTAGAGGTGGCCGATGCTAGCTGACTTTGCGCTTGATTAATTTCAGCCTGGGCTACGGCCACAATTTTGCGATAGCTTTGCTGAGCCAGGTTCAAATCTGTTTGGGCTTGCTGCAGACTGGCGGCGGCTTCCGATCGCTTCTCCCAACCTGTGACTTTTAGATCACTCAGTTCTGGGCTAGACATCATGGCTAAGGCTTGACCAGCTTTTACTTTGCTGCCCGGTTGAACTAGGAGTTGCACCAATTTGCCTTTGATCGGAGCAGTAACTTCTACTTTTTTGCTGGGTAATAGTTCAATTTGACCAGTGGCGGCAATTTCTACATTCAAACTTTGTTTTTTAGCAGCTGTTACTTGGATGCCAATGCGCTGAGCGGTGGCTCGATCGATCTGCACATGAGTACTTTTTTGGCCGTCTTGGCCAGCAAATTCGTTGCCGTGCCCGCCGTGAGCTTCCACCGAGGGTGAGACTACTAGCAGACACAGGGCTGTTAGGTTGATAAGTTCTATGTGTGTACACACCCGCACCAGACTGGGGAAACGCATTAGTCTCTATGCTGCCAATGATATTGATCACAATTGTTCCACTCAATAGTAAAACCACCGTGAAATATTATTCATGATTTATCTTTGCTGCTATCGTCTGGCCAAAATCTGTTACTTTGTGTAGCATCAAGATATCGTGATGATTTAATTCTGCAGTGACCAATCCTGGAAAATCTCGATCGTCTGACTACACAGTTTTACCAAATGTTTCTCTGACCGGGGTGGTAGAACGGATTACTTTTCATGCCGAGGAGACGGGCTATACCGTGGCTCGGCTGCAAGTCCCCCGCTGTCATGATCTAGTAACCATCACTGGAAATTTTGCTCAAATCCAAGCTGGACAAACGCTGCAAGTTCAGGGTAGTTGGCGGGAACATCTGCAGTACGGGCAGCAATTTCAGGTTGCTCGCTACCAAGAAACCAAACCAGCAACACTGACTGGAATTGAAAAATATTTAGGCAGCGGTTTAATTAAGGGCGTTGGACCGGTTACTGCCAAACGGATTGTGGCACATTTTAATCTGGAAACTTTAGAAATTATTGAGCATCATAGCGATCGATTGATTGAAGTACCCGGCATTGGTCAGAAACGGGTCAAGATGATTCAAACAGCTTGGGCAGCTCAATTGGTGATCAAGGAGGTGATGTTGTTTCTCCAAGGTCATGGCGTTTCCACGACCTATGCTGTCAAAATCTTTAAGCAATACGGGGAGAAGTCGATCGCCACCGTCACCCATAATCCCTACCAACTGGCTGAGGATATTTATGGCATTGGATTCCTGACTGCCGATGTGATTGCCAGACAGTTGGGGGTGCTACCCTCTTCACCTTTTCGTTACCGTGCTGGAATTATTCATGTTTTGACGGAAGCAGCGGAAGATGGCCATTGTTTTTTGCCCCAGCCAGAACTATTGGAGTTATCGATCGCCAAGTTAAGTATTGACGAACATGTGGCTACGCCGGAAGTAGTGTTAGAGATTTTGGGAGTCATGACTCCAGAACAGGCTTTGATCAAGGAAGCAGTGGGAGAAATTCCTTTGTATTTTCAGCCCAGTTTTTTCCACACCGAGCAGAACTTAGCCACCTTGACTCTAAAGCTTCTACAGCCGCCCCCAGTGGTGGATTTAGGGCGGGTGCGCAGTTGGATCGAGCGGTTTACCCAGAGTCGCCAAATTAGTCTATCGATCGAACAACAGCAAGCGGTAGAAATGGCCGCGACGGAGCGGGTAATGATTCTGACTGGTGGTCCGGGCTGCGGCAAAACCTTTTGCACCCGCACGATCGTCGCTATGTGGAAAGCGATGGGCAAAAAGATTGCCTTGGCGGCTCCGACTGGCCGGGCAGCGCAGCGACTAGCCGAGCTGGCTGGAATTGAGGCTAAAACTATTCACCGCCTCTTGGAGTTCGAGCCAGCCACCAGAGGTTTTAAACGGGGAATCGAGGAGCCGTTACCCTATGATGCGATCGTAGTGGATGAAGCCTCCATGTTGGATTTATTTTTGGCCAATTCTTTACTGAAGGCAATTCCGCCCACTGCCCATTTACTGCTGGTGGGAGATATTGACCAACTACCTTCCGTTGGGCCAGGGGATGTGTTGGCTGATTTGATTAATTCAGCCCGAATTCCGGTGATTAGGCTGACACAGATTTTTCGGCAAGCGCAATCTAGTGGCATCATCCGGGCTGCTCACCAGATCAATCGTGGTCAATACCCGAACTTGGAAGCCATTTCGGCTGCTCCTCGATCGGACTGTTTATGGCATGGTGGTGGTCAGGAACCCGAGCATGGAGTCCAAACCATTTCCGAACTACTGCAAGATTTTATCCCGCGTCAGGGGTTTAATCCGGTGACTGATGTCCAGGTGTTGTGCCCGATGACTAGAGGGGTAATTGGTACCCGTAACTTGAATAAGGTGTTGCAGGAATTACTCAATCCGCCCGCTCCGGGCAAACCTCAGATCGATCGAGGCGGGGCTATTTTGCGGGTCGGCGATCGAGTGATTCAACTGAAGAATGACTATGAGCGCGAGGTATTTAATGGAGATTTAGGCATGGTGGGATCGATCGATTCCACTGAACAAGAGGTGAAGATTTGGTTTGAGGAACGAGAGGTGATCTATGATTACGCCGATTTAAATGAGTTGGGGCTGGCTTGGTCAATTTCGATCCACAAGTCCCAGGGTTCAGAATATCCGGTGGTGATCCTGCCAATTTATATGCAGCACTATCTCTTGCTGTCTCGGAATTTGATCTATACGGGCTTAACTAGAGCTAAACAGTTAGCAATTATAGTGGGATCTAGTAAAGCGATCGGGTTAGCGGTCAGGCAGCATCAGACCGGGAAAAGATACACCCGATTACCTGAGCGGCTACAGAGTATTTTACCTTGATATACTCACCATATTAGTCCCATCGATCAATCATCTCCAGCATTTTTTTATCACTCACCAACTTGAACTGTTTTTGATTGCGGGTTTCTACCAATACAGCCATTACATCCGCGAAACCCTGAAACTCTTGTCCTTTCTGACGAGCAGCTTGTAGTAGTTGAATGATTTTTTGGATTTTTTTATCCCCTAAAAATGCTAAATTTTTACTGATTTGAATCGCAACCGCTGGTTCTTGAACGCGATTAAAGGCCAAGAGCATGGGTAGAGGTTGGGGGATAGTTTCTTGGATCGTGGCTATGATCATAGATTGCAGAGCAGCAAAAGACCCATCTTGAGATTTCGATAGCCGATCAATCTGAGCAGATAAATTACTCACATCTAAGGTTGTCTCACTAGTAACTTTCGCTGCCACTGTTGATTTACCAATGATCGTATTTAAAACCTCTTGTTGTTGGCTAATAGGTAGCTCCGTTTGTTCATCAGCCAAAAAAGCCATGATCCGATCGGGCAGCGAGTCATCCATTTGCTGGGCTTGAACATAAGCCTGAAACTCTAGTGCTCCTGATAGTAATTGATATTGATCGATCGATAGCTGTCTTAAAACTGGCAAACTAACTACACCACGTAATTGAATAATGGTATTAGCCAAGGCTTCAATCTCAGCAGCGGTCTCCTGTGCTGGCACTGCTTGAACGCTATCCAGATCAACAATGATAGTTTTTAAGTTCATGATGTTACAGTTCGCGAATTAATACTAAAACTTCTTTAGCCAGATCTTCAAACTCCTGAGCGGAAGCTGAATCGGGCTTGAAGTCTAAAACCGACTGGGGATTTGGAATATCTAGATCGCCAACTTCGATCATCCGTTCGATCGCCAACGATACATCTCGCCTTTCATAAATTCTGGTGCTTAGCAGTCGGAAACTATAGCGTTCTTCAATCAATGCTTCCATCTTGGGTAAGCTATGTTCTACAAACTTAGCGTGGGTGGCTACTTTGGAAGGTAGTACTCCCAATATCTCGATCGCCTTGCGTCCCATGGAGTCTCTGAAATCATCAATTTCAGAGACAAACCGGCGCACATTTTTTAGCCCTTCGTTAGCAAATGGTTTGAGGTCAGAAGGAATTAGTAAGAAGTCAGCGGATATCAACGCGACTTTGGCATAAAGATTCAAGGATGGCGGGGTATCAATCAACACTACATCATAAAGATGTTCCACTTCTTTCAGCTTTTTCACCAGCCTGGTCAGAGATGGGGCTAATTGAATCAGCTCCTGCTCGCGTTCCATCAATTCAATATGACTAGGAATTACATCGATGGGTGAGCTACAAAAGTCTGATTTTCTCACTACCTCTGCAATGGGAAATTTTTTGTTCTCAGCTAAAACATGATAAATATATTGATCGCGAATATCATCATTTAGCTCATCTTGAAATTTGACTAATCCTAAAGCATAGGTGGTGTTGGCTTGACTATCTAAGTCGATTACTAGCACCTTTTTACCACGCTTACTCAGCGCTGCGGCTAGATTAATAACTGTAGTGGTCTTGCCCACTCCGCCTTTGTTATGATAGACCGCAATGACTTTCATGGTTGATGCTCCTACTGATGTTACTGGTGACGGGGCTAAAACGTTGGGAGGGAATAATGGTTGTTGAGAAATGGCTAGTAATGCTTCTCTGCCAACAATAGCGTGAAGCGCGGCCAGCTGGTCTGGTAGATCTCTTCCCAATAACTGTAGCCGCAAATGAATATCTCGATCGATCTTCTCATAGACGCGCAGCTGCCGACCATTAATCAATAATCCATAACGAGCATTGGCTTGTTCCAGATAGCGAGTGAATTTCCGGACATGTCGATCGAGATTTTGCTTGGGATGTTTGGCTTCAATGACCAACTGCAAATAGCTAGATGGTGAGGGGCTATTACTGACATTAGCCAAGAAATCTAACCGAATCCGGCCAAAGGTGACTTCTTGAAACCATTGACCAGGTAGGTATCCCAAGGCGGGTAGCAGGTAATGAACAATAAATTTGCTCTCAACTTCGGCTTCATTGCGGCACTGTTCAGGGTTATAGAAATCCATATTTCCTAAACCAACTTAGGAATTGAGATAGGATTCATCAAAAACTCAGCAGCTTGCGTCGCTGCCGCTGTCGATACCTGAATCGATCGCATCTTCACCAAACCATCCCCTAAGAAGAAATCTCGGACAGTTGCTCGATCGCCACTGTTAAATTCGGTTTCGTAAAAAATTTCCTTAATCCCCGCCGAAATAATCAGCTTCAGACAAGCCAAGCAAGGCTCCAAGGTGACATAGATGGTCGCCCCATCAGTTCTAATGCCATGTTTAGCCGCTTGGGCGATCGCATTGGCCTCGGCATGGATTGACCTGGACGGCAAATTATTATCAGTGCATTTCTGCAAACCTTCATAACAAAAGCCCTGTGCAGTGCAGTGGGGCGAACCGGGTGGCGAGCCATTGTAGCCAGTGGCCAAAATCTGTCGATCTTTGACAATCACTGCGCCCACCGGAAAAGCCAAACAAGTCGATCGGACTGCCGATAACTTGGCAATCATCATAAAATATTCATCCCACGAAGGGCGGACATGGATTTCGTTCACGATTTTTAGTGCTCTGCTGGTTTCGCCTGGGGTAAACCTATCTTCTCACAGAGACCGAACCCTGGTATCGTGTAATATTGGAATACCTAGACCAACAAAATGACTTCTGCCAGTCACTTACCCGTCAAAATCAAGCGTTTGGTGCCCAGCGCCCAGCTGCCCCGCTACGAGCATCCTGGCGATGCTGGGGCTGATCTTACCGCTGTCACAGCCTGCATTATTGAACCTCAGCAGTGGCTAGCTGTACCCACTGGCTTATCTGTCGAGATTCCGATCGGCTTTGAGCTGCAAATTCGACCGCGCAGTGGCCTCGCCTTCAAAAAAGGGATCACCGTCTTAAACGCTCCTGGTACGATCGATGCTGGTTATCGGGGTGAAATCAAAGTAATTTTAATTAACCATGGCTCGACCCCTTTTGAGATCCAGCCTGGCGATAAAATCGCTCAAATGATAGTGGCCAGCGTTGTTTTTGGTGAATTTACTGAAGTGACTGAACTAGATGATTCGACCAGAGGCAGTGGCGGTTTTGGCTCCACGGGGACAGTTTATGCTGGGTAACTTTGCCGAAGAATCCCTAACCGAATCGGAGCAGTCCTTACTACAGCCCTTTGTCACTAATCTAGACAAGTCTGTTTTTGGGCTGCGAAACTTACCAGAAGTGGTTAAAGGTGCTTTATTCTCTCGCTACAGCCGTAGTGAGAAAAGCCTACGCCAAATTCTGTTATCGGAATTCATTCAGGCCCCGGAATTGGGATTTGACAGTCTGCTGGGGACAAATGCCATTGGTGGGGACGATCAATCTATTGCTACTCAAAAAGCTGAAGCTTTCTACGATCGAGTGCTCATTGGTTACGGCGATGATTCCGTGGCTGAACTGGGCGGTGCCCACTTGGCCTGTGAAAGCATTAGTAACATTGCGGCTAAAGCCCTAGAAGATAGTCGGCTCGGTCTATCGCCCTTGGAAAAATCCACTAGATACCTGCCCTTCAATACCAAAATCAACGGGCGCTATCGCTATTACCGCGAGCCAGAAATCATGGCTTCGTCCCATGCTGCTCTCTATGAAGCCACTCTCGACCATCTTTTTGACACTTACAGCAACCTAGCAGAACCTTTACTTGGCTGGGTGCAAACTGTCACGTCGCGTGATGCGGACACTTCTGAACGGGCTTACCGCAGTGCCACCCGCGCCAAAACCTTCGACTTGTTACGGGGCTTGCTGCCGATGGCTACTTTGACTAATGTGGGTCTATTTGGCAATGGTCGTGCCTTTGAATATTTGCTAGTGAAGCTGTCAGCCTCTGACCATCCCGAAGTCCGGGAGTTGGGTATGGCCATGAATCAAGAATTGCAACAGACCATCCCCTCTTTTGTTAAACGAGCCTATAGTGATCGAGGTCAACAATATGCCCGGTATCTGTCTGCAAATCTTCACCAGACTCAACAGATCACCCAGCAGCTGATGGGGCAGGTTTCGCCGAAACTGACTGAGACTGTTCAGCTCATCGAATACGATTCAGACGCTGAGAACAAAGTAATTGCCGCCATTCTCTATCCCCATAGTGACCTGAATTATGCCCAAGTTCAGGAGCAAGTTCATAACTTATCTCCGGCTCAAAAACTAGAAATTATTAGTGCTTATATCGGCGATCGGCAGTCCCGTTTTCACCGGCCTGGTCGGGCCTTAGAAGAAACCTACTATACCTTCGATATCCTGGCCGATCTAGGTGCTTATCGTGACCTGCATCGCCATCGGATCATGACTCAAGAACGGCAACGTTACACAGTGCGTCACGGTTATATTGTGCCCCCAGAACTAACTGAATCCGGCTTGGCCACCGCCTACTGTCAGGCATTGGAGCAAACCGCGCAGGCCACCGAAATAATTGCCCAAGATTTGCCAGTGGCCTCTCAATATCTCGTCCCCTTTGCCTACCGCACCCGTTGGCGGATTAAACTCAATCTTCGTGAAGCCTACCATCTGATTGAACTGCGGAGTGCGCGGCAGGGTCATCCGACCTATCGACAGGTTGCCCAAGCCATGTATCAGCAAATTCTAGCTGTGCATCCCACTTTAGTTGCTAAAATGAGCTTTGTAGATTTAGATGATTATGTGCTGGAGCGGCTCAGCGCCGAACAACGTCTCGACCAAAAACTTCAGCAGAAAAATAGCATTTAACCAACACATACGTCATAATAAATAGAATAACTCATACCTAGCTTGAATTTTGACACTCACATAACACCGGTCTGAATCAATTCCAGAATATTATTTTACGGAGAGTGCAGTCAAAACTATTGACCTATTTATAAATAAAAATCGAAGCGGAATATTGTAAAAGTTGGGTGATTTTACTGATTCCCTTAAATATTAGTCAAGCCTACAATAATTAGGATGAACTCTTGCATCTCTAGTTAATACTATAAGACTAGTCTCTATATATCTGTGGCGGCTGCCGACCAAAAGTATTATTTTAAGCAGATTTCACCATACATAAGAATAGTGATAGTTAAAATGCGTTCTAGTTTTCTACCATTTGCCCTTCCAGATACCGATAACACTGAGATTGATCAAATAAAAGAATGTTTAGAGTTTGGGTGGATTACGACTGGTCCCAAGACGAAAGAATTTGAGAAGCAGTTTGCTAAAGTGGTTGGCGCAAAACATGCGATCGCTGTCAACTCATGTACAGCAGCAATGCATTTGTCTTTAGAAGCGATCGGATTACAGCCAGGCGATGAGGTAATTACATCCCCCTACACTTTTGCCGCCACCACAGAAGTTATTCGTTATTTTGATGCTATTCCAGTACTCGTGGATATTAATTCCGGTTGTTTGAATATTTCACCACAAGCGATCGAAGCAGCAATAACT
This sequence comes from uncultured bacterium, assembly GCA_964247085.1. GTDB lineage: Bacteria > Cyanobacteriota > Cyanobacteriia > Cyanobacteriales > Chamaesiphonaceae > JAAFHZ01. The sequence goes on from CAXTSX010000015.1 coordinate 31,553, forward strand.
CCACGTACGAAGGCAATCATGCCAATTCATATTGCTGGACTACCAGCTGAGATGAATACAATTCGGGATATTGCCATGAAGCACAATTTAGCAATTGTTGAAGACGCAGCTCATGCTTTTCCTTGTGCTTACCAAGGTAGGCAAATCGGTTCGCCTTTATTTCCCCCGGGGACTAATATTCCTCATCTAACTTGCTTTTCCTTCTATGCTACCAAAACAATTACTACTGGAGAAGGAGGAATGATCTGCACTGATAATGACGAACTGGCAGATCGTTGTCGGATTATGGCTCTGCATGGTATTAGTCGAGATGCTTGGAAGCGATATACAGCCGAAGGAACTTGGTACTATGAAATTGTGGCTCCTGGGTATAAGTATAACCTCACCGATATTGCTTCTGGAATGGGCATCGCCCAATTAGCTAAAGCCGAACGCATGTTGCAACGCCGGAAAAAAATAGCTCAGCAATACCATCAAGTATTTAGTAAATGCCCTAGCCTACAGATTCCGGTCGATCGCCAAGATTGTTCGCATGCCTGGCACCTTTATATATTACGTCTCAATCTAGACTGGTTCGAGATCGATAGGGCACAGTTTATAGATGAACTTAAAAAACGCAATATCGGTGCTAGTGTACACTTCATTCCATTACATCTGCATCCATACTACCGAGATAAATATGGTTATCAGCCTGAAGACTTTCCAGTTAGCTACGGAGAGTTTTTGAGAACTATTTCCCTTCCTCTCTACTCGAAAATGAGTGATGGCGATGTTGAAGATGTAATTGCTGCTGTGTTGGATATTGTCACTTTATTTGCTACTAAAACTCCTAATCTCAATTCTTATGAAAAAACTGTTGGATCTTGTTGCGGCTGCACTGGGACTAATTGTACTCTTTCCACTACTCCTGGGCTTGTGTCTTGCAATTAAACTGTATGATGGTGGACCAATTTTCTATCGTGCTAATCGTGTTGGTAGAAATGGAAAGCCGTTGAAACTACACAAATTTCGATCAATGATTGTGGCTGCCGATCAATCTGGTCCAGCTGTCACAGCTAGTAATGATCAGCGGATTACGCCAATTGGCAAAATATTAAGGCAGACTAAACTGGATGAATTACCTCAATTGTTTGATGTTTTGCAAGGAAATATGAGTCTAGTTGGACCACGCCCAGAAGATCCTCGTTATGTAGCCTTATACAACGATCAGCAAAAAGAAATCCTCAAATTTCGGCCAGGTATAACCAGTGCAGCTTCATTGCTGTATCGCGATGAAGAAAAAATCTTAACTGGAGATGATTGGGAACGGACTTATATTAATAAAGTTATGCCAGAAAAAATCGCGATTGATCTAAAATATTTCCAGTCTGCCACTGTTAAAACTGACATTAAACTCATTTTAAAAACAATCAGCTCAACTTTCCATTAAGTAGGTTGGTCTAATTAAAATCAAGAAATCAAGACTGTAGAAATAGCCCTGGAAGGCGGATCAAGAAAAGTTCTTTGAAACCTTCCAGGATGATCGGCAAACATTAGTTTCTCAATTAATCGATACAGTGTAAAAAGATATCAATCGGATGCTTGTACATGCTGATAATTGCTGGTGAAAATAATTAACTAATTCCGTTGTGAGACTTTTAAATCTATGTTGATCGAATGCCGTAAGCCAGTGGGCAAATTATCTCCATCATTCAATATTCTAGATGCTTTATAAAAATGAGATTAATTTTTTTGGTAACAAGAGCAGACACCATAGCTGGTAATCAGGTATATATTTTAGAATTTTCTAAGATGCTGCGTGCCCATGGTCATGAGCTTTTAGTAGTTACTGGTGCACCAGGTATTTTCACCATTGCCTTAAAAGAACTAGAGATTCCCTATTTAACCTGTGCCTCTTTGCAAAGAGCTATTAATCCCTGGCAAGATTTATGTGCTTTGAGCGTCCTGCAAAAAATCATTAAAGAATTTCAGCCAGATCTAGTTTCTATACACTCTAGTAAAGCGGGGATCTTAGGGCGATTAGCCTGTAAGTTCCTTGGTATTCCCTGTATTTTTACCGCCCATGGTTGGGCTTTCACCGAGGGGGTGCCTCAACCGATGAGAAATATCTACCGGTTCTTAGAAAAACTCCTCGAACCGCTGGCTAGCAAAATCATTTGTGTATCGGAACATGATCGACAGCTGGGTTTGCAGGCGGGCATGAATGCCCAGAGACTAGTGACTATTCGAAATGGCATGCCCGATATCCCTAGTTCTTTACGGGCGAAGACTGGTGAAGGTCAGCCCGTGCGGATTGTGATGATTGCTCGTTTTGACACTCAAAAAGACTATGCTACTTTGCTCCAAGCTTGTCATTCTCTCCCCAATGTACAGCTAGATTTAGCTGGAGATGGTGCTCAGTTGCCAGCAATGAAAGACTTGGCCAAAAATTTGGGGATGATCGATCGAGTCAACTTTTTAGGTTTCCGCAAAGATGTATCGACTATCCTGGCACAGGCTCATATCTTCGCCCTGGTATCTAATTGGGAAGGCTTTCCGATCACCACCATAGAAGCCATACGTGCTGGTCTCCCGGTCGTAGTTTCCGCTGTGGGCGGCGCAGCGGAAGCAGTAACTGAGGGGCAAACCGGCTATAGTGTGGCCAGAGGAGATATCACAACTCTACAGCAAAGACTAGCAGCATTAGTGACTGATCCCAATCTCCGGCACAAGATGGGTCAAGCGGCTCGGCATCGCTATGAAGCAGAATTCACCTTTGAACATATGTTTCAACAAACCTTGGTGGTGTATGAAAAAGTGGCGCAGGAAGGTTATGGCAAATCATTGCTTTGATAGTAAAATTATATATCGCTTCTATCTTCAGTCAATTAATAGAGAAAGCTTTGTTCTTGATTCATGAAACAAAGCTATTATAATCAATTAGAGAAATGCCGATGGAACTTCGGTCAATTAGCGGAAATAGCAGAATCATGAAGAAAATATTGATGGTAACAACGATTTCACGAACCCTGCAAGATTTTCTATTTCCCTTTGTTGAACATTTTCGTTCGCTGGGTTGGTTGGTAGATGGGATGGCCTGTGATATTTCTAATGATGCCAACTGTTTAGCCGTTTTCGATCGGGTATGGGATGTGGAGATCTCCAGAAATCCTCTACACCCCAAAAACTTTTTAGATGCTCCTAAAGCTATCCGTCAAGCCATGGCCGAAAGACGATATGACATCGTGCATGTTCATACGCCAGTAGCAGCTTTGATTGTGAGATACGCCTTGAATGATCTGCGGAAACGGAAGCAAGTCAAAGTGATATACACAGCTCATGGTTTCCATTTTCATCGGGGTTCCAATCCTCTGACCAAGCCGATTTTTATTGGGTTGGAAAAACTAGCCGGAGCCTGGACAGACTATTTAGTTGTGATTAATCATGATGATGAGCAAGCTGCCCAGCACCATCATTTGCTGCCATCCGATCGCATTCGCTATATGCCAGGAATTGGGGTAGATATTAACATCTACAATCGTGATCAAGTCACAGCAGAAGCTCTGAGTTTATTTCGTCAGGAAATTGGGGTCTCGCCAACAACTCCACTTTTTTTAGCTGTTGCTGAGCTGGTTCCCAATAAACGCCATCAAGATATGATTCGGGCATTAGTCCAGCTGGAGCGATCGGATGTCCATCTAGTTTGTGCTGGCGTTGGACCACTATTGGATGATCTACAGAAATTAGTAGCTGAACTAGGTGTTCAAGACCGGGTGCATTTCTTGGGACATCGCCGTGATATTCCGATGTTGCTTTGTTCTGCTACAGCAATGCTCCTGGTATCTCAACGGGAAGGGCTCCCCAGAAGTATTATGGAAGCATTGTGTTTGTCCACCCCAGTAATTGGCACTGCCATTCGCGGTACCAGTGACTTATTGGCCAATAACAGTGGTTTGTTGGTAGAGGTAGGCAATACCACCGCTTTAGCCGCCGCAATGACCTGGATATTGACTCATCCCCAAGAGGCGCAAGAAATGGCTGAACGAGGTAAGCAGCGCATGTCTGACTATGATATTCAACACATCCTAGATTTACACGCCAAATTATACGCCGAAGCCTTAAGTGTTAAGTAAAAAACTAGTCTATGGATGTGCTGGGGCTAGAGCCCAATGCCAGTAATTGGGTAACCGTTGCTGCTGGCTGCCACTGCACAAGATTTTTAGCCTTGCTAATATCTACCACTAAAGAACCAAAGAGTTGATTGAAGAGATCTTGTTTACCGGTTAAATTTGCTCCCAGGCGAGCAATGAACGGTGGTATCGGCAGCAATATGCTTTTTTTGCCGATACTTTGTCCTAATAGTGTTACTAATTCTTTGGTCGAAATTGAGCTTTCATCTCCAATTAAAAATAACTCTCCGGCTGCTTGAGGATGTTCGGCGCAGCACACTAAAAAACTAGCCAAATTATCAACACCAATTAAAGTTCGCTGATTATCAGCTAGACCTACTGGCAATGGAATACCTGCTGCTACCAATTTCTGTAATTTGGCAAAGTTTCCTTTTACACCTGCCCCGTATACCAAGGGTGGTCTGACAATTACTAGCTCCATTCCAGACTTGGCGACCATCGATCGCAATGCAACCTCAGCCTCGTACTTACTAATAGCATAGGGTTTATGGGGATTTACTGGGCTTTCCTCCCGAAAAGCACCGTTATTAGAGACATCACCATTCACCTTAATGCTACTGACAAAAACAAATCGCTTTACGCCAGCCTGTTCGGCTGCCGCCATTAATTGCATTGTTCCTTCCGTATTAATTCGTCGAAACTCTGACAGCGTATCAGAAATCGCTTCTTTTAATATGTGTGCTCGTCCGGCTAAATGCACGACTACTTCTATACCCTGCAAAAGTGGGAGCCAATCGGTTACGGTCATGGCTCCTATATCACTCACCGTTAACATGTTATCTTTACCGGTGGCTTTACGAGCAGTCCCCAAGACAGTCCAGCCGGCCTGTTGAAATGCTGGACAGGTTGTTGATCCAACAAAACCATTTGCCCCAGTGATCAGTACCGTTTTCATGAGCTGATTTTCTCCTTATTGAATTTGTCAAGAATACTTTTAAGTACTAATGTATTAAATGACAGAACTACTGGCGACTATTCAACTATTTTGTGCTTCTCCAAGAGCTTCTGCATAAAGCTTTGTATGCAAGTCCAAAATATTATTGATATCGTAATTGAAAATGCGCGCTCTACCTCTTTTAGCCATTTCTTGTGCTTCTTGAGGATAATCTAAAATCCAATTCATCGCATTTGATAAAGCAGTAACATCACTGACATTTACGAGTAGACCGCTGTTATCTGCTAACAAATCACTAATTCCTCGAATGGCTGTGCCAATAACTGGGGTTTCCAAGCACAACGCTTCCATAATACTTCTTGGCAAACCCTCCCGCTTAGAAGTAAGTAGAACTGCTGTTGATGAACAAATCAGAGTGGGAATATCGCCACGAAATCCTAAGAAGTGTATTTGATCTTTCACTCCTAATTCATCAATCAGTCGCTTAATTTCAGCGAGAAATTCTGGTGACCCTTCTCCGGCTAAAGCCAGGTGAACATTGGGTCGTTGCAGCTTAGCTAACGCCTGAACCATATCTTGATGGCGTTTGTTGGGCGTGAATTCTGCGATGGCCAACAAGAGGGAATCACCTGGTAATAGACCCAGTTCTTGACGCACCCGATCGATATCAGCCGCAGCCACTTGCTGTCGATCGTAATCACTTGTATTCACCCCAATGCCCGGCATATAACGAATGCGTTCTGTTGGCAGCAGATGATACCGATGGGCAGCTTCTTTATCTTCATGGTTAATAACAACCAAGTAATCTGTCCAAGATCCAGCCAGTTTTTCTATTGCTATGAAAACTTGATTAGTAACAGGATTTCCACCAATATGGAAATGAAAGCCATGAGCAGTATAAATTACCTTTACTTTATTGTTTTTCCTCAAGCCATTTAAAGCGTAGCGAGTTACTAAGGCTGCTACTGGAGTATGAACATGTATAATGTCGTACTGCCCCTGTTCTACAATCTGACGGATGGTATCTGGAGCCCGCAAAAAATTTCGAGGATCTAGAGGATTTCGAGATAGCTCCACATCCCAGACGTGATCAAATGCTGCTACACACGTAGCATCGTCTAGAATGCCGCAAGCCATGCCATCTACTAGCCAACCTTGAGCCCGAAAATGTTGAACAAAAGGAAGAAGAAAACTTCGCAGTGTCACCGGTATAGTGGTAACCATCAAGATTTTTTTCATTGGTTTACCTGACATGTTGTGGGTAGGCTGTTTGCAATAACTCTGCTAAACCATCCCGCATACTGACAGTTGGTGACCAACCTAAAGATTGCATAGCCGATATATCAGCTAAGCTGTGCCGAATGTCTCCAGATCGAAAAGGCTGATGAGTTGCTGTGATATTAGTACCATTTAAATCATTCAGGAGCGTAATGATTTCTAACAACGAAGTGGCAACTCCACGACCGACATTAAATGTTTTACCAGAAGCCTCTGGATGTTCCATTGCTAATAGATTTGCCTGAACAACATCTGAAACATGGATAAAATCACGAGTTTGGGAACCATCGCCATAGATAGTTGGAGCGATTTTTTGATGGAGTCGATCGGCAAAAATTGAAATTACGCCAGAGTAAGGATTAGAAGGATCTTGGCGGGAACCAAATACATTGAAATATCGCAAACAAACAAATTCCACACCAAAGGTGTTGGCATAGCAGTGTCCCATCAGTTCAGAAGCTAACTTATCGATCCCATAGGGGGTAATTGGCTTAGTCGGCATTGCTTCTTGTTTCGGCAAAGTTGGTTCGTCACCATAGACAGCCGCACTGCCCGCAAATAATACTCGTCTAACTCCGGCCTGGCGAGCTGCCTCTAGTATATTTAAGGTTCCACCATAGTTTACTTTGCCAGTGCCGATCGGATCATCCACAGATTTTGGCACACTAGCAACAGCGGCCTCATGAAGAATATAGTGACAGCCTATAACAGCTGCTGCCACAGTTTTAAAATCAGCAACATCACCCACCAATACTTCGACATCTTCCGCAAGAATAGTATTAATATTATCTAGTTTGCCAGTAGAAAGATTATCTAAGATCCGAACCCTATAGCCCTGCTTAACGAGGGCTTCTACCAAATGAGAACCAATAAAGCCACATCCTCCGGTGACTAGCACTGTTTTCCGTCTACTTGTTTGATTCATACTTTGATACGCCATAATAAAGAGAATTTATCAAAACCGACACGGTAGACTATCATAACTTTTATTTCAAATCAAGTTTTTCACCTTTTCAGGACTTGATTTCTCCATTTCGACGAATTCCACTTTTTTCATCGCAGCCATCAAAGCAACTACAGTTAATATATGCCTTTCTTCCAAAATATTATGGCTGAAGAATCCCCATATCAACATAAAAGCCATGAAAGGAAGTGCCACATCTTTAGCTTGACCTTTGGCTTTCCATGCTGCGGCCAAAGCCAGGGTAGGTAAGAAAAGACCGCCAAGAAAGCCATTCTCTACCATGTACTTTAGGTAACCATTATGTGCTCCTTTACCACCTTGCTCTCCACCTGCCCCAATATCTGCTCCAGTACCGTATCCCACAAGCGGGCTAGCTATAAATTTATGCCGAGCTAGTTCTGCGAGTCCACCTCTACCGCTATCCTCACCGGCAGACCCTCCAAAAAAGGTTTCGAGTCTTTCTTGATTGTTAGAATGTAACTCAACACCACTTAAATTACTTAAACCTACAAGCGGTAAGAGAGCTAATGAGATTATACAACCGACTACAAAATTTTTAGTTAGTCTAATTTTCAACGAGCCTTGAAACAACAAAATAGCGAAAACTACTAGCCAAGCGATAATGGCTCCCCGTGAAAATGTGATAAACACCCCAAAACCAATAATCAATGTATATATTAATCTAAAATTAGCAGGAATAACACCAATACTAAAAATCATACCTAAAATTAATGCACCTCCAGCCCTATTGGGATCTAAATAAATTCCAGCAGGTCTTCCAGAAAGATTTGCAATGTCTAGTAAAGCTGGATCGACAGGTTGAGTAAATATTTCGGGATTAACAAGTTCATACAAATTATTACCCATTGCATATATAACAGCGACAAATATTGCTCGTCTAACCCATGTTTGCACTTGCTGATGTTTTGCAAATAATACTGCTTCTGTCAACATTACAGTAATTGATATTAATCTGAGAGGTAACTCTGACGTTATTCCATCTTTTGACATCCATGCATCTGATGAAGCAAGAATTACAGATACTGAAATATAAAATACGCACCACGCAAGTAGTGTTGAAGGCAAAAATTTCCAATAGCCTAAAATAACTAGAACAGCCGCAGCTAAAGCAAAAGAAACAATAAAAGGGGTAGCCGTTGGTTTAGCATAAATAGTTAGCCATACGTCATAACCAGTAAAATAATAAGCAACAGATATAACTGCTAAGATTAGCTGCAAGATAAAAATCGTTCGATTTTCTTTTTTTTTAATATGAATTATTTTTTGAAAGGTACTCATGATTTAATAATAATTATCTTGAACTATTTTATCTAATTTTTACTTCGACGATCAATAACTTGTTCGATAGCCTCTTCCCAAAGTTTTACGACTTTTGCTATTCCAAATTTCTCTAGTATCTTTGGAGCTAATTGAGATAGCTGTTCACGCTTTTTAGGGTCATCCATTAATTGTTTCAATCCAATAGCTAAAGCATCTACATCTTCTGTTGCAACTAATATACCGTTAACACCGTTCTCAATTATTTCTCGCGGTCCACTTAAACAATCAGTAGATATGACGGGTAAACCACAAGCCATCGCTTCACACAAGGCCATCGGAAATCCTTCAAACCTAGATGACATGACAAAAATATCGGCTTGGCGTAATCTATCATTGACGTTTTGGACTTGCCCAGGCATATGAACTATTTCGGTCAAGTGTAGTCTGGATCGCAATTCTTCCAGTTCTGGTCGGCTGGGTCCTTCGCCCAAAATAGTTAAGTTCCAATCAGGGTATTGCTCATGAATTTGATGAAAAGCTTTCATCAAAATATCGAAGCCTTTCTGAGGAGCTAATCTACCGATCGCAATCAAGGAAGGTTTTGATAACAATTTTTCTTTAGTAATCGTGGGGGATGGAGTTAATACCGGATTTGGCATCACAATCGTACGATACCCTCGATCCGGAGAAAAGAAAGGAACAGCATTCTGGGTTAATACTGTTACTAAGTCAGCATTTTTATAAGTCAACTTCATTAATAGCTGCCAAATTTTATTAGCTGTTGAAGAACCGGGGTACATATGTTCACTAACAATGACAGGAATATTAGAATTCCGACAAGCCAGAATAGTAAGAACGTTCCCCGTATCCATGAAACTAATTACAACATCTGCCTGACTTTCAATAATTTTCGCTTTTAATACTTTAATACGCTGCCAGGAGTTAGTAATGGCTGCAATTATATTAGCAGATATTCCAGAAACACCTAGCTGGTTAATTTTAATTCTTGAATCTAACGGATAGAAAGGTGGTTCAGTTTGAGAAACTAAAGTTAAAAGTGTGACATCCCAATTATGAGATGCCCAATAGTTGGCAATAATGGACATTACTCGCTCTGCACCACCGGAACCCATCGAATGAATCACTAATGTAACTTTCATAAACCACCTAAAATGACAATCAATTACTTCTATCAAACCCAGATTGTACAAGTTTCCTGAAGTTTAGTTTACACCTAATAGTAACATCAGAAACTCATAGTTATTATTTGTCTAAATCTTTAATTCTTGATCAATGGATTTATTTAATAATTTATTAGCAAAAAACCATAAAAACAAAAAGCTAAAGCAATAAACTATACTCGTAGACAATGCAATCCCAGCAATCCCCATCCACTGCATTAGCAAATAGTTCATTCCAATATTAATGGCTAAATTAAAGGCAGAACCCCACATCATCAAATGATTACTGCGCATTGCTGCTATTAAACGAACTACCAAACTACATCCTAGATAGAAGGGAATCTGTAGAGCAAAGCAAGACTGTATCTGAGATACTAGTTTAGTATCACTAGCTTGAAAAGAACCTCTTTCTAAAAGAATTCTAACTAATGGCTCCGAAAAAATAATAATTATTGCCGTGAGAGGGATACTAACTGCAAAAATTATTTTTAAATAGTATTTCAAAGTCTGGCGGGCACTAATCCAATCCTCTTGAGCAAGTAGCTTAGAAAAATAAGGAATTACAGCCGTACCTAATGCTGTACTAATAATTAAAATTGGCAAAGAAATTATGCGGTTACTATAGTTTAGTGCTGACACGCTTCCAGTTGGTAACATGGCAGCCATCGACTGGTCTACGATTGAAGTACTGCACATTAGCAATGCACCCGCCATCATCGGTGCATACTGACTAATAACTTCTTTTTGATTAGCGTCAAAACCATGCCATTTTGGCCATCTTAATATACCTTGCCTGACTAAAGTTATACCTAGTAATGCAGATTCGATAGTGGCACCAACAACTAAACTAATCGCTAACACATCTATTCCTAATGACTGACTAAATAACAACAGTAAAATGGTAATAGCTGGTGTTATTATAGGCAGCAGGGCGACCAAAGCGAATCGTTCTCCAGCATTTAAAACAGCTCCCCAGATAACTCCTATACCGTTAACAATCACTAAAGGAGCCATGATCAAGAATAAGTGAAAAGTTAACTTCAACTTGTTACTGTCAAACCCAGCTGCTATTTGAGGTAAATAAATTGGGGAAGTTAGCAGCATAGCTGCAACGATTAATAACAATAAGCCACTAGTCCAAATCATTACTCCTGAAAAAAGACTCAAAGAAGCTTCTTTCCCTTGTTGTTCTCTTACCTTGATGTAAGTGGGAATAAATGCTGCTGCTAGCGCTCCAGAAATAACATTAATGACAAAAGAAGGAACAATATAAGCAACCAAGAAAGCATCTAAAGCATCTCCTGTCCCAAATTGCCAAGCAACTACTAGCTCCTTGGCTACCGCCATTGCTTTGACAAAAGCAGTGCCAGCTGCCACTGTAGCAGCTGCTCCTAATATTTGGCGGTTCACAGAACCTTTCGTTAGTCTACTCCAAAGATTAGGCATATTTATCTGGTTAACCAAATGACTCTGATTGAAGACGAGTTAGTTATTTTTAACATAATATTGATCTCAGTATCAAAATAGTTTTTTGAATTTTTTTATGATTAACACTAAGACTTAGTACATGATGTGCGAGTAAAAGTCGGAAAGCCTCGATTTCTCGTAACGAAATATCCTACGATTCAGATTTTGAATGGTTCAAGCTGATTGCAGGTAATCCAAGAATAGTCTCCTATCAGCAATTCTCATTTTAAAACTCTTGTACTATTCTTAGGCAGTCGTAGGCCACTTAATCGAATAGTCACCGACGACAGAACAGTGCTTTCAGCCATTCAGATCATCAAAAATCTGTGGATAATTTCCATAATGAGAATTGCTAGTCTCCTATCGCTGATCTTAAGTGTTCAGAACATACTTGTGGTAAGATTACTCTAAATAAATTCACAGAATAGAAAAGTTTAGTCCATGAAAGGTAATTGGATTTAATCGCCTCGTAATTTAGATGTAGTAATTTATTTTAGCATCGCCATACAGCTGTTTTCTCACTGATTTTTTTTTATGCTCTTTCTTTTTTTCAATGTGTGTAATATATTTTAGAGTACCCAGCTCGTATATATTTATCATCATGAACTAGAGAATATTTTTAAGTCCTCTGAATTGACAACCATCGTCAACGCTGAACTGTGTTTTATGAGCTGAGATTGGAATCAGCTCTAATTTATAAGAATCATCTCGTTACACTCAGTAGCTGTAAATCAGGGTAGTACATTGATTCTATCAAAGAGTCAGCTTGAACTTTATCTTCATTGTCATGAGTTAACTCCGGCAGAATCTCAGATTTTGATGATGGTATGGAGAAGTGATATGTAGTTGATTATTTTCTTCAGGAGCATATAGCTAACATAATACTTAAGGTGGAACAGCTTGTCCTGCAAGGGTTTTAGCTTTCGCCTGACAGCGTAGGTCTTACGGCGATTTCCGTTAGGCAAGACCCAGATCAAAGTGTCCCGCTTTAAGTTGCTAGTTGCTACCCTAATTTTCTAGATAATGTAAAGGTTGACAAAATTTCCGGGCATAACTAAGGAAAGATCTGGAGAATGTTTTCAAAGTAATTTTAGTTTAAAAATATTTAGTAATACCAATGACTAAAAAACGAATCACTTTTTTTCAAGATGCATTGCGTGGTGGTGGCGCTGAAAAAGCAGTTGTAAATATGCTGCAAGGGTTATCAGGAAAAGACTTTATCCTTGACTTAGTGCTAGCTAAGTTGGAGGGGCCGTACTTGGATATGATTCCGAAGGAAGTCAATATTATTGACTTGGGAACTAACCGAGCAATGAAATCTATTTTTCCTTTAGCCAGTTATTTACGAAAAAATCGACCATGGGCTTTAGTTGCTAATATGGGTCATGTCAACATAGCTACTGTTATTGCCAAAGAATTATCAGGAATATCAACTCGATTAGTTATAGTTGAGCAAAATAATATATCGGCTCATCCATTAAGTTTACCTAGAGCTAGGCTGATTAAGCCTTTTGCCAAAATATTATATCCACGGGCAACTGTCGTCGCCGGAGTATCGGCAGGAGTGGCTAGAGATATTGAGTATCAATATGGATTAGTTCCTGGCCATGCTCAAGTAATTAATAATCCGGTTGTAGATGAAGCATTGTTTATTAAGGCGCAAGCGACTCCAGATCATCCTTGGTTTCAGGATCGAGAGATTCCGGTGTTTTTGGCAGTAGGTAGATTAACCGAGCAAAAAGACTTTCCAAATCTGTTGCAAGCTTTTGCTTTGCTTAGAGCTAAAAAAACAGCCCGCCTGATTATTTTAGGGGAAGGTGAAGATCGTGCCAAACTGGAGGCGGAAGTCGATAGATTGGGTCTCAAAACAGATGTGATTTTGCCTGGTTTTACAGCTAATCCCTATTCTTATATGAGTCATGCAGCAGCTTTAGTTTTATCTTCTCGGGAAGAGGGTTTGCCCACAGTGCTGATTGAGGCAATGGGCTGTGGTTGTCAAATTGTTTCGACGGACTGTCCTAGTGGTCCTGACGAAATTCTGGAGAATGGCAAATACGGTATTTTGGTACCAGTTTCCAACAGTCTGGCTTTATCGGAAGCGATGTTTAAAGTATTGGATAGTGATATTCCGAAGGAAGTTCTAATAGAAAGAGCCCAATATTTTTCTACCGATAAGGTGGTAGCCAAATTTTTAGAACTTTTACATTCTTTGCAAATAGATTAAATAATCATGTCTAATTTAAATGAGTCTAGCGCTGAAAAACAGTTAATCAAAGTTGTTTTTGTTGTTACTGGCTTGGCTACTGGGGGAGCAGAAATGATGCTCTATAAATTTTTGACTCGGATTGATCGAGATCGGTTTGCGCCGACGGTGATTTCTTTAATTAGTGGCGGAGTTTTTGTTGATCGATTTAAAGCTCTCGATATTCCTTTGTATCAGCTGGGAATGCAAGCCGGGAAGCCTAGTCTCTCAGCACTCCAGCAATTAACTAAACTGTTGAAACAAATCAAACCAGATTTAATTCAAGGTTGGATGTATCATGCCAATCTGGCAGCTCAGCTGGCCAATTTTCTAGCTGGTCGGAAAATACCAGTATTATGGAGTATACATCATTCGGTAGAGTCTTTACGAGCTGAAAAACTAGGTCTGGCTGCCACTATTAAACTGACCAGTTTGCTGTCTAGCAAGGTTGCCCGGGTGATTTTTTCAGCGGAAAGGGGTCAAGCCCAACACATCGGTTTGGGATATTGCACTCAAAATGCCTTGACTATTGGAGATAACTTTGATCTTTCCAAATATAAGCCAGCCGATCAATCGGTCATGAATTTGCGCAAGTCGTTGAGTTTGGCTGAAAATTCTATTTTGATTGGGTCGATCGCCCGTTATGCTCCGATGAAGGATCATGCTAACTTCCTAGAGGCAGCAGCTCAGATCATTCCTGATCATCCCGATGTTCATTTTATTTTGGTCGGTCCTGGGGTAGACAATCAAAACCCCGCTTTGACCGAGCAAATTCAACGGCTGGGCATTGGCAAACAAACTCATCTTTTAGGAGAACGCCAAGATATTCCGGTGTTAATGACTTCCCTAGATATTTTCACTTCTAGCTCCGCCTATGGTGAATCTTTCCCTAATGTACTGGGGGAAGCCATGTCTTGCCAAGTTCCCTGCGTAGCTACCAATGTGGGAGATTCGGCGACCATTGTTGGTGAGACCGGTTTGGTGGTACCCATCAAAAACTCTGCTGCATTAGCAGCAGCCTGGCGTAAATTAATTATGCTCGATCGCCCAGCCCGGAAAGAATTAGGTAAAAAAGCTAGAGAAAGAATTCAGCAAAACTTTGATCTAGATGCTCCCAATTCTTTTGTCCGCAAGTATGAAGATGCTTACGAAAAAGCCCTGTTGCAGATCAGACCCTAGTCCGCATTTAGAAGTGGGAACCAATTTTTATAATTTACAAAAATTGGTTCCTAGCCTAAGGCTTAAGTATGGCGTTTTAGATGCCAATTCCAAGCATGTTGAATAATCGACTGTAATTGTGGATATTGAGGTTGCCAATGCAAAACTTCCCGTGCTTTAGCAGCACCACCAATTAAGGTCGATGGATCCCCTGGTCGGCGGGGGCATTCCACCACAGCAACTGCTTTGCCAGTGACTTGCTGAACGGTATTAATTACTTCTTTCACCGAAAAACCATTACCATTCCCCAAGTTGAAAATTTCACTAACCTGCTTTTGCAACAGGTACTCTAAACCCAGTACATGCGCTTCGGCCAAATCAGTGACATGAATGTAATCGCGGATGCAGGTGCCATCCGGCGTATCATAATCGGTGCCGAAAATAGAAACAGAAGCCCGTTGACCGCCAGCGGCCTGTAAAACTAGTGGAATTAAGTGCGTTTCCGGGTTGTGATCTTCACCCAATGATCCGTCTGGATCTGCACCAGCTGCATTAAAGTAGCGAAAAATAATCGATTTTAGCCCGTAAGCCTGGTCATAATCTTGCAAGATGCGTTCCATGGCTAACTTGCTAAAACCGTAAGGATTAATCGGGTGTTGGGGATGTTTTTCATCGATCGGAATCTGCTGGGGCATCCCGTAAGTCGCGCAGGTGGAAGAAAATACCAAATTTTTGATGCCATGCTCCCGCATTACATCTAACATCGCGATCGTGCCCACTACATTATTTTGATAGTACTTAGCCGGATCGGTAACAGACTCACCGACATAGGCATAGGCTGCAAAGTGCATCACCGCATCAATTTTGTGAGTTGAGAAAACCTTAGACAGTAAATCTCGATCGCCAATCTCACCTTGGATCAGTTCCGCTTTAAAATTGGCTTCTACCAAATCACGATGTCCGTAAACCAAGTTATCTAATATGACTACCTTCAAGCCTCTAGCTTCTAAGGCTTTGACTGCATGAGAGCCAATATATCCAGCTCCGCCAGTTACTAATATTGATCGATCGGTTAAATTCATTGTGACTATATTTTGGATATTGACGATTGTTTGCTGAGAATTACTAATTAAGTATAATATCTCAAAGCCATACTAAAAAATAAAGCTATATTATTGTGTTGTCTTTATGGTATAATTTCACGAAGACAGCACAGAAAAGGGAAATCAGATAGGGTAGGGCGAATAGAAATAACTTTGCAAAAACTAATGGCGGTAATGCGCTTGACCTTTAATAGTCAAGGTTCATTTGGGATGTTTGTCCTAATACAGACAAATTATCTTTGTTCAGTATAGAATTTACTCAATCATTACTTCCTAGCTGCTCGTATGGCTATGGGGCGTTCGGGAAGAGAGCCATTGCTTTTAGTTCAAGACCCAACTTGGTATTATCAACGTCAACTACGCAAATATGAATTTTTTATCAACTGTCGCAAATCTTGGATTTGGTGGCCATGGCGACGGTGGTTGACATATCAATACCTTTCTACTAGCTTGCGTCTTGGATTTTCAATTCCGCCGAATGTGATCGGGCCAGGATTGAATCTTGTTCATGCGGGAAATATCCTAATTAACAACAAAGTTCAGATCGGTAGCAATCTAAGGATGAATATAGGTGTTGTAATTGGAGCAGGAACAAATGAAAGCGCTATGCCAGTGATTGGTTGCAATGTAGTGATCGAACCGGGTGCCAAAATTTTCGGTGCTATTCATATCGCTGACTGGACTCATATTGGTGCTAATGCCGTTGTTAACAAGTCTGTGACGGAGCCAGGTACAATTATTGCAGGTGTTCCCGCCCGTTTCATTAAGCACAATTCACTCTACTCTGGCATCACAAGTTAGTTGTCGTCTAGATAAACACAAAAACAGATCAGCTAAATTTTAAATTGAACTTTGTTTCGTGATGCTTGCCAGCATACAGGCTTGATCGATAAAGAATCAACTAAAATGTTTGATCGAACCATCATATACTTAAACCTTTATTCCACTGGGAGTCACCAATTGCATGATTGAACAATTTAATATTAGTAAACGTAAACTGATAACATTTGTTCTGATGAGCATACTGGGATTCCTGGCCTATCTAGGTATTCAAACATCTGTTAACTTTGCCGCTGCTCCTACCAATCAAATGGTTTGGGTAGCACCCAGCCTCGAAAGAATCGGCAAAACAGACAATTCTAAAAGTCAAAAAAACATCGATTTATTTGCAGCGCGGGGTGAATACGAATCCTTTCAGATAGTTGTTAAAGCACCGCCGAAAGGTTTAAGCAATGTCAATATTTCAGTTTCCGACTTACAATCTACCAATGGGCGCAGTATTGCCAAAAAGAATATTACTCTCTATCGAGAGCATTATGTTGATGTCCGTAAATCCAGTCCTACCTGGGGCGGTCACACCAACAAGCCTTTGAACAAGGGCTCCTATCCAGATGCTCTAATTCCATTTATCGACCCAGAAACCAATCTTCCTCCTCGAAAATCTGAACTAAGCGCTGTGCCCTTCAATTTAAAGGCCGCCCAAAACCAACCCATTTGGCTAGATGTATTTGTTCCCAGAAATACTAAGCCTGGTAAATATATTGGAAAGTTCACTGTCACCAGCGATCAGGGGCAAAGTGCAGGCCAGATCCAAATGAAAGTTGGAAACTTTGAGTTGCCATTGAAGCCATCGCTGGATTCTTCTTTTTCCTTCTGGAAGGCTCGGAGCAAGGCCAACAATGTAGAACTACTAAAGCACAGACTAATGCCGAGGGAAGTAGCCCTAGAAGATGAATCCTATCTGATGTCGAAGTGGGGACTCACTTCTGTAGACCTCGGACTTTGGAGTGGAGCTGATGTCTCTACCTGCAAGATGAAGCTAGCCCCGTCGGTACAAGAAATGAAGAAAAAAGCCGTGCAACATCAACCAGGCTTATTAGTTTACAACTACACTGCTGATGAAATTGATAATTGTCCCGGCTTAATTTCACCGATGAAGCAATGGGGGAAAAATCTGGCTCAAGCTGGAGTTAAGAATTTAGTGACCATGAAGCCTATCCCGAGCTTGTACAATGATGGCTCAAAAGCTGGTAAGTCAGTAGTAGACATTTGGGTACTGCAAGCCGAAATGTATGATAAGGCCACTCAACGAGTTAAGGAAGTGCGGAAAAAAGGTGATAAAGTCTGGTCTTACAATGCCTTAGTTCAAGGTAATCATGCTCCCCATTGGGAAATAGATTTTCCACCCATGAATTTTAGAATTCAGCCTGGATTTATTAATCAGAGTTTGGGCTTAAATGGCTTGCTCTATGCTCGTGTTGATGATTGGAAAAAAGATCCCTGGAATGATGTTCAGACTTTCAAGATGGATAATTATGAGTTTCCCGGGGAGGGCATGTTAGTTTACCCTGGTGCTCAAGTGGGTATCAATGGTGTTGCTCCATCGATGAGGCTAAAATGGCTCAGAGATGGAGTTGAGGACTATGAATATATTGAAATATTGAAAAAGATGGGTCGCGGTAATTGGGCACTAAAAGTTAGTAAAACAGTAGGAGCAGACTGGAAGAACTGGACTCACAGCCCTGGTGTTCTAGAATCAGGCAGACGTAAACTAGGGGATGAGATAGATAGACTATCCAAATAAATATATCTTGTACGACTAGTTTGAAGGCTGACTTGTGACTTAACCCCAATAAAGTGGACATTTCCGAGGGTGTATCCCATGGCAAATATACTTAAGCTATGTCAATAAAGACCATTCAAAGTCACCCCAAAACTGCCTAAGTTAACTGTTAACTATCCACATTATTGGGGCATGGTCACTTTATTTGAGAGCTGCCAGTTCCGTGCTCACTTATCCATTGACCTTCAGCAATTCCTAGCATTAGCGACCACATAATTAACTCTTTCGGATTATAAAAAGTAAAATCTAATGATTGACACACTAAAAAGAATGCAAAAATGAAAAATGATGGATAGCATTGACGATAAAAGGTTTGAAAAATTCTTCTAATGAAGTAGAACCATAATAATAAAGATGAAAATCCTAATCCAAAATAGTATTCTATTAAAATACTATGAAAGTGTGGGACAGATTTGATTTTCCCTTCGTCAGTAAGAACATCTAAACTATTTAAATTCTGAAGTAGTGATGGAGTGGCATTTAAGCCAATACCAAATGCTGGAATATCTCCATTATTCATGATATTCACAGCAGATTCCCAAATAGCATCTCTTGAATTCAAAGTAGCAATTCCTTCCATGTCTGTGCGCTCGGATATCACATAATTAAAGGCATCTCCTGTGAAATTAGTGACAATAAAAAAACCCATAGTCATAGTCCCTAACAATACAGTAAAATATCTCAGAGTTGTTTTTAATGGAAGGCTTCTTGAATAAATAGCTAATAGAATAACTAGTAGTAGAATAGATGTCCTACTAAATGTAAGGAATAAAAAAATCAGAGAAAACACTGCTATTTTATTGTATTTTCTAACTATAGCTATTAGAAAAACTATCACAGCGACTTGGCCAAAGCTGGGGGAGGTCATCGCTGCTGCAAATATTCTGTTATTTTCTCCAAATTGCAATTGAAATACAAATAGGGCACTCATTGATAAAATAATGAATAGAATTATTAAAATACTTTCTACTACTTTGATGCCTCTACGAAGAACTAATCCCTTTGCAAAAGAAAAGCTTAAGAACACTCTCAACAAGACAACACTACAGTCCATTACATATTTAATATCTGTCCTTCGACCACTACAAAAGCTTAATAAAATCATTATTACTAGTAACAAGAAAATCAATATATCTTTCCCATCCATTTTTGTGGATCTATTTATAATGCTCCCTAGAATAGATAATAATAATAATAAGTCGTACCATCCTAAATATGACTGATGCCATAGCTCACCAGGGGGTAGTGATTCGTCAACCCAAAAGGCAGAACTCCGTAGACTCATATAAATTATTAAAGCAATGACTGGCATAGGTGCCATTTTCAAAGATTGTTTGAAATAGTCAAAAACCCCTAATAATTTATCTTCATTAACCTGTTTTGAGGAGGACATATAGTTTTTTGAAATTATTGAAAATAATGATCTAACTATTTAACAACCTGATTGACTGACAAAAGTAGGATACAATCCTTCAAAAGACTGTGGGATTAGATTGAAAGAAAAGGGTTATTAGAGAGTGTTTCAAAAGATCGACAAAGAAAGCTTCCAATAACATATGATATAAGTGAAATAAAGTAACTGAATAGAGTAAGAAAATCTTGTCCTACCGATTTAACCAATGAGCAGTGGGAGCTCATTAAGCCAGTGCTCCCGCCAGCTAAGAGTGAGTTCGAAAAAATCCTTGAAATCTTCACCAGGTAGGGATTTGGACTGGGCTGAGTTAAAATCGTTGAAAACCAATCTAGTCAGAGATTCCAGCAAAATCTTCAAACACCGTCATAAATTACTGCTTCTTGATGGATGCCCATAATAATTAATTAGTACGTTGTATTTTGTGTATCTCTTATGTTACACCTTGAGTGTATACTTAGCTTAGTGGCGCAGAAAACTTTTTGGTATTAAATCATGGTTGCGGTAGTAAATATGGTTTTAGGACTTACGCATTGACCGAAATAGGAAGACGTGGGTTAAATGTCAAGCTTATTGCGTGTCGCGACAGGTTATTGTCGGGTAGTTGTCGCGAAAGTACAGTTCAGATTTCCCTTCAGGAACGCTACGCGAACGAAATGACAGAGTGAGATCGCTCCGACACAATCGATAAGAAAAAGAAATTAGGAAGCCTTAGATTTATTCGAGCGAGTCGTAGCAACTTGACGACAATAGCTTTCTGACTTGATTTCAAAGATCACGCTATGATGAACAAGTCTATCGACAGCAGCAACCGTCATCATCGAATCTGGAAAAATGGATTCCCATTGGCTGAAAGGCTGATTGGCAGTGATGAGTAGACTTTTGCGCTCATAGCGATAAGCAATCAACTCAAACAGAACCGAAGTCTCTGCTTCAGATTTTTTGACATAGCCCAAATCATCCAAAACGAGAAGGTCAAAGCGGTCAAGCTTCCTAAGTAAGGCTGGGAGCTATAATTGAAGCTTGGCGTATTGCAGATCTTGGACTAAAGCATTAGCAGCAAAGAATTTAGCTCGCTTGCCTAATTCCACCATGCGACGAGCCAAACCCGCAGCCAGTTGAGTTTT
The DNA here is from genome assembly GCA_964247085.1 of uncultured bacterium. Classification (GTDB taxonomy): domain Bacteria; phylum Cyanobacteriota; class Cyanobacteriia; order Cyanobacteriales; family Chamaesiphonaceae; genus JAAFHZ01. The sequence goes on from CAXTSX010000015.1 coordinate 52,452, forward strand.
TCCTACTCCAGAAAGCCCGAAAATAAGACAGTTACCAGCCCGTTCTAACCAGGCTGTATCCTCAGCCAACTGCATCAGTGGTGCTGGATATTAGACGACAGTAGTATAGGATATCGCTGTCGTCTGAATTGGCTTGTCAGATACCGCTGGACACTGCTTTTGGAAATTCCCAAAATCTTGGCAATGTTTCTACGGCTGAGATGGACAGCTTCTTTGAAACACTGTGAGACTTTTTGACACCGTTCCCGTATATTGATCTTCATCGTATATCTAGATCTCGTTAATCAAGATTACGATATTCGCCCTTGTGATCAATCGCACGGCCTTTCTTCTGGTTTTGCTATCTGCTCAGAATAGGTAAGTGTCCCGCTTTAAGTTGCTACCCGTTGAACCCTTGCTTAATGACTGAAATTTGCCAGAATTAAATTTTAAAATTATAGTCTTAACTATATCTAGCATGATTGACTTATAAAGATTTGACATAGTTGTGCTATTGTCCGCCAAATTAAAAATCTAATCGGAGCTATTAATTACATGCTGGAACAATTTCGTATTAGTCAACGTAAACTAATAATATTTGGGTTATTGGCCTATATCGCCATTCAAGCATCTGTTAATTTTGCAGCTGCTCCAGCCAGATTAGCTGTTTGGGTCGAGCCTAGCCTAGAAAGAATTGGCAAGGCAGATCGTCCTAAAAGCCAAAAAAACATCGATTTGTTTGCTGCCAGGGGCGAGTACGAATCTTTTCAAGTGGTGGTTAAAGCACCATCAAATGGTTTAAGCAATGTCAATATTTCAGTTTCTGATTTAGTTTCTGAAAATAACAAACGTATTTCGAAAAAGAATATTACTCTATATCGGGAACATTATGTTGATGTTCGTAAATCTAGCCCTGCCTGGGGAGGTGATACTAATAAGCCTTTGAGTAAAGGTTCTTACCCAGATGCACTAATCCCGTTCATTGATCCAGAAACTAATCTCCCTCCCCGAAAAGCTCAGCTTAGAGCTGTTCCATTCAGTTTAAAGTCAGCTCAAAACCAACCCATTTGGTTAGACGTATTTGTTCCGAGGGATACCAAGCCTGGTCAATATGTTGGCAAGTTCACCGTCACCAGTGATCAAGGCAAAAGTGTAGGCCAAATTCAACTAAAAGTTGGAAATTTTGAGTTGCCTGTGAAGCCATCGTTAAATTCTTCTTTTTCCTTTTTTGAAGCTAGGAGTAGAGCAAATAGTGTAGAACTACTTAAGCATCGACTGATGCCCAGAGAAGTCGAGCCAAAGGATGAAAGCTACCTTATGAAGGAATGGGGACTAACCTCTGTGGATTTAGGCTTTTGGAGTGGAGCTGACATCTCCACTTGCAAAATGAAACCAGCCCCATCGGTTCAAGAGATCAAGAGAAAGGCTGCGCAGCATCAGCCGGGGTTACTAGTTTATAACTTCACAGCTGATGAAATTGATAATTGTCCAAACTTGCTTCAACCTATCAAGCAGTGGGGAAAAAATCTTGCTCAAGCTGGGGTTAAAAATTTGGTGACTATGAAACCGATTCCCAGTTTGTACAATGATGGTTCTAAAAAAGGGAAGTCTGTAGTAGATATTTGGGTATTGAACTCTGAAATGTATGATAAAGCGGTTCAACAAGTAAATGAGGTAAAAAGAAAGGGTGATAAGGTCTGGTCTTATGCTCTTCTGGTCGTGGGTAATGGTCATCCTCATTGGGAAATAGATTTTTTACCCATGAATTTTAGAATACATCCTGGATTTATTAGCCAGCATCTCGGGCTGACTGGTCTCCTTTACTGGCGGATAGATTTATGGACTAAAGACCCTTGGAATGATATACAGACGTATCAAAATAACGAAAAATATGATTTTCCTGGTGAGGGTATGTTAGTTTATCCTGGCGCTCAAGTCGGTATTAATGGTGTTGCTCCATCAATGAGACTAAAATGGCTCAGAGATGGGGTTGAAGATTATGAATATATTGAAATATTGAAAAAGCGTGGCCGTGGCAATTGGGCATTAAAAGTCAGTAAAACGGTGGGATCAGATTGGAAAAACTGGAGTAAAAATCCAAGCACACTAGAATCGGTAAGACGTAAACTAGGAAATGAGATAGATAGACTTTCTAAGTAAATATCTCTTAGACGATTAGTTTGAAAACTTACTTTCTATATCATGGTTGTGATGTATGGCAATCTGTTTGCAATAATCTTAATTTGCTCTTGATTATTGACTAACAGTCCACAAACATCCCAGTCACCAGTGAGAAAGCTTTGACGCAGTTGAGAGGGCAAGCTAATGTCGGCGATGACTCTACCACATTGTATTTGCTGATTTTCCAGATCGATCGATACCGTCACCTTTGGATCAGCCGCGATCGCCGATTGGAGCTGAGCAATGATTTCGGGAACGGCGGTGACACAGGGCAAGCCGATCGCCTGACAATTGGCAAAAAAGATCGCGGAAAAACTTTCACCGATAATCGCCTGAATCCCCCAACGGAGGATTCCTTGGGGGGCATGTTCCCGACTAGAGCCACAGCCGAAGTTCTTGTTGACGACTAATACCTTGGCCGATCGATAGACGGGCAACTCAAAAGGATGTTTACCAGCCAAAGCCTGTCGATCGTCGGTAAAAACGTGATCACCCAGACCATCAAAGGTCACGGACTTGAGAAACCGCGCGGGCATGATCCGATCGGTATCAATGTCATTGCCTACCAATGGTAATCCGCTACCAGTAATGAATTTAATCTGTTCGTTAGCCATTCTTCAAAACCAAAATAAAGTTGAAAGTAGCAAGACCTAATTTAAACCCCAGTTAAACTTTGGCAATTAAATCGCGGACATCCGTAACCTGACCAGTGATCGCCGCCGCCACCACCATCGCTGGCGACATCAACAATGTCCGGCCAGACTTAGAACCCTGACGGCCTTTAAAGTTGCGATTGGATGAAGAAGCACTGACCTGACTGCCCACCAGTTGATCGGGATTCATAGCCAGACACATCGAGCAGCCTGCTTCGCGCCACTCAAAGCCAGCTGCGGTAAATATTTTGTCTAAGCCTTCGGCTTCGGCTTGCTTTTTGACCTGTTCGGAACCGGGCACAATGAGGGCTTTGACCCCTGGAGCGACCTGATGGCCTTCTGCCACTTTGGCTGCTTCGCGCAAATCACTAATCCGGCCATTGGTGCAACTACCAACAAAACAGACATCTACTTTGGTGCCAGCGAGTAGTTGTCCTGGTTGCAAGTCCATGTATTGATAAGCTTCTTGAGCGCTGCCTCGCTCGGACTCGGGCAACTGTTCGAGAGTGGGGATAGTTTCATTGATGCCAATGCCCTGCCCTGGAGTAATACCCCAGGTAACGGTAGGGGCAATGCTGGCGGCATCGATCGATACCACATCGTCATAAACGGCGTTGGCATCACTGCGTAAACTCTGCCACCAAGCTACTGATTTTTCCCAATCAGCCACTGTTGGTGCAAATTCGCGGCCTTGTAAGTAATCGTAAGTCACTTGGTCGGGGTTGAAATAGCCACAGCGAGCACCGCCTTCGATCGCCATATTGCAGACTGTCATCCGCTCTTCCATATTCATCTGGTCGCAGGTGGTACCGGCAAACTCGTAGGCGTAACCATTTCCCCCGGAAACTCCCAGCTGGCGAATGATTTGTAAGACCACATCTTTGGCGTAAACTCCGGGCGGCAGTTGACCATTGACTTCGATCTTCCGCACTTGAAGTTTTTCCATAGCCAAGGATTGTGCTGCTAAGACATCCCGCACTTGACTGGTGCCAATCCCAAAGGCGATCGCCCCAAAGGCACCGTGAGTAGAAGTGTGACTGTCGCCGCAGGCGATCGTCATGCCGGGCTGGGTTAAGCCCAATTCTGGGGCAATCACATGGACAATACCTTGCTTGCCAGAACCGACATTGTAAAAAAGAATACCTTGTTCAGCGGTGTTTTGCTCCAGGCGCTGCATCATTTCCTCGGCCATGCGATCGGCGAATGGCCTAGCCTGATTATCGGTGGGCACAATGTGATCGACGGTGGCCACGGTGCGATCGGGATACAAAACTTTTAAGCCCAATTCTTTCAACATACCAAAAGCCTGCGGACTAGTGACTTCATGGATGAGGTGCAAGCCAATAAATAGCTGGGTTTGACCAGAGCGTAAGGTTCCCACACTATGCAAATCCCAGACCTTATCAAACAATGTCCCTTGACTCATGCTCTCTCTCTAACAGGTTGAACTAAATTGAATTAATCGGTACTGCCCATTCTAGCTATTTGTGGCACAATTCAACAGTCCCAGTAACGTGACCGAATATTGAGATAAAATTTAACCCTCAGGACTGCACGAGAATTTCTATGAAACCACACCATTTACCCACAGCGATCATTTTGACTGATGCTGATATCACTGTGGGTAAAACAGTCCTGGACTGGACCCCGCAACCCGGTGACTATTTAGAACATGAGGATAGTACCTATGCGGTATTGGAACGGCGACATCGCTATCAATACAAATCTGGTCGGTATCGTCTCCAGGAAATTGCTTTGTATGTGCAGCTGGCCAATCGTCCTACGGAACGGACGATGATTGCGGGTAAGTGGGTGATTGGGGATGCTACTTGTATTTATAATGCGCAGTCGGAGTTGTTGCGTTGTGCTGTTTTACCGGCTGGTCCTTGCGCAGACTGTGGGTTCTATCTGGCTCAACCTAATGTCCCAGACTCTAATTGATCTAGATAGATGAATTCAGGGAATTTGACTCCCGCTTCAGTTCTGATTTTCACCAAGGCCGGAGATTCAAAAAATTGCTGGGCGTGATCGATCGATGTCCAAGCTGAAAAATGTACTATTTTGTTGGGCTGATCAACATATTTCAAAACTTGGTAGGTTCTTTCTCCAGCCGCTTGGCGAATATCCGCTGCCTCATCAAAAATTTTCTTCCACGCTGGGTAGTCGGCAACTTCATGGATAATCAATACGTATTGCATAATTTTAGATATTTTGTACTACCGTAAATTTAATTTTAGTCTGCAATGACCAACTTGATTGCCAATATTTTGCAAGGTATCACTGCTTTTGTCGCAACCAACCTAGATGATGTGGTGGTGCTAATTATATTCTTTACACAGATAAATAAAACTGAGCGTTCCTGGCATATTGTTACCGGTCAATATTTGGGATTTTGTTTATTACTATTGCTGAGCTTGCCGGGCTATTTTGGCGGAATGTTGTTGCCACCATACTGGATTGGTCTGTTGGGATTACTACCTTTGGCGATCGGACTCAAATTGCTGTTTGCCAAAAATCAAGATGATCAAGAATCAGTACAAATAGTTAGTAATCCGCTGCTGCAAAGGTTGACAGCTTTTTGCCCACCGCGCATTTTACAAGTGGCCGCCGTCACTGTAGCCAATGGTGGAGATAATATTAGTATTTATGTACCCCTGTTTGCCAGCAAGAACTGGATTGGTTTGCTAGAAATTATCGGCACTTTTTTAGTGATGATCGGCATCTGGTGTTGGTTAGCCTGGCGCTTAGTCAAACAACCAGCGATCGGACAACTGTTTAGCAAATATGGCGATCGATTAGTTCCTTGGGTATTTATTTCTTTGGGTGGCTATATTTTGTATGAGAGTGGAAGCATCGCGTATTTTTTCAAGCTATCGTAACTTGATCGCCCTGAAATCCTAACAGAGATGACTAATATCAACTAGCATTTTAATAGATGCTCATCAGCATTGATATTTATGATGATTGATCGACATTTCTAGAAAAGACAGCTGAGAAACGCCAGATTATCAATAATTTGTGGGAAAAGAATTCATCATGACTAAATCCGAAAATTTCATTAGTCGATTTATTGTATCTCCAAGCCAAGGTGAAGCATCCGATCGGCATATTTCATTGCAACAAGATTACAACCCAGCCGATAAAGCTGATGTTGTAGATAAAACTGAGGGGCAAAAAAGATTACAAACTGGAATTGCCGCTCTCGCTCAATATCAAAACATACTTTATGCTCAAAACACCTACGCGCTGCTGATTATTTTTCAGGCAATGGATGCCGCTGGCAAAGACAGCACCATTAAACATGTGATGTCGGGGATTAATCCGCAAGGTTGTCAGGTGTTTAGCTTTAAGGTACCTTCAGCAGAAGAGTTAGATCATGACTACCTCTGGCGATATTTCAAAGCTTTGCCGGAGCGGGGGCGTATTGGTATTTTCAATCGCTCTTACTACGAAGAAACCTTAGTAGTAAGAGTTCATCCAGAAATTTTGGAGCAGCAGCCACTACCACCTCTCGCTAAAGATCAGCATATCTGGAAACACCGTTTTCAGGAGATCAACAATTTTGAGGAATACTTGGTTAGAAATGGCATTGTAGTGTTGAAATTTTTCTTGAATGTGTCTAAAGAAAAACAAAAAAAACGTTTTTTGGAACGAATTGACTTGCCCGAAAAAAATTGGAAGTTCTCAGAGAGTGATGCCCTGGAGCGGCAACATTGGGATGATTATATGAAAGCCTATCAGGATGTTTTCAATCACACTAGTACAGCCTATGCTCCGTGGTATATCATTCCGGCTGACCGTAAATGGTTTACCCATTTAGCTGTCGCCGAAATTATTGGTCAAAAGCTCCAAGAACTGGACTTGAAGTATCCAGAAATCAGTGAAGACAAAAAGCAAGAACTGTTGCTAGCCAAGCAGATTTTAGAGAGTCAAGTGTAAAATCAGCCTAAAGTTTAGGATACAAAAAAGGGCAATTATTTTGCCCTTTTTCATTACTCAATATGACATCGATCTCTAGATCACTGTGTCATTGGGGATCAGAGCATTTTTCAGCACCACCACAATGCCACTGCGAATATAAAACCCTAAGTCTTCTCGCTGGGCTTCCTGCACATTATCTTTATTGACAATATTTACATTGGTGCCAATTCGGGCATTCTTGTCGATGATTGCCCGGCGGATGGTGCTCCCAGCACCAACTCCTAGCGATACCTCACCTCTTTCGGCCTGAAACACCCGATCTTCAAAGTGTTCATAGTAATCAGCCCCCATAATCATGGCATCTTCTATTATGCAATTGGCTCCAACTCGCGACCTTACACCCAAGACTGAATGATGAATTCGGCAATTTTTTAAAATACAGCCTTCACTAATCATTGATTCTGTAATATGAGCATCAATCATCTTAGTGGGTGGCAAATAGCGGGATCTAGTGTAGATCGGCGCATCTTGAGCATAGAAACTAAAAGGTGGCACTGGCTGCTGAGTCAGCGCTAAATTAGCATCATAGAAGGATTCGATCGTCCCAATATCTTCCCAGTAACCATCAAAGAGGAAAGCTTGGAGATTGTACTTACCAGCAGCACCGGGAATAATTTCTTTGCCGAAGTCAGTCTGCTCCAGCGATTCTTTGAGCAGTTTAATTAAAACTTCTTTCTTAAAAACATAAATGCCCATCGAAGCAATATAAGGTTGCTGTGCCGCTTGCTCTGGGTTGAGTCCGAGGGTCGTAGTATCGACTTGCATAGCTTTCAGCGCGTCACCTTGGGGTTTTTCGCTAAAATCGATGATGCGGCCTTGCTCGTCAATTTTCATCAGCCCAAAATCGGAAGCGCGTTTCTCATCCATTGGTACCACCGAAATGGTGATATCGGCATTAGTCTGTCGATGACGCTCCACAAATTGCCGATAGTCCATCCGATAGAGATGATCGCCAGATAGAATGAGGTACTCATCTACATCAGCGTCTTCAAACAATTGCAGATACTGTCTGACGGCATCGGCAGTACCTTGGAACCAGTTGGAATTATCGGGAGTTTGCTGGGCGGCTAAAACTTCTACAAATCCATTAGTAAAACTAGTAAAGGTGTAAGTAGCTGCCAAGTGGCGATTTAAAGAGGCTGAGTTGAATTGGGTTAAGACGTAGAGTTTGAAAATTTCGGAATTTATACAATTGCTGACCGGAATATCGATCAGTCGATATTTACCAGCAAGTGGGACGGCGGGCTTGGCTCTGAGCTTGGTCAGTGGATACAACCTACTACCGGCACCACCACCCAAAATAATACTTAAAACTCTTTTCACAGCAACCTCTTGTTATTCAACACCTACTATCTCATCATCGACCAATGGTGGTTAATGAGCAATCATTTAATTTAACTTTAATCACGCCAATTTATGGACAATCTAGGTTGCTGATTAGTTCAAACAAATTTACTAGTATAGACAGTTGCTCTATGCAGTTTTGCTGGTTTACAATATATATAGCAGCACAATTGACCAGAATTAGTTAAACTTGAAGACTGTGCCTAGCTGTAACAACCTGAGGATTACATGTCGCAAGTATGTCAACTAACCGGGAAAAGGGCGAACAACGCCATGTCTGTTTCCCACTCCCATCGCCGCACGAAGAAGCTGCAAAATGTCAATTTGCAGTGGAAGCGGATCTGGTGGGCCGAAGGCAACCGTTGGGTCAAATTACGAATTTCTACTAAAGCTCTCAAAACTTTAGAACGTAAAGGCTTGGTAGCCATGGCTAAAGAAGCAGGTTTGAACTTAAATAAGTTTTAAAACTGCCCCTTACCCCCAGGCTTGGGGGTACTTTAGCTATCTCTAGTATTTTGTGCTGTTGTCTAATCATTGGTGATTTAGCCATGCCACAGTCTCATCGATCAATCGAAGGCTTTACCCTGATAGAGGTACTCGTCTCTATTTTGGTGGCGACAGCTTTTGTGGGTTTGTCTTTGCAAGGAATATTGACAGCCACGTTACTGCAAGCGAAAGCTTTACGTCAGACAGAAGCGCTGAACTGGATTCAAGGTGATTTAGCGGAGTTGCGTTGGCAAGCTAGTATTTCCCAATTGGCTTTCGATCGCACTCGTTGCCAAGCGTCCACTGCCGATCGAGGATTTGCTGATGCGCTGCGCGATCGCCTTGCCCAAACTGATGTAACTGGCACCGCTCCTTACCAGGTGCCCATCCAAATCAAGCGGAATGCCAGGGGTCAAGAATTTGAGTTGTTACGCACCCTGTCGATCGCAAGTAGTCCCTACCATATCTTAGGTATTCAGTATCAAGTCCGTCCCCACACGAGTGGAGCGTTGCCGGTGGCTAGTTTCTATAGCGAGGTGCTGGCCGATGCTGTATTCCAATGTGCCTAGTAACAGCGGCTTTACTTTGTTAGAAACGTTGATCGTGCTGGCCATCATTGGGATCATTGCCGCAATCGGGATTCCCAATGTGCTGGCCATGTATCAGCGGCAACAGCTTAACAATGCAGTCAATATGGTATTCTCCGCTCTGCAAGAAGCTCAACAACGGGCGATCGAACGCAATCGTAGTTGCATTGTAATTTTTGATGCGGGGCAGGCCAAGATTTTGGCGAATGGTAGCAATCATTGTCTGGTGACGGGCGATCGATCATTACCCACTGGCATTACCCTCGCTCACAGCGGGAGTAGTTCAATTTCCTACGGTGCCAAAGGCAATACCACCGATAACCGCACTATTCTTTTGAATTTGCGCAATAGCACAGCAGCCCCCAAATGCGTGGTGGTATCGGCGCCGATCGGCATTCTGCGCCAAGGCACTTACGACCAAACCCAACGGCTGTGTGCTAGTAATCCATGACATCCATTAATAGATTTGGCAGGTTTGATAGATTGGTTCGATCGCGTCGCCAAGAGCAGGGATTTACCATCCCCACGGTCATGGGCATCGGAATTGTGATGGTTTTAATTGCTGCTGCTTTGATTAATCGGGTGCAAAATGACCAGGCGATCGCCGGGATGCAATTTAGAAGTGAAGGCGCCATTAATGCCGCCGAGATTGGTATTGTGCGGTTACAGTCTTTTTTGACCCAAAATCGGCTGTTTGCCACCCAGAATTCCGCTCAGTGGGAGACGCTGGTCACTAATTTAAACAATGAAATTGGCTCCTGTCCAAATCTTGCCCTTAATAATGCTTGGATTGAAGGTCAGGGCTATGCTCAAGGACAATGGTTAAATGCTGGTCAGGCTAACCACCAATATCGCCTGCTTAGTTACAACTATCAATCGCAGCCAGGTAGTAATAGACAAGTCGGGTTAGCTACACTAATCGTCGAAGGACAGGTGACTGGTGGTCTGCGACCAGCCGTAAGTCGGCTAGCTATCGAAATTCCGATCGCCACGGCTAGCTCGCCCCCGGCACCACCAGCCCTCTCCGCCAAAAGTTTTAATGTAAGCAGCACGACTAAAGTTACCGGTGATGTTCGTGCCCATACCTGTCCAGACTTAGCTGATGTCGATCGAGTCCCCGGAATTGCTAATACCAATCTGACAACTGGTAAAATCACTGCCGAACTAGATACGTTTTGGCCACAGCCTCATCTGGCTCCGGCCAGTGCTATCTCCCTGCCGGTGATCAAAGGCAATATCAATTTGCCCCGGCTGGCGGATTTTCCTGATGCTCAGGGTAATTTTGACTATGTGGTGGAATCGGATGCCTTCAACAATTCGATCCAACTACCAGATGATCAAAAAATCACTGTGCAAGTAGCCGCCAATCAGTCAGTCAATCTCTATACTCGGGGAAATATTGACCTCGGTGGTGGTCAGGTCAATGTGCCAGTAGCGGGCGAGACTCAGCCTCACCCTGAAAAATTGCGGATTTATGGGAGCGATCGCACCCTCAAATTTTCCCTTAAAGATAGCGCCAGCGTCATGGCCTTAATTCATGCCCCGTTGGCGATCGGTAGTAGTTGGGCCGCACCCAAAATAGGGACGGGGATCACGGGTAGTTTATTGCTTCAGCAGTGGGATACCGCGACTCACCGCAGCCAACTACCGATTAAACAACTGGACAACTGGCCAGCAGCTGCCCAGCCACCAGTGCAACAGTCGGCGATACAGTTACGATCGATTAGTCGTTGGCAACGTCAGGGTCAGTAACGATTTGGGACTGTAATGATCTACAGTGAAGATGATTTAAGTTGTTCAGTGGAGCTTGAAAATGTCCCCAGCCCAAATTTTAGATGGCAAAGCCCTCGCCCAAAAAATGCAGGCAGCTTTAGCCGATCGCATTACCCAGCTGCAACCTAAAATTGGCCGCCCCCCAGGTTTAGCCGTTTTAATGGTGGGCGATAATCCGGCCAGTGCTGCTTATGTGAAAGGCAAAGAAAAAGCCTGTGCCAAGATGGGGATCACTTCCTTCGGGAAACATTTTGCGGCCAATGCCACTCAAGCCGAACTGACCGCCGTTATTCATCAACTCAATGCCGACGATCGAGTGGATGGCATTCTGGTGCAGTTGCCTTTACCCAGTCATCTAGACTCCGTGGCTTTGCTCCACGAAATTGCTCCTCACAAAGATGCTGATGGTCTGCATCCTTTGAACCTCGGGCACTTAGTCCGCGATGAAGCCGGTCTGCGTAGCTGTACCCCTTTCGGTGTGATGCGATTGCTGGCCGAATATAATATTCCGATCGCTGGCCGTAGTGCTGTCGTGGTGGGTCGTAGTATTTTAGTGGGAAAACCCCTGGCTTTAATGTTGCTAGCTGCCAATGCCACTGTCACTATTGCTCATTCTCGTACTCCCGATTTAGCCGCTGTCTGCAAGCAAGCCGATATTTTAGTAGCTGCCGTCGGTAAGTCTGAAATGATCACCGCCGACATGGTCAAACCAGGCGCAGTGGTGATTGATGTGGGGATCAACCGCATCGAACAGACTGACGGTAAATCGAAACTAGTGGGGGATGTGGATTTTGCTGCCGTGTTACCGGTGGCTAGTTATCTGACCCCCGTACCGGGAGGGGTCGGTGCCATGACTGTAACGATGTTACTAGAGAATACGGTTTGGAGTTGGGAGCAATTAGCTCGGTAGCGATCGAGCAAGCCTCATACCAAACAACAATTCTAGTATCTGTCAAAATTATTACATTCTTAATCAAATATCATAAAAGTCCTTCAAGTATTTATACCATTGGGGAATTATCGGTGCTAGAATTGCGGGTGCAAATACTGATTTTATTAAAGGATCTGCTGTGGTCTTGTCTGCAACCTTGCCTCTTCAGCAAAAAGTGATTCCAGTGATAGATAGCAGCCGCTTGCGACTATTTTCTGGTTCTGCGAATATTCCCCTTTCTCAAGAAATTGCTCGTTATCTAGGTATGGATCTCGGTCCGATGACCCGGAAGAGATTCGCTGATGGTGAGATCTATGTTCAGATTCAAGAATCAATTCGGGGCTGTGATGTTTATCTAATTCAGCCGACTTGTAATCCGGTGAATGACCATTTGATGGAACTGCTAGTGATGATTGATGCCTGTCGGCGGGCTTCGGCGCGGCAAATTACTGCTGTTTTGCCTTACTATGGCTACGCCCGCGCCGATCGCAAGACCGCCGGTCGTGAATCAATTACGGCCAAATTGGTAGCTAATTTAATCACCAAGTCGGGAGCCGATCGAGTGATTGCCATGGACTTACACTCGGCTCAGATTCAAGGCTATTTCGACATTCCGGTGGATCATGTCTATGGTTCGCCCGTAATTGTTGATTATATCAATAGTAAGCAATTAGAAGACATTGTAGTGGTATCACCAGATGTCGGTGGTGTGGCGCGAGCACGGGCTTTTGCCAAACGTCTCAACGATGCGCCGATCGCGATTATCGACAAACGTCGGCAAGCGCACAACATCGCCGAGGTAATGAATGTGGTGGGTGATGTATCTGGTAAAACCGCTATTCTGGTGGATGACATGATCGATACCGGCGGTACGATCACCGAAGGAGCCAGAATTCTTCGCCAAGAAGGAGCCCGTCAAGTTTATGCCTGTGCCACTCACGCTGTTTTTTCTGATCCGGCGGTCGAACGGTTATCCAGTGGCATCTTTGAGGAAGTGATTATTACCAATACTCTCCCGATTCCGCCGCAAAAAATGTTTTCCCAACTTACACCACTGTCGGTGGCTAATATGATTGGGGAAACTATCTGGCGGGTACATGAAGATAGTTCTGTTAGCAGTATGTTCCGCTAAATTTTGAAATCGATATTTTGCAATATTTTTAGAGGCGTAACTTACGCCTCTATTCTTTTTCATGGCTAGTTTATGGGTGGGGATCGGTTACCAAAAAGGAACACCAGCAATGGCGATCGATCAAGCCATTACCCAATTTTTTGTGGACTTCCAACTGGATTTGAGTTTGGTTAAAGGTTTAGGGACGATCGATCGCAAAGTCCACGACCCAGAAATTCAGCAGGTCTGTCAGGCTAGAGGCTGGCAGCTCCAGTTTTTTTCAGCAGAGGCTCTCTCGATCGTCCTAGTTCCTAGCTTATCAACGGCAGTTCAGCAGCAAGTCCAGACTCCCAGCGTCGCCGAAGCTGCCGCCTTACTTGCTGCTGGTGCCGGTGGGAAATTGTTGATCACCAAACAAATTTATCGACTAGCTGGCCAAGCCCTGACGATCGCCGTGGCACGGGCTGCCGATGCTGATAAAATAAGCTGTTGTTGACTTACTCAGAATTACTATGGCAGGACTACTAGACGGACAGGTGGCGATCGTAACTGGAGCATCGCGGGGCATTGGCAAAGCGACCGCTCTGCAATTAGCAGCCCAAGGTGCCAAGGTGGTGATCAACTATGCCAGTTCTAGTGGAGCTGCCGATGCGGTGGTCAATGAAATTAAGGCCGCTGGCGGCGAAGCCATATCGATCGGCGCTGATGTATCCCAAGCAGAGGCCGTAGATCAGTTGATGGCCGAGGCGATGAACCAATGGGGACGCATCGATATTTTGGTGAACAATGCCGGGATTACCAAGGATACGCTGCTACTGCGGATGAAATTGGAAGATTGGCAAGCAGTGATTGATCTAAATCTCACTGGGGTATTTCTCTGCACTAAAGCGGTGAGTAAGATTATGCTCAAGCAAAAGAGTGGGCGGATTGTGAATATTGCATCAGTAGCTGGCCAGATGGGAAATCCCGGACAGGCTAACTACAGTGCCGCCAAGGCAGGAGTGATTGGATTCACTAAAACGGTAGCTAAAGAGCTTTCCAGTCGGGGAATTACGGTGAATGCAGTAGCACCAGGATTTATCGCTACCGACATGACTAATGAACTGAAGGCCGAAGGAATTTTGCAGTTTATTCCTTTGGGTCGTTATGGGCAACCTGAAGAAGTGGCTGGTATGATTCGCTTCTTAGCCTCCGATCCAGCCGCTGCTTATATTACTGGGCAAACCTTTAACGTCGATGGCGGTATGGTGATGGCTTAATGGCGATGGTTCCAAGGTGGAGTATAAAATAGGGGTAGTCAATATATACTATGGCTAACACTATGGTTCCCACGATTATTAAACGGATGACCTTAGCAGAGTTCTTGGTAATACCAGAAACCAAGCCTGTTAACGAGTTTATCGATGGAGCAATTCACCAAAAGCCGATGCCGCAAGGAAAGCACAGCATTATTCAAAGGGAATTAACTTTTACAGTAGACCGACCTTTAAGAGATCAAAAAATAGCCAGAGCTTTTCCTGAATTACGGTGTACATTTGGCGATCGATCGACGGTTCCTGATATATCGGTGATTCTTTGGGGGCGAATTCCCCGTAATCCAGATGGCACTGTGGCCAATACTTTTTCTATTGCTCCGGACTGGACGATTGAAATTCTGTCTCCAGACCAAGGTCAAACGAAGGTAGTGAAAAATATTATGCACTGCCTAAAGTATGGATCACAAATGGGTTGGTTAATCGATCCAGACGAGCAAACAGTATTTGTCTATCAGCCCAAGAAGGAGGTCGAAATTTTTGATGAGGCGAATCAACAATTGCTGATGCCTACTTTTGTCGAAGGTTTGGAGCTAAGAGTGGGAGAGCTATTTGATTGGTTAGCAGAGTGAAGATTGTTGAGTTTATTTCAGTGGTACCTGATTTTGTGATTGAATTGCGTTCTGCTACGGATGCTTTAAAACCCTGGCAGGAAAAGATGAGGGAGTATCAACGGCTAGGGATAAAACTGGGTTTACTCCTCAATCCCAAAAACAAGCAGGTAGAAATCTATCGACCTGGACAAGAGCCAGAGGTGTTAGGTTCTCCCAATGCGATAGCTCCGCTTGCGCCTCTGGCGATCGACTGTAATGAAGTCATGCCGGGATTTATGTTGAGAATGAGCCGAATTTGGTAATTATTAACCCCAATGCCTAGCATTTAGCCCCATTGATCCAGCCGTCGATGGAGGTATGGTGATGTCTTGATCGAGATCGTTTCTACTGCGACTTCGTACTCACCGCCAGCCGTGCCAACACATTTTCTACTCCCCTGCGCCCCTGGGTCAAGTGCAGCGGGTCATTCATCATGATAAACAGAAAATTCGCTGCCAAGAGCATCGCCTCGATTTCAAAAACCGCCTGAGAAACATCTGTATGGGGATCGATCTCTTCGAGGTCTTGCGCTTCCAAAATACACTGCCTAAATAATGCGAGCCAGTTGCCAAGTACCTCGACGACTCGATCGCGTGCCAGACCAGGTCGGGTATCGAGTTCTGCGACCGCTGCGGAAAAAAAACACCCACCGGGAAAAACTCGCCGTTCGAGATGGGAAAGAAATGAATTAACCAGTGCCTGGAGTCGCTCAATTCCCGCAGGTGCATTTATAGCCGGTTGCAACACTTCGCCATCAAAAATTACAGCGGCCATTTCGATCGTCGCCAACTCCAGTTCTTCTTTAGATTTGAAATGCGCGTAGAGTCCACTCTTGCTCATTCCAACCTCAGCAGCCAAATCTCCGATCGACAAGCCCGCTAGTCCTTTTGTTGTTACTAGCTTAGCCGCAGTCAGCAGAATAGTGGTGCGACTAGACTGACCTTTCAAGCGGCGGGACTCATCGCCTTCGGAACTAGTGGTTGATGACAGAGCAGAACTCATAACTTGTAATGAAAAGTAAACTTGTAGTTTGACAATAGCACGAACGATCGTTATTATAAAAATAGATAAAAGCACGAACGATCGTATTTTATCTTTACAAATAAAAATCACCCACTGGAGAAAGGCCATGCCCTTAATAAATGTAAAAGTAATCGAAGGCGTTTTAACGTCAACTCAAAAGCAAGAGATCATCCGCAAGCTGACCGATACAATGGTATCGATCGAAGGCGAGAACGTACGTCCAGTGACGTGGGTTGTTGTTGAAGAGGTCAAGAGCGGCGACTGGGGAATTGGTGGCCATCCTTTGACCACTAGCGATGCTCAGGCACTTGTCGCTGGCAAGTAGCTGACGGTTATGCGCTAGTTACAAATGTAGTAAATTAGGGGTCGAGTAGCCGAGATTGGATCATGATCATCAGTGCTTTACCCCTTTCCCAACGTTATAAATGGCCGATAAATCTTGACTGGAAGTTAACTTGATTGGATTTTGTCGTATTCCACTTGGCCATAATCAAGCTTGACCACTCGGTCGGCTACCGAAAAATATCGATCGTCATGGCTAATAGCAAATACTAACTTGCCCCGTTCTTTTAATTGCGGCAGTAGCTGCTGATAAAAAATATCCCGAAACAGCGGATCTTGATCGGCGGCCCACTCATCGAACAAATAAATAGGGCGATCTTCCAAATAAGCTGTCAGCAGCGCTAGCCGTTTGCGCTGTCCCTGAGAAAGATTGGTGGTTGATAAAACACCATCTTTGACTTGGACTTTGTGCTCGATTTGTAGCAACTGTAAATAACGCTGAGCTTCAGCATCCAGCTCAGCCGCATCTTGGCCTAAGCCCAAGAGTTTTTCAAACAAAAAGAAATCGGCAAATACCACAGCGAAATGCTGACGATACCACTCCCGGCTTTCATTGGTAATAGCCTGGCCATTGAGTTTAATATCACCCAGTTCGGGAATGTATAAACCAGTTAACAGTTTGGCCAGAGTGGATTTGCCGCTACCATTACCGCCTACAATAAATACCAGCTGACCACCAGTGAATTTTAGATCGACAGGTCCCAGGTGGAAACTTTGGTCATCACCCCGATAGGTGTGATTGACATTATCAAGTTCTAATGTTGTCACTTGGGGTAAGGTCGCAGCTGGGGTTTGGCTGATTTCGGCAGACTGGGCTAGAGCTAGCCCCATACTTTCAATTTTGCGGATGGCCACATTGGCGCGGAGTAGTGATGGTAGACGCTGCAAAATATTCTGAAATGGAGTCATCAAATAAGTCAGGGTTAAAACATAGCCACTTAGAGTCGCGACATTTAGCTGTAATAGCTGGGGCATTCCAAAAATCAGAATGCCCATGACCAAGGAGAAGATTAATTGACCAATCGTGGCGGCAATCGCAAAAATTCGTAGACCTTTGACATTTCGATCTCGTGACACCCCGGCACTCTCGCTCAGTTCCACATCCACAAAATCTTGACGGCGCTGCCAGTGAAGCTTCAGTTCCTTAATGCCATCGGTGATCGATCGAAAGAGTTGCAGTAGTCGATCGTTCTCTTCTCTGGCTCCATAAAATAGCTTATTGGCGCGGATAATCATCATTTGAATAATAGCGATACTTATCGCTATTAAAACAATCGTGACAACAAATACGGTGCCAGATAAAAAGGCCAGATATGCTAAGCAGCTAGCAATAATGGCAATATCAATGCAAAAAAACGGAATAATTGAAACAGTATTGGAAAGTACGGCCACATCATCCGTTAAGCTAGCTAGTAACTTGCTAGCGCCCAGTTCTTCTAGCTGCTGAAAAGGAGCCGCTAAAATTCGCCGACTAAGACCGAGTCTCAGGTTATAAATAGAATTTTGGGCTAAATCAATCAGCAAAAACTGGGAAACAATGCCAGTGAATAGTGTAATCCCAGCGATGCCCAAAAATGGCCAGAGCCAGCTGGCCGGATTACCACTGTTTACGGCAGTGTTGATGATCGCAATCAGCGCCGCACTGCCGATGCCACTGATTAAACCAGTAACAATCGCGATCATCATACTTTGCCAAGAGGCGCGCAGTAAAAACCAAACAACTTGCATCTTGTCACTGGGGAAATAAACTTGAACTACTCGACCACTAAGCGACTAAACGCCGCCGTAAAGACTCCGCTCGCCGGGTAGCCGTTTCATTTTGGGGTTCAATTGCCAGCGCTTGATCATAAACTTCTAGCGCCTGGGTCGTGAGTTTCTTTTGCTCGTAGGCATGACCCAAATTATTCATCGCAGTCACATAGTTTGGATCTTGCTTGATCGCTTCTTTGTAGTTACGAATTGCCACATCATACTGCTCCTGACATTCATAGGCATAGCCCAAAGCATTATGCACTGGCGCAAAATCATCAGAATTAGTGGTCTTGGACTTGAGGGCTTTATTGAGCAGAATCACTGCTTGCACAAACAATTTTTTATCTAAGTAAATACTAGCTAAGGCGTAGTAGTCTTCGGCTGTACAGTCTGGTGACTTCACCTTCTTTTCCAGTTTACCTAAGTCATTTTCGATCGATCGATTTTTCAGCACTTGTCTAACAACTACCACTCCAGCAACGGCAAGGATTGCTACGAAAGCCACCAAATAAATGAGGGGCAAGCTGCTGACCATATCTTGAAGATTAGGGAAATCCATACATTAAAATATTAAATTTATTTGGCTAACAGTTAATACTGTAGCAACTCATAGTCCCCAGTAACGAATTCTGGCTTGCAGCCATCCTTCCTTTTCCCATTTTTGGATAGTTTCATCCACAAACCGCCACAGAGGATCGTATTTTTTACCCCGAGGCATGGCGATGGCGATCGATTCTCTAGCATCCGAAGTATTTCCCGGCAGAGCACCAGCCAACAATCTGTATTGGGGATATTCTTGTACCCAGCCCACGAGCAGGCTTTTATCGGTGGCAAAAGCATCTACCTGATGTCGATCGAGCATATCTTTGGCCGCTTGGTAACTGGTTACAGGGACTAACTTTGCCTGGGAAAGACGACTGGTGAGCACAAGAGCAGTACTAGAACCCTGCAATACGGCCACTCTTTTTTGAGCCAAGTCATTGGGCTTTCGGATATTGGGGATATTAGTGACCATCCCAGTGGTTTCCCGATAATAGGGACGACTAAAGTCTACCACCCGCGACCTGGAGTTATTTACAGTCAATCTAGCAATGGTTAAATCTACTTTACCATCGAGCAATACCCGCAACCTTTCTTGATTTTTAACTGGTTGAAAATCTACTTTGTCTGGCTTTCCTAAAATTTCTTGGCTTAAACGTCGGGCAATGTCTATTTCTAATCCCTGCAATTGGCCTTTGGGGCCTTTAAAGCCCAAAGGACGGGTGTTGTCTTTAACTGCGACAATTAATCGTCCTCTTTCGCGAATACCTTGTAAACTTTCGGCTGCTGCGCGGCTAGGTAGCAACAGCAAGGATAGAATCAGCAGCGCTATGGACTTAGGCATTTTCTATCCTCGTACTTTTGTCACTGGGTATTATTTAGCAGCAATCGCCAGTTTCACAATCTGCTCAAAGCTATGGGCATCTTGAATGGCCAACTGCGCCAGCATCTTTCGATTGAGCTGAATGTTGGCTTTCTTGAGGCCACCAATTAATTGGCTATAGCTGATGCCGTGTTGTCTGGAAGCAGCATTGACCCGGGCAATCCATAGTCTGCGAAAATCGCGTTTCTTTTTCTTGCGATCGCGATAGGCGTTGCGAAGCGCCTTCATTACTTGTTGGTTTGCTACTCGGAACAATCTGGAGTGAGAACCCCGAAAGCCTTTAGCTAACTTTAAGATCTTATTACGATGTTTGCGGGCTACATTACCGCGCTTAACTCTGGTCATGGTTTAGGTACTACTTAGTCTATGGTGATTTTGAATGGCTCTACGGCTTTATAAAACAGCAAGTACTGTCGGCATTCCTCAAGCTACCAGGCGGACTGGGATAAGCGTGCGTTACAAGTAAGGCAGCATTCCCCGCACACGGGCGGTGTCGGTTTCGTCAACTACGGCCATTTTGCCAAGGTTACGACGCTGGGTAGCGCTTTTGTGTTCAAGCAGGTGGCTTTTAAAAGCTTTACGGCGCATTATTTTGCCGGTGCCGGTAGCACGGAAGCGCTTGGCTGCGGCGCGCCGGGTTTTGAGTTTGGGCATGAATATATCTGGTTTAAGACACAGCTCCTTATCATAACACAGGATGAGTTGTCTTCGGCTATGTGGATGTGTGCCTGAAACAGATAGGATTTGGGAAGAATGGTTAATAGATTATTCATGCACCACTGGTACCACCTTACCCCGGAATACCACATAGTTATAAATGTTGTAGAACAACATAATCGGAATCAAAAAACCTACAAAAGTTAGCATGAATACCAGAGCGCTGGGAGCCGCCGCCGCCTGATAAATGGTGATCTTATTCGGAATAATGTAGGGAAATACAATTAAGCCTAGACCAATGAAAGACAGTAAAAAGATTAATATTGTCCAGACCAAAGGCGCAGCTTCTTGCTGTCGATCGATACTCCTAATTAACAACCACACTAACAACAATCCCAGTAGGGGAATAGCCGCAAAAACATAAACCAACGGCGCACTAAATAACCTGGTGCGATCGGCTTCATAAAATATGGGAGTAGCGATCGTAATCAACACCGCGCCAATAAAGGTAGTGATTGCTGCAATCTTGGCGGTGCGATAGTGGGTTTGCTGCAATTCTCCGACTGTTTTTAAAATGAGGTAAGTAGAACCAATCAACACATAACCTTGGATCAGAGTCAGAGCTACGAGGATCGATCGCCAGTCCAACCAGTCCCAAGTAGAGCCGGTGAAATGACCAGCTTCGTCCACAGTAATACCTTCAATAACGCTGCCCAGGGCAAAACCTTGCCCTAAAGCTGCAATAAAACTGCCCACTCCAAAAGCCACATTCCAGAACAGCTTGCGATCGGAGTATTCTCGAAACTCAAAGGCCACCGCTCGAAAAATCAGGCCGAAAATCATAATGAAAATTGGCATGTATAATGCACTCAAAATGGTGCCATAGGCCAAAGGGAAAGCCCCAAATAGCGCACCGCCCATCACTACTAGCCAGGTTTCATTAGCATCCCAAATGTTTCCTAGGCTGGTCATCAGAATAGTGCGTCGTTCTTCGTCAGAGCTGGTCAAAGACAAGATGCCGACACCCAGATCAAACCCATCTAGCATGACGTACAAAAATAAAAACAAGCCCAGGATAATAAACCAGACCTGGGGTAAAAATCTTAATAATGCTTCCATGCTATCTCCTGCGCACAACGTCAGTTTGGAATCGTAAACCTTGGCTAGCGGTCATCAGTTTGCCGAAGATCCCATTATTGAGGAGCTGTTCGATCGCTGCTCTCTATTCTATGGTACTTGGAGTTGGGGGGAGATTTGGCGACCCCAGCGGCTCGGCAATCTTTTGATTTCGTCACAATATTCCTTGCTATGATTGGGTTTCATGCAGTCAGAGCGCGTAAGTCCTTCAGTAAAATCATCAGAGTCATTGGTTCAAGAGGAGATACATTGAACCCCAAAGCTATGTAGAAGTTCTTGGCTTGTTGTGAAATCGCCTGAACGATAATGCCGCGAATCCCGATCGCATCTGCCGCTTGCATCACTCGCAGTGCCGCATCGCGAAATAAAGCACGTCCGACCCCTTTTCCTTGGACAGAGATATCGATCGCCAGTCTTGCCAAAATCACTACCGGAATCGGGTCGGGCATATTCCGCCGGAAACTTCCTTGGACCGATAGAGTACTAATGGCTCCGGAAGCAAGAGCATAGTATCCAACTACTTGCTCATCGGCACAGATCACAAAGGTTCTGGTAGCCCCGCTATTTTGGTTAGCTAGTGCCCGTTTTTTCAACCAATCGTCCAGAGAAGTATTGCCACAGGAAAAATCAGCGATTACATGATGAGTAGCTAGCGGCTCAGGGGACGTAAAATTCATTCTTGCTGCCAAGGCGCTGTCGTTTGCATGGTCTTACGTAAACGTTCGTTAGGTTGTGCGGGGGCATCTAGCAGTTTGAGGAATTCCGCGTAAGCCTCTGGAGCAGCCCAGAAAATAGTCCGTTCTAGCAAGGTTTCTTCTGCCAGGTTACGAGCAGCTTCTAAGATAAAATCGGTTCGATTCTTACCTTTGACTTTGGCCGCCATGTCGATGAGGTCGCGTTCTTCTGGCTTAATTCTCAAATTTAGGGTGTTGCGAGGCGTTGTACTGGGAATTGCCATTGTCCTTAACCTTGGGAAAACTGCAGGGGCTGTATATTGATAATTCTAGCATTTTGTAATGTCATTGTCATTACTACTGGATTAATTTAAGAGCAGTCGTCCAACAAATTAATGCTCCACCATCCACTTGATTAAGATGCTGAGAGGACAGGGATACGATCGTAAGCTACTCGGTTTTCTTCTTCGGCTTGTCGAAGATCATACTCCCTTCCCACTCAAGAAATAGACGCTGGAACTAAAGCGAAAATGTGTTTT
>CAXTSX010000016.1:0-68656 GCA_964247085.1 uncultured bacterium
TAGACGCTGCAAGGTATCTAATCTAAGTGGTTTCGTTGAACCAAGAATCCTCGTGCGTTCACGCCGAGGAGTGTCAAAGTTCAGTGCGATCGATCAGCTCCACTAATTTATTCTGTAAATTTTCTTTGGCCGCTTTACTACGTTGATCACGCATGGCCTGAGATTCTTTTTGCTCTTGCAGCTGTTTCACGAGTGCCGATTGGGTCATAACTAGACCGATTTGCCGCGCGACTTGAGCTAGCAAATCAATCTCAGATTGTTGCCAATTTCGAGCGGCCCGACTCATATGGCCCATGAGTAAACCATGAAGTCTACTTTCCACAATCACCGGGGCGACAATATTGGCACGAATCTCTAGCCGTTCCATCATCCGTAAATGGCATTCAGTGAGATTGGTAGTATATATATCGTTAATCGCCGAAATCCTACCAGCTTCGTAACCACAGCCCCGGTTAGTTTGTAGACAGGTATCAACAATCTTTTCGCCGGTGATGGCTTTGATCGTAGAATCAACAGACTCCACCACAATTTGGCCAGCAAAATCAGCATCCATCTGAAAAAAGATGGCTCGATGCAATTGCAAAGTCACTCGCATATCATCCATTAACATCATCATAAAATCATAAGGATTCTCCGACTGCGGAAGCTCAGTACTGATCTGAGACAACATGTGTAATTGAAGATTAGTCTGCTGGAGAACAGTTTTGTCGCCAACAGGGGTTTGATTTAATAATTGCTCAGCTAAAGTGCTGTTCTTGGCAATTTCGGCTTGATTTAAAATCAGACCTAAAAAATTAGCAATATCAGCACAGATATCTATCTCCCATTTTTGCCAGTGACGACTCATAGAACACTGTTGAATACAAAGTAATCCAACCAACCGCTCCCGAACCATAATCGGGGCAGCAACATTAGACTTAATTTGAGCTTGTTGATAAAGTGATAGTTGCTCTAGCGAAAGACCACTGGTATTAGCATCGTTGACAACTAGAATCAACCCATCATGATATCGATCAACCTCCGTCATCGATTTCGTGAAGAAAGTTTCGTTTACTTGTTCATCAACCAACAGCGAAAAGTGGGGGGAAACCTCTTGTGCTTTAATAGTGCCGCTCCAGTTCAGACCAAAATTGTAGACAAATGATCGATCGGCTCCCAAGATTTTCTTAATAGTTTTTACAGCCTGTGTATAAATCGCTTGAGGCTCCCTGCTGCGCTGCGAGAGAGCTAATAGATCTCTAAATAAGGCAGCTTGCGCATCCACAGCCTGCTGCTGAATTAAAGACCGCTGAAAATTATCAATTAGCTGATGAGAGCTTTTGGTCAAGCGATCTACTTCTTGGGCATGAACCGGCAAGACTGTATTTGAAGACAAGAAATTGCCAAAATGCCTCCCATTAGCTTGAGAAATCTCTTGATCAAGGTGATGTAGATCGGTCGATAATCTACGCACCATCAAAATTGCTAATGAACAGCTTACCGTTCCGATGGCTAAAAATATCACAGTGAATAATATGGTCTGTTTACTATTATCCGTCACCGATACTGTTTGGCTATTGACTGCCGGTTTATTTCCCCGAGCATTTTGATCATTTGCCACTGTAATACCCAACATCAACAGTGCAAGCACCCAGGTCAAAATAATCCAAAAAATTTGTCTATTTAAACTATTAGTGGATTTGGATAAGTTTAGTTTACTAGAGCTCGGGATATGATTATTCATAGAGAGATTTGATGATTTCTATGCGTTGGTGATTGATTATCGATCAGTATTTAAATCTCGTGTGTAAAAGAAGTAAAATCATCAACCTGCCAGTTAGCAATAGTAGCGTTTCGGAAGTTAGCTTGGTGAAAATTGCTACCTAGAGCTTGTAAGTTAACCAGTTTAGCACCGGTGAAGTTGGCACTTTGACAATTAGCACCACTCAAGTTTACATTACACAAATCAGCGCCAATTAACTGAGTGCGGGTTAGATTCGCACCAGGCATGTGAGCATCAGTCAGATCGGCTCGGTTGAACAAAGCGGAGGTTAAGTTCGCATCACGCAGATTTACTCCCAACATAAATGTGTTCTGTAAATTAGCTCTGCTCAAGTCAGTCTCTGCTAAATTAGCCAGACTGAGATCAGCTTTCATCAAATTTGCTCCAATAAGATTAGCTGCTGTCAAATTAGCACTACTGAGGTTAACTTCGCTCAGGTTAGCACCCCGCAGATCGACCGCCCGCAGATCAGAGCCTTCCAAATTGGCGCCACTCAAATTAGCCGCTCGTAAATCAGCACCACTCAAATTAGTTTCAGTCATTTCACAGTGGCTCAAATCAACTTTACGAAACCAAAAAGCCTGCAGATTAGACATCATCAAAACAGAGCCGCTCAAATCTGGATTAATCAGTGAGTTTATTTTTCGCCAATTATTCCAGGCATCTGCTCCCTTCTTGAATTGAGCCAGATGCTCCGGATTAGCCATTTCAATTCAACCCTCAATCGCCAGAATTCTTTAACATGATGTAGATACCCACTGATTCTATCTTTATTTTTACTGTTTACCATTCCTATTGTTATAACAATCAGCAGAATCACCCAGAATCGAGTCGGACAATTCTATCATCTTAATAACCTAGATATTGAACCATTGACTATCAATTAAAACATCAAAACATTAAATGATACTAACTCAAAAATGCAGCTCAGCAACAGAAATATGCGATAATCTGGTGGGCTGTGTTGGAAGTTGTGCAGAAAGTCGATTACCTCCGATATGACAAGTTGTATGAGAGACAAGGGGAAATATCATGGTTAAAATCGGCATCTTAGGTTTGGGGACTGTCGGTACAGGCACTGCCCAAATCTTGCTTGACCCAAGTGGTCGGCACCATCTTTTAAAAGAAATTGAAATTGCCCAAGTTGGCGTCAGCAACATTGATAAAGTCCGCTCCATTAGTTTTGCTCCCGGTATTTTAACTACCGACTTGGACTTGATCGTCACCGACCCGGAAATTTCCATCATCGTAGAATTAATTGGGGGCTTAGAGCCAGCTCGCAGTTTAATACTCAAGGCGATCGATCACGGTAAACATGTAGTCACGGCCAACAAAGCTGTCATCTCCCGGTTTGGAGATGAGATTTTCACAGCGGCCAACAAAGCTGGTGTTTATGTTTTGCTGGAAGCAGCCGTGGGTGGTGGTATTCCAATCATTCAGCCCCTTAAACAGTCTTTAGGCGTAAATCGTATCCATAAAGTTACGGGTATTATCAATGGCACCACTAACTACATTCTGAGCAGAATGACTACGGAGGGCGGTGAGTTTGCAGATATTTTAGCGGATGCCCAACAGCTCGGCTATGCTGAAGCCGATCCTACCGCCGATGTAGATGGCTTAGACGCTGGTGATAAGATCGCCATCTTAGCCGCATTAGCATTCGGAGACCGCATTAAGCGTGAAGATGTCTACTGTGCAGGTATTCGGAAGGTCGGGGCAACTGATATAGCCTATGCCGATCGACTGGGCTATGTAATTAAGCTGTTGGCGATCGCGGAAAAGTCTGCTGATGGCTTAGTATCAGTGCGCGTACACCCTACTCTATTGGTTAAATCGCACCCATTGGCCAGTGTGAATGGAGTCTACAACGCCATTTTGGTAGAAGGGGAACCTCTTGGTCAGGTGATGCTCTTTGGTCCGGGAGCGGGGGCAGGCGCAACGGCCTCTGCCGTTGTATCCGATTTAGTGACCATCGTGGCAGCGCGCCAATGTCAAAATGCCGCCGTTAATCCACTCTTAAGCTGTCCGCATCAGTATTATGCTCAAATGGCTTCCGTAGAAAGTTTGGTTGGTCGCTTCTATGTGCGCTTTCAAACTAAAGATTTACCTGGCACCATTGGCTATATTGGCACTGCTTTTGGTAACCACCAAGTCAGTATTGAATCAATTGTCCAAACTTCGGTCAGCGCTGCTGGGGCTGAAATAGTGGTGGTCACAGGCGAAGTGGCTGAATCTAATTTTAGAAAGGCGTTGCAGTCGATCGAACAATTGCCAGCAATTCAAAGTATTCCGGCTATTTTAAATGTTGTGCAATAACACAAAGAACCTAGCACAGTCATAGCAAATTAGGTGTTATATCCGAACCCGTATCCGAAAAATCCTGTGTTAGAATTTACACATCAGGCTAGCAGCAGGTGATGGAGACAAACCATGTTTGAACGCTTTACAGAGAAAGCCATTAAGGTCATCATGCTGGCCCAGGAAGAGGCACGTCGCCTGGGACACAATTTCGTCGGCACCGAACAAATCCTCTTGGGTTTGATTGGTGAAGGCACCGGAGTAGCGGCCAAAGTACTAAAATCGATGGGCGTTAATCTCAAAGATGCCCGGATTGAGGTCGAAAAAATTATCGGTCGAGGTTCTGGGTTCGTCGCGGTAGAAATTCCTTTCACCCCCAGAGCTAAGCGGGTTCTAGAACTGTCCTTGGAAGAGGCCAGACAGCTAGGGCATAACTACATTGGTACCGAACACCTGCTCCTAGGTCTGATCCGCGAAGGTGAAGGCGTAGCAGCTAGAGTACTGGAAAATCTGGGCGTAGACCTTTCCAAAGTAAGGACTCAGGTAATTCGGATGCTGGGAGAAACAGCAGAAGCTGTAGCTCCTGGTGGCGGTTCTTCTGGTCGTGGTAATAAAACCCCCACCCTAGATGAGTTTGGTTCCAACCTTACTCAGATGGCGATGGATGGTAAGCTCGACCCTGTTGTTGGCCGCGCTAAAGAGATTGAGCGGGTCATTCAGATCTTGGGTCGGCGTACTAAAAACAACCCGGTGCTCATTGGTGAACCAGGTGTTGGTAAAACGGCCATTGCCGAGGGTTTGGCACAGCGAATTATTGCGGCTGACGTTCCAGATATCTTAGAAGACAAGCGGGTAATGACCCTGGATATTGGTCTACTAGTGGCTGGTACCAAGTATCGAGGGGAATTTGAAGAGCGTCTGAAAAAGATCATGGACGAAATTCGCCAAGCGGGTAACGTGATTTTGGTAATTGACGAAGTTCATACCCTGATTGGTGCTGGAGCTGCTGAGGGCGCGATCGATGCCGCTAACATCTTGAAGCCAGCTCTGGCTAGAGGTGAGTTGCAATGTATCGGTGCTACTACCTTGGATGAGTATCGTAAACATATTGAACGGGATGCAGCTTTAGAGCGGCGTTTTCAACCAGTGATGGTTGGTGAACCCAGCGTAGCTGAAACCATTGAGATTTTGCACGGTTTGCGGGAACGCTATGAGCAGCACCACAAACTACGCATCACTGACGACGCCTTAAAAGCTGCGGCGGAGTTGGCCGATCGCTATATTGCCGACAGGTTTCTGCCCGATAAGGCGATCGATCTGATGGATGAAGCTGGGTCGCGGGTAAGATTGCTCAATTCCCAATTACCAGCTGCTGCCAAAGAACTAGATAAAGAGCTGCGCCAAGTCTTGAAAGACAAAGACGATGCTGTTAGGTCTCAGGACTTTGAAAAGGCTGGTCAACTGAAAGACCGCGAGTTAGAGATCAAGGCTGAGATCAAAAACATCGCTCAGGCCAAACGGGCTGAATCCGCTGAAAACAAAGATACCAAGACTCCGGATGTCACCGAAGAAGACATCGCTCATATTGTGGCTTCTTGGACGGGCGTACCGGTCAGCAAGCTCACCGAATCGGAATCGATCAAGCTGCTGCATATGGAGGAAACTCTCCACCAGCGCCTGATTGGTCAAGACGAAGCCGTTCGATCGGTATCCCGTGCTATTCGACGCGCCCGGGTCGGACTAAAGAATCCAAATCGTCCGATCGCTAGCTTTATTTTCTCTGGCCCCACCGGGGTTGGTAAAACCGAGCTGACTAAGGCTTTAGCAGCCTACTTCTTTGGTTCGGAAGAATCAATGATTCGGTTGGACATGTCGGAGTACATGGAACGGCACACGGTATCCAAGCTGATTGGTTCACCACCAGGCTATGTTGGTTTCAATGAAGGTGGTCAGTTGACTGAAGCTGTCCGTCGTCGCCCCTACACCGTCGTCTTGTTCGATGAAATCGAAAAAGCGCATCCCGACATCTTTAACATGTTGCTGCAAATCTTAGAAGATGGTCGCTTGACTGATTCTAAGGGTCGCACGGTGGACTTCAAGAACACTTTATTGATCATGACTTCCAACATTGGTTCTAAGGTAATCGAGAAGGGTGGCGGTGGTCTAGGGTTTGAGTTTGAAGATAACAAAACCGAAGCTACCTACAACCGGATCAAGAGCCTGGTGAATGAAGAGCTGAAGAACTACTTCCGCCCTGAGTTCCTGAACCGTCTGGACGAAATTATTGTCTTCCAGCAGTTGACTAAGGATGAAGTGAGGAATATTGCCGACATCATGCTGGCTGACCTATTTAAGCGCTTGACTGAAAAGGGTATTACCTTGGAAGTCACTGATAAGTTTAAAGATCGCCTGATTGAAGAGGGTTACAACCCGGCCTATGGTGCTCGTCCGTTGCGGCGTGCCATTATGCGTCTGTTAGAAGATGTGTTGGCTGAGGAAATGCTCTCGGGTCGGTTAAGCGAAGGTGATTCTGGTATCGTCGATTTAGATGATGATAACAAAGCCTTCGTCCGCGAGAATCCTAATCCGCCAGCCGCACCGCAAGATGAAGCTGTCTTGAGTACTGCTGAATAGGATTTAGATAATTGAACTAAAAAGCCTGTGGTCAAATGACTGCAGGCTTTTTAGTTCAATTATGCGACTAGCATTCTACTTATTCCCATTCTATCGTCCCCGGCGGCTTCGAGGTAATATCGTAAACCACCCGATTCACACCCTTCACCTCATTCACAATCCGATTAGAAATAATTTCCAACACATCGTAGGGCACCCGCGACCAATCCGCCGTCATTCCATCTTCACTGGAAACAAAACGCAGGACGATCGGATGAGCATAGGTACGTTGATCGCCCATGACTCCCACGCT
Source organism: uncultured bacterium (assembly GCA_964247085.1). Lineage (GTDB taxonomy): Bacteria > Cyanobacteriota > Cyanobacteriia > Cyanobacteriales > Chamaesiphonaceae > JAAFHZ01. Next base: position 6,987 of record CAXTSX010000016.1, read on the forward strand.
TTTCACTTCTGCGAGTAATACAGCAAAAGCTTGCCAGACTTCGTTGTACAGTCCGTGGCGGTTAACTTCTTGCCGGACAATTAGGTCAGCATCCCGCAGGGTATTTAAACGTGCTGCCGTCACTTCTCCCATAATCCGAATCGCTAAGCCGGGACCTGGAAAGGGCTGACGATTGACAATTTCTTCTGGTAAATTGAGCGCCTTACCCACTTTGCGCACTTCGTCTTTAAAGAGCTTTCGCAAAGGCTCCACCAGCTTAAATTGTAAATCCTTGGGCAAACCACCCACATTATGATGGCTCTTGATTTTTACTGCCACCCGCTCACCAGTCTGCGGATCAACGTTAGTATCTGCCGATTCAATCACATCAGGATAGAGCGTACCCTGAGCCAAATAGTCAAAAGGCCCATGCTTTTTGGATTCTTCTTCAAAGACCCGGATAAATTCAGTGCCAATAATTTTGCGCTTTTCTTCTGGATCGGTCACGCCAGCAACCGCATTAATAAATCTTTCCCGAGCCATCACATGCACTACCGGAATATGAAACTGCTCTTTGAAAAGCGTTACCAAACGCTCTGGCTCTAGTTTGCGCATGAAGCCTTGATCTATGAACATGCAAGTAAGCTGGTCGCCGATCGCTCGATGCAGTAAAAAGGCTAAAGTCGAAGAATCCACCCCGCCCGATAGTGCCAACAGGACTTTCTTATCACCTACGCGGGCGCGCACTTCTCGAATCGACTCTTCGACAAAAGCTTCAGTTGTCCAAGTGGGCTGACAACTGCAGATGTGATAAACAAAATTACTAATCAGAGCAAAACCATCGATCGAATGCACCACTTCCGGGTGAAATTGCACGCCATACAGATGGCGTTGGTGATCGGCAATGGCGGCACAGGGAGTATTTTCAGTATGTGCCAACAACTCAAAACCGGTGGGTAGTTGCGTACAAGAGTCCCCATGACTCATCCACATCGTGCTTTTTTCGGTCACATTAGTGAGCAGATCTGTCGGATCATCGATGCGGATTGCAGCTTTGCCATACTCCGCCCGATCGGCCTTCACGACCTCGCCGCCCAACTGCTTGACCATTAGCTGCATTCCATAGCAGACCCCCAACACTGGAATACCTAAATCCCAAATGGCTGGGTCGCACTGCGGTGCTCCCTGGTCATAGACTGAGCTGGGCCCACCAGATAGGATAATACCCTGGGGATTAAGCAGTTTTAGCTGTTCAGCACTGGTGCGATAGGGAATTACTTCTGAATATACTTGGGTTTCTCGAATACGTCTGGCGATTAGCTCGGAGTACTGCGAGCCAAAATCTAAAATGACAATAATTTGACGGTGGAGGGGGCTGCTGGTGGATTGACCAGCAATGGTTTGAGTTTCGGCGGTCACTGCGGGGCTCCCTAATCGCGACGTGGAATAAAAATAACAGGGATCAGAATTTTACTAATACTTGGTCTTGAAAAGAAGATATCAAAACAAACAAAATATTCGATTAAACTTAGCACAATTGCGGCCAAAAAACTTTTACGCTGCTTTTATTCCGGCCACTCTGGAATTACCCATTGGGGCGGTGCCATCATTTTCTTGCGCCGGGCTGCTTCAGCAATTTCATGCATTTGATCGATCGAAGTTTCGCCAATAAAATTAGCGGCGGCGTTGATATGGGTTTCGCTAGGACAGTTATCTGGCTGGAGACAACCATTTTGGCATTCGGTGGCGCAGTTAATAGTAGAAGTTTCCATGCTTAAAAAATCAAATAATAATCTAAATAGTCTTCCCAAAGTATAGAAAATGACTGCTGACCAGTGCAAGCTAACTTGCCTTTAGGTCAACAGCCATCCATCAACTAATCAATTGAAATTAATCGAGATCGATTAACCAATTAACGTTTATAACTAGTCAACCATTCCCGCAGCTGTTCTCCAGCTACATCGCGGCCACCTAGGCCAAAGGCGATCGCACTAGCAATAGCAATAGCGCCTAAGCTCAAGCCAAAGGCTAAGTTGACGATATCGGGAGCAATACCCATCCGTTGTAAGCCCATGGCGCTGACCAACACAATGATCACAATCCGGGCAGCCTGCGCCAAGATGTTGGCTTGGCGGTTACCAGCGGCATTGATCAAGCGGTAGGCCAAGTTCGCTAAGAAGAGGCCGATCGCTACTACCACTAAACCGGTCAGAATTTGACCAGCAATTACCAAAACACTTTGGGTGATGTTCGTCAGAGCGGGGATTTTTAAAATGTCCATAGCTGACACTACCGCTAGCAGCATGGTGCCGACTAAAGTCACAATTCCAGCAATCTCGGAGGGAGTTTTAGATTGAATCCGAGTTTGGGTAGGTGCAGCCTCATCTACCAAACTACTCAGACCCAAAGTCCGAATAATGTTATTAAAGCCCAATCCCGACAGAGTGTTGGTTACTAACTCGCTTAAAAAACGACCAATGAAGTAAGAAAGACCAATTAGCGCTCCAGCTGTCAAGATCCGGGGCAGCATCAGCATTACTTCATTCAGCATGGCCACTGCCGGCCCAGAAATAGCCGCAATGTCTAATGCTTGTAAGGCCGAGATAACTCCCGGTACCAGGATCAAAACATAAACAATAGTACCTAGAATGCCCGCCAGACTCTGGTTAGATGATGTTTTGGAGGTGTTGGGTGGTACCGCTTGGCCAGTAGTGGTGGTACGCGGAGTAGCTGGTCGGTTGAAGCCTAAATTGGCGGCCAAGCGTTCAGAGCCAGCTGCCACAGCTACGTTAACAACGATATCGCGTACAATCCGAGCAATAAACCAACTAACTAGACCAATGATGCCAGCCTTGAAGATTTTAGGGATAGCACTAATGATGTCGCTAGTCAGATTTTGCACTGGAGCTAGAGAACTACTGAGTCCGATCGCTTCCAAAATGGGGCTGAGGAAAAAGAGCAGTATGAGCCAAAAACTCAGATTGGCAATGGTGGCACTGGGGAGCACAGCATTGCGGTTACTGGTGTCAATTTGCAACTTGCGATCAAGGCCAAAAGATTGCGATACCTTCAAAATCAGCATTTTGACAGCGGTGGCTATCAACCAAGCAACTGCAGCCAAAGCCGCCGCTGAAAAGATTTTGGGCAAGAAGCCTAATACTTGATGGAGCAAGTCCTGCAGCGGAGCAGAAACACCAGTCAGATTCAAGGCATTCAGAAAACCAACAACACCAAAGAGAAAAACAATCCAAAAAACGACTGTTGAAACAATTTTCTCCGGTTTCATGCCACCGACCGACGAACCACCAGTAAAGTTACTCAGCAGTTGGTTGTCAATATTAGTTTTAGATAACAAACTGCCAACAATCCAGCCGGCAATTAGGGCTACGATCCAACCGATCAGCAATATACCGATCGCAGCCAACAGGCTGGGTAAAAAACCCATCACCGGTGCAGCTAACTTATTAACATCCACTCCCGGCAATGTTTGCATGACCAGCACTTGTGACTGAAAAGTCATGGATTGCCAAATTTCATTCATATATGCACCATACTCACATGTAGAAGCTATTGACGGTTATGAAACCGCAATCTATAAATTCATACAACTGTATAATAGTTGTTAAATTCAAGAGATGCTAAAGATTCTACGGATTTTCGTGGATAATCACAAATTTGCTAGTAACAAACCTTAATAGTTGACACCTTAATAACCATGATGAGCATGTTACATGATTACAAGATTTCATAGATATTATCAATCAAAATTAGTAATAAGATAAAGCTTAAAGCCTTTTCATGACAAGGATTTTCGTAACTAATTCAAGACCTCATACTTTACAAATTAGAGATCGGATGTAACATATCAGATCAGAAAGTTTACGAATATAAATTACATTTATTAACTCAAATATTCTTTTAACCACAATTTTAAAATTCTATGTTCAATAACAATAATTTAAACATCTCCTAATTCAAATGCCCAACTATGCAAAAATTCAGCATTTTAGCGGTTGTTAATTTGGTATTAATTGGTCATCTTTAGCTAAACAGCCATCTTCTAAATGCACGATTCGATCGGCTACATCCAAAATTCGGTTATCGTGAGTCACCATCAAAATGGTAGTGCCTTGCTCCTTAGCTAGCCGCTGCATAATGTTCACCACATCTCGCCCCGACTTACTATCTAAAGCGGCGGTGGGTTCATCGGCCAGGACTAGCTTCGGACGGCTCATTAAGGCTCTAGCGATCGCTACCCGTTGTTTTTGCCCCCCTGATAAGCTTTCGGGGTAATAGGTCTTGCGATCGGACAAACCCACCGCATCGAGCATAGCAGCAGCACGTTGCCGAGTTTCTTTGTTGCTAATATGGGCATGCAGTTGCCCGGACATTTCCACATTTTGCAGAGCCGTCAAAGACTTCAGTAGATTATGGGCTTGGAAAATATAGCCAATATTCCGACGCATTTTGGTAACTTGGCCTTTGCTAGCGCCAATCATTTCATTGCCCAGTACTTTGAGACTGCCAGTTTGAGGCGATCGTAAGCCTCCCATCAAAGTAAGTAGAGTAGTCTTGCCAGACCCAGAGGGACCAGTCATAATCACCAATTCTCCTTTGCCCACTTGCAGATTGATGTCATACAACACTTGTTTCCGCAACGCGCCTTTACCAAAATAATGATTTAGTCGATCGACTGCAACTACTACCTCATCAAAATGATGTTTGGGCGGAATAATTTGGGGCTGGGGTGCTTGGCCATTGAGATTGGTCTGAATGGTATTAGACATAATGATTTCCTCTAGAACATATCAGCAGGGTCAGCAGCTTGCAGTTTTCGCACGGCGATCGCCCCGGAAACCAAACACATAATTAAAGTCAGAAGTAAGACGGTCGTAGCCCGCACCACGGTCATCAACAGCGGCAAATTGGTAGCATTGCGAGTGATGGTGTATAAACCAACAGCCGCCAACATCCCTGGAAAAAAGCCGACGATCGCCAAGATCACGGCTTCTTGGAAAACCACTGCCAGCAGGTAAAAGTCTGTATAACCCATTGCTTTGAGGGTGGCATATTCTGACAAGTGATCGGCTACATCGGTGTAGAGAATTTGATACACAATCACAATTCCCACAATAAAGCCCATAATCGTGCCCAAAGTGAAAATAAAGCCGATCGATGTGCCAGTTTGCCAATAGTTCAACTCAAAATTAATAAATTCTTCCCGGCTTAAAACCTTCACATCATCTGGCAATTGCTGATCTAGTAGCTTGATGGTTTGCTTTAAATCTGATCCAGGCTGGAGACGGACAACACCAATATCTATTAGTCCTTTATCTCGTTTAAACAACCGGTTAAAGTTGGTGTCACTAGTCACCACATTACCGTCAGCCCCAAAGGATGCTCCCAGGGTAAACAAACCACCCACCTTGATTTTGCGACTACGCATCTCAGTAGTAACAGTTTTACCTTCCTTAAACCATTTACCGACATCCCCAAATTGTTCGCGCGACTGAATATCAAAAAGATAGGTGTCCGGCAACATAATCTGGTCAATATTTTTCTGATCTTCTGGCTTTTTACTAATGCCTGGTAGCTCAAATAGCCCTCGATCGGCTGGGTTATAGCCAATCACCATCATACTTCTAGTAGTTTTATTTTCAGGGTTCTTCCAAAGACCAAAATCGAGATAAATGGGCGTAATCGCCGCCACGTTACTAACCGATCGACTTTGGTAAAGACGACGTAGCGGTAAGCTTTTCATCGCAATCAACGAAGTAGACTGGGGACTAATCAGAAAGACATCACCCTGAATGCTTTTGTGTAATGTCACCGCACTATCAAACAACGCATCTCGGAAACCCAGTTGCATAAACATCAAAATGTCGGCAAATGAGATCCCGGCGATCGCTACCAACAGCCGAATTTTTTCGTGGCTAAGTTGCAGCCAGGCTAGCGGAATTTTTCCAAACATATGGCCTAGTTGTTGATTTTTACTTCTATTTTGGAGTTGGTTAGACCCCGCACTTTATTGTTATCCTGCGGATCAAGAACCAGCTTCACTTCCACAATCCGGGAATCAGCATCAGCGGCTGGGTCAGTACTGAGGACATCTTTTTTGGCAATTTGTTGGCCAATTTGCTGCACCGTACCCCTAATTTTGCCCGTAAAAGCCCCAGTTTCACTGGTGATTTCGGCCACTTGTCCCATCTTAACTTTGCCAATATCGCTTTCATAAACTTCCGCCACAGCCACCATTTGGTCATTTTGAGCTAGCTCAATAATGCCCTTGCTATTCGTGGCTTCGCCTGGTCTAGTGTAGATTTTAAAAACTTCCCCAGCGATCGGTGCTCGAATATAAGCCAATTCCAACTCCGCCTTCGCCTGCCTTGCCGCTGCGATCGAACTAGCAACTTCCGCCTCCGCCGACTTCACATCCACTGGTCGCACCTCCGAAATTTTAGCTGAAGTGGCCTTTGCCCCTTTGATCTGCTCATTGAGGGTCGCTGCCGTGCGGTTATAGGTAGCTTCGGCTTCCTTAATCTGTTGAGTCAGATTACTCACAATCCGCTGCTTAGTCGCCGTATTTTCAGCAATTTGTTGCTTGAGAATACTAATGCTCTGCTGATATTGAGCCTTGGTTTCGGTCAATTGTTCTTGGACGGTGGCTTGCTCTAAGCACTTACTATCACGCAAACTAGCCTGAATCGCCTTTTCCGCAAATAGTGAGTTGTAGCGCTGGCATTCGACAGTGGCGTTGCGTAACTGCGCACTGAAACGACTAATCCGCGCTTGATAAGTCGGTTTTTCGCCAGTCAACTGGGCTGTCAACGCCTGGATTTTGGAGCTTTGCGCCTGTGGTTCAAAAATTAGTTGCTCTTTTAACCGGGTCAGAGTCGCTTTAGCGGTGGCTGTTTCCCCCCGCAATTGCTGTTGCAAGCGGCCAACTTCGGATTGCTGCGCCGAAATCTCACCAGTTTGAGCACCAGATTTTACTTTGTTGAGTTTAGCTTGGGACACCCGAATATCTTCTTGGGCTTTGGCTAACTGGGCTTGCTTGCTGCCACTACTATCCAAGATCGCCACAACCTGACCAGCGGTTACCCGATCGCCCTCCTTAACTAACAGCTGTTTTAATAAGCTACCTTGCGAAGAAGAAGCTCCCAGTCTCATCACTTCACTTTCTGGCTCCAAGCGACCCAGAGCAGATATGGCGTTAATTGTGGCTGCTGGTGCAGGTGTAGCCGTCGCTTCAGGGTTAGCTTTAGGAGCCACTACTCCAGAAAAATATAGACTAGTTGGCAAGGCCAATAAGCCAGCTGCCGCTAATACCCAGACCCATTTTTTAGAGAGCCAAGAATTGGATTCTACTAACGGTTCGGATTCAGCCACCGGAGTTAGTCGATCGACATCTTCGTTATGCTCAACGAGCGTCGGTTCACCAACTGATGAAACTAATTCGGCATCAGTCAACGAATTGTCTGATTTATTTTCCATTCCGGCCTGGGATTTTAGCATAGAAACTATCCAGAGTGAAGTTGCGAGAAATTGCAATAAAAATATACAAGCGATTTTAAACAATAAAATGAGGGATAGTCGTTTTACAGTAAAATCGCTTATCCCTCAAGCAAGCTGAACCCAATAATTAACTTACTTGTTAGTTATCTTACCCAGCTATCGATATTGCTGTCAAGGGAGCAAAATTTATATTTTTAAGTCTTGGACTTTAGAAGTATTGAGTCTACAATGGACTCACTAGTTAGTTAGTTAAGGAATCATAACAACACTGCAATGAACATAGCCAAGAAACTCTGCAAGAAAACTTCTAGCCGCGATCCAGAATTAACTAAAACTAAAATCCTGGATGCAGCAGAGGCTGAGTTTGCGATCGGCGGTTTAGCCGCAGCCCGCACTGAAGCGATCGCCGCCCAAACCGGGGTGACTAAGGCGATGATCTATTACTACTTTGACAGCAAAGAAGATCTATACCGAGCTGTGATTGAGCGTTGCTTCAATGAAGATTTGATGCTAGTAGAATCTTTGCGTTTAGAAGACTTAGCACCCCAGGAAGCTTTAGTTACTGGGGTGCGGATGATGTTACAACTCATGTCCCTCAAGCCTCACATGGCAAGTATATTCGCTTTAGAATCAATCCAGAATAAAGGTAAATATTACCCTAAGCAGACTGCTGACATTCTGTATGGCAAGCTGATGTGCTTATTGGAGCAAGGAATGACTACTGGAGTATTTCGACTATTAGAACCTCGCCACACTGCGGTCAATATTATTGGTACTTGCGCTTTTTACTTTGTTTCTCTCGAAAATATCAAATATTTATGGCCAGGGAAAAAGATGCTTGGTAAAGAGATGATGCAGCAACACTCTCAAGCAGCGATGGATATGATTTTAGCTGGCATTTTAGCTGAACCCTATGTGAGTAAGTCGATCGATGCCAATATTCCCGTTTTTTAGTCAGAATAGACTGTACTTAATGAAATTATTCAGATCACCAAAATATTCAACAAAATGAATCCGATCGAACGCAGCTTCTGTATATCTAGTAGAAACTTACAGAAACTCGATCGTTCTTATGAAATTTCCTACCTCTCAAATTATCGCTGTTCTAGCTATTGCCGCCACCACCGCGATCGGCATCAATGCCCTCCAAGCGAGATCTGTACCCACAGAAACAGCCACCCCACCCAAATTAGTAGCGATGGGCGGAGCCACGGCCTTAGCCAAAGAACTACAAGGTAAACCAGTAGTTGTGGATGTCTATGCCAGCTGGTGTCCGGCTTGTAAAAATGTGGCTCCGACCCTCTCGCAACTCAAACAGCAATATGGCAATAAAGCCCATTTTGTCGTATTAGATGTGACCGATCGACAAGCTACTGCTGCCACCACGAAATTAGCTGCTAAAACTGGTTTGAGTGGATTTTTAAAGGCTAATAAATCCCAAACTGGCACGATCGCCATCATTGATCCGGCTACGGGCAAAGTTATTAAACAATTCCGGAATAATGCCACCATCTCTGACTATACCGCTGTACTTGATCGATCGATCGCCAAAATGGGCAAAGGTGATGCCATGAAAAAGCCTTAGACACTATCTTTCAGCATTTAATTGGGCGAGTGTCAAAACAACCCGCCCAGCCAAATTGTTAATAACAACATCATTTCCCCCCACCGACATGTCATGAATGACCGCAATACTGTTGAGCAAAGGACTAAAACCCGCCGTTCTCCACCAAAATGGTCGATCTGGTTAGGCTTAAGTCTCGTCACGATCGGGGCAATTGGATTCACCAAAAATTTTGATTGGCCACAGCTAATCAAACAAATACTATCCAATGTTGAAATTAGCTGGCAAAATCTCACCCACCCATTAGAACAAGCGGTATCCGGGGCAGAAAATAGCTATCAAAAATGGGGTGACAACCAACCCCTTACAAACCCCTGGATTTTGTTACCATTTGCCGCTGGCGGTGGTTTATTAGCTAGCATTTCTCCATGTATTTTGGCGATGCTACCAGTTAATCTGAGCTACATCGGCACTCTTAACGTCAAATCGCGACAAGAAGCGTTCTGGAATGCTACCGGATTTGTATTGGGCGTAGTTACAGTACTTAGTATATTTGGACTATTCTCATCAGTAGCAGCGGCGGTGATGGTCGATTGGCGGGGACATATTAACATTGCGATCGGCCTGTTAATTATTTTGATGGGTCTGAGTTTTGGTGGGTTGTTCCATCTGCCTTTGCCTCAAAGCCAAATCTCTTTACCAGGGGCTGGTACCTATGGGGTGGGTATGACCTTTGCTTTGATTAGTTCTCCCTGTGCTAGTCCAGTGCTGTTTGCGGTGTTGGCCGCTGCGGCTGCCACTGGTTCCCCCCTATGGATTACTCTCACGATGGTGGCCTATGCCCTGGGCTATACGGTAGTGATTTTTGCGACCAGTTTATTTGCCGGGTTAATTAAAGTCAGTCGCCAAATTTTAATGCGGTCTGATGCCGTACTGCGGTGGGGTGGACTAGTAATGGTACTGATGGGTGGGTATTATGTGATATCAGGTATTCTCTGGTTCTTCTAGGCTTATGCTCACTGACGAGTCCGATCTCCAAGTGGTGGTGGCACTGCAAGCAGGCAACAATACCGCTTTGGGCATTGTATACGATCGATATGGCACCGCTGTTTATCGGTTGGCTTTACGGATGTTAACTAATCCAACGGAGGCGGAAGATCTGACCCAAGAGGTATTTCTAGCTTTTTGGCGAGGAGTTGATAAATACGATCCGCAACGCGGTACGTTATTGGTTTTTCTGCTGACGATCGCTAGATCACGAGCACTCAATCGTCTGCAACAGCAGAACTCTCAACACAATTTACAGCAACGATTTGGTCACCATCTATCCTCCCCACCGAGCCAGCCTGGCATGGAATCTGTCGCTTTGCATGAATTAGGCGATCGAATGAGCATCGCTCTGGAGCAACTGCCGATCGCTCAAAAGCAAGTTCTAGAGATGGCTTACTATGAAGGAAAGAGCCAATCAATGATCGCCCAAGAGCTGGATTTACCTTTGGGTACCATCAAAACCAGGTCGCGTCAGGGACTCCTCAAACTGAGACAATTGCTTCGGGATTTAGTGGAAGGTTGACATCTTAAAATGACAGAAATTACACCCCGATCACCATCCGAACCTTGGTCAGAACTGCTGGCTGGCTACGTTTTAGGTGACCTCACTCCCACCGAAATGGCGCTGGTCGAACAATATTTGGCTGCGCATCCCGAGCAGCAAGCAGAGCTAGCTAGTTTGCAGTTGCCCCTAGAGTTATTACCCCTCAGCCTCCCAGCTGATCAGCCGCCAGCGGCACTGCGTCAACAAATTATGCAAGCAGCTACTCGTGAAACAGTGGTAGCCAGAACCCCTGTCCCAGAGTCTCCCCGGCAACTGCGCAGCTTAAAACTATGGTTGGTGGCGATCGCCGGGTTAGGAACAATTATCTGTTCGGGTTTAAGTTGGCAAAATCACCATCTGAATCAAGAACTAGCCCAGGCCAAGCAGGATTTAATCCGCACCACCACTGCGCAAAAACAGCTAAATTCACCGCTGTCTCAAACGGTAGTGAACATCCTCCAACAACCCAATAATCGCTTCCTCTCCTTGAAAAGTATGGGCAAAAAACCAATGGGAATGGGCAGTTTGGTGATGGCTCCCCAAAAATCTTCAGCGGTTTTAACCCTGCAAAAAGTGCCCCCGGTGCCGGCGGGTAAAGTCTATCGGGTCTGGGCAATTTTGGGCGAGGGGGAGATGGCTTGTGGTGATTTTGTGCCGGATGGGACCGGTCAGGTGTTGATGGAGCTACCGCTCGATCGCTGGCAGCAGGTGAATAAAGTGACCATTACGATCGAAGACAAAGGAGCAGTTCATGCCGTGGGCGAAATTGCGATCGAGGGTGAAAGTCAAATTTAAATTCCAATCCAACTTCTAATCTCTATCAATGTTAAACATGTTAAACAAAAGCTTTCATCGTCGCTGTCTCGTAATATTCAGCATATTTTTACTATCCCAGCTGGCAGTAGCTTGTAGTGGTCAGCCTCAACTATTCTCTGGGACTGCGGCTAAGCCTAATACGGCCCTAGTCCAAAGTCTGGAGCTGGACTCCTCGATCGATATGCCAGTTAGTTTAGCCACCGGAGAACAGTCGGTGGTGCTGGCTGGCGGCTGTTTTTGGGGTGTGGAGGCGGTGTTTGAAAAACTCCAAGGGGTCACCAATGTGGTTTCTGGTTATGCTGGGGGTACGGCCACTGCTGCTAACTATGCAGCCGTCAGTAATGGTGATACTGGTCATGCCGAAGCGGTCAAAATTAACTATAATCCCCAGCAGATTTCCCTGGGTCAGCTGTTGAAAATTTACTTTTTGATTGCCCATGATCCTACGGAGATCGATCGACAAGGGCCAGATACTGGCAAACAATATCGATCAGCGATCTTTTTCGCTAATTCTGACCAACAAAAAGTGGCCGCTGCTTATATTGACAAGTTAAACCAAGCTAAGATTTTTCCGAGGCCGATCGCCACGCGGTTAGAGTCTTTCAGTAAATTTTATGCGGCGGAAGATTACCATCAGAATTTTATCGATCGGAACCCAAATTATCCCTATGTAGTGATCCATGATTTACCAAAACTTGCTCAGTTACAAAAACAATTTCCCAAAATGATCAAACCGAAAAACTAGCTATTCACCAACTGACGATCAGTCCTGATGCCGAAACTGCTCTAGGCCATTGAGAATCAATTCTAGCCCAAACTCAAAATTATGCAGACCGTTATAATCGCCGCTCATCACCAGCTGCGTTAGCTGGTTGAGATAGGGGTATTGGTCAGCCGGAATCACGGTCAGAACCTGAGCCGCCGCCGCCGCCGAATAATCTGCGGCCTCAAATGGAAAATTCAGCTCCTGCAAAGTGAACCCATAAATATGGCTATCGATCGCATTCCAAGCATGATCGGCCATCTTGATCGAAAAACCCGCCGCGTATAAACAACCCAACGTCGCATCCACGTAATGCAACATCGCTGGACCAACATTGACCCGGGACACCAGTGGCATCGTTGCCCAGGGGTGGCGGAGCAATACCGCGTGGGCAGAAATTGCTCGCCGCCGCATTGCTGTTTGCCAGTCAATATTCAGATCCGGCACCTCAATTTCGCTGACCACCATATCCACAATGCCATCTAACATGTCGTCCTTATTGGCCACATGGTTATATAGCGACATGGCCTGAACGCCCAGTTCCTGAGCTAGCTTGCGCATCGAGAGTGACTCAATGCCACCTTTATCAACCAGACGAAGAGCCGCTTTCAACACCCGTTCGCGACTCAACGGGTTGGTAAGATATGTATCCGGGTTGCTCGTCTTAGCCATTTAATCTTTTTCGTATTGATTCTTTAGGTACATCTTGACAAACTTACGGCGTAAGTTAAACTTACAGTGTAAGTCTAAAGGAGTAACCAGATGAAAGCGATCTTTCAAACTAAGTACGGTTCACTAGACGTATTGAGCCTGGTAGATGTTGACCAGCCCGTTGTCCTAGATAATGGAGTACTGGTGCGAGTTCATGCCACCTCCGTTCATGCTGGTGACTGGCATTTGATGCGGGGGGATCCTTTCCTGATCCGCTTCATATTTGGGGGAATACTGAAGCCTAAAATCAAGATCCTCGGCACGGATGTAGCCGGAACGGTCGAGGCAGTTGGTAAAGATGTTACTCAGTTTCAGCCTGGTAACGAGGTTTTTGGTGACTTGTCTGAATGTGGTTTTGGGGCGTTTGCCGAATATGTCTGTGTCCCAGCAACGGCCTTGGCACTCAAGCCCAGCAATAGCTCATTTGAGGAAGCGGCAACTATTCCAGTGTCTGCCCTGGCTGCTTTACAGGGTCTGCGAGACGTTGGGCAGCTGCAGTCTGGGCAAAAGGTGTTGATCAATGGTGCCTCTGGTGGGGTGGGTTCTTTTGCGGTGCAAATTTCCAAGACTTTGGGGGCGGAGGTGACTGCTGTCTGCAGCACTAAAAAAATGGAGATGGTGCGATCGATTGGTGCCGATCAGGTGATCGACTATACCCAAACAGATATCACCAAAAATGGGCAAAAGTATGATTTGATTCTGGATATAGCGGCCTATCGATCGGTTTTCGCCTATCTGCCAATCTTGAGTCCGAAGGGTAGCTATGTTTTGGTCGGTGGCTCCACTCCTCGATTGTTTCTGGTGCTGTTGTTCGGATCTTTGATTTCTAAAATCAGTGGCCGCAAAGTGCAGTGTCAGGTTTCTAAGCCCAATCAGGCAGATTTAGGCATTTTGAGGGATCTAATTGAATCTGGAAAAATTAAACCCTTGATCGATCGACACTACAATCTGAGTGAAATTCCTACGGCAATTCGGCGGCTCGAACAGGGAGAGGTGTGCGGAAAAGTAGCTATTAGTGTTGGTTGAGCTTTATGCAGTTTCTGATCGAAGATTCAGGTTGGTGCGATCTATCCTGGCAGTTCTGGGACGTGAATAATTGTTCGATCACCGAAAAACTTTCGGTGTTGATTGATACTGGGCATACTTCTGGGGTTTACCTGACATTTTGATCGATCGCCAGAAAATCACCAATTAAACTTCCCAAGCTAAAATAGAAAGGCTGAGTCACGGGGAGAAACACATGACGATTCAAGAACTAGGACAGAATCTGCTTAGTTTGGAAAAAAGCGATCGACAGCATCTTGCCGACCTCCTGAACCATAGTCTGTTAGATAAACCCGTGCCATCCACAGGTTTAAATAGATTTGATATCCAGCAAATGCTGATGAACAATTCTGATCAGGCGTGGAATCAAGCACAGCAAAAACTGCAAATGCCCGTCGAACCTACCAGTCTCGCGAAACTCCTCCAATCTTGGGAAGACGAGGGTGATGAGCAAGAGCAAAAAGAAAATTGGGAATTTCTACAATAAGCCCTCAGTTAGAACCATCTCCGCATCAGTTCCTTCTTACTATGAATTTTATTGTTCATGCCCAAAAGTATGCCAAGTTGGCAGCTGTCCATGCTGGGACTGTGCAAGATTTGGGGTTTACCTTGCATTGCAAGTCATGATGATTTTCAAAATTATTACAAAATATTAGTGAAATATATTTATCTGTAGCATTAGTGTTTAAACTGAAATAGTTCAATATAAGCAACCAATTCAGGGTGTTATGTAAGCAAACCTCAGACAAATACCCCTAACTTGATGAGATTGTCAGGATAACCAGTAGTTAAAAGTCATGGATTAAGCAAATGCCCGAAAAACAACCAGCGAAGATTCCTAGCAAAAATTCCGACATGGAAATAGCAATCCCCAGCATCGGATCTGCTGCGTCTCTGGCATACTTCACTGCTTTTCGCCAAATCAATGCTTTCCTTGATGGTATTGCCCGATCGATCCTAAAAAGTAGCAGAAATCCCCGCTCGGAAAGTCAAACCCGGACTATAAATCCGATTCACCCGCTCATACTGCACATCCGCCAAATTCTCCAAATACAGAGTGAGCGCCACATTCTCACTCAGCGGCACCCGGCCATTGAGATCTAAATTAAAAAAGGCTGGTACAAAGTCAGTGGCCGTTTGGCCAGGGTTATTGAAAAATGCACGCCGCGTACCACTATTATAATTAGTCAGTAAATTTAATTCCCAACCCTGGTGAGCATAACCCACCCCCAGCTGCGCTACTGAATAAGGAATAAAAGCTAATTGTTGTCCTTGGTCGGGGCCACTTTGGATCTTAGAATCAGTGTAAGTATAGTTAGCAAAAGCTGACCACTGGGGAGCAAGCTGCTGACGGAGACTAAGCTCTAGACCGTTAGTACCCACCTGACCAATATTTGACCATTGAGTAGTAGTCGGACTAGTGGCAGTGGTAGCAATGCGATTGTTTAAAGTGCTACCAAAATAGCTGACTTTAGCCACCGAACTGGGGCTCAAATTAATATCGAACCCAGCATTCCAACTGGCCCCGGTTTCTGGTTGGAGATTGGGATTGGGCAACCAACCATGAACAGTATCATAGAGATAAAGTTGGTCGAGTCCGGGATTGCGCTGAGCTCCAGTAGCCGAGGCTCGAAAAGCTACTTGAGGACTGATCTGCCACCGAGAACCCAGGCTGGGATTAAGATAGCTACCAAATTGACTATTGATATTTTGGCGGGCACCTAAATCTACCTCGAATTTATCAGTAATTTTCCAGTTATTTACCGCAAAAAAAGCGGTGTTGAAAGTGTCCCGATTTTGGGTGCCATTAAAAGCGATCCGATCGGGTACTGTACTATTGGCCGTACCTTGGAGTTTTCTAGCCTGTACTTCACTACCCCAACGGAGGGTATTGGTGGGGGAAGTGCGCCAATTATGATCAACGCGAGCCGTTAAAGATTGAGTATCTAAGGTACCAGTCCGGCTATCGGTGGTGTTACCGCTGGGTCCAAAGGTTTCAAAATAATCTTTAGCGTAGCCGATCGAAGTGGTCAGAATCGAACTTTGATCGGGGCTTAGTTGAGTGCGAAGCTTGGCTCCCAGGCTAATGGTGTCGTGATTGAGACGATCTCTTTGCAGCGGAAATCCAAAATAGACTAATCCTCGGCGGCTAGCGGCCACAGTGGTATCAATATCCAGTCGATTACGCGAATTTAAAGCAGCAGAGATGCTACCAGAGTAGCTAGTAGTGTCACTATCAGCATTAAACAATTTACCTGTTGCGGGGTCTCGATTGGCCGATCCAACCGGGACGTTGTAGTTGTTATCGATGCGATATTTTTCGACTCCTACCCGGTAGTTCAGCTGATCGTTACCGCCTGTCTGACTGGCGCGGTAGTTTGCTCGACCCCAAGAACCTATCTCGGCGGCTAGAT
The DNA here is from genome assembly GCA_964247085.1 of uncultured bacterium. Taxonomy (GTDB): domain Bacteria; phylum Cyanobacteriota; class Cyanobacteriia; order Cyanobacteriales; family Chamaesiphonaceae; genus JAAFHZ01. The sequence continues at coordinate 23,387 of CAXTSX010000016.1, forward strand.
TAGTTTGAGGCTTACCTTGGTAAGTTTTACTAATGATGTTCACGGCTCCACCAAAAGCTTCGGAGCCATATAAAATACTACCGGCACCACTAAATAATTCAATCCGATCGATTGAGTCCGCCGGAATACTATTTAGATCGGTGTTGCCATGATACGTACTGATATTGGCGTTGATCGGGCGACCATTCAGTAAAATAATAACTTGGTTAATCGATGCGCCACGATAATAAGTACCAGTGTGAATATCTGCGCCAAATCCAGCATCATTGATGGCAAAGCCCGGTAAATTACGCAAAGCATCCGCCACATTCTTGGCCCCTTGGCGTTCTATTTCCACTCGATCGATCTGGTAAGTAGGAGCAGATTGAGGTAACTTGGGGCGACGTTTTCCTACTGATTCAATCACCAAATCAGCTTTTTCTTCTCCCTTGGCAGCATCGGGCGCAGGAGTCGGGGGGGCGATCGTCTGTGCTCTAGCCATCGGGCTCATGGTGATGCCCATCAGTAACATCCCAGCAGTCAAGATAAAAAATCTGAGTTGTCGAGTCAAAATGCATTCCCCTTTAAAGATTTGTGACTAGTAGAAATCATCTGAGATGGTAAATCAAACAATTTTGTTACAAGAAAATTTCGGGCTGAAAATTGCTTCCAGTAATGTTTTTCAGCATTGTGCTTATGAGTTCCTGAAACATCTTGGAGGGGATATTGAATCTTGTCAAAAGACAGCCTGTCAAACACAGATCATGAGGTAGTGATGTAACCTATGAAAAAATAGTCTCGGACAATCATGGTTCCACTGCCCAATCATCGACCGCAGCAACTTTCGCTGGGTCCGTTAGAAACTGAAATACTCAAAATTATCTGGCATTTTGGTAAGGTCACGGTTAAAGATGTTCATGACAGCATTTTGACAGATCCCGATCGGGATCTGGCCTATGCTTCGGTAACAACCATCCTCAATCGGTTGACTAATAAAGGCTGGTTAACTTGTGATAAGCAAGACCGTAGTTTTACCTGGCAACCCCTGATCAGTGCCGCCGAAGCCCAGGCTCTGCAAGCCTATGAACAGCTCAATCGGTTCTTAGCGGTGGGTAAGCCAGAGGTGGTGGCCGCGTTTGCCGATAGCTTAGATCAAGCCAGCTTCGAGCAACTAGAAGCGATCGGCCAAAAACTCCAAGCAATCCGCGAAGCACGGGAGGAAAAATAATGCACTTAACTATGCTTTTGAGCATTCTGAGTCTGGCGTGGATTTATCGCTATTGTGTCCAGGCTTCGACCGTAGACAATTGGCACGCTCGCTGGCATCACACCCTAGAAATATTTCTGTTGCCACCATTGTTAGTAATCGTTAGTGCGATCGCCATCCTCCAAATGGGACCACATGGTTGGATGGTGTGGGGTTGGGAAGGTTGGGTTAGTTACTGGCTAGCCGTGGCCTTCTTAGGATGTAGCTTGTTTTGTTTGGTACGAACAGCCTTAATTGGTTGGAAAATGATTGATCGAGTGCGGGCTTATCCATTAATAGAACTAGATGGTAATAGTGTGCGAGTCCTAGAAATCAATACTCCTTACAGTGCCCAAATTGGTTTTTGGCGACCGGAACTGGTCGTTAGTCAAGGTTTATTAGATACTCTGCCACCAGCACACTGCCAAGCGGTATTGGCTCACGAACGCGCTCATTATTACTACCGAGATACCTTTTGTTTTTTTTGGTTGGGTTGGCTGCGCCAGATTTCTAGCTGGTTGCCTCATAGCACTGCCATTTGGGAGGAATTATTAGTACTACGGGAGTTGCGAGCCGATCGCTGGGCCGCTCAAGAGACCGATGGTTTGCTACTGGCCGAAACCCTATTATTGGTAGTCCAAAAAAATACGGTGGTTTTTGAGGATACTTACTGTGCAGCTTTTAATCAGGTGGCATCAGCCGATCGATTGACTCAACGTATCGAAGCTTTAATCAATTTACCAGCATCAATTGAATCAAATAGCTGGTGGCAGTGGAAGTGGCTAATGATCTCATTACTACCCTTACTGGCTATCCCCCTGCATCGCTGATCAGCAAAAAAATCATGAATGATACCAATATTGTAAAGACTTTTCTGGCTGGTGGCTTAGTGATGTGGCCGCTGCTCCTGTTCTCTATTGTGGTGGTGGCACTGTCGATCGAACGAGGACTGTTTTGGTCAAAAAACATGAATCGCCAGCGGCATTTTGCCCAACGTTTTTTTAGTAGCTATCGCCAATATCCTCAGTTACATCCCAGCGACTTGAGTTCCGATCAAGATCTGCCCCTGGCCAGAATTTTCATGGCAGCAATTGCTCTAGATCGACCCACTGCCGAAGAATTTCGGTTGGCACTAGAAACTGAATCGCAAGCCGAATTACCAGGGCTGGATCGCTTCACTAACATTTTTGATAGTGTCATTACCTTGTCACCGCTGTTGGGACTATTGGGCACGGTGACAGGCTTGATGAATTCCTTTGCTGCTTTGAACATCGGTGAAGCCGGAGCCAACAATGCTACTAATATTTCAGCTGGAATTGGCGAAGCCTTAACAGCCACAGCGGCTGGGTTAATTGTGGCAATTTTTACTTCGATCCTAGCTAGTTTTTTTCGGGGGCGGTACCAAAGACAATTGATTTTTTTGCAAGAATACTGTGGTCAAATTGAGCTGATTTATCGATCGCACTGTCATCGATTATCTGCCCAGCCAGCTGATGCGATCGCCTAAACAATCACCCTAAATATATGCGCCTGCCTACCCCACCTCATGTACCGGCTCAAATTAGTGTCGTGGCCATGATCGATGTTTTGTTTGCCATCTTAACTTTTTTCATTGTTTCGTCGCTTTCTCTCAGTCAAAACAAGGGCTTGCCCGTAAATTTACCAGCGGCAGGTAATAGTCAAACTCCCGCCCAAACCAAAATAATAGTCAGCCTGAACGATCGCTCTGAGCTATCGGTAAATCGTCAACCTACTTCAATCGAAGAACTGGCTAATAAGGTGCAAGCAGTGATGAAGCAAGAATTAGCAGGCCAAGCTGCTCCCAGCAAAGCTAATCCCACCATGATTATTATTAATGCCGATGAGCAGAGTGGTCATGGCCAGGTCACTCAAATCATGGACAAAATTCGTCAGGTACCCAATATTAAAATAGCGATCGCTACTAAGCAGCGCTGAATCTAAATGCTGACAAATAACACCATATCTGGAGCGGAAATTCGCACTCAAGAACTGCGCCAACTGTCCAAGATGTTGGTTGGTGGCTTGGGAGTCTCGCTGTTGATGCATCTGCTGGCAGCGATCGCCTTCAATTATTTGCCCACTCCAATTCCAGAAAGTGCTGTGGAAGTCACGATTATTGATGCTAGCGAGTTGCCCCCGGAACCACGCCCAACGGTGCCGTTACCATCACCATCGGTCATAAAAACAACCCCGGTCGCCACTCCCATCCCGACTAAACTTAAGATCAAACCATTTACACCACTGAACAAGACTACTGTCGTTAATCCTGCGGGACGGGCATCGCCAGTGAAAATACCCACAAAGATTGCCAAAAGATCGATCGAACAACCCCCCAAAATCCAGCGATCTTCTCCGAAACAGCAAGCATCAAAAAACATAGTCAAACCATCAATTTGGCAGCTACCGACTAATTCATCGAATAATGAAAATATTGCGGCAGCACCGCTAATACCCTCCACTCCTCCAACTATCAAATCTAAGCCAGCAGAGCAAGCTGTTTCCCAAAAACCGTCACAGCGATCGAGCAAGCCAATTCCTCGTCCACAGCCCATCTTCAACGATATAGATAATCAGAATGTGTCGCGATCGGCTACTCCCCAGCCCAGCACCATTCCTAGTCCTCAGATCAGTCCCAGCCAAAAACAAATTGATAATCTTGACCAATTTGACCAAGATACTCTGGGTGTTCTATCAACACCCAGCGAAGATCCGCCAGGGCCTGTAAATGATCGACCAGTTGCTCCAAAATCCAGCACTGGTTCAAAAATTGCGCCTTCGATCGCCAGTAGTTCTAGCCCCAGTAATTCATTCAACTTGAAGGGTCGGTCTAGTACTTCCCCTGGCAGAGGCCAAAACACTCCTAGCATTACGCCCGGTAAAGAACAAGGTTTTGAGATTTCGGCACAGACCGACGGTAAAGTCGGTAGTGGCTCCTCCATCGGGCAGGGCAATAACTCTGGTCGTGGGAAATCTATGGCAGGCGGCGAGAGGACAGGGCAATCAACGATCAATGGTGGCAACGGTGGCACGGCCAAAAACGGTAATAGCTCGGCACCTGCTGGTATCACCTTACGCTGTGCGCCTAATGCCGACTGCAAGCCACCCTATCCCGAGGAAGCCAACGGGGAGAAAGGGATAACGGTTTTAGAAATTGTATTAGCTGATGATGGGAGCGTTAGCAATACGAAGATATCTAAAAGTTCCGGTAATAATTTGTTCGATCAAGCAGCTCTTGACGCAGCACCTATGATGCGCTTTGTGTTGCCATCAGGCCGTCAGCGAAAATTCAGGGTCGCTATTAAGTTCACCCCTGATGTTGATTAATAGCTATTAAAAATCCCCCACTGCTGGAGGATTTTCAACAATTAGCTACTAATACTTCGCTTGAATCTCTTTTGGCGAAAGCCGCGTCTCAATTACCTGATCGATTAGCCCATATTCTTTGGCCTCATGGGGAGACATAAAGAAGTCCCGGTCCATATCTTTCTCGATTCTTTCTAGAGTTTGACCAGTGTTCTTGGCATAAATGCCATTCAACTGACCACGCAGCCGCACAATTTCCCGAGCTTCGATTTCGATATCGGATGCCTGACCACGGGTCCCACCAGAAGGTTGGTGAATCATGATTCGGGAATGGGGTAGCGACAAGCGGCGACCTTTGGTACCGGCCATCAGCAAGAAAGAACCCATCGAAGCGGCCAAGCCCACACAGATCGTTACTACTTCCGACTTGATGTGCTGCATCGTATCAAAAATAGCCATTCCGGCTGTGACTGAGCCACCAGGGGAATTGATGTAGAGATAGATGGGCTTAGAGCTATCTTCAGAGTCTAAATAGAGGAGGTAAGCCACCAGCTGATTGGCAATGCCGTCATCTACTTCTTCCGATAAAAACATAATCCGTTCCCGAAATAGTCGCTCGTAGATTTGAATCCACTGCTCGTAGTTGCTGCCGGGGAGTTTATAAGGAACGCTGGGAATACCGATCGGCATGATTCAAATCTCCTAATTAATATTTTAAAGATGGCCAAATTTAAGGCTTAGAGCTGTGCAGCACCCGATCGATCAAGCCATATTCTTGGGCTTCGGTCGGAGATAAATAGAAAATCCGCTGCATGTCTTGATTGATTTGGGCAACCGATTTACCGGTATTTTTCGCCAAGATCTCGGCGATCAACTCCCGTTTAGCGACTGTTTCAATTGCATTCACTTGAATATCGGTGGCCTGACCACTCATTCCGCTGTAGGGCTGGCTGAGAGCCAGCATAGAATGGGGGAGACTCGCCCGCTTACCCTTGGAACCCGAAGAGAGAATCACGTTGGATAATCCGATCGATTGCCCCAAGCAAATGGTGATAATCTCGGATTTGAGGTGTTGCATAGTGTCGTAGATCGACAATGCTGCAATCACTGCCATAAAGCCAGAAGATTCATTTGCTTCGCCAGTGGCTACCGGATCGCCATAGGAGTTGATGTATAAATAAATCGGCTTATTGTTATCTTCCGATTCCAAATACAACATCGAGGCAATCAAAGAATTAGCCAAACTAGTATTCAGAGTCTGGTTCAAAAAGATGATCCGTTCTTGGCTCATCCGCGTGAAAATATTAATCCACTGCCACTGTTGGCTACCGGGAATGTTGTAGGGCACGCGCATCGGCGATTCAACAGCCATAATTTCTCCAGGTTTTAAACACCAACGGGTAAAGCAGTAGGCAAATCCTTGGCACTCTCTAGCACTCGATCGATCAAGCCATATTCTTTAGCCTGCTCGGGAGTAAGATAAAAAGTCCGTTCAATATCCTTGGCAATCTTAGCGGCAGTTTGGCCAGTATTCTGAGCCAAAATATCCAGCATAGTCGCCTTGTTGTCTAAGATTTCCTTAGCGCGAATCTGAATATCGGTAGCTTGACCGCGTCCCATGCCGGTGCGCGCTTGATTCAAGACGATCGTACCGTGGGGCAAACTGGCTCGACAGCCTTTGGTGCCACAGGAGAGAATCATGGCCGCTGTACCCATGGCCTGACCGATACAGATGGTGTGAACTGGGGGCTTAATGTAGGCCATCGTGTCACAGATGGCAAAGGCTTCGGTTTCTTGTCCGATCGCCTCGCCACCATACCAAGAGGTACCAGTGGAATTGATATAAAAGAAAATTGGTTTTTCGGGGTTGTCAAACTGGAGATAGAGCAACTGGGCAATAATTAGCCGGGTGACATCTAGTCCAAGCTGACGCTTATATTCGTCCGACGATACCAGGGGCAAGCCCAAATAGATAATGCGCTCCTTCAGAATCAGAGAAGGTAAATCTGGAGGGGGGGTGCGATAAGCGCTGTCACCGTAGTAAGGAGCTTGTACCATAAGGCTATTTCTTCAGGTCTAAATCTACCCTTCATCTTAACCCTCATCCCGTCACAGGTGGTGAGTAGGGTTATTACTGCACATCTTTACGTAGAGCATTGGATTTCTTGTACCCTGCTCTCATCCGGCCAAAATTTAGTTTAAATTCTTCTAAACCTAGCCAGGTACCATCCTTGTCTTCTTCCCAGGATGCGGAAAGCACTCCATAGCTCAGACCCAAGACCCCCAAGCCGAGACAGCCCATGCTAGACAGTAACACGGCTACATTAGGCAAGTTAATGCCACTTTTAATAGCAAAATAGCTACCAATAAATACCAACATTCCCAACACGGTAGGAGTGCCAGAAAGCACTACCGACCTAGCAATCATTCGTTTGCCTACTGCATCAGGAATGCGGCTAGCTTCTAAAGCGGCCGGATCGCGCTCCGGCTTATTCATAATCACCGGTTTACGCTTAGCCACCGCCGAACGAGGCTTATTAGCACCAGGCTCAAATGGTAAAGATTTGCGCGATTCTTCAGTCATATTTAGAATTTTTTGGATATGTTAACGAATCTTTAAAATATAACAATAATGATGGAAGGGGGAGTCCGACTGAACTGTGGCGAACTCCCTAGTTCGCCTAACCCCGAATGCCCAGTTTAGCAATCAAGGCTTGATAACGAGACAGTTCTTCCCTTTGGATATAAGCTAGTAAACGCTTGCGATTACTGATCATTTGCAGCAGACCCCGGCGCGAAGCATGGTCGCTCTTATTGGTCTTCAGGTGTAAGCTCAACCGGTTAATCCGATCGGTGAGCATGGCCACCTGTAAATCAGCAGAACCGGTGTCAGTGGCATGACGCTGATGCTCAGACAGAATCTCTTGTTTACGCTCTTGCGTTAAGGACATGAATACTTCCAGATTTTAGCGAATTGTGCAACTAAGTATAATAGCATCACAGCTCTACCTTTCCAAATAAATATATGGCTGAATCAAAACCCTTCGAGCACGCTGAACCATTACAGCAGTTAATAAAATACGGCGCAAACTACAAAATATCTAGTAATCAGGCGATTATTGCTTCGATCGCCAACAAACTTTTTGACATTGCCCCCGAAGTACTGATTGGTGCCGCTGTTGATGTGGTAGTTCGCCAAAAGCAGTCTTTTTTGGCGGGTTTGGGTTTTCCAGAAGTTGCTCAGCAATTGTATCTACTAACCGGGATCACCGTGGTGATCTGGGGTTTAGAATCTCTGTCTCAATATTTGGCTAACCGTCTGTGGCGAAATTTGGCTCAAAACATTCAGCATGAAATGCGCTTGGATGCTTATAGTCACCTTCAAGATATGGATTTGGCCTACTTTGAAAACACCAGTACTGGTAATTTGATGTCGGTTCTAAACGATGACATCAACCAGTTGGAGCGTTTTTTGAACGGCGGCGCCAATGAAATAATTCAGATGACCGTGTCGGTACTGGCGATCGGGGGGACGTTCTTTTTCCTAGCGCCACAAGTGGCTTGGTTTGCGGTGATCCCCATTCCGTTTATTATTTTTGGTTCGATTTGGTTTCAGGATAAGCTGGCTCCTTACTACGCTGATGTCCGGGAAAAAGCCGGGATGCTCAACAGTCAGCTATCTAATAATTTGGGTGGAATTACCACCATTAAAAGCTTTACCACCGAGGTTTATGAACAGCGGCGGATTGCCCTGGAAAGTGAGTTCTATCGCCAAAGTAACCGCAAAGCCATCACGATCAGCTCCGCTTTTGTGCCGCTGATTCGGATTTTGGTATTGTGTGGCTTTACGGCTACCCTTTTGTACGGCGGTTTTGAAACTGTTAATGGCAATTTACCAGTTGCAGTTTATAGCATTTTGGTCTTTCTGACGCAGCGCTTACTGTGGCCGTTGACTAGATTGGGCGAGACTTTAGACTTGTATCAACGCTCGATGGCTTCGGTAAGAAGAGTGATGGAGTTATTAACTACTCAGAAAACTATCGCCAACAATGGTACCAAGACGATCGAGCAAGTACGTGGTGAAGTGATTTTCGATGATGTGGCGTTTGCCTACGAGGGTAACCCTAGTCTCTTCCGCTCATTATCAATGATGGTGCCGGCTGGTAAAACGATCGGCATTGTCGGAGCCACTGGTTCGGGGAAAAGTACGATCGCTAAGTTGCTGCTGCGTCTATACGATATTCAAGGCGGCAAAATCACTGTTGATGGCATCGATATTAGGGACTTAAATACTTTTGACTTACGACGGAATATCGGTTTAGTCAGCCAAGATGTATTTTTGTTTCATGGTACTGTCCGGGAAAATATTGCCTACGGGATGCCCCACATTAATTTTGATAAAGTGCAAGAGGCCGCCAAAATCGCCGAAGCTCACGAGTTTATCCAGAAACTCCCCCAAGGTTATGACACCTTAGTTGGTGAGCGAGGCCAGAAACTCTCTGGTGGTCAGCGCCAACGCTTAGCCATTGCCCGAGCAGTGCTGAAAGATCCACCAATTTTGATATTGGATGAAGCCACCTCAGCGGTCGATAACGAGACCGAAGCAGCCATCCAAAGGTCTTTAGAGATCATTACCCAAAATCGCACCACTATCTCGATCGCTCATCGTCTTTCGACCCTGCGCCACGCTCATTGTATTTATGTCATGGAACAAGGCCAAGTCGTAGAAGGAGGTACCCACGAAGACTTGCTTGATCAAGGAGAAATTTACGCCAATCTATGGAGAGTCCAGCTCGGATTGGCTCGGAAGAAAACCAGTCTTTAGATCCGAGTTACAATGTTCCTACCGATTACACCTACACCTAGCCCATGAATATTTTCAGCGATCTCCTGCTAGCCAATCCTCAAACCAAAACTCTGCCTAAGCAACAACGCCGTGGGATTGAGATTAAGTCGGCACGCGAGATTGAAATCATGCGTCAAGCCGCCAAAATTGTGGCGACGGTGCTGAAAGAAATTCAGGCGTTGGTGGAACCCGGTATGACCACGGCTGATCTGGATGCCCATGCCGAAAAACGAATTCGAGAAATGGGAGCCACTCCTAGTTTCAAGGGCTATCAAGGTTTTCCCGCCTCGATCTGTTCCAGCATCAATAACGAAGTAGTGCATGGCATTCCTAGCCCCAAGAAAGTAATTCGGAATGGGGATGTGTTAAAAGTTGATACTGGCGCTTTCTTTCAGGGTTTTCATGGGGATTCTTGCATTACTATTGGGGTCGGCCCGATATCCGATAAGGCGACACATTTAATGAAAGTCGCCGAAGGCGCTTTGTATAAAGGCATCGAACAGGTTAAAGCGGGAGCTTATTTGATGGATTTAGCTGGTGCCATCCAAGATTACGTAGAATCTAATGGCTGCACGGTGGTAGAAGATTTTACTGGTCATGGTGTGGGTCGGAACCTTCATGAAGAGCCAGCGGTATTTAACTGTCGGACTCGGGAACTGCCTAATGTCAAGTTGCGGGAAGGGATGGTGATTGCGATCGAACCCATCATCAACCAAGGTTCCAATAAAGTAAAAATCCTCGGTGATAAGTGGACTGCTGTCACCTTAGACAAATCACTATCAGCCCAGTATGAACACACTGTGTTAGTCACTAAAGATGGTTACGAAATTTTGACCGATCGGGATTTGGTCTAGTCTCTGGTATTCAGAAAGAAATTAGGTGGGATTTTGGCCATGCGCATATTAAAACCCTTCCTGAACTTCTTCCTGAAACCACCCTGCCCCCTGTGCGATCGATCGACCACCGCTCCCCTCTGTCTATACTGTCAGCGGCAACTCCTCGAAACCCAGCTCCACCGAGTAATCCAGCCCCAGAGCAATATTTTTGCCTGGGGCAGTTATGGTGGTGCCCTTAAACGAACAATCACAGCTTGTAAATACCAAAATCATCCGGAGTTAGCCACTCATTTAGGGAATCTTTTAGGAATCGCTTGGTTACAGCATTATCCCCAACCCTCCCAATTGCGGGTCATCCCGATCCCCCTACATCCAGATAAGCAGAAGGAGCGGGGCTTTAACCAAGCAACTCTGATTGCCCAAGGCTTTTGTCAGCAAACTCGGCTGCCGATCGATGAGTCCTTACAGCGGATTAAATCTACCCAAGCTCAGTTTCAGCTCTCGCCACTCGATCGACAACGTAATTTACAAAATGCTTTTCAGTTAGCACCTAATCATAAATTAGCAGGGAAATCCGTGTTACTAATTGACGATATTTATACGACCGGAGCTACAATATCAGCTGTTAGCCAGGTACTACAGGCTGCTAAAGTTCCAATTTTTGGGGTGGCAGTCACAGCGATTGCTGGTATTGATTAAAACTGGGTGGTATCCCCATTAGCTTCAGCTTCATGGGGCATCAGCCTAATTAACCTATGGGAAACATCCTAATCTATGAAACAACAGCTAAATTCGTTACAGCTATATCGGGGAATAGCATCCATATTGGTAGTTTTTCATCATGCCAATCTAATACTGGAGCAAAACTTTAGCAAAGATATTTCATTCAATTGGTTTCATTTTGGCTGGGTAGGTGTTGACTTCTTTTTTGTTATTAGTGGATTTATAATTTTTTATATTCATCAATCTGACATTGGCCAGCCCCAACAATTTTCAACATTTATTAAAAAAAGATTTTTCCGTATTTATCCACTGTACTGGATTATTTTCATAGGTAAAATTCTCATATCACTACTAGATAAAACCGATGAAATATATCAAAGAAGTTTTTGGGAATTTTCGCAGGCATTTTTATTGCTACCCCAGGAGCGAAATATAATAGAGACATTCCTGGGAGTGAGCTGGACACTAACTTATGAAATTTTATTTTACTTTCTATTTGGGTTGATCATCTTAACCAAGCCAATTATTCATCGACCAATATTCTTTGCCTGGCTAATAGGAATATTGCTGAATCTAGGTGGGTTACTACCTATTAGTGATATTTTCATCCTTGAATTTATTTTCAATGCCCGCAATTTAGAATTTATCTTAGGTTGTCTGGCGGCTGCCATAATCTTAACTTATCCAGTAAAGTATCCCAAGACATTAATTATTTCGTCACTTGCCATGATTTTAGTAGCTATTTTCAATACTAAATATCGTGAATTTGATACCGTCAATATATCTTCAGTGATTGCCTACGGCATTCCTTTTACATTACTTGTTATTGGTTCTGTACAAATAGAAAAAGTCAAACAACTGCAAATACCACCATTTTTAATTTATTTAGGCAATGCCTCATATTCCATATATTTAACTCACGGATTTTTCATAAATAATCTGGCTAAAGTCTATACAACAATTGCTAGGAAGCTTAACCAAAATCTATTAGACTATTCAAATAGTATTATACATTTTATGGTTATATCCTTAATCGTGATCCTGAGCATTATTACAGGATGTCTTACTTATTCTTTTGTTGAAAAACCCTTATTAACGGCATTTAAGAAGAAGTAGCCACTTCCAGAGTAACTATCATATTGATCCCCGCCGCAAACCCAAAAATAATAAATTTTGGTGTGTTTCGATACATTAGTAGTGGGCACAATAAATCTATATTGAGAGTCTGATCAAAGTAGTAGTCAACTTGATAAAGCCTGAGGGCTCTACCAAGAGGACACATCTAGTTAGCAAGACTATACGCCATAATCTCTATGCAGGTTTTCAACTTACTTTTGTTATTACAACGCTATCTAGATAATTTAGAAATTAATAGTCCAGAGCTAGCCCGCTGGCTTTGCAACACGATCCCTTCCCAATGTCCCTTCGAGCGAGATATTAGCCTCTTTGGTCATCACCTTTTTCATATTCCACCATTGTGTAAACTCAATCCCTTCTATGAACAATTGACGGGCTTACGCTGGCGGGCACTGTGCTATTTAGCTGATGAATGCGGTGAATTCGTGGTTTAATTCAGCGATTCCATCGACTGTAAAACATTTCTTACCGTTTGATTAGAGATGCGATCGGTCACCATCGCTTCTCCAATCTTGTTAGGCATAATAAAACGCACTTGGCCAGATTGTACTTTTTTGTCCAGTGACAGTGCCGTAACTATCTCATCGATATTGATCCCCGCCGGTAACAAAATGGGTAGGCCAGTGTTTTTAATCACTTTGTCCTGACGGGTGGTATCAGCATTTGTCCATAATTTATCTTTCACGGCCAGCTGACCAGCGGCTACCATGCCAATGGCCACAGCTTCGCCGTGATTGACTACTTTATAACCAGTTAAACTCTCGATCGCATGACCAATGGTGTGACCATAGTTGAGAATAGCTCTGATCCCCCCTTCTTTTTCATCTTGGCTCACGACATCAACCTTGGATTGAGCCGATCGCCGCAGAATCTCGGCCAGCAAATTAGGGCTTACTTGAGACAACCGATCAAGTTTGCCAGCTTCTTCTAGCATCTGAAACAATTCCGCATCCCAAATGATCCCATACTTGATTACTTCGGCCATGCCTGCTCGCCATTCCCGACTTGGTAAGGTTTTAAGCACTTCGGGATCAATCATGACCAAGCGTGGTTGATAAAAAGCGCCAATCAAATTTTTTCCCCGAGGATGATTGACACCGGTTTTGCCGCCGATCGAAGAATCAACCATCGCCAATAGAGTAGTAGGAACTTGGATCAAGTTGATCCCCCGCAGCCAGGAAGCAGCGGCAAAGCCAGTCATATCACCAATGACCCCACCACCCAGGGCTAATAATGTAGACGATCGCTCCAGACGTTGACCGATCGCCACATCATATATTTTTTGAATAGAGGCCAGGGTTTTATAACGCTCTCCCGCAGGCAGCAGACAAGTGGTAACTATAAAGCCAGCCGCAGTTAAAGAATCTACTACGCCTTGCCCATAATGCTTGAAAATTACCGGGTTAGAAACTACTACAATCTTTTTACCCAGTTTGAGTTGCTGGCAATGTTGACCTAACTGTTGTAGACCGTGGGGTTGAATAGTTACATTGTATTGACTGGTGGGTAAATCGACCCGAATTGTAGCTTCCATAGGTGATGGCCGATCGAAAGTTATTTGCTTTTTAAGTTAATTATTTGTTTCGTGCGGAATTTCGGTTTAAGCAAGTCAAATTGACTTTGACTCAAAAAACTTAAATTAGGCCAGGAATGGACAACCTATTTCCATTTCCAGCCTAATTTAATTTGTTATCCCAACGTGTTAACGACGGCGACGGCTAGAACCACGGGCTTCCTGATAGTCTCGATCGTCACTGCGATTGCTCCGATCACCACCGCCTTCACTATTATTACCGCGTAGAACTGGCTTGCCAGCCCGTTGACCGCGTGGCCGCGAGTCCCGACGATCATCCCGTCGGTCATAGCGATCGCCTCGGTCTTGAACAGTAGGCTCTTCCATATCTAAGTAAGCTGGACGAGTCCGATCGTAAATCAACTGCAAGGCCGCTGCAGCAATAGTATGCACATCATAGCCCTCACCCAACTGAGCAATAATTGGTAAGAACGAGGCTACCCGTTCGCCAGCTAAGGCTTCCAAAATGTCAGATTGCACTTTTTCCATATGCTTCGCTTCGATCTGAGCGCGAGTTGGTACCTGACAAATAGTCAGATCTTGGCGCACGCGGCGTTCGATCGTTTGAAGTTTGCGCCGATCCATGGGGTGAATCAAGGAAATAGCGGTACCTTCTTTGCCCGCCCGACCAGTCCGACCAATCCGATGGATATAGTTTTCTGGGCTATCAGGCATGTCGTAGTTGATCACATGAGTTAGATGGTCTACGTCCAAACCACGCGCCGCAATGTCAGTAGCAACAATCCAGCGTACTTTACACTGACGGAAGCGATGTAATAACCGTTCCCGTTGAGTTTGGGTGAGATCGCCGTGATATTCATCGGCGCTGTGACCGGCACCTTGCAATTGGCTGGTTAAATCAGCCGCCGCCTTACGGGTACGAACAAAGATAATCGCCGACTCCGGCTGTTCTAGCTCCATAATTGGCTGCAGCATTTGAGCTTTAGTCCAACCACGGGGGACGAAGTAAACCTGTTGGTTAATCCGGTTTGGAGCGGCTTTGGGCTGCTCAACTGTAACGATGATGGGATTTTTTAGGAAACGATTTACCAAGGAGCGAATTTGGGGGGCCATGGTCGCCGAAAATAAAGCTGTTTGCTTAGTTTCTGGCAACTTGCTCATCACTAATTCCACGTCATCGATAAAGCCCATGCTGAGCATTTCATCGGCTTCATCTAGGACAAACCAATCTACTTGGTCTAGGCGTAATCTGCCGCGATTGATCAAGTCAATCACCCGACCAGGTGTCCCGACAACGATCGGCACGCCACTTTCTAAACGACGGATTTGTTGTTCGATCGATTGACCACCATATACGGTCAAAATTGGCGAACGGCGTTCGCTGGTGATGAAAGTCTTCATCGCCTCCGAAACCTGCATAGCCAGTTCGCGAGTCGGGGTCAGTATCAAAGCCTGAACGGCGGGTTTTTGGAAATCGATTCTTTCGAGAATGGGCAGCGAAAAGGCAGCGGTTTTACCGGTACCAGTCTGCGATTGACCGACCACATCTCTGCCAGCCAGCAATTCAGGGATCGCTTGGGATTGAATATTAGTGGGTTCGGTGATGCCTAGCTTTTCTAATTGAGCAATGATTTTTTCAGAAATGCCGAGGCTAGCAAAGGGAGTGGTCATATGTTGTTATTTTTCAGTGATTGGGATAAGTCAAACTTGGATAATGGGGAGTGAGGATGGCAATGGTGCTGACTCACTTAAAAAAACTAGAAGGTTACGACCTCCCCATACAGGTCATAGTGATCGGCCTTATTGATCCGTACCGGCACGATCGAACCGAGACGAGCCACCCCGCGCACATAAACTTGGCCGTCTACTTCGGGAGCTGACCTGGCGGATCTACCCACTAGTTCGCCGGAGTTGGGGTTTTCTAGTTCAATTAAGACATCCACAACTTTCCCAACTTCCTGCTGGTTTCTGGCCAGAGAGATCGGCTGTTGGAGAGACATAAGAGCGGCATGTCGATCGGCCATCACTTCAGCAGCAATTTGATTAGGCAATTGACCAGCCGGGGCTTCGGCTTCTGCTGAAAAGGTAAATACCCCAACATGGTCGAACTGGTGGCGGGCCACAAATTCTTGCAAGTGGGCAAAATGGGCATCGGTTTCACCGGGGAATCCCACAATGAAAGTGGTACGCATCACGGCATCGGGTAATGCTGCGCGCAAATTATCCATAATGCGATCGTTCACATGCCCTTGCCAAGGCCGATTCATGGCACGCAGCATTTCGGGATGAGAGTGCTGCAGGGGCAAATCCAGATAGGGGATCACGTTGGAGGTCTCTTGCATGGCCGCAATTACCGCTGGCGTGAGACCAGTCGGATAGGCATAATGCATCCGAATCCAAGGCACATCTACTTTACCCAAAGCCCGTAACAACTCGGCCAACTGGGGCTTGCCGTAGATATCCAAACCATAGTTGGTAGTGATTTGGGAGATGAGAATTAGTTCTTTAACTCCTTCGTCAGCTAGTTGCTGCGCTTCGGCGACAATTGATTCGATCGAGCGTGATCGTTGCTTGCCACGTAGATGGGGAATAATACAAAAACTACAGGCATAATCACAGCCTTCTGCCACCCGCAGATAAGCCACCCCTTCGGAGGTCGTGCGATAGCGTGGCACCCACTCGTCAGCAATATAGCTGGGTTCAGTAGAAATCGCCTGAACTCGTTCACCAGTCTCGGCTCGTTCAATAACATTAACGATTTTTTGATAATCGCCCGTGCCGACTACGGCTACCGCTTCTGGGATCTCATCCAGCAGCTGGCTCTGAAAGTGTTGAGCCATACAGCCAGTAATCACTATTTTCTTTTGAGCTGCTGCCAACTCTACTAAGGTGCGCACGGACTCTTCCCGCGCCGATTCCACAAAGCTACAGGTATTGACGATCACATAGTCGGCAGTATCTTCGTCCGCATCGACATGATAGCCAGCTTGAACCAATAAACCGAGCATATGCTCGCTATCTATTCGATTTTTTTCACAGCCGAGATGGGAGATCGCAATTGATGGCTTATTACCCATTGATATATATTATACACTCGCAAATTGGGCGGTCATGAAGGACACAGCAACTCCCAAGCAGCCCGAAGGCTAACCAAATTTAACCACTAAGTGGAAGACTACAAAGGTGATACAGCGATGACATGAAGGTCTAGAACTGTTGTCAACAAGTTTGAAATGTAGCCTTGGATAAGTCAGCAACTAGTGCTGATGACAACTGAATTTTTCAGGCTGGAGCCTTACGTTAAAAGCCTAAGATGAGGCGGGCGCCAATGGTGAAACAGGACTGTTTAGGGCTTAAGCATTTTGCTACAAGCATTCCTGAAAGGTTTGGTTGTCAGTTTTGAGATGCGATATTGTCCGCTAAGAGACATTCTAGCATGATGTTGCGGATTGTAACTGATTTAGCTAAAATCCCTGAGACTGGTAGGCAAAAATGAAGCAATGGATTCTCTATATATTATTGGTGAGTTGCGAAGTTAGGTCTAGACTTGGAATGGTATAAAATCAAAAATGCTGCTTCAGACCATTGCTTTTGAGGCGGAGCTGCCACGAATAAGACCGGATTCTTATGTTTATATTGTGAATCTAAAACAAACTTTTCAGACTGTAAATCCTATTATCGGAGTAGTGCATCTGTTGCCACTGCCCACCGCACCGCGTTGGGGCGGGAATTTGAAAGCCGTGATCGATCGAGCAGAACAAGAAGCACTGGCTTTAGCGTCTGGGGGAGTCGATGGCATTATCATCGAAAACTTTTTTGATGCCCCCTTCACCAAAGGCCAAGTCGATCCGGCGGTGGTGAGTGCCATGACGTTGGTGGTGAAAAGGTTAATGGGTTTGGTGACCTTGCCGATCGGCATCAATGTGCTGCGGAACGATGGCCAGAGCGCCCTAGCGATTGCGGCCTGTACGGGAGCGCAATTTATTCGGGTGAATGTTTTAACCGGAGTAATGGCCACCGATCAAGGATTGATTGAAGGCTGTGCCTACGATCTGTTGCGCTACCGGCGGGAGTTGGGCAGTGATGTCAAAATCCTGGCGGATGTCTTAGTGAAACATGCCCGGCCATTAGGGACTCCCAATCTGACCACGGCGGTGCAAGATACGATCGAGCGTGGTCTAGCCGATGCGGTAATTTTGTCTGGCTGGTCTACGGGCAATCCCCCGGATCTAGAAGATTTGGAGCTGGCGACTAACGCGGCTAAGGGCACCCCGGTTTTTATTGGCAGTGGCGCAGACTGGGAGAACATTCCAACTTTAATTCAAGCTGCTGATGGAGTGATTGTGTCCAGTGCCCTGAAGCGGCAGGGTAAAATAGAACAGTCGATCGATCCAATCCGAGTCAGTCAATTCGTGCAGGCGATGCGCAGCAGTAAACAAAATCAACCCCAGCCAGAAATTGCTACTGCCGTTCCGGTCAAGCCATCTCGATAGCATTGCGTTTTTAAACCCCTATTTTCTTTAATTTATGCTTAATCGTCGTCCATCCTCTTGGATTCATCGTTTCTCCCGTTTGCTGATTGGAGCGATCGCCGCCGTGGGGATCGCGGATACTGGCTATTTAACATCGGTGAAGCTAGCGGGTAACGGCGTGGCCTGCTCTAGCGAGGGCTGTAATCAGGTTTTAAGCAGTCCCTATGCCAACGTGTTTGGATTGCCGTTAACTCTATTCGGCCTGTTGGCTTATGTGGCGATCGCTGTGTTGGCCCTTGCTCCGCTGGTCATCCCCGCTCAAAACAACAAAAAATTTCAGAGCCAACTCCAAGATTTAACTTGGTTAGGAATGTTTTTGATTGGTACCGCGATGGCCGTATTCAGCGGCTATCTAATGTATCTGTTGGCCTTTGTAATTAAAGCGGCTTGTCCTTTTTGTATCGTTTCAGCAATTTGCTCTATCTCGATTTGGATTTTGACCTTGCTGGGCAAAGAATGGGACGACATTGGTCAGTTGTTATTTAGAGGACTAGCAGTGGCAGCTCTCACAGCCTTAGTTACCCTGGGGATCTACAGCGGAGTAGGTAGTAGCGGTACTTCGACCTCCGAAATTACCACTCTAGATCCATCTGGTGCTCCCGCCAAAGGAACTGGTTGGGAGATTACTAGTAAGTCTGGTCCAGCGGAAATAGCTCTTGCTGAGCATCTGAAAGCAGTAGATGCCAAAATGTATGGAGGTTTCTTTTGCTCTCATTGCTACCATCAAAAACAATTATTTGGCAGTGCGGCTTTTAAAAGTAGCATTAACTATATCGAGTGTGCTGCGGATGGTAAAGATTCTCAAGCAGATTTGTGCAAAAAAGAGGGGATTGATGGCTTTCCTACCTGGAAAATCAAAGGTAAAAAGTATATAGGTACCCAGTCGCCAGAACAATTAGCGAAAGCAAGTGATTATCAAGGTTCTCAAGAATTTCTTTATTCAAAGCTGATGCCAAAGAGACCAGAATAGTCTATAAATTCCAGATCGTCACATATTCCTCTACTATTTCGCCCCCAAATTGCTCCGCCAGTCGAGCCGCAGCAGCATCCAAATCTAGATCAGTGAATGGAGCCATGGCCATTGCCCCCCTGTTTTCGGGATCGTCTGCTGGTTGGGATAAGGCCACTGGCTCTGACATTCTATGGCTGTGGTCATTTCCATGATTATTTGTAGTGGAATCAACAGGTTCTGGAGCTGGCGATCGAAAGTCAGCGGGCTGCTCTTGTACGATGCTAAGACTGGGCACGGTATTGGGTAGCGGGGCTGAAATTTCCACTTCATCCGGTTCTGGATATTCATCAGGCTTATCTAAAATTTCGGCGGTGGCCAAGCTGTTCGCTGGTATTAAAAATTGCGCCACAGAACTGGTGGGGGGCGGAGAAGTATGATCAGCCGGAATCGATGTAACTGCTGTGGGAGCAACACTCGGCACCACTTTATTTGGAGCGGGTTGGTGGTGAGCAGCCTTATTTTTGCTGGCCAAGTCCGCATCACCCAACTTCAAGACAACGGTAATTGGTTTTGCTAACAAGGCCGTTAGGGCTTTTTGGAGATGTTGCTTTTGACCTTCAGCTATCTTCATGAAGGTGCTGCTCTTCATGCCGACGGTGGCGACATCACCTTCTACGGATAATAGTTGACCATGGGGAGCAAATAAGCCTTTGCCGGAGGGCAATAGCTGTCCGAGGACTTGTTGCCAGGTATCTTCCAGGTCGATGCTCACCTCTGGCTCGGCTGGGGTCAATTCCGGAACTGGGACAACAGAAATTGGGAAGGATTCCTTGGTTTGCTGCTGCGCAGATTCTGGGAGATCGATCGGTTCACCATTTCCAGCAGTTGGCTGCAAATTACTAGGAACGATCGGCAGCGGCAACTGTGGCAACTCAGTAGTGGCCTTTGTCCGGACGGGAGCCAGTAAACCCAGCAAAGTAATTTCTAACCACAGCCGGGGTTGGGTGTTTCCTTTGAGCTGATTTTCACTATCTTTGAGGTGTTGTTGGCCAGCTAGGATAGTTGCTAATTCCATGGGAGCGGCTAACTCACAGACGGCTGGCCAAATTTCCGCCGTCAGGTTAGTGAGATCGGGACGGCTAGGGATCGCTTTGGCGATCGATAGATCCCGATAAAAACCCGCTAAGTTTTGTAGAATCATCAGCGGCTCTTTGCCCCTTTCTAACAGCTGCCGACAATAGTCAAACAACTTCTCCATGTTTTGTTGGTGAATGGCTTGGCTGATCGCCAACAAATCTTTTTCGGGCACCGCACCCACCAATTCCCACACCCGATCGACCGTCACTTCGCTACTCATCAAACTGAGCTGATCGAGTAAACTCTCGGCATCCCGCAAGCCCCCCTGGGCAATTTGGGCGACTAATTCCACCGCACCGGCAGTAATCTGCATCTGTTCCAGCTGAGCAATATAAGTGAGATGTTTGACCATGTCGGCTAATGGAATCCGCCGAAAGTCGAATTTTTGGCAGCGAGAAATAATCGTCGGCAATACCCGTTGGGGATCGGTAGTGGCCAGCACAAAGACCACATGCAGCGGCGGCTCCTCTAAAGTCTTCAGCAAAGAGTTAAAAGCTGCCGTACTCAGCATATGACACTCATCAATCAGGTAAACTTTATAACGGCACTGCACCGGCGCATATTGTGACCTCTCGATAAGCTCCCGAATATTATCCACCCCCGTATTACTAGCCGCATCAATTTCCACCACATCCAGGGCATTGCCCAGGGTAATTGACTTGCAAGTCAGGCATTCACCACATGGTTGTGCTGTGGGTACATCACTAGCCATACAATTAAGAGACTTAGCCAAAATGCGGGCACTGGAAGTTTTACCAGTCCCGCGCGGACCAGTGAATAGATAGGCTGGTGCGATCTTCTGCGATCGCAGGGCATTGGTGAGGGTGGTGGCAATCGCCTCTTGTCCCACCAAATCCGCGAAAGTCTGAGGTCGATATTTATGATGGAAGGGTAAATAACTCATCGACATCGAAATAAAAAATTGAGCCTGGTAATTTAGCCATCCCAAATTGGGATACCTGATCATCAGGAACTGCTAAAGGTGATCTGGATTCTAGGATAGCAGTGAGTAATAATTCTCATTGGTATGTTCACCATTATCTTAGTAGAATCACTAACAGTTATCTCCAGCAAAACCTATGTACTACGTTAGCGCAAGGACAGTTGTAAATGTTTAAAGGAATTTGGCGATCGAGTCCCAGTAAAGCTTCAGTTGTAACTGATGACTTACCACTCCTCAGCGATCCAGACCATGAATACCTCTTCATGCAATTGCTGGAAGGTGTGACCCACGGTTGGCAACAGCCCCGAGTGATCAAGTTTTTTCAGCGGGTGAAGCAACGGGCACCTAAATCGCAATGGGTTACTTGGTTAAATGGTTTTGGTTACCGATTACTGAATTCTAATGATCCTAACGAAGAGCTAGCCCGTAAGATGATCCAGCTCGGTGAGCTGGACTGTGGAGAAGTAACGACCTTGGCCGGAGAATTTGGTCATCAAATCCTCGGCAAAATTTATGGTGGTATTGAGGAAGAATCTTTACCAGATTTGGATAGCAGCAGCCTCCTCGACTTAGAACTGACTCTTTTAGACCAAGAAGACTTCACCACCGCTCCATCACCCATGGTGTTCTCCGAAGTAGAAACCGCCATTGGTATTCGCTCCGATCACCGAGAAGAGCGGCGAATGAACCCACCGCCACCGCCCGCCCCACCCAGAGTAGTACTACCAGATTTTGATCCGGTCACCCTGCCAAACACCAACATATTGGCCGCCAGAAGTCCCAGTGCTTTCAGCGATTCCAATGTTGACTTTAATTTTGATGCCAGCTCCATTCCGACTACTCACTTAGACATTCCGATGTTTGGAGTAGTCCCCTCTGAATTACGGATTGCCAAGGATCCTGGACTGTTACCGATCGAACCCTATTTGGATCAACCAGAAGCCTTAGAAGAGCAGGTAATTAGTATCGAAGAATTTGCGACGATGCTCCAAAGAGATCCTGCTCTAGTGCGAGAAGTGGCTCAACAACTGGGTATCAATACCAACGATCCGCAAATGGTGCTGGATACAGTAATTACTCAAATGCAAGAGCAAATTCAAAACGGCAATGAGCAGATCCCCCCAGGAATTTCCGATGAAGATGGAGGCGTCGATCGCCAGCGCAGATTATGACAGTGATTAAAAGTCTCTACAGTGACGGAGCTTGTAAGGGGAATCCGGGACCCGGTGGCTGGGGAGCAGTAGCCTATTTTACCAATGGTGCAGTGGCGGAATTAGGGGGTAGCGACCCGGCGACCACGAACAACCGGATGGAAATGCAGGCCGCGATCGAAGCTCTTAATTTTTTTATTAAGTCTGGTCAAAAAGAGTCTTGTTCTCTATATACCGACAGTGAATATGTGATCAAAGGCATCACTAGCTGGCTGAAGGGCTGGAAAAGTAAGGGCTGGAAAACATCAACTGGGAAACCAGTCTTAAATCAAGATTTATGGGAAATATTAGATGAATTAAGCATTCAAATTCGCCAGCAGACCGCCGGTCAGCCCGTGCGCTGGGAGTATGTCAAAGGTCATGCTGGCAATGTGGGCAACGAGCGCTGCGATGCGATCGCCAGCTCTTTTGCCCTCGGTAAACCAGTTCCACTTCAGCAAGGTCAAACTACAACAGTGCCAGTTAATTCTTCCACCCCCATTAGTTCCTCCAACAATTCTGCTAACACATCACACCCGATCGAAGAAAACCATGTTCATCATAGTGAACACGATAATGTCCCTAGGGGCGAAAGAGTAACTCAACTGCATTATTTAGTAGACACTCTACACATTGCCGAAGAAATTGCTGAGCAAGGATATTTCATTACTAGCTCAGAATTAGCAGATTTAATGGATATCAATGCCAGTGCAGTAACCAGTCGTGGTGATCATTGGGTCTGGCGAAATTGGATTGTTTGCCGAGCCAGGAGAGAAGGAAATCAAATTCTTTGGCAATTAGAGAGAATTGATCAGGCTAAAGAAACAGTCTAAATGCTGAATCATTGCTCGTAAAATAGCTATAAGCCTTGCACAGCAATAGAATTCTTCTGGGTGACTCGATCAAAAGATAGCGGTGAGTAAGGACATATTTGAGTATCGGCCATTTAATCCAACTCCGGTAGAATGTATCGCTTGATACAGATTAAGAAGTGTCATCAATCACAGAATTGTCGCACTGTGATATAAAACTTCTAATCTTTGTTCTTGGCGTGAGGAAATCAATGCAGTGCTGAAAAAAATACTTTTAATATCTTTAGTTTCTTTATGGTTTCTAAGTGGTCCGCTCATGGGCAATGCCTGGGCTGCTGATGCACCGAAAGACCCGGTGGATACGGGAGATACAGCGTTTATGCTAGTATCGGCGGCTTTGGTCTTGCTGATGACTCCTGGATTGGCCTTCTTCTATGGTGGCTTGGTGCGATCGCGCAATGTCTTAAACACCATGATGATGAGCCTATTACTGATGGGCTTGGTTGGTGTCACCTGGGTACTATTTGGCTATAGTCTGGCTTTTGATAATCCGATCGATCAAGCGGCCACCACTGCTGCCGGGATTGTGAAATTTGATCTCAAAGCAGTCAATCCCTTCATTGGCGGATTGGCCTGGATGGGCTTAAATGGAGTCTCTGGCTCCGTACCAGTAGAGTATGCCGGTACCATTCCTCACCAAGTATTCATGGTGTACCAGATGATGTTTGCGATCATCACCCCAGCATTGATCTCTGGGGCGATCGTCGAACGGATGAGCTTTAAAGCTTACTTCTGGTTCGTATTGCTCTGGTCTACTGTCATCTATGCACCTCTTGCTCACTGGGTATGGGGTAAAGGCTGGTTAGGTGCCATGGGTGCTTTGGACTTTGCCGGTGGTAACGTTGTGCATATCAGCTCTGGGGTATCAGCAGTAGTAGCGGCTTGGGTGATTGGTCCACGCAAAACCTTCCGGACTCAGCCAGCAGCCCCCCACAATGTCCCCTACGTAATGATCGGGATTGGTTTACTGTGGTTTGGTTGGTTTGGTTTTAATGGTGGTAGTGGCTTGAGTGCCAAAGGGGCAGTGATTCCTTTTGTAACCACAATGATTGCCTCCGCCGCCGCTGGTCTAATGTGGTTGATTTTGGAGTGGGTATTACGCCAAAAGCCAACAGCTGTCGGGATTGCCAGTGGATTCTTGGCTGGGTTAGTCGGGATTACGCCCTGTGCGGGTTACGTTAGCCCATTAGCAGCAATTTTAGTGGGGTTAATAACATCCACTTGCTGCTTCTTTGCAGTAAGTTTGCGAGCAAAACTGCAATTTGATGATTCTTTGGATGCTTTCCCTGTACATGGTATCGGGGGAACAGTCGGGGCTATTTTAACCGGGATATTTGCTTCTAAAGAGTTCTACCAAATTATGGGAGAGGATGGTAAAACTCCAATTGCCCTAGGTTTAGTGGATGGTAATGGTAAACAAATTGTCACCCAGTTGATTAGTATTGCTGCTACCTATGCTTTTGCCGCTGTGGGGACATTTATTATTCTTAAGGGTTTGAGTTTGGTAATGCCCCTTCGTGCTAAAGAGGAGGCTGAATATCAAGGCTTGGATGTTAGTGAGCACGGTGAAGAAGGTTACGGCGAAGAATTCGCAGCGGGCTTAAGCTTTGCGGAAAAAGAATAGATTTTTAGATATTAAATTCTAAATTTTAAAAATCAATTGCCTGATCGCTGACTAAATTTAGTCAGCGATTTTTTTGGTTGAATTCAGAGCATGAGATAATTAAGAAAAATTATTTAGTGATGCTGATGAAAGCTTATCAACTGCAAGCCACTAAAAGCTTTGATGATTTAAAACAGGTTGAACTGCCCACCCCTCAGCCCCAAGCTCATGAGGTTTTGGTCGAGGTTAAGGCAGTATCTCTAAATTACCGCGATCTGCTGGTAGCTCAGGGCGCTTATCCCGGCATTGAGCTACCTTTAATTCCCTGCTCGGATGGGGCTGGTGAAGTAGTAGCGATCGGCACCGAGGTCACTAGAGTACAAGTAGGCGATCGAGTGGCTGGCTGTTTTTTTCAAGATTGGCAAGAAGGACGACTCACCCAACAAAAAACTAAATCGGCGCTTGGTGGATCGATCGATGGCCTCTTGTCCGAATACGTGGTACTTCACCAGGCTGGAGTGGTTATTCTACCCCAGCACTTAACCTATATCGAAGGTGCCACCTTACCCTGCGCCGCAGTCACTGCTTGGCAGGCACTAGTTGTGAGGGGTGGCCTCCGAGCTGGTGAAACAATATTGTTACTGGGTACTGGTGGGGTATCAATTTTTGCTTTGCAGTTTGCTAAAATGCTAGGAGCTAAAGTAATTATCACCTCCAGTAGTGAGCAGAAATTAGCCCAAGCCCTTGCTCTTGGCGCTGATCTAACAATCAATTATCGCCATTTCCCGGACTGGGAAAAGAAGGTATTTGAGCTGACCAATCACCAGGGAGTAGATCAAGTCATTGAAGTAGGTGGAGCCGGGACATTGGAAAAATCTTTGCGATCGATGCGAGTCGGTGGTCGGATCAGCTTAATTGGAGTTTTAGCTGGCGCTGGCGAAGTAAATCATGCCCAAATTCTACGCAAAAGTATTGATATACATGGCATCTATGTGGGCAGTCGAGATATGTTTACAGACATGAATCGGGCGATCGAGCTACATAAATTGCGACCAGTGATCGATCGGGTGTTCGATTTTCCAGCAGTCCCCAAAGCATATCAATATCTACAAAGTGGTGCTCATTTCGGCAAACTTGTAGTGTCCATGTAGTGTCCCTACCCTAAATGTTTGGATAATGCTAAAATGTGTTTCATGAAATACATGAACCGGGCGAGATATCGGCCTCCAGGAAACTCCTGCTTTATTATTTTCGACAAATATATATTGTGATCACGATGAAAAATCACCTGTTGCCAACTGCTCTCCTGGGTACTACTGCCCTAGTTGGCTATGTCACACCGGCAGCAGCTTTATCACCAGTGGAAGTTCAAAGAATTGCCAAACAGCGCACTGTGCAAATTGAAGGATGCAACAAAGGTTCCGGCGTAATTATTCAAAAGAATGGCAATGATTATACTGTTCTCACAGCAGCCCATGTAGTTAGTGAAAATGGTTGCGAAGTGATCGCCCCAGACGATACTAGCTATCGAGTCACCAAGGTGAATATTTTTCCTAATCAAGTTGATTTAGCCGTAGTTAACTTCACCAGCACCAAAAACTACCCAGTTGCCAAAACAATCCGTAATTCTGATCTGGTAGAAGCTGGTGAAACTGTCTACGTCTCTGGATTTCCGGTCTCAACAGTCATTGCTAAATCTGTCTTTGCCTTTGTCAAAGGCGATGTGGTGAGTAATGGTACCAAGCAGCAAGAAAGAGGCTATTCGCTAATTTACAACAACAACACTTTGCCAGGATACAGTGGTGGACCGGTTTGGAGCGATCAAGGTGAATTGATTGCCATCCACGGTCAGGGCGATATTGATACCAAGTTCAAAGACACTGTCAATGCCGATGTGCGCATTAAGACTGGGTTTAATCTGGGTATCACCGTAAATACTTTTACAAAACTAGCTAGTACAGCCGGATTAAATGGTTATGAGCCAGTGGCGATCGCCACCAAGCCTAAGCCGATCGATGATTTAATTGCTAGCGGCGTCCAGAAAGAACGTCAAGGTAACTATCAAGGTGCGCTGACGGATATGAATCGAGCCATCGCCCTCGATGCCAAGAATTCTCGACCCTACTATGGACGGGGCTTAGCGAAGGCGCAGTTAGGAGATAATAAAGGAGCGATCGCCGACTACAGTCGCGCTATTGCCCTTAATCCTATTTTTACTAACGCCTACCACAATCGCGGTTTTTCTAAGTCTGAACTTGGTGATGAAAAAGGAGCCATTAAGGACTACAACAAGGCTATTACCTTGAATCCGAAGGATGACCAAGCCTACAATAATCGGGCTAGTGCCAAGTCAGAGGTTGGAGATAAACAAGGAGCGATTAGTGATTGGAATCGAGCAATAAATATAAATCCAAACTATGCTTTCGCCTACCATAATCGAGCCATTATGGAAGCTCGGTTGGGGAATTTGCAAAAGGCTCAGAATGACTGGAACCGCGCTCTACAAATTGATCCGCAGCTAGCACCAGCCTACCGCAACCGGGGCAATGTTAAGTCTTTGTTTGGAGATGCGAGAGGAGCCATCCAAGACTACAATCGGGCTATTGCTCTCAATCCTAAAGACGCTCAATCTTTCTATAATCGTGCCCATACCAATTCTGGATTAGGTAATAAAAAAGAGGCGATCGAAGACTATAACCGAGCGATCGCTCTCTACCCCAATGACTTTCAATCGTATTACAACCGGGGCATTGCTAAGTTTGAATTAGGCAATCGGGAAGCAGCGATCGAAGATTACACCCGCGCTATTGCCATTAATCCGAGCTTTTCTTATGCCTATCATAATCGGGGATTTGTGAAGTCGGCTTTGGGAGATAAAGCAGGCGCACTGTTGGACTGGAAAAAAGCCGCTGATATATTTAATCGACAGGGGCAGATAGCTAATTATCGGAAGTCTTTGGCAGCGATCGAACGTCTAGGCTCCTAATTATCTGTCTAAAGTATTGATGAAGTTCAGCCAAATTACTATTTTAGGTAGACGAGCTGCAAAGATGATAGTTAATATTGGGCATGTGGGGCAAATGCACCATCTGTTTACATTAGATAGTGAAGATGGCTACGATCAGAACACTTTGTGCTAATGACCCAGCCGTCGCTATTAAAGCCATGATTGATGGGCTAATGACTTATAAGTTAATCCAGAATTTTCAACTGGATTTCATGACATTTGGCACTTGGGAAAATAACGTCTGTTATGGCTGTTCGGCGACTATTACTCTGCTCAAATTGTTAAATTTAAATTCTGCTTCAATTCAACTGGGGAATGATTTGAACCGGGCGAGACTTATTCCTACTAGTTTGTCAGATTTATTGAATTTTGAAAAAGCGATCGATATGTTTCGGCGGGGTAGCTTTTCAGAAATAGAAGAATACTTTGGTCTGCCCATCTCCAAAACATTTTGTATTCCATGGTATTGTCACGCTGGCAATTTACCAGGTCAGTTGCCCAAAATAATCAAGTTCTGGGAAGATTTTACTGGCCATAAATATAAACCTTTGACTAGTCAAGGCTTTAGCATTTATAAGTCTCCTAAAAATGAGTCAAAAAAAGATTTTTATAAGCGTTGGGCAACTGCGGTGGCTGCCAATAGTATAAGTTGCAGCCTAATGGCTTAACCTGGTGTAAAGGCTAATTCTTTTGAGATCGATCTCATAAACTATCCAAGATTCGCTGAATGCCAATATAGACGATCGATAGCTCCTCATCAGTAATGCAATAAGGCGGCATGAGATACAGCACATTCCCCAAAGGTCGCAGCAATAAACCCTGTTCGATCGCTAGTTGCCGAATCTTCATACCCACTTCATCGAGATATCCCTTGCCTTGATCATCCCCAATATTCATGGCCGCGATCGTTCCCTGTACCCGCACCTGATTCACCAACGGATGCTGACGCAAATTCTCCAAATGCGACCAATGCTGCGCTGCCATGCCCGCAAAAATTGGTTGATATTCTGTCAACAATTCCAACCCAGCCAAAGCCGCTGCACAACCCAACGGATTTGCAGTATAACTATGACCATGATACAAAGTATGCAGGGGGTCGTCACTATAAAAACCCTGGTAAATCTCTTCTGTGCTAATCGTTACCGCAAAGGGTAAAAAACCGCCAGTAATTCCCTTCGATAAACAAATCAAATCTGGTGATACCCCAGCTTCCTGACAGGCGAAATTTGATCCAGTCCGCCCAAAACCAGTCATCACTTCATCAAAAATCAACAAAGTATGATGTTTGGTAGCCAGCTGCCGCAGTTCCTGCAAAAACTGCTTCCGACACATCTGCATCCCTCCAGCACCTTGCACCAGTGGCTCGATTATAATCCCTGCATAGGTTTGTGATGCTAGCTTCTGCTCAATATCCTGTAAAATCTCTGCTTCCCGCTGCTCGATCGATTCATCCCCATCATAGGTAGCCGGATATCCTACTATTTCTACCTGAAATAGCAAATCTTGAAACACCGCCGAGAAGATCGATCGACTGCCGATCGACATGGCTCCAAAGGTGTCACCATGATAAGCACCTGTAAAAGAGAGAAAAGTTGATCGAGCTTCGCCCTGATTAGCCCAATATTGATAGGCCATTTTCAGAGCTATTTCTACCGCGTTAGAACCATTATCGCTATAAAAAACCCGCTGTAAATTATGGTAGTGCGACAGCTTCCCGTGAAGTTCCCTCACGGGCTGGGCTGGCACGTTTAATCTTGCAACTAGTTGAGTCGCCAACTGCTCTGCTGGTTCATGACTGAACCCCGAAAAAATCACATGCTCTAAGGTTTGCGCCTGTGCATAAATCGCTTGAGCAATCCGAGGATGACTATGGCCATAGGTATTTACCCACCAACTAGAAATACAATCAATCAGCTGTCGCCCATCAGCTAGCTCTAGCCACACCCCCTGTGCCGACTTTACCACCAGTGGCTCTGGCGAAGTTTTAGCCGAGAAGTAAGGATACCAAAGATGAGGATGCATTATTTAAGGCCGAAAAGGAATCTGCGTTTTCTTGGTTTGAGCCGGAGTAGTGCTATTGCTATTATCTTTTTGAGGACTGACGGTTTGGCTCTCAGCCACTGAAGATATCTGTGGTTGACGAATAGGCGATCGATTAAGTTGCGATAAGAAATACTGCACGCCCAAAGAGGGCTGCTCCGCCATCATAATTGCTCTAACGACAGCTATTGATCGACCACCGTTCTGAATTACATCTAAAATGTTGTTTTGGTCAATGCCACCGATCGCAAACCAAGGAACGGTGGCATGTTCAGCCGCATAACGCACGTATTCTAAACCAGAAGCGCTTTTCCCAGCTTTCGTTGGTGTTTCATAAACTGGTCCGACCCCGATATAGTCGGCACCCTCTTGCAAGGCTTTTTCCATCTCACTGGCATTAGTTGTAGATCTACCCACAATTTTTTGGGAGCCTAAAATTTGCCGAGCTAAGGCGATCGATATATCATTTTGACCTAAATGCACGCCATCAGCACCCACGGCCAAAGCTAAATCCACTCGATCATTGACAATAAACAGCGCTCCATAGTTGTGGCAAAGCTGACAAAGTTGTTGTGCTTGCTCTAACCGCACAGCATCATCACTCGTTTTGTCACGATATTGCACCAAGGTTAAACCACCTTGTAAAGCTTTTTCGACACTGCCCAGCAAATCTGGCACAGGCATCGTAACCAAATATAGTCGAGCTGAAGCTAATATTTGGCGGCTGCGATAGGAAACCAGCTGTGATTCTAAGGTATAGACCCGATAGCGAAATTGCTTGCAGCTGCTACTCATGCTGCCAGTCACCAGCTTGCTATATTCCTCTAAAACCCGCAGGGCTTCTTGCACCCGACTGAAATTAGCGATTAATAATTGTTCAATGCTCTGACGCTGTTCTTCACCTGCATGGGTGAGGCTAGTACCCACGTCGCCAGGTGTATTGCGAGCGGCACGTAGTTCGGGGGTATGCCAAATGGCTAATTCTTGGCGCAGATTCTTACATTCTTGAGCTAGATCACTGTCATCCAAACCAAAGCGGCACCATTCTTCAATAATCCGCAAACCCTCTCGCGATCGATCAAGATTGGCATCTAAAATTCTTTGAATAGTTGGTTGTAAAAGGTTGAAATCAGTCATATTTAAAAACGGATAAGGGCGGGTATTCACCCGCCCTGGGGCTAACTTTAAAATCTACTCAATATCGATAAGAGGTGAAAAATTTATACCAGCCAAAACGATAATAAATTCTAAATTCACTAATCGCTAATTTTTAATATCAACCCTTACGATGGGGAGTTTGAGGGGGTGCGTCCCGCCCCTCAATGGGGGGGCTGGGGGTCAGAACCCCCAGATCCAGGTTTTCCCAATCATTAAGTTATAAAAAAAGTTTACTTTACTTAACGCCGATTAATTCCACATCAAACAGCAGCACAGCATTAGGAGGAATCACGCCACCAGCACCACGCGCACCATAGCCTAATTCAGATGGAATAATTAGTTGACGACGACCGCCTACCTTCATAGTACTCAATCCTTCATCCCAACCTTTGATCACTTGACCAGTACCAATTTGGAACTTAAAAGTTTGATTCCGATCGCGAGAACTATCAAACTTTTTACCGTTTTCCAGGGTGCCAGTGTAGTGAACTTCTACAGTTTGACCCTTTTGTGGCACTGCTCCAGTACCAACAGTAGTTTCGACATATTTGAGGCCCGAAGGCGTGGTAATTGGTGGAGTAGAAATTGGTTCAGGCATTTTTTTCTTTACTGGAGTTTTAGGTTGAGGGGCAGCCGCCGGTTTGCCAGAAGTCATCGCAACAACTGGTGTCACATCGGCGTTGGCTGCTGGGGGAGTAGTGAATTGGGCAAAAAGCACCAACACTGTACAAAGGGTCATGACACCCAAACTAATTAAAATTTCACGCATATGGTTTTTTGGATGTGCGGCTGCTCAGATTTTATCATTCATTACATCGTTAGGCTGCTAGCATTGGTTTCTAGTAGTTTAGCTAAGTCTTGCAAGAAAGCAGCAGCATCAGCACCATAGATAATCCGATGATCGGCAGTCATATTGACCTGCATTTGTTGACGCACCGCAATGGCACCCTCAGCAGTGGCGACTACCGTAGGCCGGGAAGCACCGATCGCTAAAATCGCCCCAGTACCGGGAGGCAGAATGGCATCAAATTTATCCACCCCAAACATCCCCAGGTTAGACAGGGTAAAGGTACCACTGCTGTACTCTTCTGGTTTGAGCTGTTTAGCGCGCGATCGATCGACTAAATCCTTCCAAGCGCGGGATAGGGAGTAAATATCCATTTGGTCCGCATTAGCCAAGACTGGGGTAATTAAGCCCCCATCAGGCATCGCCACCGCCACAGCAACATTGACCGCACCATGCTGTTGCAAACCGGCATCGGTATAGCTGGCATTTACTACTGGATATTTAGCCAAGGTCACAGCTGTGGCCTTAGCCAGCAAGGCGGTCATAGTCACACCTTTAGGCTTGAGCTGCTTATAGAGTTTGTCGAGGCTATCAGTGGTAATGGTATAGCCGGTGCGGAAAGTCGGTACCGCTAAGCTGCTGACCATGTTGCGGTTAACGGCTTGCTGCAAAGTGTTGAAAGGTGTCAGTTTAGCCACTGGTACACCAGCCGGTAGTGCTGCCGTAGGAGCCACCGCCGCCACACCCATCGCCACCGCTGCTAGCGGAGCAGCAGAAGGACTGGCCATATTAGCCGGTAATGGCTGTCCAGCAGCCTTAGCCACATCAGCCGCTACCACCCGACCGTGGGGGCCAGTACCTGCCAATTGTGCGATGTCAACGCCCATTTCCTTGGCTAGTTTCTTGGCACGGGGGGAAGCGATTAATCGACCACTAGGCTGAGCCACAGGAGCCACGGTGGGCGCATTAGTCGGGATGGTATCATTTACCGGAGCCGCAGTCGGAGTAACAGCAGCAGCAGGGGAACTAGCCGTGGCCGGTTTTCCTTGGCCACGCTGCTTGGCTTCCTCCATTTCCTCCATGGTTTCGGCAATCAGCGCAATGGTCTGACCGACTGGTACCGATTCACCAGCTGCCGACATAATAATGGCGACATATCCCTCAGCAAAAGATTCAACATCCATGTCTGCTTTGTCGGACTCTACCACCAGGACAGTTTCGCCCTTTTCTACTTTGTCCCCGGCGGCTTTTGCCCAGGATACGATTTTGCCCTCGGTCATGGTAGAACTCAAGGCGGGCATGAACACTTCACGAATTGCCATAGGGAATTTTTAAGCTAAAAGTTATGTGACTGAAAAACAGTTGAGTCAGTTGGACATCTTAACATTTTTATTAGAAACGGCAGCAGGAATCTGTTTAGACTCTTGCTGCCGTAAATATTTTAAGCGATCGAATTAAATGATGCCGCGTATTTCCATGACAATGCCGTCACGCAATAGTATTTCGGTATTCATTTTTTCAATGAGGTTATCGCCCACTTGGACAGCAAATGTACTATCTAGCTGGGTAATGCCTACTTCTTGGTTTAATTCCAAAAATTGGACTTGTTGCAACTGTTGCAGAACACCGTTTTTTTGCTCTAGCAATTGGCTTTTTTGCTCATTGACTTGAACTTGAATGCTTTCAATTTGTTGCATTACTTGCGGGCCAGGTGGCTGCAAAGACTGCTGTTTGACTGCGGCAATAGCTTGCTGCCCCTGCATTTCTAGTTGCTGAAGCTGGCTATCAACTTCGTTGATTTGCCCTTGCATGGCCTGCTGGGTTTCATCTTTCCAGCGCTGGGTCACGACAGTTTTAACGTTGACGACCCGCTTAAGTAATAAGTCCATAAAAATTCCAGAAATAATGATGATTTTGCTCGGACAATTTGTCTAATTAGCAAACATTTCGTTAATAGTATCGCGATAGCGTTCCATGACCACATGTCTCTTTAGAGACAGTTTTTGGGTTAATAACCCATTCTCGACTGAAAATGGTTCCGGCAGCAACCTAAAGGTGACAATCCGATCGTCCGATCGATAGCCTGGTCGATCTTTCACCAGTCTGGTTAATTCGCTTCTGAACAAGTCGGTGAGGCGAGGATCAGCAAGATCACCAGCGACCCAAGGCTGCGGCTGGGTATTTCCCCAGCTAACTAGCGCTTCTTGATTGGGGACAATTAAGGCTCCCAAATATTTAGCATCTTGACCCACCAACATAATTTGGTCAATGTAATTACTAAATAAACAGGCACTCTCGATCGATAGCGGTTCAATATTTTCGCCATTGCTTAAGACGATCGTATCTTTGGCGCGGCCAGTAATGGTCAAATCTCCTTGGGGAGTCAACCAGCCCAAATCGCCACTGTCGAACCAGCCTTCGGGATCGATCGCCTTAGCGGTAGCTTCGGGGTTGCGATAGTAGCCCTGCATGATCTGTGGACCCCTAATCAAAATTAGACCCCGTTCGCCAGTCGGCAAGGTTTTCCGGGTGTCTAAGTCCACAATCCGAATCTCGGTAGCGGGCATCGGCTGGCCAGAAGTGGGGCGCAGATTTCGCCAGGGTCGCCGGACATTGGTAATCGGCGAGGTTTCGGTGAGGCCATAGCCCACCAAAATGCTGACTCCCACAATGTCAAAAAAGTTATCGATGTGCAGAGGCAAAGCGCCGCCGCCGTTAATGATGTGTTTAATCTGACCGCCAGTAGCCGATCGGACTTTTTGATAAACCAACTTGTCACCTAGTTGATGCAGTGGTTTTAGTACTAGACTTTTCAACTGGGCACCCAGTTTATTACCAGAGCTAAACTGCCTGTCTATATCTAACCCGGTGACAATGCGATGTGCTTGCAGATAATCTTGGCTGATTTTGAAGAAAAAGTTAACCAGCTTTTGCTTATTGGCGGGTTGCTCGCGAAACTGCTTCTGAGCACCTTCATAGATTGATTCCCACAACCGGGGTACGGCCACCATATAGTGCGGTTGATGTTCGCGCAGATCCTGCTTGAGGTAACGAATGTTGGTATAAGTCTGGGTACAACCTTGCGACAGCAAAAAGTATTCGCAACTGCGTTCGTAACTGTGCCAGGAGGGCAAAATGCTTAATACTCGATCGCCTGCGCGCGGCTGCAAAACAGTGCCACAAGTATTGATTTGATGCAGCAAATTAGCATTGGTCAGCATTACGCCCTTGGGATTACCGGAAGTACCGGAGGTGTAAATCAGAGTGGCCAGGTCGGTCGGCTGCAAGTTGGGGGGCTGCCAGGTGCCAGTGCGACCCAGAGCTAAGAGCTGCTCAAAATTCAACACCTTAATCGGGATCGAGACATCTGGATCTTCATCCGAGAGCAGAATAACTAGTTCGATCGGCTGATCATACAACTGACTACCGAGTTTCTGGAGAGT
This sequence comes from uncultured bacterium, assembly GCA_964247085.1. Taxonomy (GTDB): domain Bacteria; phylum Cyanobacteriota; class Cyanobacteriia; order Cyanobacteriales; family Chamaesiphonaceae; genus JAAFHZ01. The sequence continues at coordinate 58,676 of CAXTSX010000016.1, forward strand.
TTTTAGATCTTCCACAATCAGCGTTTGGCTCTCGCTGTTATCTAAAATAGAAAATAATTCTTGGGTTTCGGCCTGGGAGCTACGCACCGCGTTAAATGCCCCAGACATCATCGTGCCTTGGTCGGCAATAAACCAGCGCGGACTATTATCAGCAAACATCGCAACTGCTGTGCGCGGTTTCACGCCTAGCAGTTGCAGACCAGTGGCAAAAGCCAGCATCTGGTCATACATTTCCTGGTAAGTAATGGAGACCGGTGGCTGCAGGTGGGGCGCGTGCAATGCCACCACCTGACTAAAACGCTGCGCTGCCAGCGGCCAAATCTCGGCTAATGAATTGATTCCCAGGTAACTGGCTGTCTGCTCGAAGTTCTGACGTTCTAGAGCGGTCAGCGGATAGGGATAATTTTGAGCAGCCATAATTACATCGGGTTCAACACTGTAGGAATATATCTAGATTACCTCGACAGATCCCAGGTTATCGATCGAGATATGCCAAAAAAGTAACTGGCTATCTTGATGAAGAAGATTTATCAAGATAGCCAGTTAGGTCGCACAGACAGCTGAGTAAAGTCTGTAATGAGACTAAACTTACAGCAGTCTAAAGATGAAAGGATAACGGTAAGGTTCGTTAGGGTTGGTTACAGTATGTAAAATGGCCATCACAGACCAGCCAAAATGCCAAAGGAAACCAAAAGCGACAATTGGCCAAAGGATTAAACCTAATAGCCCAAAGGTAATCAAAGACAAAAATCCATAAATACTACCAATCACAGCGGCCCAAAACCAGATATTCAGGTGAAAGTTAATTGATTCTTTGGCGTTTTGGCGCACCACTTGATCATCAGAAACAAACAAGACGGCGATCGGAGCAGCGATCGATAACAGCGAAACGCCGATTAGGGTGAAGCCGTGACAAATTAAAGAGAGCAGAAAACGTTTAGATTTATCAGTACTAATATCAGACATTTATGTCAAGCCTCGTATTGAATTAATGGTGTGTGATCCATGCCGAGCACATCTTGACTTTAACATGAGAGATTCCCAGCCGAAATAGTAAGACTGATTCGGATGTTACCAATGTGAATAGGCGGTTTTGCCCATCTCATTAATTCAACGAATTGATTATTAAAGTTGCAAAATGTTGCTTAAAACTAAAATTATGTCGAATTTTATTCGAGCGGGTAATTTCCTGGCCTAACATGGGAAGTACAGAAGCAGGACTTAAGTGTATAGCCATGATCAACAACGAACCATCCCTCGATCGCGATTGCACCACCCTGTCTCGTCATATTCTCCAACAGCTCCAGAGTTTTGACAATAACGCTCAAGACCTGAGCGCGATCATGAGCCGCATTGCTTTGGCGGGTAAGCTGATTGCGCGGCGGCTTAGTCAGGCCGGACTAATGGCCAATGCCCTGGGCTTTACCGGCGAAACAAATGTCCAGGGCGAAGAAGTTAAACAAATGGATGCCTATGCCAACGAGGTGTTTATTACGGTCTTTCGCCAGAGCGGCTTAATCTGTCGGTTGGCCTCTGAAGAAATGGCCGAGCCTTACATAATTGACGAAAATTGTGCCCTGAGCCGCTACACTCTGCTTTACGATCCGATCGATGGCTCTTCTAACTTAGATGTGAACCTGAACGTGGGATCAATCTTTGCCATTCGCCGCCAAGATGGTGATGCCCCAGAGGACTGGCTGCAAGACGGACGCAACCAGATCGCCGCTGGCTACATTTTGTATGGTCACAGTACTACTCTGGTCTATTCGATCGGCACTGGTGTCCACAGTTTTATTCTTGATCCCAGCTTGGGCGAATTTATTCTAGCCACCGAAAATATTCAGATTCCTGCCAATGGCAGCGTTTACAGCGTCAATGAAGGCAATTACTGGCAATGGCCAGAAGCCTACCGTGATTACATCAAGTATGTGCATCGCCATCCCGGTTACACTGCCCGTTACAGCGGTGCATTAGTGGGCGACATGCACCGTATTTTGTTACAGGGCGGCGTATTTATTTATCCCGGCACCACCAAGAAGCCAGAAGGAAAACTAAGGTTGCTCTACGAATGCGCTCCGCTAGCCTTTTTGATCGAGCAAGCTGGCGGTCGAGCTAGCACCGGCAACCAAAATATTCTGGATGTCATACCCGACCAAATCCATACCCGGACACCATTAATCATCGGCAGTTCTGAAGATGTTGCTCTCGTCGAATCATTTATTAACGATCTAACCAGCAAAGATCCAACAGTTTCAGTGGGGATCGGCTAGGGTGGAGCAAAGAGAGAAATTATCGCCAGTCTGTCTACAAATTTTCATCGATCAGGAGTTTTTGTGATGGCAACCAACCACATCTTAGAAATCGAACAGCAGTTTGGCCAGAGCATCTGGATGGATAACCTCAGCCGGGATTTACTGACCTCCGGCGAGTTAACCACTCTGATCGCATCGCGTGGGGTGTTGGGGATTACTTCCAACCCAGCAATTTTTGAGAAGGCGATCGTGGGCAATGCGGTTTATGATCGCGATATTGAAGAGGGGCTGCGCACGGGTAAATCCTTAGAAGAAATTTACGAATCTTTGATATTTACCGATATTCAGATGGCTGCCGATCAACTGCTGCCGGTCTATCAAAAATCCCAGGGAGTGGATGGGTATGTCAGCATCGAAGTACCACCGACCATTTCAGCAGATACCGCCAAAACCATTAGTGAGGCGCTGCGCTATTACCAGGCTATTAATCGCCCCAATGTGATGATTAAGATCCCCGGTACCCCGGAAGGTTTGCCCGCCGTCGAAAAAGTGATTGCCGAGGGGATCAACGTCAATGTCACTCTCCTATTTTCGGTGGAAAGCTATGTGGCCACGGCCTGGGCATATATTCGGGGTCTAGAGGCCAGAATGGCCAAGGGCTTAGAGGTGAATAATATTTCCTCAGTGGCCAGCTTCTTCTTGAGCCGCATTGATACCAACATTGATAAGCGCTTAGATAATCTGATTACAGCCACCACTGATGAAGTGCTGCAAACCAAATTGCATGGATTGAAAGGTCAGATTGCGATCGCCAACGCCAAAGTGGCCTACCAGGAATACAAAAAAATAATTGCCAGCGATCGCTGGCAAAAACTAGTAGCTAAAGACGCTCGCGTTCAACGGTTACTCTGGGCAAGTACTGGCACCAAAGATCCCAGCTACAGCGATGTCATGTACGTCGATGAGTTAATTGGTAATGATACAGTGAATACTCTGCCGCCCCAGACGATCGAAGCCTGCGCGGATCATTGCGACCCAGCCGATCGGATTGAATCCGGCGTGGACGAAGCTCATCGGCTGATTGCTAGTTTGGCTGATGCCGATGTTGGCATCGACCTCGACGAAGTGATGGAAGAATTGCTGGTGGATGGGATCGACAAGTTCATCCAGCCCTTTGTAACTTTGATGGCTAGCCTGCAAGCCAAAATTGACGCGCTCGCTACTGCTAAATAATTAAATATCTTCTCTTCTATGACATCATTATTGACCAATCCCCTCCGGGTCGGACTCCGCCAGGAAAAATTACCAGAGCCGCAGATTATCGTAATTTTTGGTGCTTCTGGGGACTTAACCCAGCGCAAATTGGTACCAGCCATCTATCAAATGAAGCTCGATCGACGGATGCCCCCCGAAATTACGATCGTGGGGGTCGCCAGACGGGACTGGAGCCACGAGTATTTCCGTGAACATCTAAAAAAAGGCGTAGAAGAGTTCGGCGATGGCATTAAAAATGAAGAGGCTTGGGAGGATTTTGCCCAAGGGCTTTATTACTGTCCTGGCGATATCGACAAACCAGAAAGTTACCAACGGCTGAAAGCTTTTTTGGGTGAATTGGATGAGAAACGACAAACTAAGGGAAATCGGGTCTTTTATCTTTCGGTATCACCGAACTTTTTCCCCGAGGCGATCGAACAACTGGGCGAAGCCGGAATGCTTAACGATCCCGATAAGCAAAGGTTGGTGATTGAAAAACCCTTTGGCCGGGACTTAAACTCAGCGCAAAATCTCAACCAGGTAGTGCAGAAAGTCTGCAAAGAAAAACAGGTTTATCGCATTGATCACTATCTAGGTAAAGAAACCGTCCAAAACCTGTTGGTCTTCCGGTTTGCCAATGCCATCTTTGAGCCCCTCTGGAATCGTCACTACATCGACCATGTCCAGATTACAGTGGCCGAAACCGTCGGGGTGGAAGATCGGGCGGGCTACTATGAATCGGCAGGGGCGCTGCGGGACATGCTTCAAAACCATTTGATGCAGACTTTTTGTTTGACAGCCATGGAAGCGCCCAATTCCTTGGATGCCGATAGCATTCGTACCGAGAAGCTGAAAGTCTTGCAAGCAACCCACTTAGCCGATCTGCAAAACCTGGATCGCTGTGCCGTGCGTGGTCAGTACACAGCTGGTTCCATGAAGGGTAAAGAAGTGTCTGGTTATCGCGAGGAACCTGGAGTGGCGGCTGATTCTAATACACCCACTTATGTATCAATGAAGTTCTCGATCGATAACTGGCGCTGGCAAGGGGTGCCTTTTTACTTGCGTACTGGCAAGCGGATGCCCAAGAAGGTTTCGGAGATTGCCATTCAGTTTAAACAAGTCCCTTGGTTGATTTTTCAATCGGCAGCTAAACAGGCTAACCCCAACGTGCTGGTGCTGCAAATTTACCCGGACGAAGGGATCTCCATGCGCTTTGAAGCCAAAATGCCCGGACCCGACCTGCGCACCCGCACCGTCGATATGGATTTTGGCTACGGCTCTAGCTTTGGGGTGAAAAGCTCCGACGCTTACGATCGACTGTTGTTAGACTGTATGTTAGGCGACCAAACCCTCTTCACCCGCGCCGACGAAGTAGAAGAAGCCTGGCGCATCGTTACTCCGGCGTTATCCGCCTGGGAATCCGATCGCAACCCTAATAATATGCCGACTTACCCAGCTGGAACTTGGGAGCCGATCGAAGCAGAACTGTTACTTAACCAAGATGGCCGTCGGTGGCGTCGGATTTAACCCCCTATTTGAAACTATGACTACAATCATTCAAGCTTTGCCAGTAGTGCGGTTACTATCTCCCAAGGGGATTGCGGTTGATGCCATCACTACTGAATTAAACGACCTGTGGCAGAATTCGGCAGACACAGCGGTACGGGCATCGACCTTCACTTTAATTGTCTACGAACCAGAACCAATTCAACATTTGCTGACCGTAATTGGATTCTACGATGGTCCGATCGATGGCATCATGGGACCGCTGACCAGAGAAGCGTTGTTCAATGCCCAAAAAGCCTATGATTTGCCCAAAACTGGCCGTGCCGATGAAACCACTTTTACCAAGCTAAAGGAAGTCTATTTAGCCGCTAGTAAACAGGGCATTACCCCCACCCCTGCCGAACAAAACTACCGCGCTGCTGATGCGATCGCTCAAGCCAATCCTTGTCGGATTATTGCCCTGTGCGAGACTGTGGAGGCCGAACAAACGCTGCAAGCTCAAGTAGCGGCCTATTGTCCCATCAAAAAGCAACACCAAAGCCGGATGGTTTGTTGCGAATATATTACGCTGGCGGGCTCCTCCACGGCATTAGAAAACTATAGCGACTCGATCCAAGAACTATTAATTCCAGAACTACCTCAATTTTTATGGTGGAAAGGTACCCCCGGTCATGATCGCGAGTTGTTTTTGAGTTTAGCTAACAAAGTTAACCATGTCATTTTAGATTCAGCAACTTTCGCCAACTCTGCCGCCGATCTGCAACAAGTCCCCGGACTATTGGCTCATAACTTGCCCCTAGTCGATATCAACTGGCAACGAATCGCTCCCTGGCAAGAACTTACCGCAGCTACCTTTGATCCCCCCGAACGCCGTCGATCGATCATGGAGATTGATGAGGTGGAAGTAAACTTTGAACGGGGTAGCTCCGCGCAAGCTTGGCTATATTTAGCTTGGCTGGCCGGGCGTTTGGGTTGGACTCCCACTGGTTATAGCCATGAAGGCGGTGACTATAATTTGCGCAAAATTAGCTTTCAATCTAGCACTGGTCGCGAAGTGAGAGCGGAACTCGCCAGTATGCCCTTAGCCGAAGTAGGCGATGTAGTGGGCGATCTAATGGGCATTAAGTTGTCTTCTACTAATCCCAATGCCAACTGTGCCACGATTCTTTGCTCGGAAACAGCCGGTTGTATGCAGATGGAACTAAAGGGAGGAGCACAGGCTTGTCAAGTAGAACAGGTCAATTCCCTCTCCGATCAAAATGCGGAGCAGTTAGTAAGTACCTATTTCAGTCGATCGGGTCACGATTGGTTGTATGAGGAAACCATGAATATATTAGGTCAAATTTTGACATTAGTGGTGAACTGAAGATGAGTAGCTTGCAAACCAAAGTTATCTTCGATACTTGGCAAACAGCTACTTGGGATGAGTATATGCAGGTGCTTGGCGATCGACAGTCTCCGAAGGTCAAGCACTATTATCGGGATGGGCAATGGCGCATTGAAATGGTACCAATTGGAAATGATCATGCTAGAGACCACGCAGTAGTGATGCTGGCAGTGAGTTTATACGCCACTTTTCGTGGTATTGACTTCAATGGCATGGACAATTGTAGTTATCGGCGAGTGGGTTATCAAGAAGCACAACCCGATGCTTCTTATTACTTAGCTGAACAGGCTGATACGGTACCCTATGGCACGTCAATTATTGATCTAGAACGCTATGCACCGCCAAATTTGGTAATTGAAGTAGCCAACACTTCTCTGGCTGATGATAAAGGTGAGAAGCGCATTTTATACGAAGATTTGGGTGTACAAGAGTATTGGATTATCGACGTGCAGAAGGTGCAAGTAATTGCTTTTGCGATGCAAGATGGTGGTAGCAAACGGATTATTGAGTCGATCGTGCTGCCTGGTTTGGCGATCGCCACTTTGAATGAGGCTTTTCGACGGACTCGTGATATGAATCAACGGTTGGTAACCAGCTGGCTGATGGAGCAATTTCAGCAGTCTTAGTTTCAACGTCAGGTTTCTCTTTGTAGCGACTCAAAGCGAACGTCTTAACAAAATATTGCTTACAAGCTTAAAAGAGCACAGGATTCTAAAGTGCGTAGAAGAATAATCCCATGGTTTTGAAAATAAGCTACGTCATCGAATAAATCTTGGAGACAAAAATAAAGTTATTTTTTCATAGTGCCTTCTCATCACCAGCGAAGAGTTTAAAGCATTTATGAAATGCTCGTTTCCAAGAAAAAGTAACATATTTTACATAAGTATTAGTAATAAGTTTTATATAAAGAACTAGGATTTTATAATATGTGTGCCAGAATAGCTTTATAGATTTTAAAATAATTTCTAGTTACACCATACGTTAAATAATTTTCAAGGTGTGACGACAAAAGGATTAAACATCAGTTAAATAATTGTGCTTCGAGATCGATCGGTAGTCTAGATAAAAGTTCTTCATCTGCTACGGCAGGCAAGAGGAAAAGATGATGGCAACACCGCTCCAGCTAAAATCACTCTGGAATGACTCTCTAGGCCATCCTGGCGTATGCATTGCTGTACTTGATGGCTCCATCGATCAGTCTCATCCCTGCTTTGTAGGAGCTAATCTTACTCTGCTTCCAACCCTAGTTTCTGGTATTGCGGAACGAGGTTCTGCATCCCAGCATGGAACTCATATTGCCAGCGTCATCTTTGGTCAACACAACAGCTCCATTCAAGGAATTGCTCCCCATTGTCGAGGTTTGATCGTACCTATATTTGCTGATGGGAGAGAAGAGATTGCTCCTTGCTCCCAGATAGATCTCGCCAGGGCGATTACACAAGCAGTTGAGCAGGGAGCTAATGTCATCAACATCAGTGGCGGTCAGTTGACTACATCAGCTGAGTCTGACCAATTACTGGCTAATGCCGTCCGTTTGTGCCAAGAGAATAACGTTCTTATTGTGGCAGCTGCGGGTAACGATGGCTGTGATTGTCTTCATCTTCCGGCGGCGCTTGAGTCAGTACTGGCGGTGGGGGCAATGGATATCCGAGGACATCCAATCGGGTTTAGTAATTGGGGCGAAGCTTACCAAAACCAAGGCATTCTCGCTCTCGGTGAAAATATCCTGGGTGCCATTCCTGGAGGTGAAACTGCGGCTAAAACGGGAACTAGTTTTGCAACTCCGATCGTATCGGGCATTGTTGCTCTGTTATTGAGTATTCAACAGCAACGAGGGGAAAAACTCGATCCCCATGCTATTCGTAACGCCATTCTCCAGAGTGCCTTACCCTGCGATCGATCAAAGGGGTTAGATAGCCGTCGCTGTCTAGTTGGAAGTCTGAATATTCCTGGGGCATACGCCCTAATTACCAAAGGAGAAATCAAGCAAATGACAAATCACAACCTAGAGGAAGTCACGATGCAACCCAGTGAAGCTAACAATGCGATCGCACAACTTCAACCGAGTGAAGTGATTAATAGTTTGGCACAACCCCTTTCTCATTCAATCGAGGCAAATCAGATGATGCTAACTCCCAGCCATCAAACGAATACTGCTGTTATTCCTTCTGAATGCGCTTCTTGCGGTGAAAGTAGTGAAGATGTTGCCAGTAGCAAAGGTAATGAAGAAGGTGGTGGTAGAAAAATTAAGATGGTTTATGCTTTGGGAGAACTGGGAACTGACTTTGGAACCCAAGCCCGTCAAGATTCGTTTACCCAAGCCATGCAAGGGACTAATTTGCTGGACTATTTCGATCAGAATCCTTGGGAGGCACAATCGCTGATTTGGACGCTGAACTTGGATACTACGCCCATCTACGCGATTATGCCTACTGGTTCTTATGCCGATGTTACTTATGAGCGACTGCGCTCTTTCCTTCGTGACGCAAATATCGAGCGGGTTTCAATGCCAGGCTATTTAACAGGCACGATAAGACTGATGTCAGGGCAAACCGTCCCGATCGTGGTTCCAGAAATGCGCGGAATGTATGGATGGTCGGTTGCCGCATTAATAGAAAATTTAAGACAAGCCTATCCAGCAGGTCCTTCAGTAGAAGATTATGGCAATAAGATTCGAGAATATTTGGAGCGGATCTATTACGAATTTCGCAATCTCGGTGTGACACCCCAGGAACGGGCGCTAAACTTCTCTGCTACCAATGCTTTCCAGCTGGCAGATGTGATGTCTACTGGCACTGCTGCTGATATTGGACTGGACACCATTACCGTAGAGAAGAGTCCTATCTGTCGTCCCGATTCCGATTGCTACGACGTGAAATTGCAGTTTTTCAATCTACAAGATAGTCGCAGAGCTGGAAAAGTCTACCGATTCACGGTTGATGTTAGTGATGTCCTTCCTGTCTCGATCGGAAGATTACGTTCTTGGTCTGTTGCCAGTTAGCCAACACAAGCCAAACACGTCCCGTAAACTAGCAGAAAGTGTTTAACTAATGCTCAAAACTACAAATCAAACCTTGAAAATCAGGAAAAATAATCATGAAACTTCCTATGCAAGTAGCACCCGTTCAAAGAAATGTTGGTTCTGCCCGTTACGCCATGAGTGACGGAATTAAGCCCAGTGAAAATCTGTGTTCATGTCATTTCAGATTCCTTGCCTGTGTTGTGAATTGGGATAATTGTCCAAGCGGTTACCACGCGACATGCTCCCCGGGAATAAGTGGGTGTTGGTGTCATTGCTGCAAAGAAGGGGGGGAATGCTTTGGAGATTACCCCTAAAAAGAATTACCTAGTTCAAAAATCTGGGAATTACGACAACTTTTTAAAGCAGAGTAGATTTCAACTGACATAAATCTGCAGGACATATTGGGCGAATGCTCAAAACCACAAATCAAACCTTGAAAATCAGGAGAAATAATCATGAAACTTCCCATGCAAGTAGCACCTATTCAAAGAAATGTTGGTTCTGCCCGGTACGCCATGAGTAGTGGAATTAAGCCCAGTGAAAATCTGTGTTCATGTAAG
>CAXTSX010000017.1:0-68392 GCA_964247085.1 uncultured bacterium
GCTCACTGCCAGGCTTAATATTGAGAAGAGAAAGAGACTCAGAACCACATGCGTTCTGGGTCTCTTTTCCGTTAAGTTAATACGAGATTATCTCGATGCACTACTGTTTCTTCGCCTATATATCCAAGAATGTTTTCGATGTTTGTGGATTGATGGCCGTGAATTTTATAGAGCTCGGCGCTACTGTAATTAACTATGCCGATCGCAATTTCATGCATGTTACTGTCACAAAGCTGAACTGTATCAGATTCGTCAAAATTGCCACTGATGCCGGTAATGCCTGCTGGCAGTAGGGATTTCCCTTGTTTTGTAATGGCTTGCACAGCACCAGGATCTAAATAAATTTTACCGATCGGAACAGAGCCGTGAGCAAGCCAACGTTTTCTTGAATTCTCTATTCTTGCTTGAGCTGGAAAATATGTCCCGATCGATTCCCCTGCTAAAATTTTTGGAATATTTTGGGGATGCTGACCATTTGTGATGACAGTGTTTACACCAGCACTAACAGCAATTTTAGCAGCTGTAATTTTAGTGACCATGCCTCCGGTGCCCCATTGAGAACCTTGAGAACCAGTTTTTACCTCTAGTTCGGCTATTGATTCTACAACAGATATAGTTTGAGCGTTTGGATTATGTCGTGGATCATCAGAATATAAGTGATCAACATCTGTGAGCAGAAATAGCCATTTGGCCTCTACTAAACTAGCTACCCGCGCTGAAAGGGTATCATTATCACCAAACTTTAGTTCTTCAACCGCAACAGTGTCATTTTCGTTGATGATTGGAACTACATTTAGTTTAAGCAGTTCTTGAAGGGTATTGTAGATATTCTTATAACCCTGGCGTTTTTCTAAATCGCTTCTGGTTAGTAAAATTTGGGCAACTGGCAAATCATATTGGCTAAACAAGTCATCATACACTCTAATTAAACGGCCTTGGCCAACGGCAGCTGCTGCTTGCTTGAGGGCAATAATTTTTGGCTTTGTAGAAATATTTAGCCTAGTACAACCTACACCTACAGCACCAGAGGAGACTAATATTACTAAATATCCTTTACATTTTAAATCAGCGATAGTCTCAATTAAAGCTGCAATAGTTGCTAATGCCAGTCCACCATCAGGACGGGTTAGGCTCGAAGTCCCCACTTTTATCACTATAACTGGTTGCATAAATAAATATTGCAGACTCTATATGGTAAGTATTTACGCTATTGGTGAACGACTTCACAAAATTAGTATTGACTAATATGACAGAAATTTGTTGATTTCTCGGATGGGAGAAGTAATTATCTTGTTTTTGAATGATAAATCAATATTAAAAAAAGCAGAGCGTTAGCCCGAAACAGGCTAACACTCTAGTTTTAAATTTATTTTGTTATGTTTAAGACCTTTATATAAGCTGGTCTCATTTGCAATATAACCATAGTGCCAGATAAAATCGAAAATCTTTTGTTTCTTAATATTTTATTTATATTTCAATAAATAAGGATTAATTGACTTTTATTACAATATTTTTCGATGTGTGTATGGCCTTGCTAACGAAACACCAGTAAGCTGGGCGAGGCTAAATTCAGCTTGACGAAGGAAATGGAAACTAGCTGTGGAATTTTGGGCAACGATCGGATCAACCAGAATAGTAAATACTCCCAAGCGGTTGCCAGCTAGAATGTCGGTGAAGATTCGATCACCAACCATCGCTACTTCTTGATAGGGCAAGTCCATGCTATCAACAGCTTGTCGGAGCTTTTTCCGGGAAGGCTTGGCTGCTGACAAAAAATAGGGAAGATCTAGACTACTCGCGATCGATTCAATGCGATGACGATGCGGATTATTGGTTACTAGCCATAGTTTGGTAACTTGTCGAATCTCTGCTAGCCATTCTAATAGTTCTGGCTGAGCAGCAGCAGTTTTTACCGGAATAATCGTGTCATCAATATCCAGAACTAATCCACGCAGCTGATGTTCTTGAAGTATCGCTGGAGTTAGCTGCAAAATGTTGCTACCCAAAACTAAATCTGGCTGCAATTTACGAAAAAGCATTGAAGTCCCTACTTATTTTTTCTGAGCCTGTTGGCGACCAGCCCGAATTTCTCTGGTTGCTCGCTCGTGTTCTGCATTGGTTTTGCTAAATGCGTGTGTACCATCATATCTGGCCACAAAAAAGAGCATGTCAGTATTGTCTGGTGCTAGTACTGCTTTCAGACTAGACAATCCTGGCCCAGCTATCGGACCGGGTGGAATACCGGCTGTTGTATAGGTATTGTAAGGATGGGGTTTACGGATTTGTGAAAAAAGTAGTGGCTTATCCGGAGTTTGGGTAACGCCAAAAGCATATTCAACGGTGGGGTCAGATCCTAGTTTGATGCCTTTAGCTAAACGATTGATGAAAACTCCGGCAATTTGTGGTCGCTCGGTTGGAATAACTGCTTCTTTCTCCACAATGCTACTCAGGCTGACCCACTGCAAAAGGGATAGTTTGGAGTTAGCCCCTTGTGCCTTATATAAAGGTAGCGCACTAGTCTCAAACTGTTTCAGCATCTGATTGACCACCCCTGAAGCGGTGATTCCTTCCTTGGAGATTTTATAGGTCTCTGGGAGCAGAAATCCTTCGAGGTCTTTAATACCTTCTGGTAGCCAGGGAAACTTATCGCGGGGGATTTGTTGGGTGGCGGCGATGAATTCTTCAGCCTTGAAGTACTGTTTCTCATCCTGAAAGTACCGCGCCATTTGCTTGAGATTAAAGCCTTCTTGTACCTTAAAGGTTACTTCGGTGACTTTGCCACTCCAGATTTTGCCAGCGATATCGGGTAGGGGCTGGCCAGGCGAAATTTGGTAGCTGCCAGATTTTGCTCCTTTGCTTTGACGTGAAAAGACCGATGTCCAGAGTTTCCAGGCTAATTCTGACTTGATTAATTTCTGAGCGGCGAGTTCTTTGCCGATCGATTGCGCGGAGCTACCAGCAGGAATGTTGAATTGCACTTCGGGACTATTGGTGGTACTTGGTGGGGCGATCGCATCATTCCACCAAGCAAATAGTCCTAAGCTCGCCACAACAGCCGCAATGCCGGTAGGAGCAGCGAATTTTGCCCACTTCGGCAAACTGGATCGGTCTTTCATAGGTATATTAGTAGTTCAGAAATCAACAAAAAATCTAGACATTCCTGATCAGGAGGCTTCATCGAGGAGTAGTTCTTCCAATTGGGGGGCAACTTCATCAGACTCTTGATTAGATAGGAGTTCTACAACGCCCTGTTCATTTTTCTTCCCAAAGAAAAGCAGTGGATCTACAGGAGTACAGATGATGTATTCCTGTTCTTCATTGTAAAAATGGCAAAGAATTTGAAACTCTTCTGGCTCCAAATCTTCTCCTTCTAGGTCAATTTGGAGAATTTCTTCTGGATCGAGAGGGGGCAAGTCGCCGGACGCGGTTAGAGTATAGGCTGTCTGCTTCAGGGTCAGATTTTGCTCCGACAATACAGCGCTGGCATCGGCAAAAACGGTCGCAATTTGATCATCTTCATCGATCGCCGTTAGTTCAGCAGATTCTTCGTCGTCATCATCATCTTCGTTCCAAGCAAAGATTTCGATCGGAGAATCGACTGGTAGCAGTAGCAAATAAGTTTTAGAGTCTAACTCCAAATATTTTTCAACATAGCAACTAAGAGTTCGACCAGCTTCATCTGTCAAATTCACTAAATCGTTTAGTTCACTATCTTCGGGATGGGATAATTCAGACATATTATTGAAGTCGATTAATGAAATTGATAAGCCAACTGGAACTGCAGAATTCTACTCTAAATAAGGTGCTGAACCGACCCTCATCCAGACTGTTCATCTGGTGCTAGCCAAGGCTAGAATACCATATTGCTTCATGCTGTAGGACAGCCAGAACCGAAGACTGGTTTCTGACCACGGCTTTTATGTCCAGTCTTCCTGTTCTTGAAACTTGCTACGCACTTGATAGATCCGCTCATGGTTGTGGATTTCACGAGTTTTGGCAAAAAGTTCTGTTTCGGTTAGTCCCCATTTTTTCATAATTTGATCCAGGCTATCTTTAATGGCCACTGCACCCGGAAATCCTTGGTAGCGAATACGGAGCCGCGCTAGCTCTGCGAGATTAACCGGGTTTTCGGCGTTGCTCTGAATGATTTGACTAATCGTCTCCCGGTCTTTTTTTTCTTGGGGATGATTTTGCAGCTTTTTCGGTAGTTGGTTACTCATAACTGACCTGAAGGTATTTATACAGGAACAGGGTAGAAAAAGAAAGCTTTTTCTACCCTGTTCTTTTAACGATGTTCTGTTGCTTACTTAACGCCGCCCCAGTTGACGGAGAAACCGTCTAAGACTAGTGAAGAATTATAGATTTGCAGGATGATTAGCAAAAAGACTGCAAATAAAACCATAAAAACACCCATGACTGGTGTGGTTCCCCAACCTGGGACGACCTTACCATACTCGGAGTTTAGTGGTCTAAGAATATCGCCTAACTTTGTACGTTGTCCCATGGGTCACCTAAAAATAAGCTATAAAAAGTTTGCTTTAACATATCGCAATATATTATAGAAGTATACCATTCGCAACTTGTAACTCCTATGGAATCCGCAACAGTTCTTAGTATTTCACTGGGGGCGATCATCGTAGCCATTACTGGTTATGGTTTGTACCTCTCTTTTGGACCACCAGCTGCTCAATTAGATGACCCGTTCGACGATCACGAAGATTAAAAATTTGGGTTTTGGCTGTGTTCTGTTGGTGCTAAACCTGCTGTTACCAGCCGAAACTCGGTTTAGTAGAATCTCATCGATTTGCCACCTGGCAATTTAACCATTGTTTGTGAATGTACCAAGCGATTCCTGACCCATGACCAAAACTTTGATTCCGATCATTCTAGCTGGTGGTAAAGGCGAACGTTTTTGGCCTCTGAGCCGTAAACATCGTCCGAAACAGTTTCTGTCTTTGGATGGCAGTGGGGTAAGCCTTCTGCAAGCGACTGCCGATCGGTTATTAGAAATTGCTGGCGGCTGGGCAAATGTTTGGGTGGTGACTTCGGCGCAGTTGGCGGCAGGAGTACAAGAACAGTTACCAGAATTGCCTGCTACTAATTTGCTGGTAGAGCCAGAAGGTCGGGACACGGCGGCGGCGGTGGCTTGGTCAACTTTGGCGGTGGCGGCTCGGCATGGCCACCAAGCGACGGTGGGATTTTTCCCTGCCGACCATCATATTGCCGATGAAGCGGGCTTTAATCAGACTCTGAAAGCAGCGGCGGCCTTAGCTCAGGAACAGCCTTCGATCGTCACCTTAGGAATTACCCCCAATTTTCCTTCCACGGGCTATGGCTATATTCAAGAAGGCCAAATTTCTGGCGAATATTTAGGTCAAAAAGCTTACAAGGTGAATAGGTTTGCCGAAAAGCCCGATCAAGAGACGGCCACTGAATTTCTGAAGATTGGCAATTACACCTGGAACAGTGGGATGTTTATTTTCACGGCTCAGACCTTGTTGGATGAGATGCATTTGCATGCGCCTCACATTATTCAGCCTTTGGTGGAATCTGGTCTGGATGCTTATCCCACGATTACCAAGCAGAGTATCGATTATGCTTTGATGGAAAAAACTAAGCTAGCCTATGTGCTACCGGCTAGTTTTGGTTGGGATGATCTGGGTGATTGGAATGCGATCGAACGCCTGCTCAAGGGTGATACTTCTCATAATATAAACGTAGAACTAGCCCAGCATATTGGTTTGGATACAGCCGGGGCGATTCTGTATGCCAGTAGTAGTGATGAAGTGATCGTGACGATCGGCTTAGAAAATATTGTGGTGGTACGGGATGGCAATGTGACTTTGGTGGTAGACAAAAATCGGACTCAGGAAATTAAAGGAGTCCTGGGGAAAATCAAGGAGAACACTGATTGGGAGCATTTGCTGTAGGCTATACTGGAGCTTATGAGTGAGAAGAAAAATACGGGCATTAAGGTATTAGCTGATAACCGACAAGCCAGGTTTCAGTATGAATTCCTGGAGGTGTTAGAGGCCGGAATATCGTTGACTGGCACCGAGGTGAAGTCGATTCGGGCAGGCAAAATTAATTTGCGAGACAGCTATGGCTTGATCCGGAATGGGGAAGCTTGGCTGTTGAACACGCATATTTCGGCTCATGCCACGACCAGCGCTTATTACAACCATGAGCCGACCCGCACTCGCAAATTACTGCTGCACAAAAAAGAAATTCGGCAGTTGGTGGGCAAGGTCGATCAACAAAGTCTGACTTTAGTTCCGGTCAAGATGTATCTGAAGAATGGCAAAGTGAAAGTCTCGATTGCCCTGGCACGCGGTAAAAAACTCTATGATAAACGGGATGATCTGCGCAAGAAAGATGATCAACGGGATATTGCCAGAGCGATGAAGCGGGGCTAGGGTATTTGCCCTCACCCCAGCCCTCTCCCAAGGCTGGGAGAGGGGGGCAAGAGTTCTAAGTTATTTAATTCTTGATTCTAAGGTTGGTTTTTATCTTTTCATGGCCAAAGTTAAACCATCGCCGATCGGCAGCAGACTAATATTCACTCGATCGTCTTGGTGAATTTGCTGGTTTAGCCCGCGCAAGATAGTGGTGCGTTTATCGGTAATTGTCGGATCGGCGACAGCACCAGACCAGAGCACATTATCAATCAAAATTAGTCCCCCGGGTCGGAGAAGCTGCAAACAAGCTTCGTAGTATTGGGGATAGCCGCTTTTATCAGCATCGATGAAGGCTAAGTCAAAAGTATTGGCTGCGCCTTTATCTAACAAGTTTTGGAGAGTGTTGATCGCCTGACCCAAACGTAAATCTATTTTGTGATCAACCCCAGCCGCAGACCAATAGCGTTGAGCGATCGCGGTATCTTGAGGGTTTACATCACAGGTGATCAAGCGGCCTTCTGCGGGCATCGCCAAAGCTATCACTAATGCACTGTAACCAGTAAACGTGCCGACTTCGATCGCCTTTTTTACGCCCAATAATTGCACCAGTAAGCCCATGAATTGTCCTTGATCGGGAGCAATTTGCATCACGGCTTGGGGGTGTTGGTTGGTTGCGGCGCGGAGCTCGGCTAGAATTTCTGGCTCTCGGACGGCAACGGATTGCAGGTAAGTATATAGTCGATCATCTAGATTAATGGTGCGGTTACTCATGGTTGACTCAGCATTTGTCTGAGGTTTTGCAGGGTTTTTCTGGTGCCGATGTCGATCGCCTGGTTCACCAGTTGGGGCATGAGGGTGACCACAGGGAGCATTGGAAAAGCAAGGCTGCTGGTTGATTCCCGGTAACTTTGGTCTTCCAAAATGTAAATAGTGAGCTGATGATTGCGATAAACCCAGACTTCGGGAATTTGTAGCGCCAAGTAAGCGCTGATCACGGTTAAGGATGTTACGTCCGATTCGATCGCCAGATCTGGTGGTGGATAATTTGCTAAATCCAGATTGGTACAGCCTGGTACTTGGGAAGCATTTTGAATATAAAAGCAAGTATCTGGTGCAATGCCAGCGATAGGCGATCGCTTGATGGTAGTAGAGCCGAAGTCTTCCCAGTCCCGTTCTTGACTTTCCAGAATGGTGGTGATGATGGAAGCAATAATCCGATGTGGTCTTTCGTGGGCGGCCAGGGGTGACATGATTTCTAGGGTGCCCGCATGGTAGGCAACACGAGTAGAGCGATTTTCGCTCAGATTTTCCAGGATATTGGTAAAATCTGGCCAAGAAAGGTGATGAATGCCAACTCGATTGCCGGGGTTGATTTCTAGGTCTTGTAAGGGGATGGTGACTGTCATGTTGAGTTTTCGCTGGCTAGCGGCTATTTGTCATCATAACCGCTGATTAAATCTGCAACAAATTAAGGATTAAGTAGTCTTGTTGTTGATTATCGTGCTGTTATGCGATGATGCTGTCTTGTTCAAACCTATGGAATAGTAATGGCTTCTTCTTCATCTTTTGTGGATATTTTCCGCAGCCGTAAAATGATTTCTTTGCTGCTGCTAGGTTTTGCTTCTGGACTACCAGCACAGGCATTGGATGGACCATTGCAGTTGTGGTTAAAAGAACAAAAAGTTGATGCTGCTCAGATTACTGCGATCGGAGCCTTAGCAACTTTCCCCTACGCCTGGAAATTCATTTGGTCACCCTTTTTAGACAAATATGTCCCACCTTTTTTAGGACGACGACGGGGCTGGTTGCTGCTTACCCAAGCTATCTTGATTTTGCTGTTGTTACTGATGGCCACTCAGAATCCTAATCCCGGAAATCTGCAAGCTTTTACAGCAATCGCAGTATTAATTGGTTTTTTTAGTGCTTCCCAAGATATTGCCTCCGATGCTTATCGGACTGATGTTTTAGATAAAGATGATAAAGGAATAAAAGGTACGGGAACAGCCTTATGGGTAAATGGTTTTCGCATTGCGGTGCTGATCGCCGGTAACTGGATCTTGGGTTTAGCTGATGTGAAAAATCCAAATCATTTATCCTGGAATGCTATTTATGTGGTTATGGCTGGTTTGTTAGGTTTGGGAGTAATTGCTTCTTTATTTGCACCACAACCCATCGATGAAAATGTTGCTCCAGCATCAATGGCCGATGCGATCGTCTTACCCTTTAAGGATTTTTTCCAAAGAAAAACCGTGTCGGGTGGGCTAGCTATTCTGCTATATATTTTGGTCTATAAGCTGGGTGACTACATGGTCAAATCTGTTTCCAAACTCTTTTTTAAAGATGTTGGTTTCAGTACTACTGATATTGGCAACATTGGAGCAATGGGATTGATTGCAGCCATTGTTGGATCCTTAGCTGGGGCGTGGTTGATGTCTAAAGTGAGTATGAATCGTGCTTTATGGTTATCGATCATCTTGCTGGCTGTAGGAACTTTACCCTATGTGTTACTTGCGCAGATTAACCAGCCAGATACCCGTTTGTTGTTACTCGCCGTAAATGCTGAATCCTTTTTTGCTGGTTTAGAATCTTTGGTGTTTGTGGCCTTTATGCAGCGTCTCTGCAACCAGCAGTTTTCGGCGACCCAATTTGCGTTGTTTTCTAGCTTTATGTTGGCAGGTCGTAGCTTTATTACTGGACCCATGGGTGGTATTTCCAAAAGCTTGGGTTGGACTAACTTCTTCTGGCTCAGCATCTTGGCTGCAATTCCTGGTCTGATCTTAATGACCTACATTGCTCCTTGGAACGAAAGGGAAGCAACTTAGTGAATTGCTAAAAAAAGGTCTACCTATTAGGTAGACCTTTTGATGTGTATATGGACAGAAATTAATTGTTAAAAGAACTCTTTTCTTCAAACATGCTGTAATAAAGGAATCCAGCCAGAACTGCACCCAGAATTGGCGCTAACCAAAATAACCAAACTTGGCCTAATAGCTCAGTTTTGCCAAAGATGGCGACAATGATAGCTGGCCCAGTACTCCGAGCCGGGTTCACAGAAGTATTGGTGATGGGAATGCTGATTAAGTGAATCAGAGTTAAAACCAAACCGATCGGAATTGGGGCAAAACCCTGGGGGGCACGTTTGTCGGTAGCACCTAGAATGACAAATAGGAAAACGAAAGTAAGCAATACCTCGGTCATGAAACAGGCAAACATCGAATATGCCTGGGGCGAATGTTGACCAAAGCCGTTGGTAGCTAAAGGCCCCGTCCCGGTGAGAGAGTAGCCCGCTTTACCACTAGCGATCGCATAAATCCAGCCACCAGCTAAAGTCGCACCAGCTACTTGTGCAATGATGTAAGGCAGTAATTCTGAGGAGGGAAAGCGCTTGCCAGCCCACAATCCAAACGAAACAGCTGGATTGAGGTGACAGCCAGAAATATGACCAATAGCATAAGCCATCGTTAATACAGTCAAACCGAAAGCAACGGATACCCCAAAGGTACCAATCCCTAAGGAAGCTTTAGCCGCAGCTGCTGTTGCAGCCGCTCCACCAGCGGCTGCAGCTTGGTTGTTTACTTCTGTATAGGCAGCAGCCAAAACGGCACTACCGCAACCACCAAACACCAACCAGAAGGTGCCAATAAATTCGGCCAGGCATTTTTTAATTAGTGACATGTGATTATGGCTATGAGACCAGTTATAACAGGGGTCATTTTAAACCAAATCAATCCTTCTTACCTCATTCGCTACACATAGTTAAACAGTGCGTTAGAATGATTCCTACTTAAATTATTTAGTGCAAGTCCTAAGTTATCTATGCGTACAAGGGTGATCACTTGGCTCCGTGAGAATGTTTCTGAACACCGGGTGAACCATATTCTGGGTGTGGAAGCCATGTCGATCGATCTCGCTAACCTCCACCATTTAGATGTGGAAAAAGCGGCGCTGGCCGGATTGATGCACGACCTGGCCAAATATTTTAAACCCCAGCGATTGTTGGCCATGGCGCAGGCTGAAGGACTAGAATTGGATGAAGTAGATATTGCTACTCCGCACCTGCTTCATGCCGATGTGGGGTCAATTGTAGCTCGTGATGAATTTCAAGTTACCGACCCCGAAATTTTGCAAGCGATCGCTGACCATACCCTCGGTCGGCCAGGCATGTCAGCCCTGAGCTGTGTAGTTTTCTTAGCTGATAGCCTAGAACCTGGCCGAGGCGACGACGAAGCTTTGCAAACACTACGCCAAACTAGTTCTGAAGATCTAGTGAAAGCTGTGTGGCATACCTGCGACTATAGCCTGAAACATCTCATTGCTAATCGTAAACAAATTCATCCTCGCACAGTGCGGACGCGCAATTGGGCGATGACCACTGCTCTCCAACCCGCCACTGTCTAAAAATACAATAATAATTTATCAATAATCTATGAACAGTACCTTGATGGCCAATCCTACCCTAACCTATACTAGCGAACAATTATCTCTGTTGGCTGCCGAAGCGGCGGACGATCGCAAGGCTGGCGATATGCTGTTGCTGAAAGTCTCTGAAGTATCTTTCATGGCAGACTATTTTTTGATAGTCACCGGCTACTCTCGGGCGCAACTGCGGGCGATCGCCGAGTCGATTCAAGACAAGGTGAAAGAACATCTCAACATTGTGCCAATGAGTACCGAAGGTGCGGGCAAGGGTAATTGGGTATTGGTCGATTATGGGGATGTGATTGTGCATATCATGTCGCCAGACGATCGAGAGTTTTATAACCTAGAAGCTTTTTGGAGTCATGGTGAAGTTATTCCTCTGCCAGATTTTACCTAGTTGAAAATATATGTCTAGTGTTTCTCCCTGTCCGGTGCCGAAGGAGCAGCAGCCTATTAACGAATATCAAGAATTGCAAGAATCTTGGTTTTTCAAGTGGGGTCAGCTGGCGGTGGTGGCTTATGGCTACAAGCTATTGCGGATTTGGCTGTTTGGCCTGGTGATTACGGCTCCCATTGCCGATGTTAGTTTTTCTTTGCGTCGCGAGCCATTGCATTTTGCCCTGGCTAGTATGGGCGGTGCCTTGATATTTGTAGCCCTGGCGGCTACCTACTTGTATACGGGCTGGCGGCATGTCGATCAAAGGCTGCGATCGGACGCAGTGTTCTATGAAGAATCTGGTTGGTATGATGGCCAGACTTGGACAAAAACCGCTGAGATATCAGCACGCGATCGGTTGCTAGCTGTCCATGAAGTGCAACCAGTGATTCGGCGCATTCAGCTCACTTTTTTATCCATGCTGGGAGCTATTGGTGCTGGTAGTCTAGTTTGGTTCATCAGTTCGATCGGTTAGTTCTGCTAAAATATCGACTGCACTACAACAGAGAAATGGAATGGCCAGAGGAAAACGCGCTCCAGAAATTACCGTCAACCTGCTGCGGGAGGGTCTGGTCGAGTCTGTCCAACATGCTCAAGCGGTGGTCTGCGACTACCGTGGCCGGGTCTTGTCGGTGGCTGGCGATGCTGGTTATCCTACTTTTATTCGATCGGCACTGAAGCCTTTTCAAGCTCTAGCCGCCACTACCAGCGGTGTTTTAGAGCGCTATCAGTTAAGCGATCGAGATCTAGCGATCATGTGTAGCTCTCATGCTGGTGAAATTCACCATGCCAGGCAAGCATTCCATATTTTATGGCGAGCCGAATTAGAAACTAGCGATTTGCAGTGCCCGATTCCGGCTGGCAAAACCAGTCCGTTAGAGCACAATTGCTCCGGTAAACATGCGGGCATGTTGGCAACCTGCAAAGCTCATGACTGGCCGATTAGTAACTACCTGGAGCGCCATCATCCACTGCAAAAGTTGATTCAACAAAAGTTTGCTGATCTATTGAAAATGCCAGCGGAAGAGTTTATTGGAGCCTGTGATGACTGCGGCGCGCCGACTTATCTTTTACAGCTAGATCATATGGCGATTTTGTACGCGCAGTTAGCCGCTGGGCAAAGCTTAGATCTAGAAAGAATCATGCGATCGATGGTGCATTATCCCGAATTAATCGGTGGTGAGGGGCGCTTTGATACGGAGCTAATGCGCTTGACTCAAGGAGAATTGGTCAGTAAATCTGGCGCAGAAGGTATTCAGTGTGTGGGCAAAGTGGGCGAAGGCATGGGTTTGGCGATCAAGGCTAATGACGGCAGCGCTCGCAGTAAATATGCCACTGCCCTCTATCTATTGCAACAGATGGGCTGGATTAGTCCGGCTGTTTTTGAAACACTGGCAGCTAAGTTTATTAATGTGGGTCGGTTCACTAGACTAGATGTCTGTGGTGAGCTGACCATGGATTAAGCGATGGAAAAGTTGGTGGACTTGGATGCCATTTTGCTGCCTTGGCATCGATCAGGTGTCAAGCTGGGGCTAGAGAATATTAAAGAAGTGTTAGCGGCATTGGGCAGTCCCCACTGCGCCTTGCCGGTGGTGCATGTGGCGGGTACCAATGGTAAAGGCTCCACCTGTGCTTACTTAGCCAGTATTCTCACAGCAGCGGGTTATAAAGTGGGCCGCTATACTTCGCCCCATTTAGTAGATTGGAACGAGCGAATTTGCATTGATGGCCAGCCGATCGAGACCGATCGATTAACGGCGATTATTCATCAGATTCAAAATACTGCCACAGACAATGCCCTGACCAAGTTTGAACTAATTACTACTGCTGCTTGGCTGTATTTTGCCCAGGAGCAGGTCGATATCGCTGTGATTGAGGTGGGACTGGGCGGACGACTGGATGCCACGAACGTGATCGATCGACCGCTGGTGAGTGTGATTACCAGCATTAGTCGGGAGCATTGGCAGCAGCTTGGCGAAACCATCCCCGAAATTGCCGCTGAAAAAGCCGGGATTATTAAATTAGGTTGTCCGGTGGTGATTGGTCAACTGCCGCTAGCGGCGGTGACAGTGATTCGACAAAAAGCCGCTGATTTGCAGTGTGTGCTGACTCAGATTGAATTGGCTCGCGAACTCCAACCGGAGCCGCAGCGCCATGCTATAGCCTATGGTATTGAATATTCTTTACCGCTGTTGGGTGCTATCCAGCTCCATAACTCGGCACTGGCGATCGCCACCATCCAAATATTACAAAAACAAGGCTGGCAAATTGATTTGGCCGCCATTCAGCAAGGTATGGCGCAGACCCAATGGCCAGGCAGATTGCAATGGACGATTTGGCAAGGCCAGCCCTTGCTAATTGACGGTGCCCACAATATAGAGTCGGCGATCGCCCTGCGCGGTTATGTGGATGCCTTGCAGAAGCCCGTGACCTGGGTGATCGGAATGCTGACGACCAAAGAACATTTGCCCATTTTGCAAGCATTGCTGCGGGTCGGGGATATTGTGCATTTTGTGCCTGTGCCCGATGAACTCACTGCCGATTCGGCTGAGTTGGTGAAAGTTGTTCGATCGATACACCCTGCCATGGAAGTTCATGCTCATTCGGACTGGCCAACTGGTCTGAATACTGCTTACCTCAGTCCTAATTTGGTAGTGATGTCTGGCTCACTTTATTTGTTAGGCGACCTGTGGCGGAAGATTCGGTCATAGTTTTTGCAAATATAATCAGCAATTAATCACACCTTAAGGAAAAATTAATAACCGCCGATCCTGGGGATCAGTAATGGTTTGGCGATCCCAGCCGTCTTGAAATACGGTTATCTGTAATGACCAGCACAAATTTCTCTCGAAAGAATGGGTACTATATAAATAGTGGTAGATCATCAGCCCAAAAAAGCCCCTTCTACCAATGTTGAATTATAGAATTTCTCAATGGACCCTGCGCCGTCACCAAATAAATCTTTTAAATCTTTGCCTGCTAGTACCCATGCTTGGGAAGAAGTCTGGGGGACTGTAATTGCCCTCCTGACTCTAACTCTGCCAATTGCGGCGATCGCCACGTATTCGCCCAGCAGTCCCCCAGGGAATGTAGCCACCGAGGTTTCTATTGTGAAATAACCAGCACTTGCGGTGAGTGCGACGTTCTCCAAGTAAAATGTTCAAGGGATTAGTTCCTCGACGTTGTTATTTGGAGAATTTTACTGTGGATTTAGCGCGGATTCCGGCTCAACCAAAACCAGGGATTATTAATGTCCTGATCGAAATTGCTGCTGGCAGCAAGAACAAGTATGAGTTTGACAAAGATTTGAATGCCTTTGCTCTCGATCGGGTGTTGTTCTCGTCAGTGCAGTATCCCTGCGATTATGGCTTCATTCCCAATACTTTAGGCGATGATGGCGATCCTTTGGATGCCATGGTGATCATGGATCAGCCAACTTTCCCTGGTTGTGTAATTGCTGCTCGTCCGATCGGCATGTTGGAAATGATTGATGGTGGCGATCGGGATGAGAAGATTTTGTGTGTACCGGATAAAGATCCGCGCTATGCTCAAGTCAAATCGATTAATGATATTTCCCAGCACCGTTTAGATGAAATCACTGAGTTCTTTAAAACCTACAAGAACCTAGAGAAGAAAGTAACTGAAATCTTAGGCTGGAAAGACGCTAGTGAAGTTCAAGCACTAGTTAATAAGTGTATTGCTGCTTATAAGTAAGAGATCCCCCTAGCCCCCTTAAAAAGGGGAATTAAGAAATTGGGCATTGCTGAATTCAAGTATGAAAATCGATTTTGCCCTCACCCCCAACCCCTCTCCCAAAATTGGGCGAGGGGAGCAATAATCCGATCCCCCTTCTCCCAAGTCTGGGAGAAGGGGCTAGGGGATGAGGGCGATTCATCTCTCCGCTCAGCAACGCCAAATTACTCTAGGGCTGAAATACGCTTTTTTCTCTAGCACTTAAGTGCTATCAATGGTAAGTGATTGTCCTTAATCTCCAACTCTATGTACCGCACATTATTGTCTGGAAAAATTCATAGCTGTACTGTAACTGATGCCAATTTGCAGTACATGGGTAGTATTAGTATTGATGAACTATTGCTGCAAGCAGCTAACATCATTCCCTACGAGCAGGTGCAGGTTGTGAATGTCAATAATGGTCAGCGTTTTGTGACCTATGCGATCGCTGCGCCAGCGGGTGAGGGATCGATCGAACTGAATGGAGCGGCGGCGCGGTTGGGTGAAAAAGGCGATCGACTGATTATTATGACCTATGCCCAGTTTGATGCGGTGGAGATGGCCGATCATCGTCCCCAGGTGGTGATGGTGGACGATCGTAATAATTTAATTGAAGTTCGAGATTATGATGAGTTATTGGCGGGGCGAAATCCACCGTTGTTAAATAGTGCGGTGGTGCCATAGTCTTTAATAAGGATTGTTAAAATGAACTTGTACTTGTGTAGCCTAAATACTTAATTTGTAAGTTTTAGGCTGATAAGTGATCAACAATGGGTAAAATCTATAATAGAGATGTATCAGTAAGGCAGTTGCATCATTGTGATTATGTCGATTCAATACCACTTCCGTCCCGAGAAAGCTGTTGAAGCAGCAGCAATGTTTCTAAAGCTGCATGACAAGCCTATGTATTACCTGGGTTTGCTTAAGCTACTATAGTTTACAGACATGCCCGTGAAATAAATATTACCAAACTTGCGAAAGAAAACCCTTTATGGAAAGGATCTTGTTCTGTAGATGTATTGCTTTCAATTCAAAAAGGTGGTTTAGTTTCTAGACAGTTGAAAAATAGATATAAAACTATTTTGAAAGCTCTCTTCGACATCACATAAAATTTTGGTTGCAAAAGTGAAGATGAAAGTTGTTTTGGTTAATATTAAACACTTGGAATAAGTATTTAAGTTGTTTGATCGCACCACCAAGAACTCGCCTAATAATCGACCTGACTGATTAATAAATCCCGAATAATTGAATTATTCGGCAAAATATTGGCTTGTTGCAGATAGTTGGCCAGAGCGGAAGTCTCGATTGAATACTTGTGCCGACCTCGAAAAACGAACAAAATCGTCAAAATCATCTCTAAGGCATTAACTCGCAAATCTACTAAGCTACCGCCTATTTCTGGTGATAACAGCCGAGAAAAATTATTTTGAACCTGTGGATCACTATCAATTACTGCCGCAGAACGGAGAATGCAAAGACGATTTAGACCAAAATCCTTATAAGAAAATAAACGATTGAGAGCAGTGCAAACCTCGTTAGCGGACGGCTCTGTTAACACTACTATTCCAACATTAATTGCTGTTTGTTCGATCGAACACAACAGCTGAAAATCAATTAAACCTTGATTGAACTGAGCTGGTTCAACTTTCTGCAACTCTTGGACGACCACACCTTTGATCTTCTGACCTTTCAAAAAAGATAAACACAATAACAAGCCAGCGGCAATTATTTCCTTCTCTTGCATCAAATAGCGCATCGATGCCCGCACACTAGCGCCTTCATGCTCAAAAGCTTGCATTACCGACTCCACCTCTTGCTCCGATAATGACTTCTGTTCCAGGCTCATAATTGATTGTTTGAAGGTGTTGGAATTGTCCAGGTTCTAGTATAAATCCTCCATCACAGCTTTCCTAAGCGCAAATTAGCTGAACCCGATAAAATCGCGTTAAGCTAGGAGAACCATTACTTGGCGACCCACACCATGCTGCGCATCATTACTCAGCTGGCTGAAGCCCAGCAAGAGTTGGCTCGAATCCGCTCTCGCAACCAAGATGACCAAGTTGTCCATAAAGAGGCGACCGTCAGAGAAATTATCCAGACAATACGGCGACAGGGAGATAGTGCGCTACTTCAATATACCGCTGAGTACGACTGTCAGAATTTACCCCTCGATCGACTGCGAGTCAGTGGGTCAGATCTAGATGTGGCCTATCAGCAGGTTTCCCCGGAACTCCTGCAAGCAATGGAAGTGGCCGCCGCCCAGATTACTGCCTTTCATCGATTGCATTTGCCCAAATCTTGGGTGCATTTTGCCCCAGATGATGTCACCTTGGGTCGTCAATACCGACCAGTCGATCGAGCGGGGTTATATATTCCCCGAGGGCGGATGGGTTATCCCAGTACGGTGTTGATGAATGCCCTGCCAGCGCAAGTGGCCGGGGTGCAGCAGTTGGCAATGGTCACGCCTCCTAATGCTGATGGCTCGATCCCAGCCGCTGTATTGGTAGCTGCTCAAATCGCGGGGGTGAAGGAAATTTATCGGGTGGGCGGGGCGCAGGCGATCGCTGCTTTAGCCTATGGGACAGAGA
This sequence comes from uncultured bacterium, assembly GCA_964247085.1. Taxonomy (GTDB): domain Bacteria; phylum Cyanobacteriota; class Cyanobacteriia; order Cyanobacteriales; family Chamaesiphonaceae; genus JAAFHZ01. The sequence goes on from CAXTSX010000017.1 coordinate 17,574, forward strand.
CCATTCCCAAGGTAGATTTGATTGCTGGTCCGGGCAATATGTATGTGACCTTGGCTAAGCAATTAGTTTCTGGCGTAGTGGGAATTGATGCGATCGCCTGTTCTCCAGAATTAGTGATTGTGGCCGATGAACAAGCTCGGGCTGGCATTGTGGCTGCCGATTTGTTGGCACAAGCTGCCCGCGATATCTTAGCGGCGGCGATTTTGATTACCAACGATCGAGATTTGGCCGAACAAGTGCAACTTATTGTGGCTAAGCAACTAGCTGATCGTTCTCAATCACTTCTCACCGAAAAAGCGATCGCACATCATTGTCTAATTATCGTGGTAGACAAAATCAGTCAAGCGGTGGAGTTGACCAACCAGTTCGCTCCGGCTCAGTTAATGCTGTGGGTGTCTGAACCTTGGGAGTTGACGAGTTCATTCCGACATGCGGGTACAATTTTATTGGGTGGTCATACACCTACAGCTGTCAACAACTATATTGCTGGACCAAATTCTACCGTACCGACTTTTGGCACAGCCAGTTTTAGTAGTGGTTTGGGAGTAGAAAACTTCATGAAATATTCTAATCTAATTGAGTATTCATCGACCTCCCTCAGCAAACTGGAACGAGCGATTAATGCTTTGGCTCAGGCGGAGGGAATGTTGGCGGATATTGATGCTGTGGAGCGGCGCATTGAAGATTAATTAGAGAGCCAAAGCATAGTGATAAAAATCTTGATCCTTGCTGAATCCCAGCGATTCATAGAGAGACTGCGCTGCCATATTGGTAATTTGGGTAGATAAGGCAATTCTTACAGCTCCCGATTCTCGGGCAAAATCCGCTACTGCTCCTATTAATAGTTTGGCAATACCTTGTTGCCGATCGCTTTCGGCCACAAACAAGTCATTCAAAATCCAAATGGGTTGCATCGAAACTGAGGAAAAACTAGGATAAAGCTGTGTAAAGCCGATCAATTGATTTCCCTTGCTCGCTACTAATATCTGAGAATCGCCTTTTTGCAAACGCTCCTCCAAAAAAGTTCTTGCTGCTCCCAAATCTGAAGGCTGTTGGTAAAACATCCGATATTGATCGAACAGCTGAGATACTTCTTCTAGGTGCTCAGCACGAGCTAGCAAAATTTTCATTTTTGTTCACTGCCTCTACTTGCCGATAGACTTCCAACATTTAGTTTATCAATTCAAATCAAAGATGATAGAAAACTGCTGGCGCTAGCTAAAATGCCAAGAATTAAGATTCGATCCTGAATCTGCGAGAATCAAGGGAAGACCTTAAATACAGCGCTTAAAAATATGCAAGATGCGATCGATCAACTGCGCTTCCCCGCCCCCTGGTTTGAATATTGGTTACTGCCCGTCAGCTTTTTTGAAAACCAAATTCAGAAATTCCACAGTGGCCAAGACTCCTTTTGGCTCAGCCCCGAGCATCACCGCTATGAAGCCTTTCAAACCATCTTGTTTGAACAGGAAAGCTTCACCAACGAACAGCTAGAGCAATATATTGAACTCTGTGCGATCGATGAAGACCAGACCATGGCTAAAACGGCCTTAAACAACTTACTCTCTTGCCCGTCTCTCACCGCTGAACAATATAGGCACCTGACTAAGCACTCCGCGTTTGCCAACTACACTGCTCAGAACATTATCTGGCAAAATCGAATGCGGGCGGCGATGCAAGAACCCAGCATCTCGGAGGCGGCCTTTATCGAAATACTGGCGCGGAAAGACAGCATCATCGAAAGAGAATTAGCCAATGCGACCAGCCTCTCGCGCAAGCAACTGGAAATAATTGCTGCTAAAGGAAGTGATAAACCGATTCGGACGATCGCCAAAAGTAGATTGGGTTGGTAATCTTGACCAGTAAATTCACGAAATACCACTAATCTGCTTCGGGTAGATTTTTGATACTGGTATTCCGGGAGTTGGGCACTAGTCGCAGCAGGCAGTGTCCGGTTAGCTGATATCATGATCTATGGATTGGCCAATACATCACAGCAGATTTAGTAATGGGAAAAACTTGGGAAATTGACTTCTATTCCCGTCCGATTTTAGATGATCAACAGAAAAAGGTTTGGGAGCTGCTGGTTTGTGAAAGCCCTCAGAGTACTCGTCAATCCGCCGATTCCTTATTTCGGTTTGCCCAAAATTGCCCTAGCGATCGAGTAAATGCTGCTTGGCTCAGCGATGCCTTACAGCAAGCGATCAAGCTGTCCACAGAAGCCCCCCAAGGGATTCGCTTCTTTCGGCGGCAGATGAACAATATGATTCTAAAAGCTTGTAAAGACGTGGGTATTCCAGCCACGCCTAGTCGGCGCACCATTGCCGTACAACATTGGCTGCAACAAAGAGAGTCAGAGGTTTACAGCCTGGATCCGACCTATCAGAAGCAGCCTGCTCCCTCGGTGCAAATGATGTCTGATCCGCCGCAGCCTTTGCCGGATGCGATTATGGGCAACAAGTGGGCCTTTGTAAATTTGGCCGCTAGTGAATTACAAGACATGCCGGACTGGTCGATCGGCTTTTCCGAAGCTTTCCCCCTGGAGTTAGCCAATATTGCTCCCGATTGTCAGGTACCGGGTCTATTGATTTTTAGCGATCGAGCCATTCCGATTGCCGCTTGGATTTCAGGGCTAGAACTAGCGATGGTGCGCTATTCTCCGGCTCCCCAAAGCCAAATATTACTAGAAACTGGTGCCAGCAACAGTTGGACATTAGCTAATCTAGATATATCTACCCAGATGGTGATTGCTAACGAAGCGGTAAGTTTTGAGCGCGCCAAGCAAAAATCCAACGGCGTACATTTCTTAGCAGTGCAGTCTGACCCCACCGCCGAAGACTTTGCCGGATTTTGGTTATTGCAAGAGGCAGGAGCCGCTAGTGGATATTTCTGAACAGCTCCTGGAGCTGTCTGCTAAAGCCGGGGCGGAAATGGCTGAGGTCTATCAATCTCAGTCCTTTTCGCGCCCAATTTTCTTTGAGGCCAATCGACTGAAACAGTTGGAAAGTGCTCAGAGCGAAGGTACTGCTCTACGGCTCTGGCGTAATGGCCAGCCCGGCTTAGCTGTGGCCTTTGGCCCAGTTGATCCGCAGCTGTTGGTCGATAAAACGTTGGCCATCGCTGAATTGAATGCCGCCGAAACCCCCCAGCTGAATAGTGGGGGCAAAAAGATTTACCCCGATCTGGGCAAAATGGTGGAAGTGGACGAACTGTTGGCGATGGGGCGAGATTCCATCCAAATTATTCGGACGGCCTTTCCCGAGGTTTTGTGTAGCAGCCAGTGGGACTGTGAATCGGAAACTACCCGGCTAGTAAATAGTCTGGGGCTGGACTGTAGCTATACCGACACCACGCTCAGTGCTTACATTGCCGCTGAATGGATTCGGGGTGAAGATTTTTTGGCGATCGGCGATGGCCAAACCCAGCGTGATTTTCTGGAACCAGAAAAAATTGTCCAGCAAATTTTTCAGCGGCTGCGCTGGGCTAATAAAAACGTGCCCTCTCCCAGTGGCAAGATGCCCGTAATCTTCACCGCCAAAGCTGCTGATATGTTGTGGGAAACAGTCCAAGCGGCGATCAATGGCAAACAAGTGGTCGAAGGTGCTTCCCCTTGGAACGACAGGTTGGGTCAGATGGTCATGTCCGAGCAGTTGACGATCACCCAAGAACCTACCAAAGGTCCGTACAGTTGTCCTTTTGACGATGAGGGTACTCCCACCAGACCTTTAAGCTTTGTCAAAAAAGGCAAGTTGCAATTATTTTATGCCGATCGCACCGTGGGCGAAAATTTGGGCTCGGGTTCCACCGGCTGTGGTTTTCGGCCTGGCCTGGGCAGCTATCCCACCCCCGGTTTGGTCAATTTGCTGATTGCCCCCGGCGATCAGTCTTTAGCCGAATTGATTGGGTCGATCGATCGTGGCCTAATTGTTGATCAAGTTTTGGGCGGTGGCGCGGGGATTTCGGGAGAGTTTTCGATCAACGTTGATTTAGGTTATTTAGTCCAACGCGGTGAGATAATTGGCCGAGTTAAGGATACGATGGTCAGTGGCAACGTTTACAGCGCCCTCAAAAATATTGTGGCACTGGGCAATGATGCGGACTGGAATGGTCCTTGCTATACGCCTTCCATTTTAGTGGAAGGTTTATCAGTCACTGGCCGTGATTAGCGTTAAATGCTCCAGGCTACGGGTTAGAATTGAAAGCTTAAATTATTTTTAGTATTTATACTTATTGAAACTGTGAAAGTATTTGTTTATCACACGCCTGAACTAACTCCCACCGACCACGCTCCCGACTGTGCGATCGCCATCGATGTGTTGCGAGCAACCACCACCATGGTGACGGCTTTAGCGGCTGGTGCTGAAGCGATCGAAGCATTTCTAGATATGGATACGCTGATGGCCACCAGTGAAAGCTGGCCAGCGGCTAAGAGGTTACGGGGCGGCGAACGGGGCGGCTCCAAGGTAGCGGGCTGTGATTTAGGGAATTCACCGTTGGACTGTACGCCCGAGGTGGTCGGCGGCAAGCGCTTATTTATTAGTACCACCAACGGCACCCGCACCCTGCAACGGATCGCCGGGGCTAGAACGGTTTTGGCAGCAGCGCTGGTCAACCGAGCCGCCGTGGTCGATTATCTGCTCCAACTGCAACCGGAGACTGTGTGGATTGTAGGTTCGGGCTGGGAAGGTAGTTACGCCTTAGAAGATACCGTTTGTGCCGGGGCGATCGCTGACAGCTTGCAAGCCAAACTACCGGGTAAAGATTTAAAAGACATTGCTGGCAACGACGAAACGATCGCGGCGATCAGTTTGTATCAGCAGTGGCAGGATGATTTGGTGGGCTTACTGCGGGTAGCCAGTCATGGTCAACGTCTATTGCGGCTGAATTGCGATACCGACATTCAATACTGTGCAGCACTGGATAACGTTCAAGCTGTGCCGATCAGAACCGAACCGGGTGTTTTTAAAGCCTTGTAAGATTTTTTCTAAATCAAGCCAAGAATTTCACTAACTCAGTTAATTTTCCCCAAGCTGCGCCGCTGGCTATGATCTGTTTAGCGATCGATAGTCCTTGGTGATGATCGCCCAAGGGCACCATTCCCCCCACTTGTAGTGCCAGACTGGTGTTTAGAGCCACTGCATCTTTTTGAGCTTGCGTTCCTCGGCCCTGTAAAACTGTGGTTAAAATCTCGGCGTTAGTCGTCACATCGCCCCCGGCTAAAGCTGCGATCGGCGCTGGCGTAATTCCTAGCTCGTTAGGCAGAATTGTGGCCGACTGCACCTGGCCATTTACCAAAATCGCCATGTCTGTGGCATCGCCTAATCCGGCTTCATCTAGTTTTTCGCGGCCATGCAGGATGATCGCCATCTCTGTACCCAAAAGTCCCAAGGCTTCAGCCATTACCGTTAGTAACTGTGGATCGGAGGTGCCAATGATTTGACCAGTGGGGCGCAGGGGATTCACCAAGGGCCCGAGTAAATTAAACACCGTCCGAATTTTCAGCTCTTGCCGCAACGGAGCCACCGCCTTCATTGCTGGGTGCCAACCGGGGGCAAACAAAAAGGTAATCCCTACTTCTTCTACTGCGGCTCGGACTTTCTCGCTCGCAGCGCCTAGATTCACTCCCAAGGATTCCAATACATCGGCAGAACCTACCCGACTAGAGGCCGATCGATTGCCATGTTTGGCTACTTTTAAGCCCGCCGCCGCCGCCACAAAAGCCACCGCCGTCGAAATATTAAAGGTATCTGCCCCATCGCCACCGGTACCGCAGGTATCAATCACCGGCTGGGGATGATTTACAGCCTCAGCTTGTAGAACCTTAGCCATCCCGGCCAGTTCAGCTGCCGATAAGCCTTTGGCTCGCAAAGCCACCAAAATTGCTCCTGATAATCCCGCTGGAATTTGCTCATTGAGCCAGCCCTGCATTAATTCTGTGGCTTGGTCTTGAGTGAGGGACTGTCGATCGAGGAGTTGTTGCAGGAGTTGCGGCCAAGACATAAGCGAAATAAATCAATAATTATTTCTGATTCTAAAACAGTTTAGGGAATACTAAGGAATAATTGATACTTACCAGCTAAACCCCCTACAAACATTCTTGGGCACCACCAACAAAGGCGATCCCTTTGCCTTTCCGATCATTGTTTCGGAAGCGGTGAAAACGGAGTGTGGCGAGATTGTGGAAATCAGTCATAATCGCTATGGTGAGATTGGCTATTATCTAGCTACAAAAATTGCAGCGGCCAGTGGGGCCGAAACCCGGGTGACAGTCTTGGGTCACACTCAAAGAGGTGGAATGCATTCCCCGCTCGATCGCTTGATTGCCTCCGCTTTTGGGGTAGCAGCAGTCGATCTGATTGCCGATGAAAAGTATGACCATATGGTGGCTTGGCAGCGGCGCGAGGTAATTACAGTTCCGATTCAGCAAGCGATCTCGCTGTATTGTGCAGTCAATCCAGAGAGCACCTTAGTAAAAACCGCGCGAGGCTTGGGGATCTATTTGGGTGATTAGTAAATAATGACTGACATATCATGTGCCATCGGCCTGGGTAGTAACCTGGGGCCTAGTCGGCAAATTTTGGAACAGTCGATCGAACAACTGCGGGCTATTCCCCAAATCGACAATGTCCAGGTTTCTCGCTGGTACCAAACTAAACCCGTGGGGCCACCGCAACCGGACTACCTCAACGGCTGTGCTACTTTCACGACTAGTTTGAATCCTTGGCAAGTTTTGGAAGTGTTGCAATCGATCGAACAACATTTTGGGCGGGAGCGACAGGTGCATTGGGGAGCCAGGACACTGGATTTAGATTTGCTGCTCTATGGTCGCTGGCAAATTGACACCGTGAATCTGCAAGTCCCGCATCCTTACATGGCGGAGCGCAGTTTTGTGTTGGTGCCGCTGGCAGAAATTGCTGGGGATTGGTTATGGCAGGGGGTATCGATCGAGGAGTTGCGATCGAAGTTAGACTGCGCTGATGATTTTAGTTGGTAGAATTGAAGAGCGATATCCAATCAAGTGCAGCCTATGCTAACAACCATCGAAGGTATTTATCAGGATGGTCAAATTCAGCTTAACGAGCTACCTCAAGATATTCGGGATTGCTCCCAGGTTCTTGTTACTTTTTTAGATGCTGGCAAGATCGATTCGATTAAACTACGCCAATTGATCGAGCAGTTGGAGACAATTGAAGGGATTCAGCAAGGATTTGAGGAGCTGAATTCTGGTCAAGTTCGACCTTTAGGTGATTTCGTTCAATCAATGCAGCAAAAATATGGCATTTCAGGTTGAGATCACCCCAATTGCAGAAGCTCAGATCGAACAAGCTTATTGCTGGTATCGTAAGCATAACCCCGAGTTTGCGGATCTTTGGTTTCGAGGATTGATGAATGCTATTGCTACTCTTCAAGAGAAGCCTCAGCGATGTACTTTAGCCATCGAAAATGATATTTTTCCAGAAGAAGTACGGCAATTCCTCTATGGAAAAGCCAAGAATGTATACCGAGTACTTTTTACGATTCGAGGCACTATGGTGTATGCATTGTATATTCGCCATAGTGCCCAAGCACCTCTAACTTTAGATGATGTAGAACAGCTCGAAGATGGCATTTAGTTTGTATCGTACTATTTTGAGATCGATAAATTCCGATCGAAGATAGACTTTTCTGATATGGTCACTCTCACTAAATTAAAATTATGCCCCTCGGAAACGAACCCGCCGAAGTCATTCAGCCCCAATTTTTCTATCAATCGCGCAAATTTTCGATTCGTGCCGATCGGTTACGGCTGCCCAACGGCGTGGAAGGGGAATGGACGTGTGTCCAGCATCCTGGTGGCGCAACAGTCGTACCCGTGACCCCTGATGGTCGCCTTATTTTAGTGAAGCAGTATCGGTTTGCCGTGCGTGGCCGGATTTTAGAGTTTCCCGCTGGCACCCTGGAAGTGGGCGAGAGTCCGGCGGAGACTATCAAACGGGAGATCGAAGAAGAAACTGGTCATCAGGCCAGTAAATGGACAGACCTGGGCGAGTTCTTTTTGGCTCCCGGCTACTCTGATGAAATCATTTATGCTTTCTTGGCCGAAGGCGCAGTACTAGTCCCTAATCCGCCCGCTCAAGATGATGACGAAGATATCGAAGTGGTGTTTATGACTCCAGCCGAATTAGAAGCCCAAATTTTCACTGGAGCCGGGATTGATGCCAAATCCATCGCCGCTTATTTCTTAGCCAAGCGGTTTTTAACCTGAGTAGTCAACACCACACCGGGCTTTGACCATAGATCGGTAAAACCGATGACCAAACCGATCGATCGCCATTGTCCCACTGCTGTTTAGCCAACTCCCACACCGCCGACACCGTATCCGCCACATCTGCCCCCGCCGCGATCGATACCCGCTGCGCACCAGCTGCTGGTATTGTCCATTCTTCGGGCGTCGTGACCCGATCGATCTGTAGCACTTCCAAATTTTGCTGAGATCGATCGACCGTATAAATTCCCGTATGAATTTGACCACGCTGGGCTGGAATTTCCACAGCGATCGGTCCATCTTGACCCTGGCTCCAAGCGATCGCCGCCAAGCTAGAAATCCCAAACACCGGAATCTGGAGCTGTTGGCCAATTGTGCGGGCGGTAACTACAGCGAGTCTGGTACCGGTGAATCCGCCGGGTCCGATCGCCACTGCCACCCATGCCAAATCTGACCAAGATTGGGGCACCATAAATTTAGCCAGATAAGATTGCAGCACATTAGAAGTCTCTCGACCCAGCGGCCAAGACTCGGAGCGCAAACTTCCACCCTCTAAATCTCCGATCGCTAGTCCCAAGGCAGGACTACTAGTATGCAGCGCCAGACCGTATTTCGCCATAAATTTTAATTGTTTTATCCCAACTGCCCCCGACCAATTTAGCACTATCCGGGCTAAAAGATAGGGCTTTAATAGCACTATTAAAGTCGGTGATGACTGCCGCCAGTTCCCCACTAGGTAAATGCCAAATCCGCACGGTGCGATCGATTGACCCGGAAGCCAACCATTGATTATTCGGACTAATCGCCACGCTCAAAACTGTATCGCGATGACCCGTCAAAAACTGACTTTGGGAAGTTTGCAGATCTTGTAATTTGATAGTGCGATCGGTGCTGGCACTGGCAATGTAGCGATCGCTGATCGCTAGTTGATGAATAGTGCCCTGATGAACATCTTTCATGATTTTGATGGATTGCTTTTTGGTTGTGTCCCAAAATCGGATACTGCGATCGGCTCCAGTACTCACCAAAATCTCACTGTGCGGTAAAAATCCTAGGCTAGTTACCGACTGCTGATGACCATCAAAGGTATACACCAGTGACCAATTATCGCTATTCCACAGCCGGATTTTTTGGTCAGCACTGGCACTAGCTAGCAACTTGCCGTTACCATTAAAGGCCAAAGCATAGACTTTGCCCCCATGACTATCATCAGTACTCAGATCCACCCGCAGAGTCCGCAGCACTGCGCTAATATGGGGCATTCGGCGCACTTGGACTTTTTTATCCTCGCCACTAATCAGGATTTGGCCAGCGGGATGAATGGCGATCGCCCAAATTTCGCGGTTACTACACACACAGGCTGCTGGCTTTTGAAAGCGCAGATTCCAAATGGCAATATTTCCCAGCTCATCCGCACTGGCTAATGATTGGCCATCCGGGAAAAAAGCCAAGGCATTAATTGGCCGACTGTGCCAATCGAGGGTATTTTCCAGTCGCCAATATTGAGATGAATGCTGTTGAGATACTGGAACAAACGGCTGATTGACAGCGATCGCAGGAGCCGTAATTGTTGATGATGGCTGGTTGGTCTGGGGAATCGTGGGGGAAATAATATTAGGTGATGATTGGAGCTGCGGCATCGCTGCCGCCATAATTAGCGGTACCAATTGATCCGCCGCTAAATCTGTGAACACATCTGCCACGGACTGGTATCTTTCAACCAATGTATAGGCCACTAATTTATTCAAGATATTAGTGAAGTGGCGATCGATCGATCGGTCTCCTAGCTGTTTTTCCCATGTCCAGACCATTTCGTTCATGTCACTGAGTTGATCCGGGGCGATACCGGTTAACAGATTGAGGCAAGTAACTCCCAGGCTGTATAGATCACTGCCAAAAGTCGCAAAGCCGCGCAGTTGTTCGGGAGCCGTATATTCAAACGTACCAATGCTGGTGCCTTGATTAACCATCGTCGTTGCTGATACCGACTTGGCCGCCCCGAAATCTACTAGAAAAAGCTTACGATCGCTCGCCCGCCGAATGATATTTTCGGGTTTAATATCGCGATGAATTACTTGATTTTCGTGGACATACTCCAAAATCTTGAGCAACTCTGCTAGAATCTCCAAAATTTTAGCTGGCGAAAAAGCGCCTTGTTCCTGCAACTCATCTCCTAAATTTTGGCCACTGATAAATTCTTGGACTAAGTACTGCTGACCATCAGCAGTAACAAAGTAGGCAAAAAGATCGGGGATTTGGGGATGGACACCCAGTCTTTCCAGGGTAGCCGCTTCTTGTTGAAACAATTCTCCGGCCTTGGCGATCGCGGCAGTACCCTGCACAGCAGGAAAAAATTGTTTAATGACACAGGGTGGTTGGGATGGCTTGTCTTCATCCACTGCCAGAAAAGTTTTCCCAAATCCACCTTGGCCAATTAGCTCAATGGCACGGTATCGATCGCGCAATAACAAAGAGCCACCACAGTTGATGCAAAACTTGGACTGTTCAGCATTTTGGGATTTGGTACATTTGGGATTGAGACAGTAACTCATAGCGATTCTGAGCAGATATTCAATTTTTAGTCTAGCTGGAATCTCTTGACACCCTTTTACTCAGCGATGCTCACATCCCCAGGTGCCGACTTTTTGCTGTACATCATATCGGCTGCCCAGTTATAGGTCGTGAATTTGGGTAGCACTTCTTGGCAAAAAGCGGCAGCGGCTTGCGATCGATAGCGGTTCGGATTCACAATTACTGCCAAGATGCGTTGGATGGTTACACCTTCGATCGAAGCGCGGCACATTAACCCCATTTGCAGCTCTTTTTCGATGGCAGATAAAGATACAAATGCCGCTCCTAGTCCGGCTTGTACCGCATTTTTAATGGCTTCGATCGAATTCAATTCCATTTCAATCTTCAAACGCTTGGGGTCAATGTCGCAGCGGGTCAATACCTGGTCGATTACTTTGCGAATCGTTGATTGAGAATCGAGGGCGATAAATTTGAGCTTGTACAAGTCGTCTTTTTGAATACTGCCCATTTTGGCAAAGGCATGACCGCTAGGAATAATCAGCGCCAACTCGTCTTCGGCATAGGGAATTACCTCTAGCGATTCTTGCAGTTCGGCTGGCACCTCACCGCCAATGATCGCCAGATCGACCTGTCCGTTGGCGACACTCCAAGCCGTCCGGCGGGTGGAATGAACATGCAGCTGCACCGATACTTCGGGATACTTTTCCCGAAATACCCCAATCATCCGGGGTAATAAATAGGTACCAGTAGTTTGGGACGCGCCCACAATTAAAGTACCACCCTGTAAATTTTGCAGATCTTCGATCGCTCGGCAAGTTTCCTGGCAGAGGGTCAAAATCTTATCGCCGTATTCCAGTAACAAATGTCCAGCTTCGGTAAGTTGCGCCCGGCGGCCGCCTCGATCGAATAAAGGTACGTCTAACTGCCTTTCCAGGTTCTGCACTTGTAAACTGACAGCTGGTTGCGAAACATATAAACTATCAGCAGCTCTTTTAAAGCTACCTTCAGCCGCAATTGCTTTCAAGATCCGCAACTGGTCTAAGGTAAAAGGAAGGTCAGACATAGCCTAAATCTTTAGCAGACGAATAGGGAAGAATCACGGACATAGCCGCAACTCCTCAATTATCTACGAAAGTTGATTTTTTATAATAAAAACTTATGTTACAGGCATAGATTCAGACTAGTGAACGAATTGGTATAGGAGGGGGACGGCAGAACCAATGGCACTGAGGGCAAAAATGGCCAACATCGGCGACAAATCAAAATTCCCCACTGGCGGAATAATGTTACGGAAGATGTTTAAGTAAGGATCCGTAACTGGACCTAAAACTCCTGCAACTTGCTGCATCCAATCGACTGCGGGAAACCAAGTGAGCAGCAAGCGACCAAAAATCAGGTAGCTGTAAAGCTGAATAAAATTCTGAATACTGGTTAATAGTAATAGGGGTAGGGATTCGGATGTCATAAAATTACCGGAGGAATATTTTCAGGCTGTGTTTAGATTTTAACTGAATTTATTAGTTAGCAGCTAGAGTTCCGGTTGTTTACCAGCCGATTGATAGTCTGCGGGCAGCTGCTCTAAAGACGTTTCACCCATTTGCACATTACCTAAAGAAGACCGCACTTGTTCGATCGCCCCATTTAAGTCCGCAATCTTATTTTCTAGACTTTGCTGAGCCGATTCCATGAGGTCATTATTGGACGCACCATTTTGGTTGCGGGCTTTGATCCGGCGCAACACCTCTGGCTCTTCGCCGTTTAGTTGCCGACTGGCCAATACTGCACCGATCGTTCCACCTACTAAACCACCGACCAGGCTACCCAGGAAGAAACCAGTACTAAAACCATCACGTTGACTCATAACTCTCCAGTAGTTTGATTGACTATTATTTAATTAATCTTGGGGTGTGATCCATTATTAAGATTACCCTGATTGACAACTCCAGTTTAGGTGCCAAATACCCGATCGCCCGCATCACCTAAACCGGGCACGATAAAACCGCGTTCGTTGAGGCTCTCATCAATCATAGCCGCATAAATTTGCAATGTTGGATAGTCGATCGCCAATTTTTGCAACGCTGGCGCGGCCACCACAATGCTAATAATTCTTATTTGGCCAGGATCAGCGCCGCGCTTAGTTAATTCCATCAGCGCTTGTCCGATCGTCCCGCCAGTTGCTAGCATTGGTTCGGCGATCAAAATATGAGTGCTAGCGGGAATCTGGTCGGGCAGCTTGTTGAGATAACAAGTGGGTTGCAGAGTTTCTTCGTCCCGAGCAAAACCCAAGTGAAAAACGCTGGCTTCCAAGGGCAAGACCGACTGAATACCTTCCATTAGGCTCAAGCCTGCTCGCAAAATGGGGACGATCGCCAGAGGGGTTTGGGGATTGATAAAAGTGGCGGTAGTTTCACCCACCGGAGTGGTTACGGGGATATCGATCGTGGGCAACCAGTCGCGGATGGCTTCGTAGGTTAGCCATTTGCCCAGCTCAGCCATCGCTTGTCCAAATACCTTGGATGGAGTGTCAGCACCCCGAGCAATCCCCAACCAGTGCTTGATCAGGGGATGAGGCGGTACAAAAATACGCAGCTGGTTGGCCATAAATACTCCCAAAAACACATCCCAATTTAGCATGGCAATGGTGACACTGCTGGCTAGGAGTGTTTAGAGCTAGAATAAGGAGCTAGTCTTTAAAGAATATTTAAATATTTTGAGTTCATATGCCAATCACTCCTGGTGACAGCGAAGCTATCAAAGAGCCGGTGGTAACGACCGATCGCATTCCACTTTTAACTAGGCTGTGGCGGGCTTGGGGTGAAAATATTCAGATTTTGATAGTAGCGGTGTTGTTGGCTTTTTTGATTCGGACTTTTGTGGCAGAACCGCGCTTTATTCCTTCGGCTTCGATGGTACCGACTTTGCAGCTGGGCGATCGATTGGTGGTGGAAAAAATCTCTTATCAATTGCATCCCCCAGAGCGCTTCGATATTACGGTTTTTAGGGTGCCTCCTCAATTGCAACAGGATGGCTACCGATCGGATCAGGCATTTATTAAAAGGGTGATTGGGATACCGGGCGATCGGATTGCGATCCAGAAAGGAAAAGTATTTTTGAATGAGCAGCCGCTCTCGGAGTCTTATGTTGTCGAGGTGCCGAAAATAGAAGATATGCCGACGGTGACGGTACCGGCTAATCAACTTTTTATGATGGGTGATAATCGCAACAATAGTAATGATTCCCGCTATTGGGGTTTTTTGCCGCTGAAAAATGTGATTGGGAAGGCGGTATTTAAGTTCTTTCCGTTCGATCGACTAGGTGGACTGTGACCCTACCTTAAATTTAGACAGGTGACAAACGAATTATATTATATTAATTGCTTGAGGAATACGCAAGGTAAATGTTGAACCTTGACCATACTCACTAACTACTGTAATTTCACCACCCATCATTGTGGCAAACTCTTTAGTAATAGCCAGTCCTAAACCAGTGCCACCATATTTACGAGTAGTAGAATTGTCAGCCTGAGAAAAAGGTTCAAAAAGTTTGGAAATTTGTTCTGACTTGATACCAATGCCAGTATCGCAAATTTGGAAACGAATAACATCAGCAGTATCTCCAATAGTAGTACTAAACCGAGATTCTTTCGTGATATTTAAGTATATTTGACCACCATTAGTAAACTTACTAGCATTGCTTACCAAATTGAACAAACTCTGGCGAACTTTAGTCCAATCACTATACATATCTCCCATATTATCTACACAATTTATAATCAATTTATTATTGTTTTTATCGCATACCGGTTTTACAGTATCAGCTATTTCTTGAGCTAAATCATTAATGTTAAAAGACTCTAGATATAAATCCATTTTACCAGATTCAATCTTTGACAAGTCTAACACATCATTAATAAGGTGCAACAGATGTTTTCCAGCATTCCGAATTTTATCTAAATCTTCCACCATTTTCCACTGTTCAATATCTTGAACATCTTCAGCCAAGATCTCGCTATAGCCAATAATCGCATTCAGAGGTGTGCGCAGTTCATGGCTCATGTTAGCTAGAAAATCACTTTTAGTCCGATTAGCTGCTTCGGCAAGTTGCTGAGATTGCTTGGTAATCAAATGCATTTCTTGCAAATGAGCTAGGGCACTTTCTAGTTCTTTACTTTTCAGTTGAACAGATTGCTGGGAATCTTCAAAATCTCGAATTATTTTGATCAGAAATAAAGATTTGGTCTCATTTGCAGCCTCCAACTGAATACGGTTAGCTTCGGATCTTTCTAGTTTTTTTTGAATGATTCGATAAGCTTTTTTGATCTCTTCATTTTCTGAAATCAAATCGATTTTTGACATATTATTTTCACACCTCCCCTAATAACAATGCAATAAATGTTTGGTTATGAAATTGAGACTTTTCTGATGATTTCAGTGGAGAGATTTCACCAAAAGAATAAAATCCGCAACAACATGTATCTTGGGATAAGTGTGCTCTGAAAACCTCATATTCTTCTTTAGCTCTGGTACCCAAAAGCATTCTGCGTGCAGCACAAGAAATTAATAAAGCAGCCGCTGGCGACTGGCCAGGATAATTTTCGATAGCTCCTTTAAGCGATTTGTTGGTTGCATCTATAACACCTTCTCGCGAGATTTCGGTCATTTGGATAGTAGCATTAGCTGGAATTTTAGAAAGAAAAGTTATACTGCCTAGCTGTTCATCATGAGTACTAGGTGTTCTAAGGTAAAAATCGGAGGAATCATTAGTAAAAATTGCTAATGGATAACTAATATATTCATGAATACATCCAGCTTTACCTAAGTGTTGTTGATAGAATTCTAATGCACTTTTTCCATCAATTTTATAGACAACACAACCGTCTACTTGCGTGACTTCACTTTTTTTCCCAATTGGTTTCCAACCACTAGCAATACCATGTGAGAAACAAATATTTCCGGAAAAAAGCAGCAATGGAATAGAGTCGGAGACCACTTCTCCTTTAAAAAACTGATAGCTCTTTTGAGCAGTCAAACTATCGGCTGATGTACCACCAAAAATTGGCACATTTAGTCCGAGACTCTGCTGTAGAGCTTGGATAATCGAAAATCCATCAGTGCCAATCCCCTCGGGAAATGTCAGACAAAGCTGCGGTGGTTGTAATAACTCAGCGTTGGCTATTGTGATCGCCTCTTCGATGGCAGCATCAATGTTTTGGGAAAGTCCTCGACCGAGGCCGGCTCGAATTCTAATTTGGTCTGAGCAAAAAACCATCAAAATTAGGGAGTCCTCGCGAAATCCTAGCACAGAGGACATTTCTCCATTGGTAGTACAGCCAACAAGTTCAATGCCAGGAAATGCTTCTTGAATCCGATCCAAAATAAAGGCATGGTCAAAATCGAGAGCAGCAAATAGAATACCCGCTTGAGGTATATCTGCGACCAAGCTTTGACAACATTGTTGTAATACTTCTTCGATTGCTGACTCAGAATCGGGGTCTTCGCTATGACCAATATGTGACTTAAACATTAACTTCACCGCAAAATTAGGATATTAATTTTAAAAAAATTGGAGAGATTAAAATGTTATCTACTTTCCAGTTTACCAGGTCAAAAACTTACCCATCAATATTAGATATAGTCTGTTTTCGACTATCTTGCTTAGCAGTTTGCTGATAGTCCTAATTTTGCTCGTTATTTAATTAATCTGAGCAATGACATCAATAACCATGGTGTCTCAAATTTTGGTTTGAATGTCATTTAACCAGCCATGACGTTGTTGTTGAACACAAGATATTAGCAACTGGTTTGCTCATGATGCTTGACCATTACAAATACGATGCTTGGATAGCATTGAAATGTATAGATGTAAAAAAGACTCTGCCATATAGTGAGATCAGCTTAGTTATTCGATATTATGCTCAGCCAAAATGCTTGAACTTTGGATCCCACAGCAGTACAAATATTTTTTAAAAAAGGAAAGCTGGATCTCATGTAAACAAAGCACTTCAAGTGAAATAAGTCAAAATTTCCTGAATGGCACGGTTCATATCAACTTACGTAACATGACTGAATTTTTTTTGAATATACTGATATTTCATAGACACCGATTACGATTTAATTATTCAAAGCTTCGCACTCTCTTGAATATTAATTTGCTTGATTAGTCTACTTTGGATATAAATTGTTCAGATTTAATCAAGTTTGAGAGTAGTTACTACTAGTTAACCGTATAGCTAATAATATACCAGTAATATAGATTAATGATAAGTCAAATGTAAAGTAGTTGTGAGGAAAGAAGTAGATGATAAAGCAAATAAATTCATTTCTCAAGCGGTTGATAGACATAGCCCTAACTAGTTTAGGCCTATTACTGCTGTTACCAATTATGTTAGCGATCGCTCTTAGTATCAAACTGACATCTCCCGGCCAGGTTATTTACTCTCAAGTCCGGGTGGGTTTACGTCGTAAGCATTTCAAAATTTATAAATTTCGATCAATGGTGCCCGGTGCTGACTTAATGGGTAGTTCAGTAACAAAATATGGGGATAAACGTATTACAGCTGTTGGTAATTTTATCCGACGAACAAAGCTAGACGAATTACCACAACTGTGGAACGTACTAATAGGAGATATGACTCTGGTTGGCCCCCGCCCGGATGTTCCTAGAATCATCGATTTATACACGCCGGAAATGCTACAAATACTCAAAGTACGTCCAGGAATTACTAGTATTGCTTCACTACATTTACGCGATGAAGATAACTTATTGAAGCTAGCAAATCAACCAGATCAAGCGTATGAAAAAATCATCTTGCCTGCCAAAGTAGAATTTGCCATGGTTCATGTAAATAACCCTTCCATCCTATTAGACTTATATATATTATTTCAAACTGTTTGGGTATTAATAATTGGTAAAATAGTTGTAGTTCCCGAGCATCATATTATCCAGAAATTAAGCCGATCAATTATTGATTTTAATTCTCACCAATATTCATCAACATCACATCAGTCTTGTGAAGAAGTTCTTCAGAAATTGTGATGTTGATTGATGACACTTTATTTGTTTAGCTAGCTAACAAATAAAGTGTCAGCATTGACCCTCCATTCCAGAGACTGTGGAGCAACATGGAAGCCAGTAAATTGCTGGTACGGTGATAAACATAGCCCAAAATAATACCCAATACCGCTAAGGGCAGCAGTTCCGACAAGCTCAGATGCGCGGCGGCAAAGATTACCCCACTAGCTACGATCGCCTGCCCGGAAGAAAGATAGCGGGTCAAAGAGGGTAGCAAAAAACCCCGAAAGAAATACTCTTCAAACAACGGTGCCGCTACTGCTGCCGTCAACAGAAAAAAGATAAAAGCATTATTGTCTTTGCTATCCAAGACGATCGATAGAATTGGATTGCTGCCGCCCTTACCATGCCAGATTTTATCGTTAATTACCGATACTATGAGCACAACTGGGGTGGCGACCAAATAACCACCCAAACCCCAAATCACCCAATTCTTAGTGCCCTGGAAACTAAACCAATCCTTTGATAGAGGCTGATAAGGAGCCAGGGAAGCCCGCATGAACCAAGTGACTCCTACGGCCATCGTGAGATAGCTAAAGAGAATATAGGCAGCTTTTTGCCATAGTGCGACTTGGGCAAGATTGATGCCAGTTAATTTAAAACCCAAGTTGAAAAAAATAGGTAGTAGCAATTGGCCAATCACTAAAAATCCCAAAACCACCTGCCAAATAATTTCTCCGTCCCAGGGTACTAATAATTTCTTGGTTTCCCCTAGCGATAGTGGATCTGGCGTTAATTCATCTGATTTTGCCAGGGCGTTTGGTGCAGACTTACGCATTTTGAGTAACTGGGCAACTAATAACCATAAGCCCCAAAACACTCCTAATAACAAGCCCCCACCCCGGATAATCGTCAAGTTCGCTAATTTATAAATAGCTGCTAAAGCCGCAGCAATTTGGTTAGTTTGGAGTTGGGCAAGGGCAGCATTGTCGCCTTGTCTTTGATATAGCTGATGTAAAGCCTGGTAGCGAAACCATCCTTGGAGGTCTCGATCGATCACCTGAATTGCTGAGTTTGGAACGGGCTTTTGGGGATTCCAGAGCTGAGTTAAAACATCAGCGGTATTGGCCAGCGATGACTCTGGCAAGTCCCGGCGCAGTTGTTGCCAGGTCTGTTGAGCTGCAGTTGTTTTTTGCTGCACAGCTTGCAAAAGACCTAGCTCCAAATTAATTTGTTGGGAATTGCGCTGAATGGATTTTAATGGTTTGGCTAAAGTTTCGGCGATCGCCTGTTGGTTGGTAATCTCCGGATCGAACTTCGCTGTTTGCAATCGTTGTTGCAGTTGAGCCGTAGTTTGCTGATTCACGGCACGCGCGGTTTCGTATTGATTTTGAGCCAAAGATACAGCTTCTTTGCCCACCAAAGAATTGTAAACCTCGGCTGGAATCTGGGCTTGCTCCAGTTCTTGGACATTTAAACTCGCGGCTTGCAGCAAAATATTGGTCTGATACAGTTCTAGCTTGCCCTGCACCTGTGGTTCATTCCAACTACCCAAGAGCGCTGAACCGACGATGAGTCCCATGACGATCGACAACAAGCTCAATATAATACGTTTGACAGTCCAGCCCTTTGTTGCGCCCTGCATGGTTAACCAGAAATAGTTTATTCAACCATTATCGTACAAACCGTCAAAGTCCTTGTTCGATGTAGGCAATTACCTGCTCTAGGTACCAATCTTCATCGTAGCCGGGATACTCTTCTTTGTAGCGGGTAATCAGCCGCTCGGCCATCGGCCACTGACCACCCACTAACACCAACAGACGTTGGCGTAAATCTCGATCGCCTTTGCTCAGGGGTGGACTAGTCGGAGTCGTTGATGTATCGGGCGGTGTGGGTCGCACTGATTGGTTAGTTTGGAAGCTTTGGAGTTTTTTGATGGTTGCTTGATAGCTGCTCAGGTTGTGTTGCTCCAGATACATATTAGCGGCTGTTTGATAATCCGCCTGGGCAGCCTGCAAGTCTTCGATTTTGGCGTGGGCTTGGGCGCGTTCTACGTAGGCCGCAGCATCTTGAGGATTAATCGCGATCGCCTGATGCAGTTCTGCAATCATTTTGGTGTAGTTACCTAAGCTCGCCTGAATCTGAGCTTGAAAAATATAGATCTGGGCATCTTGGGGATTGATGTGGAGTGCCTGGCTAAAGTCGGCTAAAGCTCCTTGAAAATCACCCAATTGCTGACGCATCTGGCCGCGATGACGATAGGCGGTGTGTACCTTAGGATCAATCCGCAGGGCAGTATTGAAATCTAACAAGGCAGCATCTTGGTTATGGCGCATCATTTGGATCACCCCACGACAGCAATAGGCTTGAGCATCTTGGGGGTTCGATCGCACTGCTCCATCAGCAGCACGTAGAGCGCCTTCTAGATCGCCAGTCTCCGCCTTGGTGATCGCTGCACTATAAATTGCGACAGGAGATGGATTTATTAAAGTGTTGATGGGAGCCGGATTGTTAATAGATGAATTATTAATCGGTGGATTCCAAGCCTGAGCTTTTTCTAAGCATAAACGACTATGGGCTAAATCTTGCTGTCGCAGATACAGACTAGCCGCGAGCTTGTAAGCTTCGATCGATTCCTGGCGTTGGGCTAATTTCTGACAAATATTTCCTTTGAGCTGATAGGCGGGGGCGTAGTCTCGGGCATACAGGATGGCTTGGTTAATGTCAGCCAAGGCTCCCGATAAGTTTTTCAAAAGTAGGCGCACCAAAGATCTGCCATAGTAGGCATCGCGCTGCTGCGGTTGGAGATCGATCGATCGAGTGTAATCAGAGACGGCGTTTAGGTTGTCGCCCAAATCAAAATAGACCAACCCCCGCCGGTAATAGACCTCAGCAGCCTCTGGATTGGCAATCAGCGCCAGCTCAAAATCTTCGATCGCGCCCTGATAATCGTGAGCCTGAGCTTTGGCCAATCCTTGCTGATAGTAGTCGTTCATGGTGGTGCCGATATCGCCAACCATCCAATCATAAAACTATTTGCTAACAGGTTGTAAATCTCGATCGATCACTTTAGCAGGTTGAGCAGCGACTGCCGACTGAACAGCTAATACTGAGCAAGGGGCATGGTGCAAGACATAATTACTGGTACTGCCCAGAAATATTTCGCTAATCCCAGACTTGCGATTGCGCCCCATCAAAATGAGATTTGCGCCCCAGCTGGCCGCGATTTTACAAATCACGTCACCCGGGTCGCCGACATGTTGAGTGAATTCTACCGTGATTCCTTTAGCGGCAACATCTCGGGCATATCCTTGCAGTTGGGTAATACCCTGTTCTTCGTAGGCTCGCCATTCTTTCATATATTGATTGACGGCCTGCTCATTCAAAATTGGATAAAATCCTTCGATGCCGATGCCGCCAGACTGCACGCCAAAGTGATGAGGATCTACTGGGGAGAGCACATGCAAAAGCATTAGATGGGCGTTGAGCTGCTGCGCTAAAGCCAGCGCTTCTTCTAAGATCCGCGCAGACATGGCTGTGTCATCTAAAGCTACTAAGATTTTGTTGAACATAATCAATGCTCCTAAAAATAGTCGAATCATCACTTGAGCGAGGAGAGAAAGTTAAGTTGTAACTAGGTTTCTCATACTTTTATTATTTCGCAACTAATAACTAAAATAGCTGAATAGTTACCATTCTATACAACAAAATACTATTTTAGCAGTATTTAAGCTGATGTTATATTGACTTTTATGAATTGCCACATTAGCTTGCCCTCTCCCAAGCTTGGGAAAGGGGAGATCGGAGTCTTGCTCCCCTCGCCCAGACTTGGGAGAGGGGCTGGGGGAGAGGGCAAATCAATACCGCACTCCTAAAGGAATTCTAGCTCAGGAAATATAGTTCAAATAGACTAATAGGCTTCGATCAGGGTTAGTTTCCGTAGGAAGCTGCCCTTTTTTTGATATTTATAGATATTAACAAAAGACCTAGTTACCATACTTATTTAGATTGTCAAGGATTTGGATCAATCAAGTAAAAGTATTTTTGGTAATGTTTTTACTGGCTCAGTAAAGGTACCTACTCTGCCATCTAAAACCCTGTTGTGTATGACCTAGGTGACAGTATTTATATTATCTACTCCGTATTTATAGCTGGTTTTTCAAAACCACAAAATATTGCTTTTGTTATTTCTACTGAACTTTAGAAAAAAGGTGAGGGGCGTAGTAATTTTGGTGAGGTTTGTGTGAATCATAAATTTGAAGCTGGTCGGCGCGATGCCCACTTAGCTTCTTACGCAAAATCTAAACCCCGAATTCTTCCGCTACGAAAGCAAACAATATCAATATGATGAAATACTCTCGCCCTCTTCTTGCTACTCTTTTAATGAGTGGTGGTCTTTTACAGTTAGTGGCACCAGTGTTGGCTGAAACAGCTGCCGGTACTGCTATTTCCAACACGGCTACTGCTAGCTACGATGATCCAGGTAACCCCGGTACTCCCATCAATGCCACTTCTAATGAAGTTAAGGTGATTGTTGCTGAAGTTGCTGGTCTTGATGTTTCTGGTAGTGGCATTGTTAACAAAACTAACCCCGGTGGCGCAGTTACTGTTGGTGACAAACTAGAGTTTGATTACACTGTTACCAACGTTGGTAACACTCCTACTATTGTTCACATTCCTGGTCAACCCACAGTAACTGGTCCTGGTACATTCGACAAATTGGAGTACTTAGACCCTGTTACTAATACTTGGAAGCCTGTTCCAGCAGCTGGTGTAGATGTACCTGTTGCTGCTAATGGTGTTGTTCAAGTACGGGCAGTCGTCACTGTTAATAATGGTACCGGTTCCGAAATCAAGGTTCAATTAGGTAACACTCCTGGTGATGCCGCTAACCAACCACTAGTTGCTGATGGTAACCCTAATAACGTTAATACTGTTGGTGGTGCTCCAGCCAATGGTCAACGCGAAAGTAGTGCAACTCAAACAGTAAATATTGGTGCTGTAGTCAAGAGTATTGCCTTAGCCACTGTTACTGAAACTCGTACTGGTGTAAATGATAATGCCACTCCAGCTAATCTGACTGATGATGTAATCAGCTACGGCCTTGGTTTGAAAGTTGCTAGCACAGATATCACTAATTCTGGCATTACTCCTAGTTCATTAGCCGGTTCCGCTCTGACCGTAGACGGTGCTCCTGTTAGCCGAATTTTGGTTTCCAGTGCTATTCCTACTGGCACCAAACTTGCAGAAGCAGCGACTGCTCCTACTGGTTGGAAAGCAGTTTACACAACTACTACAACTGCTACAAATGCTAACGCTCCCGCTACTCTTTGGGTAACAGCCTTTGACCCTGCCGCGACATACGCTCGTGTTGCTTTCATTACTAATACTGATGCTGCTGTTGTTGCTCCTGGTGCCGAAGTTACTGGTTTCAACTTTAAGGTAGTCACTAGCAATATTGATCCTGCTTTGAAGACCTATCAGATCGATAGTATGGCTCAAGCATTTGGTACTACTGCTGGTGGTTCACCAACGGCGATTGTTTACGATGAATCTGGTGACCAAACACCCAACAACTTTGTTGCGGCTACTCCACTCACACCAGCTGCACCTAGTTCCAGCACTATCAATTCTGGTGATGCCGATCCTTTGTTTGGTGTTGATACTGCTAACGATAACAGCTACACTGGCTTACTTGATGCAGCTGGTGAAATCAACCAATTAAAATATACTTATACTCCAGCAGCTGCAAATTCCTTGTTGAATGGTCCAATTGGTGTGCCAGATGCAGTGGGTCCAACTAGCACTAATGATGACTTCAGTAACAAGTCTACTACCGTACCAGCTGGTACTGCACCAACAGCTACTTTTGATCCAGCTGCTGCTGGCTTCAACAACACAGTTAAAAACACTGGTACTACTCCTGCTAATATTTCTCTGTTACCAGAGTTGTTGGCTGGCGATCCATTACCTGTCGGCACTGAAGTTAAAATTTCTGCCAATGGTCAAGAAGCTATCTATGTAGCAACTGCTACTGGTTTTACCTTTAAGCCAGGTTCTGGTGTTGGTAGTAATGCTGCTGGTCCAATTAGTGCCACTAACCCTGTGAGACTTGATGCTGTGGCACCTGGTGCTACTGCTGCATACCAAGTCAATGTTGACTTGGCTCAAGATGCTACAACTAAGCCACTGGAAAGCTTCCCTGTGGTCATTAATGCCTTTACTGGTGGTACTGTAACTGCTCCGGCAGGTGGGGATATTGCTTTGGCAACACCTACAGCTACCAATAAAACGATCGATCGTGTTTACACTGGCTTCGTCAAACTAACTAAAGAAACTCGTGTCTTGCAAGGCACTGGCCCAGCAGTACAAGGTGCTGATGGTACTTTCAGCACTGCTGACAAGAAACCAGCTTCTGGCAATATTATTGAGTACCGCATCACTTACGAAAATATTTCGGACAAGTTGGTTGGTACTGGTAACTCTGTCATGAAGGCTGCCAACTTAGTAATTACCGAGAATGGTACTTCTGGTACTAACACTTGGGCTAAAGACACTGACAGTAACGGTGCGCTAGATACTAGCAACGTGGTTGGTTCAGCTGTTGATGCTGATCCTACTTCAACCGTTGGTCTGTTCAAAGATCCAACTGGTGGAACTGCTTCCGTTGACCAAACTGGTACAACTGCTGCTACTGATATCACTAAGTATGTAGACACAGTAACAACTGTAGTTGCTCCTGGTGGTACTGGTACATTTAGCTTCAAACGTAAATTGAACTAAATACCCCTGGAGATAGGAGCTACGGCTTCTATCTCCTGCCTTCTATATTCAGACCGGTAAATAAATAATTAAGGTACATCAATAAAAACGGCTATTCCTCATAGCCCAACTGCATTTTTAATCTGGCGCGTTCAGCCATAGCAAATCTAGCCTCCTCTCTGGGAATACTAGCTTGCACGGGCTATGCCCAATCTTTTCCATCTATACAGGAGCAATTCCACGTATGAAACGTTTACTTTCTACCACCATCGCCATGATGGCACTTTCCACCACTATCTTAGTTAGTGGCAACCTGCCCATCATCGGCCAATTCATTCAGCCAGTAGGAGCGCAAGTCGCCGCCAAGAAATCTATTCAGCTGAAGCTTTCTCAATTCAAAAAAGTTGCTGACAAAAAAGGTTTCAAACTAGTATCCGTCTCTAGTGCTCAACCTGGTGATCTGATTGTTTATCGGATTTCTGCCAACAACATCAGCGCCAAGCCAGTGAGCAAGTTAGTTCTTAACCAAAAAATTCGCAATGGCACATCCTACGTTTTGAATTCTGCTACTCCTGTTCCAGGCGCAGAATTAACTTTCAGTACTGATGGTGGTAGAAGCTACACAGCTCAGCCCATGCTTAACAAAAAGCCAGCCCCGGCCAGTAACTATACTCATGTTCGTTGGGCTTTTAGCGGTAGTGTTGCCCCTCGGTCTCAAAGCAATCTGAGCTACGAAGTTCGGATTCGCTAATTACCTATCGGGGGTTTCTTTTGCAGCCTCCCATCGATTAATTACTAAAGGAATAATCTCGTGTCCAGATTCCAGCCCCTGCGGCCAAAATCATATTTATTTAAAAATTGCGTCACGGGGCTGGTTCTGGCCACTTTGGTTTCCACTCAGCCCTCGATCGCTCAAAATAACCCGCCCATTGTAGATCCGGCAGTACCGATACCACCAAAGATTGATAACACAGCTAATCATCAGTATGTAGACGAAGGCAATCCTAACACCCTAGTAAATGGTACTAGTAATAAAGTGATCGCCGATCCTTCTGGATTAATCGATCCTCTGGGTATTATTACGGGTTGTAGAGGCGAACGGTTATCTAGTTATAAAGACTTTGTTGTTGGACTATATAATGTCGCCCCCAACCAGCTTGACCCTACTACCTTACTACAGCTTACTTCCACCGCAAACTCTCCCCAACAGGATCGTCTTCCCCCGAACCTGGATAACATTAATCCATACCCACTTGATCCCAATGGTGAAGGGCGATATAACTTCCTGTTCAATCGAGAGCAGATTGCTGTTGGTAAGAGCTATGTTCTCATCGTTAAAACACCACCTGGTTCTACCTATGGTGAACGGCGTGTCCGGATCGAGATCACTAGTTTTAATAATGGTGTTTTGAGCTACAAGGCTACTTCTCTTGATGGAAAACCTCTCAGTACTACTGAAGGAGTCACCCAAAATGTTACGGTTGAAGTTAGTGATGCCGCCAGAGTCGCTTTGGTAGGTATTGGAGTCTGTGACAATCAACCCGCTAAGATTACCAAAAGTGCCGATCGATCTACTGCTGAAGTCGGTGACACGGTAGTCTATCGCATCGCTCTCAAGAATAACGCTCAAAGCGATATTGTTAATCCGATCGTCACCGATGTCTTGCCACTGGGCATGACAATACGTCCTGACTCGATTAAGGCTCAATGGTTTGATGACAGACTTAATCCCCCTGGTCTAAGGACTGAGCCAGTTACTCTTAAGCAATTTGGTAACACCGCTTGCTTCCAGATCGGAACTACTTCCTTGACAGCCCTACCAGTAACCATAGTGAATGGTCTTTGTAGTAGTGTCGGCGCACCTAAATTTGTCATTCCTTCTGGCAAGGTTGTTGATTTAGTCTACGCCGTTACTTTAGACACCGATGCTATTCGGGGCACAGGTCGCAATATTGCTACCCTCAGCGGCACTTTCAATAATGTGGTTGATCCCAATAATCCTGATAATAATAGTAGCAATAATAACAACAATATTTCTGTGTTGATTGATGGTCCGGCTCCTTATACATTAAGTATCCGTCAGGGTCTAATTCGAGATACTGGCACCTTAATTGGGCGCGTCTTCGTCGATAAAAACTTCGATGGTCAACAACAGCCCAACGAACCAGGCATCCCCAACGCCGTCATCTTCATGGACGATGGCAACCGCATCACCACTGACCTTAATGGTCTGTTCTCAGTTCAGTCAGTCGTTGCTGGTTATCGCACCGGCGCATTAGATCTGAGTAGCCTTCCCGGATACAGCCTCGCTCCCAACTTGTATTTTAGCGAACGCAACAGTCGATCGCGATTAGTAAAACTAGCCCCAGGTGGAATAGCCCGTATGAACTTTGGCGTTACCCCTACTGCGCGTGAGGTCAAATAAGTCATGCAGCACAATCCAATATTAACCATGCTCAGAGCCTTATGTCTGGGTACAGCTATCAATAGCTTTGGACTCCTGGTGGTTAGCCCCACCCTCGCTCAAACTGATGCCGTGTCACCAGTGAAATCTTCAGCCCCCGCTGGACAAAATATTTCACCAGTAGCACCAACTATCGTTGATCCCGCCCCTGCGCCTCCCCCCCCTTCCGCTCCTGAAAATCAGAATGCTTCAGCGGTCAAGATCCTCGCTCCGACTCCCGATAATGTTTTAGATATTCCAGCGGCCACCGTCGTTCTGCAATATCAAGTAGGCAGCACCGTCGAGCTAAGAGTTAATAATCAACTGGTAGATAGCAAACTCATTGGTCGGACAGAAACGGATAGTCGGACGAAGCTCATTACTCAGACTTGGTACGGGGTATCTCTGAGCGATGGTAAAAATACTATTACTGCTAAAACCAGTCAAGGTGAAGTAGCTACTACTACCATCCAAGTAGCTGGGACAGCCACTAAAATTCAACTGAGCAGTGCCGAAACTAGGGTGCCTGCAGATGGTCGGACTTTAGTAAATCTAGAAGGTCAATTGGTTGACGAAAATGGTAACGTTGCCAAGCAAGATAGTACTATTACGCTGTATACGACCGCTGGTGAATTTGCTGGCATTGATGCCAACAAAGACCAGCCGGGATTCCAGGTACCAGTTCAAAAGGGTAAATTCTCAGCTAAACTGCGAGCGGGCTTAGATGCCCAAACAGTGCGTATTCGAGCCACAAACTTGAATATGGAAGCCTTTGCTCAGGTGCAGTTTGAAACCAACTTGCGCACTTCGATCGCCACTGGGGTAGTTGATTTCCGTCTGGGGGCACGGGGTACCGATTATTATCGGCCTTTCACTGAGTTTCTGCCGATCGATCGCGATAATAGCTCTCAACTCCAAGCGCGGGGGCAAGCCTTTGCTACCGGGCGGATTGGTGACTGGGCTGTAACCGGGGCAGTTAATAGCGATCGCCCGCTCAACAAACTTTGCGGTACTAACGATCGACTCTCCCGCGATACTTACAGTAGTCAATCTTGCGAAGAAGTTTATCCCGTTTATGGTGACACTTCTAAAGTAGACGTGTTGACTCCTTCCCGCGATAGTGTTTATTTGAAAGCGGAAAGTTCTACTGGGGTCGCTGGTAATGTGCCCAATATGGCCATGTGGGGCGACTATGGTACCAACGAATTTGCTAATCGATCGCAGCAATTCACCGCCACTAACCGCAACTTACACGGTGCCAAACTAAACTACAACTTTGGCGACTTCTTAGTCAGTGGTTTCTACGGTGATAACGTCCAGGGCTTCCAACGGGACAATATTGCCCCAGACGGCACCAGCGGTATTTATTTCTTGTCGAAACGTCTGATTTTGGGTGGTAGTGAAAACCTGATGATCGAATCCGAAGAACTCGATCGGCCAGGTACTGTTATCAAACAAGAATTCTTAAATCGTGGTCTGGACTACGAAGTTGATTACGATCGCGGTACCATCTTACTCCGCCGCCCTCTACTACGGACAGGCGTTGCTGAGAACGGCAACATCTTGGTACGCCGCTTAGTTGCTACTTATCAGTTTGCTAGCGGTACTAATAGCAATATTTATGGTGGTCGTGCCCAGTACAATATCAATCGCACCCAGGGTCAAGAAAGCTGGATTGGCGCGAGCTGGATGCAAGAGAACCAAGGCATTCGCGACTTTAGTATCTTAGGTACTGATGCTCTGATTGCCTTGAGTCCGACCAGTAACATCGTGGCTGAGTACGCCCGGTCTTCTAACAATACCGGAGCTGGTAGCCCTGTCACCGGTAGTGCAATGCGCCTAGAAGGTCAGTTCAAGTTCAGCGATAGCACCACTGGCCGCGCTTATGTACGCAGTAGTGAAGCCGGCTTCTCGAACAACGCGACTACCAGCTTTGTGCCAGGGCAAACTCGCTATGGTGCCGATCTGTTAACTAGACTTAGTGACAGCACTAGCTTGAAATTACAGGTTGATCGGGAAGAAAATCGCGGTGCGCCACCGCTGGTTAATGGCAACATTGCCAATCTACTAACTCCCGTCAATCCAGCTACTGGCTTAGTTGATAATGACTTGAGAACCATTACGGCTGGCGTACAACAAAAGTTTGGCACTTCTACTTTAGATGTAGATTATGTCAATCGTAACCGTCAAGACCGACTGGCCTTGACCCCAGAGCAAGCTAATGTGTCTTCTGATCAAATCCGATCGCGCTTTAACTGGCCGTTGACTAATACGTTAGCTCTCCGGGCTCAAAACGAAACCAATCTGAGCAGCCAGCAAGATGTCGTCTATCCAAACCGCAGTGCCTTAGGTATTGACTGGACAGTCTTCCCTGGTATCAAACTGGGCCTTAGCCAAAACCTAATTTCTAGTCAGCAGTACGGGGATACTAGCTATACGAGCTTAGACTTTGATAGCAGCTACAACGTAACTCCTAGTACCAAGGTCACTGGTCGCTATTCGCTCAGTCCGTTTCAATCGATCGGATCGGTAGGAATGCAGCAAGGAATCGTCCTCAGTCCTGGTTTAAAACTAGACCTGAATTACGATCGGGTGATTGGTGGCGGTGTCAACAGTGCTACTGGTGCTGGTCAGCAATTCTCTCAACCCTATAGTTTAGGACAAACATCGTCTTCCTTAGGGGTGACTAGTGGTGATAGTTATGGTGTGGCTGTGAATTACACAGATAACCCTAATTTCCAAGCTAATGCCCGCTACGAGTACCGGAATTCTAATTTGGCCAGCAGCAGCAACATCTCCGCTGGTGCGACAGGCAAACTAACCCCCGAATTGACTGCTCTGTTTAGATTCCAACAATCCAGTGCTGCCAACCAGATCATTCGAGATGCTGGATCAGGAACAACTAGCCAATTGGGAGCAACCACTAACCTCAAATTAGGAATGGCCTTCCGCAATCCAGCCAGCGATGAATTTAACGGCTTACTCAGCTATCAATATCGCAAGAATCCGGCGTTAGTACCCACGAGCATTCTGACCAGTGCTGGTGCTGGCTCCGAAGATCATACTCTGTCCTTAGAAGGCATCTATGCCCCGAATTGGCAGTGGGAATTTGGTGGCAAATATGCATTGCGCAATTCCACTAGCTATCTCGATCAATCACTAACGGCAGGGAATACTATCAGCATTAGTCAACTACGGGCAACTTATCGCCTGGGCTATAACTGGGATCTTACTGGTGATGTCCGGTGGTTAAATCAATTCTCTAGTGGCCGGAGTGAAGTGGGCGCTGCGATCGAAGCGGGTTATTATCTGACTCCCGATCTGCGACTCTCTGCTGGCTATAGCTTAGGGGTAGCTGACGATCCGAATGGTGGTGGTCGGAACGCCAATGGTCCCTATGTCGGATTGACCGTCAAGGTCAATGAATTATTTGGTGGCTTTGGCCGTCAACAGTTAACTCCTGTTCAACAACAGGAATCGCAAGTTACCAAAGATGCTAGTTCACAACCATCATCAAACCCTCCCAAGCAAGAGTCACAAGTTACTGGGGTTTCTAGTCAACCATCGTTGACCCCCGTTCAAAAACAGGAGTCGTCAGCGCCATGAAAAATACCTCATTAATAATTAGTCATCCTCTGTTGTCGCGGCTGTTGTTGGGTGGTCTGGGATTGGCCTTCTGGCCATCAGTCAGCCTCGCGGCTCCAGAGCAATATTTCCAAATTACTGTTAATAGTAATCGCGATGCAATTATTGCTGATCAATTTCTCACCCTTCGAGAAGCAATTAGCATCAGCAATGGTCAACTGAAGTTCGACAGGCTTAGTTCCGCCGAACAGCAGCAAGTAAAAATGCTGACTAATGCCAGTGGTCATCGTGTGGAATTTCAATTACCAGATGGTCAAAAACGAATTGAGCTTAGCTCCGAATTACCCGCGATTATTGCCAACAAAGTAACGATCGATGGGGGAGCTGGTAGTAGTTCAGCTGCCATTCAAAACCTCACCTTTGCCACCCCACGGGTGGAAATCACCCCGGCAGCTGGCCAGCAAATTAATCGTGGCTTAGCGATTATGGCCAGTGATGTCACGGTCACGGGTCTGAGTATCTATGGCTTTCGGGTGGGGAATCAAGCCGCAACGCAAAACATCCCAGCAGCAGATATTTTTGTCGGCACCAGCAATTATCCCCAGCTCGATGACCGGTCGGCACCCCAACGGGTACTAATTGAAAACAACTGGCTGGGTATTACCCCTAATCGGGATATCCCAGAACAAACCTCGGACTTTGGCGTATATATATTCAACTCCCAAGGCACCAAGGTTCGGCACAACGCGATCGCTCACCACAGTGCCAGCGGGATTATTAGCCAAGTCAATGCTAACAATTTATTAATTGCTGATAACGCCATTTTTAGTAATGGTTTCCAAGGAATGCCTGATGCGATCCGCTTAGAAGGCAATTTGCGACAAAACAAAATTCAAGGTAATTTGATTTGTGGTAACGATGGTAGCGGGATTTTTGTTTTTAAACCTGCTACTGGTAATGTCCAAATTACTAACAACCATCTGCAATCCAATGGTCGGCGATTACGCCGATCGGCTATTCACCTGATGGGCAACGATCACCAAGTTACCGATAACTCGATCGAGTTTCAAAATGGCAGTGGCGTGGCAGTTACGGCTTTTGCCGAAGGTAAGGAATCTTCCTCCCAACGCAACTTAATTACCAACAATCGCTTTCAAAAACTGGATGGTTTGAGCATTGACCTCATTACCTACCGCAACGATGCCGTCGAAGACTTTCAAGATGGTGATGGTCTGAACCAACCACGTAACACGGAAAATCGCCGCTTAGATACCGGCAACGGTGCCATTAACGCACCGCGCTTCTTAGCTTCAGAATTTTATTTGATTGGCGATCGCGTCAATTTAGACGGCATGGCTGATCCCGGTGCCGAAGTGGAAATTTATCAGGTGAAGGCCGATGGTAGTAACAATGGTCCCCTATCTAAGCCCTTGCAGAAAGTGGTAGCCGACTCCCAGGGACGTTTTCAAGCGACTTTCCAGGATCTGACACCCGGTACTTTATTGAGTGCGATCGCTACCGATCGACAGTATGGGACTTCCGAACCTGCTGAGAATGTGATAATTACAATGCCAGGTATAGCATCTGTACCCAGGGCAAATTATGCGGTACCTGCCGACTGTTCTCTAAAAGAGGCTTCTTCTAAAGTCAAGTTGCCAGTAGAACGTCCAGTTCCGCCTCCAGATGAAGTACCACCACCATCTGTTGTCACCAAGATGTCAATTCCCCGCAAGGTACACTTTGCGTTAGATAAATCGACAATTAGCCCAGCTTCCGCACGGGTGTTAAAAGAGATTGTCCAAGTATTGCAAGATCATCCTTATATCTCAGTAGATTTATCTGGTCATACCGATCCGCGTGCTTCTCAATCTTATAACCAAGCTTTAGGTATGCGCCGAGTAGTGGCAGTTCGCAACTATTTATTGAAGCAGGGTATTGCTCCGCAGCGATTAACTATTCGTTCTTTGGGATTCAAGAAACGCTTTAGTAATGAACGTGGTGTACAACCTTATGCTCTCGATCGTCGAGTGGAATTTGATTATCAAGATCTGCGTGGTGGCCAGGTAGAAATTATCGATCGGTTCGATGATCTTCAACCAGAAAAATAATCCTGAAATTTGATTTACATTGACCAAGAGGGTTGTGCTAAACACCCCTCTTTTTTTGAATATCCTCACGAGATGCGCCATGAGTGCATCTCGTGCAGATAAATCTTGATCGCCTTTGTTTTTGACAATATTTTAGTATATCCACCCTCTCGAAAGATGATGATCTCAGCATAAATATTCTGGAACTGAGTAAAATGTAATAACCTTAACTTAATTCTAGGGTTTGAAGATGGTTGCTATAAAAGATAATTCTCCCCGATTCACTCCAGCAGAGTATTTTGCTTGGGAAGAACAACAGTTAGAGCGTCATGAATATATTAATGGTGAAGTTTATGCCATGACTGGTGGGACTATCAATCATAGTCAAATTGCCATCAAAATTACTTCTATGTTAAATAATCACTTAGATGGTAGTGAATGCAAAACTCTTAATTCTGACGCCAGAATTAATATTCTAGAAACTGATGACTATAGCTATCCAGATGGAAGTGTGACCTGCGATCACAGAGATAAAAATAATACTCAATATATCGCTTATCCATGTTTGATCGTTGAAGTCTTATCGGATAGCACCGAAGCTTATGACCGTGGTGATAAATTTTATCGATACCGTCGCAATCCAGTTTTACAAGATTATGTTTTAGTTAGTACCAAATCGATCGCGATCGATCTTTATCACAAGAACAATTCAAACGAATGGGTAATTACCAATTATCGTGCGGGTGACACCATTCAGCTTAAAAGTATCGAGCTAAGTTTTCCCATCGAGCAAGTCTATCGCGGAATTGTATTTGAGTAAGAAATAATATAGCTTTACCCTGGGGCTGAATTCAGGGGAAAATTGATCGCTAAGTAGTTGATAAAAGATCCATCACGACCACGAATTAACTACATAGCCAAATCACATTCCTTCACCATCATTGCTGACAACTGCTTGATCCCTTTTTGTAGATGACGAGTGACAGTCATCGGACTAACCCCAATTTTTTCGGCGGCTTCTTTACGGGGCAAACCATTGATATAAACGTATTCGATCGCCTTTTGAGTCTTAGCTTCTAATTCGCCAATCATCCCGGCCAGCTGTTGACGCTCTTCTTCGATGTATTGACGATTCTGTTCGTAAACGTCAGGAAGACTATCACCTAGAGTTACTGGGCAGTCCATCATATGACCGATGGTGGCATCGAGGCTGAGAGTTTGACGGTTGTTATCGGCGGCTTGGGCTTCGCACCATTCTTCAATGGTAACTTGCAAAGCATCAGCAATTTCCACATCGCTGGGCTTCCGATCGAGGATTAAAGTGAGATGTTGACGCATTTTTTCGCCCTCTCTTTTTAGTTCTCGCCAACGGCGGGGAATTTTGATGACACTACTGCGGTCTCGTAGGAAGTGGAGAATTTCGCCGCGAATGTAGGGGACGGCAAAGGAGCTAAAAGCACAGCCCTGGTGGGGATTGAATCGTTCGATCGCTCTAATTAGTCCTAAGTAGCCAATTTGTTCTAAATCTTGGTAAGTTTCTAGACACTGACGACTCAAACGATGGGCTACTTGTCTAACCAAACCAGAATTGAGTAAGACTAGTTTGTTCCGCACAGGGACACTCGGTTTGTTGTGATAGGTCATCAATAAGGATATTGATTCAGCATTGCGATGGTCGGCGGTAGAGGTAGCAGCGTTTGCAGTGGCCATTGGGATGAGTAACTAGTAGATGTGATGTTTTGAACATTCACATTCTCTCTAAATGACCGTCGGGGTAATAGGGTTGATCTACGGAACTTCCTAAAATCGGTAATGTTCAACTCAGTAAATTTACACAAGTTCAAATACACTATACAAATTTTCGTTTCAGCTGATTTGGAGAGACAGCTGATAAATATGTCGTTTGTTCACTGCCGTCAAAGCAGCTAACTGCTTACTGGCATCCGATCGCGATAGCCCCTGCGCCAACAGTTGCACCAACTCTGTCTTAATCAAATCATCCGACCATTGCGGTGTGAGAAACTCGGCTCCAGCCACAATTACTACGTATTCTCCTTGGGGTTCTTTATTTTGGTGGTGTTCGATCGCCGTCTCTAAACTGCCGCGCCAAAACTCCTCGTGCATTTTGGTCAATTCTCTCGCCAACACCACCTGACGCTGGGGTTCTAGCTGCTCGGCTAAATCGGCCAGAGTGCGGCGCAGCCGATGGGGCGCTTCATAAAAAACAATTGTGCGGGTTTCAGACTTAATAGCCGAAAGTCTTTGCTGCCGATCGATCCCCTTAACTGGCAAAAATCCTTCAAAAACGAATCGATCGCTAGCCAATCCCGAGGCACTTAGACCCGTAATTACGGCAGTCACACCGGGAATTGGGACAACGGTGATCCCCGCTACCACGCAAGCGGCTACCAATAAAAAACCGGGATCAGAAATCCCCGGCATTCCAGCATCAGTGACCAAAGCGATCGATTGACCGGCTGCCAATTTATTAATTAGTTGGGGAATCTGCTGACGTTCATTATGTTCGTGACAGCTAATTTGCGGTGTCTTAATTTGAAAATGATGGAGCAGCTTGCCAGTATGCCTGGTATCCTCAGCCGCAATCAGATCTACTTCCTGGAGGATGCGTACGGCGCGAAAAGTAATATCTTCTAAGTTTCCAATGGGAGTACCCACCAAATATAGCGTGTTCGCCTGGGCGTTTTTAGACATTGGCTATGTTTATGGGGTGGCTAAGCAATTTCCCAACAATCATTACTGTCTAGATACGATCCCCGTACTAGTCGAATCTGAGCCAATGCCACAATGGTGGGAATGATCCGCCCGTAGTTGGTCGAAATCGCTCGCCAACCTAAATCGGCAAAGAACCAACCCCACATCACCGGACCCAATACCGCAAATACACCCCGTACCGCTCCTTGACGAGCAACATTGGCGACCATGCCCCGTTTGGCCAATTGCATCGTGACATAAGCTTGAATTTGACCAGTGGCCGCGATCCCACCCTGGACAGCTTGCCTGGTAACTTGGTAGGTCGCAAAATGGATGGCAAACTGCTTGGCAATTTGCTGTAGAACCACTGGTTGCACCACTGAACTCATCACCAAAGCGCTACTACCAGTCAAAAGCAACTTCATGGGATCGTGTTGAACATGCAGCGGCAGCGGCTGAGAAAAATTGGATTGGCTCAGGGACTTTTGCACCTTAGTAGTAATGGCCGTCTGCTCAGCTGCGGGTAACTGCTGCCAGGCTTTACCCATTAAATGCAAGAACAGCTCTGCTTCGAGGTCTTCGGTGCTGAGCTGCTTGGAATAAGGCATTTTTAGGTAGCGACAGACTTGAATCACCACTTGCCGGTAGCTGATTTGCTGGGTGCGTCCTTGTAAAACGGTCAAACCATCAGCGGCCAAATAACGAAAGCGTTGTTCGATCGATTCGATCCACTCGACTCTTTCTTGACTTTGAATCTCCAAAGCATCAGGAGTACTCATATAGTCCAACGGATTAAATTTTCGACAAAAAAGAATTCTGGTGAGCTGCTGCAACTCTTCGTCTGTTGCCAGTTCTAGTACTGTGCGTAATTCGTCCAAAGCCACTCCTCCTCAAATTGAGAGTCCGGTAAAACCACTGCGCAACTCTGCCCTCTTATTGTAGACAACGATCACAATACTGTCTAATCTTAAGTATCCGTAAGTCTGAACAAGTCTTACCTAGCCTACCCATTTATTATTCTAACTCCCCAATTTCCATGAAATTTTCTACCTCAATTTCTGTTGTAGCGATCGCCCTGGTTACAACCATCATGGGTGCCTCGGTCGTAACGGCTCTGGAAGCCTATAAAACCAAGATCGATCAAGTAGTAGTAACTGGTCTAAAGGCCAAGAAAAAGTATGATGTTCAATACAAGAGCGCCACTGGCAAGGACGGTAAACGCAAGGTAGATACCAATGCTTGCGGGGAAGCCTTGATTTCCAAAATGGGTAAGTTCCAATCAGTCATGATTGATGGTCAAAATATTGATCCCAAAACCCTAACGGTCAAAGAACATCGTCGTTGTTCTGTGCGTAAGAATTCTTCTAGCACGCGACGCACTCCAACAAAGAATATTGCTAAGCCCATTAATGTTCCGATTACTACCCCTAGTCCGATGATATCGCCTGATTCTACTAAGTAGCCAGAGGATTTTAGGAATCTCTACATCGTGGTTAGGATCATAGATTAAAGTAAGATCTAAAATTGCCCTCTCCCAAGCCTGGGAGAGGGGGCAAGAGTTCTAAGTTATCTAATTCTTGCTCCTTGGTCTCCCAAAGTGGAGGGTTGCTAAAGCCGAGTTCAGTTGTCACATGAGCGATCGACACTCCCTATTTTTTGTCCGAGAATTTGTCAAAAATATTTAAAAATCCACAAATGCAATATTGGTTGATGAAATCCGAGCCAGATGTATATGGCATTGATACCCTGAAAGAGCAGGGGAAGACCATTTGGGATGGAGTGCGCAACTATCAAGCTCGTAACTTTTTGAAGACCATGCAGGTGGGCGATCGAGCTTTTTTCTATCATTCCAATACCAAACCGCCGGGAATCGTGGGTTTGATGCAAGTCAGCCAAGCTTTAGTGGTCGATCCCAGCCAATTTGATGCAACTGGTGAGTATTATGATCCCAAATCCAGCGTTCAGGCCCCGCGCTGGCACACCGTAGAAGTAGAATATCTGCAAACCTTTAATACCGCCATTACCTTGCAGAATCTGCGCGATCGATTTACCGCCGAAGAATTATTAGTAGTCCGACCTGGCAATCGATTATCGGTGATGTCGATCGATCCCCAAATTGCCCAGCAGATTTTACAAATGGCACAAGCAGATTCAGACGATCCCGTAACGAATTTTTAATGCGGGATGGATTAAGCTAAAAGTCAGTGGAAAACTGTCTTATTGTCCAGTGAGCCTTGATATTATGTTTCAAAAAATTCTCTGCCCCATTCATCAGAGCCGTGAAGCTCATTCTGCGATCAAAGTTGTTATTGAAATGGTGCAAAAATACCAAAGTGAAGTTGTTCTATTGGCCGTTACCGACACAACGGTGGTAGATGCCGCCGTTGTTGGCGAAGCCATGGCCAATGATGATGTTAGTTTACTGCTAGTAGAAGTCCAGGGAATACTATCTCAGCAAAATATCAAAACTGAAGTACTCCAGCGCGACGGGAATCCAGCTTTTACGATTTGTGATGTGGCTGATGAGATCAATGCCGATCTAATTGCCATGGGTAGTCGGGGGATCGGCATTGATGAAGAACATGCCACCGAAAGCGTGGCCAGCCGCGTGATTAACCTGTCACCTTGTCCGGTTTTAGTGGTTCCTTAAATAACACAACTAGCTGCGCAATTCTGTAGTTTCTTTGCCAAATCTTAAGAAAAAACAATCCTTTGTGAGAGAAAAGTTAATATGTATACATAATACGTAAAGTGTTACCGCTAGCTTCCATATCTTGAGAGGTTAAGTTTACTTCGTGAGTCAGTCTTTTCTTGCCCAACTGCGCCGATACGACCCTGCCGCTATCGCCAAATATTATCGATTTCGTCCTTGGTTAGTAATACTACGAGCCATTAAGGTCATCTGGTACTTTTCTGGATTTTTAATTGGATTGCAGTTGGACAGGTCGGTCGGCACTCTAGAAGCCAACAAAACTAGGCGGGCTAATCAGTTGCGCGAGCTGATCACCGCTCTTGGGCCAACTTATATCAAGGTTGGTCAGGCTCTTTCCACCCGGCCAGACTTAATTCGTCAAGACTTTTTAGACGAGCTAATTAAGCTCCAAGATCAGCTACCACCTTTTAGTACTGATGAAGCTTTTCAGATCATTGAATCGCAACTAAATAAGCCGATTGAAGATCTATACCAAGAAATCTCCCCAGAGCCGATCGCCGCAGCTAGTCTTGGTCAAGTTTACAAGGCTCGGTTGTACAGCGGCGAGCAAGTAGCTGTCAAAGTGCAACGGCCTAACCTGCTGCCCATTATTACTCTCGATCTTTTCCTGATGCGGTGGGCGACCACTTGGATCACGCCTTTTTTGCCTCTAAATCTTGGCCACAACCTGATGATTGTGGTGGACGAGTTTGGAGTCAAATTATTTGAAGAAATTGATTATATTAACGAAGGCCGCAATGCCGAAAAATTTGCCGCCAATTTCCAAGACGATCCCGAAATAAAAGTTCCGGCGATCTATTGGCGCTATACCAGCCGCAATGTGCTGACCCTAGAATGGATTAATGGCATCAAGTTAACTGATGTTGAGGGTATTCAACGAGCTGGGTTAAACCCAGATAGTATCATCAGGGTCTGTGTTAATGCCGGAATGCGCCAGCTACTAGAGTTTGGCTTTTTTCATGCCGATCCCCATCCAGGCAACTTGTTTGTGTTAGCTGATGGTCGGATGGCCTTTATCGACTTTGGAATGATGGATCAACTGACCCAACACACCAAGGAAACTATTGCTGGATCGATCGTTCATGTCATCAACAAGGACTATTCATCACTCACTAAAGATTTTGTCGAACTAGGATTTTTGACTCCTGATATTGATATATCGCCAATCATTCCTGCTCTAGAAAAAGTTTTAGACAATGCGATCGGCGAAAGTGTCGGGAATTTCAACTTTAAAACCATCACCGATGAGTTTTCGGATTTGATGTTTGAGTATCCTTTCCGGGTGCCAGCGCAGTTTTCGTTAATCATTCGATCGCTAGTCACCCAAGAAGGGGTAGCACTTACTCTCAATCCCGAGTTCAAGATTGTAGAAATTGGCTATCCTTATGTGGCACAGCGATTGCTAAATGGTGAAACACCAGAAATGCGACAACGCCTAATCGAAGTAGTCTTAAAAGACGGCAAGATTCAGTGGAATCGCCTAGAAAATATGATCGGCATTGCCCGCAGTGAAGGCAACTTTGATCTATTACCCACTGCTCAAATGGGACTACAGTTCTTATTATCTGATGAAGGACAATTTTTGCGAAATAAGTTGGTCATGGCGCTGACCGAAGATGATCAATTGCATTTGCAGGAAGTACAACAGCTCTGGCAATTGCTCAAAGTAGAATTGCAGCCCACTAATGTATTGAATGTAGCGATAAATGCGATTACTAATTTCTCTTCGGCGATGTTAAAAAGTCGCTAATTAGTTTCTGATAAAAGGAATACCCCTATGTCTCCTAATCCTGTCGCGATCTGTATTTTGTATCAAGAGGGGAAGTTTCTGATGCAACTACGTGATGACATCCCCACTATTCTTTATCCAGGATTATGGGGGTTTTTTGGTGGTCATATAGAGGCGGGCGAAACGGCAGAAGTGGCGGTGGTGCGTGAAATTGCCGAGGAAATTGATTATGAATTACCTACTAGTTTCCGCAAGTTTGGAGTTTATGCTGATGAAAAGGTCTATCGCAATATTTTTTATGCCCCTTTGACGGTATCGATCGATCAACTCAACCTGTTAGAGGGTTGGGATCTAGGGTTATTGAGTTTGGCCGAGATTGAAGCTGGTGAAGCTTATTCGGCCAAGGCTGGCTCCAAGAAGTTGATCGGACCTGTTCATCGACAAGTTTTACTGGATTTTGCGGCCAAGCATCCGGAGTTGGTTATCTAAAAATCGCCCTCAGCCACCTGAAATACCGTTAAACCCAAACTCCGCCACATATCCACCACCTGCTGCCGATCGTCTAACACAAACTTGATATTATATTTGCCCAAGATCTCTCGATCAAAGATCTCCTGCTTAATAATCGAATCCTTTCGCTGATCGCCCGTAGCCCGCATGAAAATCGCGGTTGGTTTAACTCCATGCTGCACCAACCATTTTTCAGTTTGCGGTCTGCAATCATCCATCCGTCCCGATAAAATAATTACTTTGATCGATTGTTGCCAAAGCAGCACTGTATCAAGCACTGGCTGGTTGGGTGGATCTTGATCGCAAGTAGAAGCATCATAGGGATTGCGGCCATTTAATAGCGACAAAGTACCATCCATATCCACAATAATGGCATCGGCTAAATTAGAATCATAGACTGGTGGCGGCGTTAAGACCTGCACATACTGTCGATACATTTGCATGATTACACCCTTGCCCACTGGCTGCGGACGCAGAGCATCACGACGAATGCATTCTTCTAGTGGCACCTTCAAGAATGAATCATTGACTTCCACGATCGCTTCACCCTTCACCAACTCCTTGATGTGGTTGATGTGTTTACCAAAATTAGTATCGTCCACAATCACATTTTTACCATCGGCCATCGCCATCATAATAATTTGATCGCGCAATCTCAATATAAATTTCTCGTTACCTTTGCTCCAGTGGGAAGCATGAGCCATCGCCCGCAGGGCATCTTTATTGCTGCGTACCCAGCAGCCCGGTTCGGCTAACAATAAATTATTGGCAAACGTAGACTTGCCAGAAGCAGGCAGACCGACTAAAACTAAAACTCTTTTCATAACTACACTACATTCCTAAATTAATATAATCGACACCCAGCAACTCTTCCATTTTGTAGATGGTCGTGGCTTGCAAACACTCTTTGACACTGGGTGTTTTGCCCGATCGCAAGGAAAATAGTACCCCGCTATAGGGTAGATGCTTAACGGCAGCAGCAAAGTTTTTTTGCACCTCAATGTCTTGATGTTGCTGGTAAGCCTCGGTAATTTCTTGGATCAGTTCGTGATAGAGTTGCTTAATCTTGTGATAGATATCTGTCCACTCTGGGAAGTAAGCCAAAAACTCTTCGCCTTCATTAGCCATAATAATTTCCAGCATTCGCCGCGAGGAAAAACTGCTGCGCAGGTGGGCGATCGCCACGTATTGCGGTGATTTAACCTTGACTCGGTTGAACTGTCGATCGCACACAATGTAGCCTTCCAAACTCATGGGGTCGAGCAACTGGGCAGCGGCGATTACTTCGGGCCAGCTGGTGAGCGGGTGACGAGCCACTAATTGCCAGCCATGTCGATCACTCCAAGGCTGGGGATCCAACTCGGCTAGGGTTGGAATATTTCTGACCCCGTGCAGAATCAGCTGATTGCTAGGTTGTACCACGACCACCCGGTTGTATTTGGTAGTTAGCTCAAACATAAAGCAGCAGGTTGTGTCCTCCGGCAGTTGATAATCCAATTCTGTCCATACGCTCCAGAATAGTTGAGCAAAGGTCATGCCAAAGCCACTAACTTCCCCCGCTCCGTCCGGGGTACCGCTGGATTGGACTCTCCACTGGCCATCATAAAAATAGAGGGTCATGAGGGAGCCATCCAGTTTGTCGTAAACGCTGGCACTGTCCCAATCGACGGTGGCAGCATGGCCTTCGCCGTGGTTGAAGAATTTATCGTAGGGATAAGAGACCACTTCCCAATTACGGGATTGGTCAAGAATGATTCCTCGGCATTGTTGAACGATTTTGGCTCCCATGGGGGAATCTAGTTGCGAATATTTGAGACAGACTAAGTTGGAGTACTGCTGGTGTTTAGTGGCTTTGATGCTGTAGGTTGCGGCCAGCTTGGCTAGCCCGTGTATGCGTAGATAATCTTGTAATTCCATGTCGATCGCCTGGGGCGTAAGCAGAGTTATTGGTTGTTTTTGATGCTTTCAGATTAACTACTTGGTTTCTCACCAAGCTTGATGGCAATGATAATCCCACTTGCCCACGACATTTTTACGATCCGTAGATCGCTACGCTGTTCTAAAGTCGCAATCAGTCGATCGGCTTTCAAGTCATGTCCATCTGGCCAGTTGGGCTGGGGCAACATATCATCGATCACATAAATGCCCCCAGGCTTCAGCAAAGCCAACGCCTCATCCAACAATCGATACTTCCCCGCCCAGGTATCCGAAAAAATAAAGTCAAATTCTTGTCCGGCTAATGACAGCAGGAATTCATTATCATCACTACAAACAACTGTCAAACGCGGATCTGCTCCCAAATTCTTGTTCAAGATAGATAACAATTTTTCATCATGATCGATCGTTGTCAAACAAGCCGTAGAATCCATCCCATCCAGAATCCAGGCCGTAGATAAACCAGTCCCGGAACCCAACTCTAAAAAATGACCAGCTGGTTTCGATGCTGCCAAGGTTCTTAATAAAGAACAGGTCAACGGCTCGGAAGGCATCCCAAAATTGGCAGCGCGGGTATCAGCCCAGATCGCTGGAATAGATTTTGGTTCATTTAGGTTGTTGAAATCGTCCATGTCCAGAAATTTGGGGATGTGGTTTAGTCAGTATAACAATTAGCATCAACTTCTAGGCGCACCATTTTTACATGGGTGCAGCCTTGCGAATCAATGGGAATGAGAGCCAAATAGCGATCGACAAATTCATTGATAAATTGCAATTGTTCACCCGCCGGAACTTTGCTGGTAAAAGGCAGCCAGGCCGTGCGAATCCAGGCCGTAAATTCTTCCCGACTCCGATGGGTCATATCTTTGGGGATTAGCTCTACCCGATTCACCGTAAAGCCCTCAGCCAGCAACCATTTTTGATATGTAGAGCTGTCATAGAAAAAGTAGGGATTAGCAAAGCCATCAAAATACTGCTGCCAAGGATTGCTCACCACCAATTCCGAGAAAACTTGTAGGACATCGATCGCATTCCCTGCCCCACCACAGGAAATAATTAATCGACCGCCATCTCGTAGTGCCTGACGGGCACCAGCCAAGAAAGCCGGATGGTCATCCACCCAGTGCAGAGCCGCGTTGGAAAAGATTAGATCAAATTCTTGGTCA
The DNA here is from genome assembly GCA_964247085.1 of uncultured bacterium. Taxonomy (GTDB): domain Bacteria; phylum Cyanobacteriota; class Cyanobacteriia; order Cyanobacteriales; family Chamaesiphonaceae; genus JAAFHZ01. Next base: position 61,004 of record CAXTSX010000017.1, read on the forward strand.
AAAGTAAGATGCTGCGCACCGACACAGACAAAGGATAGATTGGGATATTGAGATGATCGGTAGGTATCGATCGCATACTCAATCATCTCTGGGGAACTATCGATCGCCACCACCCGGCCAGCAGATACCAGTCGGGCAAAGTTGGCACTAATTTTGCCATCGCCACAACCCACATCCAAAATTGATTTGTAAGCTGATAGGTTCAAGTTGGCCTGGAGTTCTTGCGCCCATTTCAATTGAGCATCAGAACTTTGGGCATAGTCCACCGGGTTCCATTTCATACAGCAAGGTGTTGGTAAATAGCATCAACATGGAGATGTCGAGCGCCAGGAGCATCGCTGAGAAAAAAGTAACATAATTCTGAATTAATTGAGATTGGAAATCAAGTGAACCTTTGGATTAATGTTATTTTCACTTAATTCCTGTAAGTCTTGCTCCAGCATTAAATCAACGAGCTGTTGAAAAGAGTATTCTGGTTGCCAGGATAACTTTTCCCGAATTTTGGCAGTGTTGCCAACTAGTTGTACAGCCTCATCTGGACGATAGAACTGGGGATCGATCGCTACATAGTCTTGCCAATTTAAACCCACACAATCAAAAGCATAGGCTACTAATTCCCGCACCGAATGGGTTTTGCCACTAGCAATAATGTAGTCATCGGGTTGCTCTTGCTGTAACATCAGCCACATCGCTGCCACGACATCCTTGGCATAACACCAGTCACGGTGGGTATCCAGATTACCGAGTCGGAGTTCGTCAGCTAATCCTAGTTTGATTTTGGCAACAGTCTGAGTGATTTTCCGAAAAACGAATTCAGCACTGCGACGCGGTGATTCATGGGTGTAAGTAATGCCGCAACAGGCATAAAGATTGTATTGCTGCCGATAGTTGACGGTCATCCAATGGGCGTAAGCTTTGGCGGCTCCATAGGGGTTGCGGGGCCGGAAAGCGGTTCTTTCGTCTTGGGGAGAAATATCTGGTTCGCCAAAGACCTCGCTACTGGAAGCCTGATAAAATCTGGCATCCGGCTGACAACGGCGAATGGCTTCAAGCAGTCGGGACACGCCTAAGGCAGTGTATTCGGCGGTTAAACCGGGTTGTGCCCAGGAGGTCGGAATGTAGCTCTGAGAAGCTAGGTTGTATACTTCGTCGGGCTGGGCGATGGTGATGGCATCCATCAAGGATGTTTGGTCGAGTAAGTCACCAGAGAGGAGTTGAATTCGATCGCTTAGATGGCCAATTCGACTCAAGTTGCTGCCGCTCGATCGACGAACCAGTCCAAATACTCGGTATCCTTTGGCGAGTAGCAACTCTGCTAGATAGGAGCCATCTTGTCCAGTCAACCCTGTAATCAGTGCGTTTTTCATGGGATATGGAGAGCCACCAAAGGATTTATATAGATATTCTAATCCATTAGCTCAATATCTGAACTACATGGATGTACCCGTTAGCGTTCCCTTGTTTTACTGAAAACTAGCAGGAATAAACTATGTTGACAAAGTTCCAAAAAGATTTGCCCGAAAAGACTTTCAGCTAGCGAAATTTGCACAGGCTAGGATCCATGCTCATTTTAAGGATACCAACGAATATACTACATTGTAGTCTCAATCTTTCTAATCTTTTCAAATAAATCATTATCTTCATTGGTGAAAGCACAAATATCCAGGTAATACACTGCTGGAGTACCGCTTTTAATGCGATTAGAGATTAGATAAGAGTTTAAATCAACAAAATTTTCTAAAGTGGGGCTAGAAAAGCTCATTAGATAATTGCCGAAGTTATCGTACACAATAAATTTGTTGTAGCCGCTGGTGAATAACATCTCAACGGTATCTATGGCTTCTTGGCACCCGGCAGTTGTAAAACAAACATCATATTCAAAATGAATTACCGGGCGCAGTTTGGATATAACATCGATCGATTGCTGAATAATCGTAAAATCGTAGCCGTCAGTATCAGTTTTGAGCAGCTTGGCATTTTGAAAACTACTATGCTTTTGCAAAATGCTCGATAAACTACTGACAACTTGAGAAGTCGCAGTTTCACTGGGTTTTTCAAGTACGATCGTGTCAGAATTTATAGCATTGACAATAGATGCAGTGCCATTCTGACTAGACATATTGTCCAGGTCAACTACAGCACCATCTTTACCGACAAAACACCGTTCGTTGACTACATTGCCAATAATCGAAGCGTTGAAATCTAAATACTCTAGAAACTCTGGATTTCCTTCAATGCAGAGAACTGGTACATCCTGGTGTTTCTGAATCAAAGCAGCCGTATCGCCAACGTTCGCCCCAATGTCGATGCTAGAAGAATTAGGGTATTTCTGAAATACTTCTCTGGCAATATAACCCAAGCTAGTGTCATAACGCTTCCATTGAGCTTGATAGCGATCTAGTGCATGGTCTTGGGGTAAACGGATACAGTGACGACCAACCAGATAATATTTGTACATGCATTTTATGAATGAAACACCCTACTCACTAGGATTCCCCATTTCAAACAAAAATGAATAAAGTTAGTAAAATAGTCAAGAATTTAGGACAAGGTTGTTATTTGATTAATTCTTCCCACATTTTCAAATTCGGTTACCCATTCAGTAGTTGTGGGAATAATACATGAAGTCGATTCTTAATACTGTGTTAGTACAGTAATTAGATGGCCAGTACTATCACATCATAATTCTATGTGGCATCAACTTTCACAACCAGCAGCTCCACAGATCCACAAAGTAGCACGAACAATCATCGTCGATGGTGTATTTTTCCAACTCTACCAAACGGGAATTGCGCGGGTCTGGAAATCACTATTAGAAGAATGGAGTACAACGAATTTCAGAGAAAATATTATTGTTCTCGATAGGTCAGGCACCGCTCCCCAAATACCCGGCATCCGATATCGGCAAATTCCAGCTTTTGATGTCAATAATTTAGATGTCGATCGGCAGATGCTCCAACAAATCTGTGATGAAGAAGGTGCCGATGTATTTACTTCTACCTACTACACCACTCCCATTTCGACACCATCCATGCTGATGATCTATGACATGATTCCAGAAGTCATGGGCTGGAACCTAGACGAACCTGCTTGGCGTGGTAAGGTGCAGGCGATCGAACAAGCATCAGCCTATACTTCTATTTCAGAAAATTCGGCTCAAGACTTACTGCGTTTCTATCCCAACGTTAATTCCAGTCAGGTGACTGTCACGTACTGTGGAGTGAGCAATAAATTCGCACCGGCCACTCCCACAGAGATTCAAGCTTTTCAATTCAAATATGGTATCCAAAAGCCGTATTTTTTGATTACTGGTGGTCATGGTAGCTACAAAAACACAACTCTATTTTTCCAAGCATTTGCTCAACTGATCAATAGCAACTCGTTTGACATTGTTTGTACCTCTAATATCCCAGATGAGTTTCGTCAATTTACCCAAGGCAGCACCGTTCACCATCTGCGCTTAAACGATGAAGGATTGCGATTAGCCTACGCTGGAGCTGTTTCCTTAATTTATCCTTCCAAATACGAAGGATTTGGGCTGCCGATCGTCGAAGCTCTAGCTTGCGGCTGTCCGGTGATTACTTGTCCGACATCTTCGATTCCTGAAGTCGCCAAAGGTGCCGCACTTTACGTACAGGATCAAGATGTGCATGGCATGGTTGATGCCCTGTGTGAAATCCAAAAACCGAGTGTGCGCCAAACCCTAATCAACAAAGGTTTAATTCAAGCTCAACAGTTTTCTTGGGCAAAAATGGCTCAGCAAGTCGGTGATATTTTAGCTAGCTTCCAGTCCGATTCTTTATCATCGCTATCCTTGCAAGAGCGCAATTTGTTGATGTTTCCCGATTGGTCGATCGATGAAGAACTCTTGAGTCAGGAACTAACTAGTGCGATCGAACAAATTATCCAAACACCAGACTTAGATTCTACTGCTTTGTTGTTAGATGTTAGTAGCGCCGAAAGCTTAGAACAGGTAGAACTAATCCTGGCCGGGATTTCGATGAATTTACTGATGGAACAGGATCTAGACATCAGCGAACATTTAGCAATATCACCAGTTGGGATGCTATCGATCGAACAATGGCAAGAGCTATTGCCCCGAATCGATAACTTAATTGCTCTGCCACATCAAACCGATACCACCAAATCACAACTAGTCACAGCGGGTCTACAGCTGCCTGTTGAACTAGGTGTATTAGAACCAGTCACGATGATATGATGTCGCTCTATTGGTCTTTGTGGAAAATCTTAAATTATGTCTAAATATGTGATGTGGGGCAGCTATTGCGCCGATGTTCTAGAAAAGCGCACTCCCCACCGTCAAGCACACCTCGACGGTCTCAATCAGCAAAAGGTTGATGGAATCCTCGTGACTTTAGGTCCAACCAAGGATTTGACTCAAGTCTTTGGGATCTACGAAGCAGAAAGCCTGGAACAGGTAAAGCAGTTAGTAGAAGCTGATCCCTACTGGCAGAATGGCATTTGGACAGAATACGCCGTCAAAGAATGGATTCAAGCAATTTAGATTTAAACCAACAAGAGAGTCTGGAAAGTAGTACTACTTTCCAGACTCTCTTCTAATCAATCGACACAACAGAACTCAAATCTGTGACCTCTACAATGTCAATGTAGGCATAGCATGGCTTGAAAAGATTATTCAATAAGGCTTTCGGGCATCGTCATTTAGAGACAGTGGTAAATAAGGTGGTAACGGGCTGCAATTTAGTACAGTTTTGCCAGCTTGGCCGATATCCCGATCGCGGTTGTCAGGATAAGGAATATTAAGGAGAAGAATCGAGTATCCTGCGCTCTCTGGTTAACTTTGATGTCTGTCAACTCGGTATGGATGCCCTTTATCTCGGCCTTAACTTCAGCCAACCCAACTTCAACGCCAGCAATCTGCTTTTGAACAGCATCATTACCGTCGGTGATTTGTTTTTGGATGGTGGCATTACCATCAGTGATTTGCCTTTGGGTACTGGCTGACAATTCGGCGATCTGCCTTTGGGTGGCCAGTTGCCCAGTGGTAATCAAATCTTTTAGTTGTTGAATGTCTGTATCGGTGACCGTTGCCATGTTAGCCTCTAAGTAGTGATTTGATTGCTTCGATCGCGCTGCTGATAACAGTCTTTCGATAGAAACAGCTCTGACCTTTACTGGTTGGGGCTGTTTCTATTCTATGGCGGGAAGATCACATTCTTCTTTTTGTGGGCTAGCGATCGACCGATTGGGGAATCATTTCGGTGGTTGTAATTTTTACCCCCGTTAACACCCCTCAACCCACTTGTCAAAAAGCTTATTGACAAAACAAAGGTCTCTAGAAAGTAGTATTACTTCCCAGAAACCCTTATTGTGGAACCCCTTCCAACCAATGGACACAACAGAACTCGAATCTGTGACCTCTACAATGTCAATGTAGCGCTCTAACCAACTGAGCTATGCGTCCTCACGGCTACCTAATAGCCAGAATAACCATTGTACAAAAAGTTGTCCTTGCTGTAAACAAACTAGGTCAAATGACACAATAGGTATCGATCGACTGACAGCGAAAGGCCAGCAATAGGTTAAAATGCCCGTACCCAATTCCTGGAAATTTTGCTCACCGGGCAGTCCCTAGCTTACCAGCATGAACAATTACATCGTTTCCCTCACTCTGTTTACCGCCACCTATGCCATCTTCAGCTTGGGTTTAAACCTGCAATGGGGTTATACCGGACTAATTAACTTTGGTCATGTGGCATTTATGACGATCGGTGCTTACACCACCGTATTGCTAAGTACTAACGGCGTTCCCCTATTCCTGGCTGCCCTAGCTGGCGGGGGCTTAGCAGCTTTACTAGGTCTGTTGGTAGGAATTTCCACGCTGCGGTTGCGGGAAGATTATCTGGGGATTGTGACGATCGGTATTTCTGAGCTAATTAGATTGGTTGCTCAGAATGAAGGCTGGCTGACTAAAGGCTCTTTTGGGATTCAGGGTTACCCCCTGCCACTGGATTTTACGCCGACCTATCCCACCAAAATTGCCTATATTGCTGTATTGACAGTGATTTTTGGGGCTACGAGCTGGAGCTTATGGAAGTGGTCACGGCGGGCACCGCAGCGTTGGTGGCAGGCCTTGATAGCTATTGGTGGTGCCTTATTTATCTATGTTGCCGGGGCGATGTCTCTTTATGAATACACCAGTGGGGCGGGGCTGATGCTATTGGCGCTAGTCACCCTCGCTATTACTTTTATCGGTTTAGAAAAGTTAGTGGTTTCACCCTGGGGACGGGTGCTGAAAGCGATTCGGGAAGATGAAGAAGTGCCGAAAGCCTTGGGCAAAAATGTTTTTTGGTATAAGTTGCAAGCCCTGATGTTGGGGGGCGGCATTGCTGGTATTGCCGGTGCTTTCTATGCCTGGACAATTACCAGTGTTTATCCGACTAACTTTGAGCCCTTAATGACTTTCAATGCCTGGACGATTGTGATGCTGGGAGGTGCGGGTAATAATGTGGGTGTGATTTTAGGGGCAATCATTTTTTGGACTTACGACACCATGACTCGGAATGATGCGGTGGTCAGTTGGTTGGCTCAGAATTTACACTTGTCCAGTGACAAAATTGGTGCTTTGCGCATCATGATCATTGGTTTGATTTTGATGGTTATTATGATGTGGCGACCTCAGGGTTTGCTTGGTAACCGCAACGAATTAACTCTTGGGAAGTAATCAGGAAAATAGAGTCATGACAGATTTATTACAAGCACAGGGTTTATGTAAAAGTTTTGGGGGCATCAAAGCTGTGACCAAAGCTAATATCACGGTGCCAGCAGGGAGTATTACTGGTTTGATTGGCCCGAATGGGGCGGGGAAAACAACTTTTTTTAATTTGCTCTCGAATTTTATTAACCCGGATCAAGGCAAGGTGGTTTTCAATGGTCAGGAGGTGCAGAATTTGCCCTCTTATCGGATTACGCAGTTGGGGATGGTGAGAACTTTTCAGGTGGCGAAGGCGCTGTCGCGGTTGTCGGTATTGGAAAATGTGATGTTGGGTGCTCAGAAGCAGACTGGTGAGCAGTTTTGGCAGGTATGGTTGCAGTCTCGATCGGTTACGAAGGAGCAGCGGCAGTTGACTGATAAGGCGCTGTCAATTCTAAATGATATTGGTTTGGGGGCGAAGGTGCATGATTATGCGGGGGGTTTGTCGGGGGGTCAGCGGAAGTTGTTGGAGATGGGGCGGGCGTTGATGAGTGATCCGAAGTTGATTTTGTTGGATGAACCGGCGGCGGGGGTGAATCCGCGTTTGATTGATGATATTTGTGGCCATATTCAAACTTGGCGGCAGCAGGGGCTGTCGTTTTTGATTATTGAGCACAATATGGATGTGATTATGAGTTTGTGCGATCGGGTGT
>CAXTSX010000018.1:0-65801 GCA_964247085.1 uncultured bacterium
GGACTTCGCTCGTTAGGCTGTCTGATCCATGCGTCTCGGGTGGGTCAACGACCACCACTATTTTACCACAAGCAATTGCTTGTCACCGCTAAGTCACAGCACATACTGGCGACTTTCAGTCGCTCTTGTAAAGCCGAGAAGGACGGGGTTTCTACCCAATTTCCCGATCATGAGGATTTAGCAACGCGACCCAGTATCTGCAAAAACAGTTTGCATCAATTCTATCCTGGCTTTTGCTGTTGATAATGATCAAATCTTCTAGCAAGGTCAGCTGGGAGTTTTTGCCATTCTTCATCTGGCACTTGAGCAGAGATTTGAGCACCATTTCCCAAATTGGAGTGGCATCCACATCGAAAGAACAACTCTGTATATCAACAGCAGGATGAGAAAAGTTGACTAGACTTGGAGCTGAATTATTCACCTCGGTGGTTGATGCCAGCACCTCACTATTACTACTACTAATTTGTCGATGCTGTTGACGAAGAGTTACCACAAACTTCAGGATCTGTTCTTGCAATTCATCCGGCAAATCATTTCTTCCACCACTTCTGCAGCGATCGAGTTATTCATGACGGTTTCTCCTAGAATTTAATAATTAGTTTTGGGGAGAGTACATAGTTTGATTTTATGTTACCCAAATCGACTAAGTACTGGATGTACCGATCGAGCTTCTGGCGTATCCGCTTCTGACGGCGGCACCAACTGCCAAAACTGCGGCAGATAAACCGCAAAATTCGCCAAAATCTCCTGCGCCTTCGGACTCCCCGTCTTCTGTCCATGCGCCTCAATCAACTGCCGCAACTGACTAATCCCTTCAGTACTAGTAACCCGCTGCCACTTCACACTTTCCGGATTAATCTTCGCAATCAAACTATTATCCTCATCCAAGAAATAACCCAAACCACCGGTCATACCAGCCCCCACATTGCGACCCACTCGCCCCAACACCACTACAACCCCACCAGTCATATACTCACAACAGTGATCACCAGTACCTTCCACCACTGCCGTCGTCCGCGAATTTCGCACCGCAAATCGCTCGCCCGCCGTGCCATTCGCAAACAAGAAACCACCAGTACCACCATACAGACAGGTATTACCAATGATCACATTGCGCTGTCGATCATACACCACCCCTGCCGCTGGCTTGATGATAATCTCTCCACCGTTAATGCCTTTACCCACGTAGTCATTACTTTCCCCAGTCAAAACCAGGCTAACTCCTTCATGGTTGAAAGCGCCAAAACTCTGACCAGCCGAGCCATTAAAGTTCAGGGTGAGCTGGCCTTCAAAGCCACTATCACCATATTTCTTAGCAATCGCCCCCGACACCCTGGTACCCACGGATCTGTCGGTATTCACAATCTCCCAGGTTTTACTAGCTACGTCCTTATTCTGAATCGCTGCCTGAATTTCGGCATCGGCTAAAATTCGATCATCCAACACATCTCCATTGCTATGCACATCACCATGCACTAAGAAAGATCGATCGATCTTGGTATCTGGTAATTTAGTCAGGCAGTCTAAATTTAGACCTTGTACTTTGGTCAAGCGGTCAGCAGCTCGACCTTGCAGCAAATCAGCTCTGCCTACAATTTCATTGATCGATCGATAGCCTAATTTGGCCAGTAGTTGGCGCACTTCTTCGGCGATAAAGAAAAAGAAATTCACCACTTGCTCGGGCAGGCCAGGGAAGCGTTTGCGCAAATCTTCCCGCTGGGAAGCGACACCCACGGGGCAACTGTTGGTGTGACAAATTCGCGCCATGATGCAACCTTCGGCAATCATCGCGATCGAACCAAAGCCAAATTCTTCTGCGCCCATCAGAGCGGCAATAATCACATCCCAGCCAGATTTGATACCACCATCGACCCGTAGCAACACTCGATTGCGTAGTTTGTTTTCCATCAAGACGCGGTGTACTTCGGTCAGTCCCAATTCCCAGGGACTACCGGCATGTTTAATCGAACTGAGAGGCGAAGCACCGGTACCACCATCGTGACCAGAGATCTGAATCACATCAGCGTTAGCCTTGGCCACCCCAGCTGCAATGGTGCCAATCCCCACCTCCGAGACCAGCTTCACCGATACTCGCGCCTGGGGATTAATCTGGTGCAAGTCGTAAATTAGTTGCTCTAGATCCTCGATCGAATAAATGTCGTGGTGGGGCGGTGGTGAAATCAAGGTCACACCAGGTTTGGAACGGCGCAGCATCGCAATGTAAGGGCTAACTTTCTTGCCTGGTAACTGACCACCTTCGCCTGGTTTAGCTCCCTGGGCTAGTTTGATTTCCAACTGCTGGGCACTCATTAAATATTCCGGTGTTACCCCAAAGCGACCAGAGGCAATTTGTTTGATCGCACTCAAGGCCGTGTCGCCGTTCTTTAGTCCTTTCAGGTGGGGCAAGATCGCCGACTTACCGTCCTGGACATCATCCAGCACTTTGTAGCGTACCGGATCTTCGCCACCTTCACCACTATTCGATTTGGCACCGATCCGATTCATGGCGATGGCCAGTACCTCATGGGCTTCTCGGGACAAAGCGCCCAAAGACATGCCGCCGGTACAAAAACGCTTCACAATATCCTGCACCGATTCCACTTCCGCGAGATCGATCGATGGTCTGTCGCCTTGAAAATCCAACAAATCCCGCAGGGCAGTGAGTGGTCGATCGTGGAGATACTGCTTGTAAGTTTCATAGTGGTCGTAGCCTGCTTGAGTTTGATAGGCATCGACAGCTTTATGTAGTGCCTTAGCCAACTGCGGACTGTTCATATGATATTCACCGCTGGGACGATAGTTAAAGAAGCCCAGATTCTCTAACTTCTTAGCGGCGGTGGGGAAAGCGCGGTGATGAAAAACCAGCGTTTCCTGTGCTAGATCGGCAATAGTTAAGCCCCCAATCCGCGAAGGAGTGCCCTTAAAGGCCAGATTCAATAGGTCGCCCCCAATCCCGATCGCTTCAAAAATCTGCGCCCCATGATAGGAAGCCAGTAGCGATATCCCCATTTTCGACAGCACTTTTAATAGTCCATCTTCGGCAGCTTTCCGATAGTTGGCCTGCGCTTGAGTAATAGTAATTGTGGTTTCTTGGCGCTCGATCGCATTTTGCACTTTAGTGGAATGCCACCAATTGCGCACCGATTCCCAAGCGAGGTAAGGACAGACGGCGGATGCGCCGTAGCCAATCAGGCAGGCAAAATGATGGGTACTCCAACATTGCGCCGTATCCACCACGATGGAAGCCTGCGATCGTAAGCCCTGCTGAATTAAATGGTGATGAACAGCACCAACGGCCAGCAAGGGTGGCAGGTAAGTGATTTCATCGTCTAATCCCTTCTCAGTCCAATCACTGAGTACCAGGATTTGCTGACCAGCTTGGACGGCGGCTACTGCCGTTGCACACAGTCGATCGATAACTACAGCTAAATCTTCACCCACCGGATAGACCGTCGCTAAAAAGGCCGCACCCAAAGGTGACACTTTGATTTCTTCTAACTCGGCCTCATTTAGCACTGGACTGGAGAGTCGCAGTTGACTGGCGAATTCTGGCTTGGCCTCTAATAAATTGCCTTTCTTGCCCAGCACCATTTCTAGCGACATCACCAACTTCTCGCGCAGCGGATCGATCGCCGGATTGGTAACTTGGGCAAACCGCTGTTTGAAATAGTCGTACAGCGGATGTGCTTTGCTGGATAGCACCGCTAAGGGCGTATCATCACCCATACAAAAAGTCGGTTCCTTAGCATTTTCGGCCATGTCATTGACGATCATTTCGACATCTTCCGATGTATAGCCAAAGGCTGACTGCTGCTGGATTAACTGCTCGGCGACTACCTGGCGCTCACTACCAAAAGGTTGGGAGGCTAATGTTTTGCCATGCTGATTTAGCCAAGCGCCGTAGGGTAAAGATTGCGCCACGCGCTGCTTCATTTCCCAGTTGTGTAGCACTTCATGGGTTTCTAAGTTCACCACAATCGATTGACCCGGACCTAAGCGCCCTTTCTCGGCAATGCTCTCGATCGGTAGATCTACCACTCCGGCTTCGGAGCCGACCACGATGTAACCATCTTTAGTAATGCAGTAGCGGGCTGGCCGCAGACCATTGCGATCGAGACTAGCCCCGACCAATTTGCCATCGCTAAAAGCTAACAGCGCCGGGCCATCCCAGGCTTCTTGGAGGCCGTTGTAGTAGTTGTAGAAATCGGTGATTTCTGGATACTGCTCTAAATCCGGCTGATTTTTATAGGCTTCTGGCACCATGATCATCAAACCTTCGATTGGACTGCGCCCGGATCGAACCATCAGTTCCAGCACGTTATCCAAAGTACCGGAGTCGCTGTTGTCAAGGCTCAAGATCGGCTTTAATTCTTTCAGTCGGCCATTCCAAACCGGATGATCTAAATCTTTTTCTCGTGCTGTTACCCAATTGATGTTGCCCAACAACGTATTGATTTCGCCATTGTGGCCGAGCATCCGCATTGGTTGGGCGAGTGGCCACTTGGGCATGGTGTTGGTGCTAAACCGCCGATGATAGACTGCAAAGTTACTGACAAACAACGGATTGGTTAAATCAAAATAGAACTGCCCTAAAACAGCCGATCGCACCATCCCCTTGTAGACGATCGTCCGGTTCGACAAGGAACAAATATAAAAGTCACCAGGTTTCACCCGACCATCTGCCTGGAGTGCTTTGCTAATTTTACGGCGAACCAAGTAGAGTTGGCGTTCCCATTCATCACCAGTCAATTCCCCGGCAACAATAAATTGCTCAATATAAGGTTGATTACTGCGGGCTTGTTCTCCCAGCACTTCTGGTTTCACTGGCACCACCCGCCAGCCCAGCAGTTCTAAATTTTCCTGGCGCACCACCTCGGCGATGACCTGTTTCGCCACGTCCGATTGATCAGCAGCCTGGGGCAAAAAGGCCATCCCGACAGCTAAATTCGTAGTTTTACTCAGGTCTAAACCTTGAGACTGTCCCCAATCTTGCAGCAGTAGCCAAGGCACCGCTGTTAAAATTCCCGCTCCATCGCCAGAATCGCGATCGGCACTACAACCACCCCGGTGTTCCATGCAAGTTAAGGCCGTTAAGGTCTGCTCCAGCAATTTATGGGTGGGCTGACCAGCGGGCGAGGCAATGAATCCCACCCCACAAGCATCCCGCTCCTCCACGAGCCATTTTTGGCCAGGATCGGTTTGGAGATAAGCCGGAACAGTCGGCTGAGTGTTGTTACTGCCGTGGTGATCAGCGTGATTCATGTTGGGTGGGGGCGCTATCAAAATTTAAGCCTGATCAATATAACAGATTTGACGAAATCTGGTTGTTTGTGGCTAACTCTATTTTAGCGCTTCCGCCCTAGGTGCCGATCGAAGAAGGCCATAGTCATCTCCCAAGCTTCGGTGGCCGCCGCTGGATTATAACTATCTCGCCGATCGCTCATAAAGCCGTGGCCAGCGCCTGGAAACACATTGATCGCATAGCGTTTCTTAGCCTGCGACAAGGCCGCTGCAATGCGTTCATGCTCTTCAGCCACAATGTAAGAATCGTCGCTGCCATACATCAACATGAGAGGAGCTTGCATTTTTTTAGCTTGCGCCAGCAAATTCTGCCGACCGGCTACGTCATCTTTGGCCGCAATGCCCCCACCATAAAAGGAGACAGCGGCCTTAATCTGCTGGGGATAGGTGGCATTGGCTAAAAAGGTCAACCGCCCGCCCATGCAAAAACCGGTGACACCTACGCCCTGGCGGCTGACCTTTGTTTGTTTGTTCAAAAATTCCAATCCTTTGCCAAACTCGGCCATCACCACCTCATCTTTGAGGCTTTTAAGCTTAGAGATCGCTCCCTTTAGATCGGTATAAGCAAAAGTGGTGCCGTGGTAGAAATCGGGGGCTAAAGCGGCGTAGCCATTCTGAGCGAGTCTGTCACATACTCCTTTGATGTTGTCGTTGAGACCAAAAGCTTCCATCATCACCAGGATAGCTGGTACTGGTTTGGTGGTTTTTGGAGCCACATAGTAGCCCACTAGATCGTTATCTAACTTAACCAGTCGCCCTTTGTTGGGCACAATGGACTTGGCCAGCGTGGCATCCATCCCGGCAATGACGGTAGCGGTAGAAATGCTGGAGACTGCTAGTAGCAAATCGCGTCTTTTCATACTTTTATGAGAGCTGGAAATAAGCTTTAGAGAGATTAAAACAGCATTATATCTCGTGATAATGGATGGGATCAGCTGAATCAATAGCTTGTGTCAATCGAGCAATAAGTGTTAAGATTTATTAAATTTATGAAACGATTAATAAAGTCTAATGAGTGCTACAGGAGTTGTTTTGACCTAATTTTGGGCAAAATAACACTTCCAACCCTCTGAGAGACTGGAGTTAGAATAAATTTCAGAACCAAATCTTGAATCAAGTCAAATCAATGCAGTTATTAACAGAACAACAATGGTCAACAGCTGAACATGCTGTAGCGCAATCGGCTTTTGAACTGGCTTATCATCGGGAAACCACCGCCCTGATTGCCGAAGTCCAACAGAGTTCAAAATCAATCGAAGGTCTAGATGAGATTTGGCGATTGAACGATCGGTTGAATTCTAAACGCCACGAAATTGAAGGCAAATACGACTACCGCGAACCAGCTCTGGTTTTTGTTTTTGCCACTCTGCTGCATGATGGCTGGCTGAGCATGGATGATTTGGTCGGTTTGGATATTGTGAAGCTCAATAAAATCTCGGCAATTGCCAATATGTAATTTGATTGCGGTAGTAATTAGCTAGGTGGCTTATTCAGCATCCATTTCAGCCATTGTTTGCCCGATTTCAGCCAATTTAGTTGCTGAAGTCCGATCGCCTCAGCATCCGTCAAACTACAGATCGAAGCCAGAGCTGCGTACTGCAGACCTAAAAAGCTGTCCACTGGACCATAGCTATTGCCAGCTGTAATTGATCCTGCTCCGTACATCCGACCAACATCTTGGCTGCGCATACTTAAAATTTCAAAGTCTGGGCTGCTGGGAAAAGAGCCGCTATTGTTCAAAGGTAAATGATAGTGCTGAACTAAATCCGCTAGTAATTCGCTATCTAGAACCGTACCGGGTTGGCCAGTGGCATCAATGATGTAGTCTACTGCCAACGTATGGGGTTGATTACTTACTTGGGGAGTGGGCGTTGTGGGCGGAAAGTTTTGGAGATTTACTAGGAGACCATTTGTGGTGGGATTACGGGTCACCGTTTGGACAATTCCTAAAACTTGTTGATACCAACCTTTGCTAATACCACCGGAGAGAATTCGGTGCCAGTTTTGCTGTTGGGGGATAGTTGGACCTGACCAAATACTGAGCAGCTGAGCTTGTTGCTCGCTGGTAGACTCGGCTAAGGTCATTTTGTAAGAGCCGCCCCAAGCTGATTTTGGCCAATCTAAGGCTTGAATCTCATAACCCAAATGGATGGGTCGCTGGGCTGCTCCATACTGCTCACCCTGGGTTTTGGCGGTTGGCCATAAATGAATTACATCAATATTTTGCTCGGGATGAGCCCGACGCACGGTATAGATATGCTGCAAGATCCGGCCAGCAACCATCCCCGCTCCTCTCAGTAATATTTTGCCGCCCCGATTGCGGAGGTGATCGTAAATGTGATCGTGATTTTCGTAAGCATTGACCACTGACTTGAAATCTTTGGTCTGTTGCCGGTATTGCTGCAAGTCTGGGAGAAATTCGATCGATGGATAGCCAGTGGCCAAATGGACATAGCGGGCAATCACTAAGGCATAGCTGTCTCCCTGATTGAAGAGGAGAACGTAGCGCCCGTCAGTAGTTTTCCGAATTGATTGCACCAGGGCGTAACGCAGCATGGTCTGCCAACTAATGCGGGCAACTTCTCGATCGACTGCTTTTAAAATTTGCTCGTCAGTCGGACCATACTGTTGACCAAATAGGGGTTCGGTAAATACTTGCCACAGTACCCGCAACCCCTGTTTCAGCTGACCCCGAGCCAGTTTTCGAGCAGCTTCCCGAATCCCATAACTGGGAAATCCCCACGGATTATCTGGGCAAGCATCAGCAGCCGATCGAATGCGTTCTTTAGATGAGATATGGGCATGGCGGCACAGTTGGTGATAGCGGCCATAGACCGATTTCTCGGGGCTAAGAACGACAATTTGATCGGTGCGTACACCGGCAATCCGCAGCAAATCCACCCAGGTAAAACTACCAAAGCCCCCACCCACAGCGGCGTATTCCGCAATTTCAATATTTAGACCAGTGGCCTGAAGTTCTTCAATACTTACTTGCTCTTGTTGAAAAACCGGGGGGCGAAAACTAAGTTCCGAACTGACATTGCCAGGGTTGGTGATGTGGGGATCGGGGACATTGGTGATGGGGTTGAAGAGAATCTTCGAAGTACTGGCGGGCGCTTCTACTTGACTAACCAGAATTTGATAGCGATCCAGGCCCAGACAATCGCCGTTGTTTAAATAGCCACGCAGTTGCTTTTGGCCGTTAATGCTCAGGCCATTGCTGCTATTTTGATCGATCGCCACTAGCCGACCATTTTCTTCAATTAGCAAAGCATGAAAGCGCGAAATGCCCTCATCGTCTAGTTGAATGCGCGATACCCGGCGGCCTTCGAGTTCGGCTGGTAGCTGCGAAAACTCTCGACCCAAAGCGATCGGCGTATTCAGGCTGGGTTCCCGCTGTTCCCCAGTGACTGGGTCTATCCAATTAAGACGGATTTGCATAGAGTTTAATTGAGGATATTCTCGATCTCAGCAATTACTGGGGTATGGTCACTGGGCTGTTCTAATTCGCGGGGCGCTCTATCGATCGTACAACCTGTAGACCGATCGATCAAATTTGGACTCAAGTAAATATGATCAATTCGCCAGCCCCGATTCTTAGGATAACCCTGCTGGCGGTAGTCCCACCAACTAAAATGTCCAGCCTCACCATTAAAGTGCCGAAACACATCTTGTAATCCCTGATCGAAAACGGCGGCTTGGAGAGCGGCTCGTTCGGTGGGCGAAGCCATAATATGCGCAGTTGGCTTTTTGGTGTAGATATCGAGGGGACTCATGGCAATATTAAAATCACCACAAACACAGAGCGATTTATCTGATTGAGCAATTAAATACTGCTGGAGCAGGGCTAACCACTGTAACTTGTAGTGATATTTTTCACTATTAATCTCGCTGCCATTGGGTACATACAAATTCACAATCGTGACATCGCCAATTTGACCGCTGATCACCCGCTTCTGATCGTCTAAATCTTGTACCAGATCTGCAGCCAAAATCCCAGTGAAACCATTGCTGACATTGCTTAAAGGCTGTTTACTAATCAATGCCACACCGTTATAGGATTTTTGACCAGAAATGTAAACCTGGTAGCCTAAGTCGGTAAAAGCCGATCGGGGAAATTGTTCGTCCGTAACTTTGGTTTCTTGCAGACAGAGTACATCTACTGGCTGCCGCTGCAGCCAATCACAGACGATTTTTAACCGGGTGCGGATCGAGTTGACATTCCAAGTCGCTATTTGCATTCACTCCGTTCCAAAAGATGGCCGCCCAATTATATATCTTCGTTGCGTTATGTCTCTATTGATAGCCAATGCCCCCTGATTGGGTCACTAAAATTAATTACAAAAAGTAACGAGTGTAAACTAACATCAATACTTTTCGTTTTCCTGTAAACCTTTGCAACTTTTGCGCTGTCTTTTGACATTACTAAATATAGTGATAAGGAGCTAATTTATCAATTGCTTGGCGATCGCGCCTTTTTGAAACAAGACAGGGCGTCACCCCCTAAATTAGGGTATTGCTTTTTTTAGATAACTAGGACCTTAAAGGAGAGCAAAACATGGCTTTAGAGCCTTGCACGGAAGTTCCTAATCAAACTAACACCGTTATTCCAGTACTTAAAGAACGTGGACAAAGAGAGGTATTTTGCGGCCTAACGGGGATCGTTTGGCTCCATCGCAAAATGCAGGATGCTTTCTTTTTGGTAGTCGGTTCCCGCACCTGTGCCCATCTAATTCAGTCGGCGGCTGGGGTGATGATTTTTGCTGAACCTCGGTTTGGCACAGCTATTTTGGGCGAAAAAGATCTAGCCGGTCTGGTGGATGCCAATGAAGAACTCGATCGGGTGGTTAACCAGCTGCTAGAACGCCGCCCGGATATTGGTACTCTCTTTTTGGTAGGCTCCTGCCCTTCGGAGGTAATCAAACTAGATCTAGCCAAAGCGGCAGAACGTCTGGGTCAGCGCTTCTTTCCCAAAGTACGGGTGCTCAACTATTCGGGCAGTGGCATTGAAACTACTTTCACCCAGGGTGAAGATGCCTGTTTGGGATCGATGGTGCCCGTTTTACCCAGCAGTAATGATGAGCCGGGTCTGATGGTGGTGGGAAGTTTAGCCGATGTGGTGGAAGATCAGTTCCAACGTCTATTCGACAAAATGGGCATTGGGCCGGTTTATTTCTTTCCACCCCGTCGGGCAGCTAACTTGCCACCAATTGGTAAAGGCACAAAGTTATTGCTAGCGCAACCATTTTTGAGCGAGACTGTGCGATCGCTAGTGCAGCGCGGGGCATCTTTACTGCCCTCCCCTTATCCTTTGGGGATCGAAGGTACGACCGCCTGGTTACGCACGGCGGCGAATGCCTGGAATATCGATGAAGCCATCTTTGCAGAAGCGATCGCCCCCGCTGTTAACCGTGCCCAGATTGGCCTAGAACGCTACAAACCAAGCCTCAACGGTCGGAAAGCATTTCTGTTTCCTGATTCGCAATTAGAAATTCCGTTAGCCCGTTTTCTGTCTAGAGAATGTGGGATGGAACTAGTCGAAGTCGGAATGCCTTATATTGATCGAATGTTAATGGATAGCGAAATCGCTCTATTACCAGCGGGTACCGCTTTATCAGAAGGTCAAGATGTTGAAAAGCAACTGGATCGCTGCCGGGCAGCTCGGCCAGACATCACTGTCTGTGGTTTAGGACTAGCCAATCCTCTCGAGGCGGAAGGGATGGCCACTAAATGGTCGATCGAACTAGTTTTCTCCCCTATTCAGGGTTACGACCAAGCGGCTGACCTGGCCGAACTGTTCGCTCGTCCCCTGGAAAGACGGAAACGATTGACTATTTAGGATTAAATTTTTTAGCTTTACTCATCACCAACTCATCAGGAATTATGGAATTAACCCTGTGGACTTACGAAGGCCCGCCCCATGTAGGAGCAATGCGGATTGCGACGGCAATGGAAGGAGTACATTATGTACTGCACGCCCCTCAAGGCGATACTTACGCCGATCTATTATTCACCATGATCGAGCGTCGTGATCGCCGTCCGCCGGTAACCTATACCACCTTTCAAGCCCGCGATTTAGGTGGTGATACCGCCGAGATGGTCAAGACATCGGTGCGCGATGCCTACGATCGGTTTCAGCCACAGGTGATGCTGGTGGGTGAAAGTTGCACTGCCGAATTAATTCAGGATCAGCCCGGCTCACTGGCCAAGAGTATGGGGTTACCAATTCCGGTGGTCAGCCTGGAGTTACCGGCCTACTCCAAAAAAGAAAATTGGGGTGCTAGCGAAACTCTTTACCACTTGGTTCGGGCTTTGTTGTTGCCGGTGGTGCCCGCGCCGAATACGCCTCGTCCAGCGCGCGATCCCAGTATTCGCCCCAAAGCTAACATTATTGGCCCCACCGCCTTAGGATTTCGCTGTCGGGATGATATTCAGGAAGTAATTAAATTGTTGGCAGAGATCGGCGTAGACGTGAACGTCATCGCACCGATGGGATCAACCCCCGACGACTTAAAACGAATTCCGGATGCCGACTTTAATATCTGCCTCTATCCCGAAATCGCCCTGACTACTTGTACTTGGCTGACCCGGAGCTTTGGACAACCCACTGTCAAGACAGTGCCGATCGGAGTGGGCGCCACTCGTGACTTTATTGCTGAAATTGGTCAGGTCGCTGGTATCGATGTCAGTGCCGCCTTAGATCGATCGCAAGCCGATACTCTCGGTAGTTGGGGAGCCGCGCGGTTATCATCAGCAGCTCCGGCGCAAGCTTCCCGATTGCCTTGGTACTCTAAATCGGTAGATTCCACTTATCTCACCGGCAAGCGGGTGTTTATTTTTGGGGATGCCACCCATGTGTTGGCCGCTGCCCGGATGGCTACCGAGGAAATGGGTTTCACCCTAGTGGGTATTGGCACTTACAGCCGCGAATTTGCCAGAGAAGTGCGAGAAGTTGCTAAGAAACACGGCATCGAAGCCGTAATTAGCGACGATTATTTGGCTGTGGAAGCGAAAGTTGCCGAGTCTGCGCCCGAACTAGTTTTGGGTACTCAGATGGAACGACATATTTCCAAACGCCTGGGCATTCCTTGCGCAGTTATTTCGGCTCCGATTCACGTTCAGGATGTCCCCGCTCGGTATTCCCCCCAAATGGGTTGGGAAGGTGCCAACGTGATCTTTGATGATTGGGTGCATCCGCTGATGATGGGTCTGGAAGAACATCTGATTGGCATGTTCCGCGAAGACTTTGAGTTTGGCGAAGGACATATGAGCCATTTGCACAGTGCTCCTGCTCACAACTCTGATCGGGAAGCTGTAGCTAGCAATGCTAATGCTGTCGATCTATCGCCAGTAGCAATGGCTACAGTTGGCTCCAATCAAGCTGTTCTGACTCTTGATGCTCCCCCAGATACTCCAGGGACAGTAACTTGGAGCGCCGATGGTGAAGCGGAGTTGAACAAAATCCCCTTCTTTGTACGAGGTAAAGTCAAACGCAATACCGAAAAATTTGCGATCGATCGAGACATTACTTCGATCACCTCGGAGACTCTGTACGATGCTAAAGCCCAGATCGGTAAGTAATTTATTTTATATAGGATTTTATTATGGTAGTTTCCAACGTTCATCCCCCATCCATCACTAAGTGCGAAGATGGCGAAGGCAGTCTTCAGGTACATCAAGACCCTGGTATGAATATCGAAGGAGCCTTGGTAATCGCGGTCTATGGCAAAGGGGGCATCGGCAAATCCACCACTTCTTCTAACTTATCAGCAGCATTTTCCCATCTGGGCAAACGCGTCCTGCAAATCGGTTGCGATCCCAAGCATGATAGTACCTTCACCCTCACCAAAAAGATGGTGCCTACCGTCATCGATATTTTAGAGACTGTTGATTTCCATTCCGAAGAACTTCAGCCTAATGACTTCATGTTTGAAGGCTACAACGGGGTAATGTGCATTGAAGCCGGTGGTCCGCCAGCCGGTACCGGTTGTGGTGGCTACGTCACTGGGCAAACCGTCAAACTTCTTAAAGAGCACCACCTACTCGAAGATACTGATGTGGTAATTTTCGATGTACTGGGTGATGTGGTCTGTGGTGGTTTTGCGGCTCCTCTGCAACATGCTCACTATTGCTTAATCGTTACGGCCAACGATTTCGACTCGATTTTTGCCATGAATCGGATTGTGGCAGCTATTCAATCCAAAGCGAAAAACTATCGTGTGCGACTAGGCGGCATCATTGCCAACCGTAGTGAAGGCACTGATCAAATTGATAAATTCAACGATCGAGTCGGTCTAAAAACCTTGGCGCATTTCCGCACTGTTGATGCCATTCGCCGTAGTCGGTTGAAAAAATGTACTGTGTTTGAAATGGATCCTGATCCAGAGGTTTTAGAAGTACAGCAGGAATATCTGAAGCTGG
This sequence comes from uncultured bacterium, assembly GCA_964247085.1. Classification (GTDB taxonomy): domain Bacteria; phylum Cyanobacteriota; class Cyanobacteriia; order Cyanobacteriales; family Chamaesiphonaceae; genus JAAFHZ01. Next base: position 13,723 of record CAXTSX010000018.1, read on the forward strand.
CCAAAGGAATGCTGGATGATGTAAAGCCGTTGTCGGTAGAGCCACTCAAAGATCGCGAGATTTTTGACTTACTCGGTTTCGACTAAATTCTTAGAAAAAAGCCCTCGCTGAACGAGGGCTTTTTTTATTAAGTTTTAACCGTCCCGTAATAACTGGTCATACTCTGCATGTGTTTCGATCCAAAACCACGCTATATCGCCATTTTCTTCAATTGCTAGGGCGCGATAATGTATTCCAACCCGGACTGACCAAAACTGCCCTACTTTCTTGAAATGCAGTGATGGATAACGAGAATCTTGCTTGAGAAATTCATAGCCACGATCCGCTAATTCTTGAATCTCGCTTGGTAACTGTCGATAGTGATACCAGAAATCCGGGGTTGCAAGATGTTTCACAGATTGTTACAACGTCCTTCCCCCAGATGTTGTTGTTGCGTGAATTGATTGCTTATTGTCATCAACCTAAGAAGCCAGAAATCGCTATGAAAAACAATTTACTGGCTTCTGCTTAACCCGAACTCAGGTTCACTTAATTATTGGCTGCTGTATTAACGAAAAATCATCAACAAATAAATCAGCAGATCCACTTGCTTTCCAAGCAAATATTTGAGCAGAAGAAAATTGGTTGGGTGCAATAAATCCTAACTGCAAAGACTTTTCAGTATATTGATCTACGGTAATTGCCTGAAAATCTTGTATGGTACCTGCGGCATCTTTAAATAGAACACCCAAATATCCTTTGTCTCCGATTTCTGAAAGTTTAGCAGCACCCCCAACGACATAATTCCGTCCAGCAATAATGTCTTTAGTGATATCCTGGCCGAGTCCTCCACCTGCAGCATTAATCTTTACCCATTGCGTCTCACCAGGTCGGGTCGTTAAAGAGACCGTATCATCCCAGACAGACCAACCTGTAAAATTGTTATCAAAGCTGGGATTAGTTAGACTAACTTTAATAGGAGGAGCCATGGGTATAGTATTACCGTTAGTAACGGTTAAAGAGAAATTTTTAGGTGGGGTTTCAGGATCGAAATTGCTAGTAACACCATTGGGATTAATAGCCGTTATATTACCTGAAATGTTATTTAAATATCCATCAGCGCGACCTAGTTCTGCTTTGATAACATCGCGATTGTATTGATCATTGACTGTTACATTCTTAAAAGACAAATTGCCAATTTGTTGAGTGCTATTTTCTCCACCAAACCCCCGAATATAGATAGGATTTTTAGAGAATTTGTTATTGGCCGTATCAGTAATTGCCACATCCGTAAAGTTAATCTTTAGATTGTTTACATCACTTTGATCTCCAGATACACCCTGGATACATATTGCTGCACTCGGCTCATTAAAGATGCCTGAATCTCCTTGGGTTCTAGATATTTTGGTATTGCGAATGTTGATAGTACCGTTGACAGTAGAGTTAGGAGAATTGCCATTAGGATTCTTATCTGTTGGAAACGTAGCAATAGAGATACCGCTGAGGTGACTATTGTCAATAGTGGCACCGTCAATACTAACCGAAACTGCTTCGGACTTGTTATCTAGATTTAATAAAGCAAACTGAATACCGGTGCCACTATTATCTCGAACGTCTACATTCTCAATTTTGATGTTTTGTAATCTTTCAAAGCTCCAGGTTGGCTCCAAATCAATACCTGCAGCGGGGTCAGTACCGCTAGTATTGATAAATTTGGAATTGCGCACGGTTAGATCCTTGGCCGAATCAATACTAATGCCCTGGCGACGATTATTATCTGAGATGATGTTTTCAATCAGTCCATTTTCTGAATAAGTCCGTAAACCCGGGGTAGCTACCCCATAGGCAGCACCAGAAACATGAATGCCATCGCCGCCAGCACCTGTTAACTTTAGGCCACTAATAGCAAAATCTTTTACGCCATTAAAATCCAGAATATGTCCAAATTCACTGGTTTTATATTCTGCTTTGTTCATCTTCAGAACTGCTCGATTGTCTCCCTCACCTAAACCAGTAAGCTTAATATTATCAATACTTATTGCCCTAAACATTGGCTTGGTATTGTCTAAAAAGCTGCCTGATTTAGCCTGAACAATAACACCAGCTTCAAAAACAATTTCTTTATTACTGCGGAGAAAAATAGTCTGGTTAATTTGCCAAGGACGTCCCATGTTTCGAACAATAATTTTGTCGGCTTTGGGATCATCAATTGCCGCTTGCAAAGCAGCGGTAGCATTACTTGCATTAAAGCCATAAGAGTCAGCGTAAACTGTGGTCATATAATTCCTTTAGTAGAATAACCCGATTGTTGTGAACCAAAAATTAATAGTTGACAAACAATCTTTAGTTACTAGGATTCCCACAAAATACGACTAAATCACTCTGAGCAATTGGTATTATGATAAAGCGAGCGAGACATTACCTTGTTGCCCAATAGCCGATCGATCCTAACCAGAGCCGTTGTCAGAAGTTATATGCAATACGAAATTACTGCCCAAATACCTGCAGTGAATACCAAAAATTTGGATTTAAATGCCGACCCCAAAACATGCCCGGCATGTTTATCTGGATCGGCCAAGATCTATTAGATCGTGATTAATAAGAGATATGCATTCCAATACCAGGAAAAGTCATTTTCTTGAAAATCCTATAACTCCAATAATTCTGGTGGATAATCGGCACCTTCCAGCATCACCATTGTAATTACCCCATAGGCATCCACCCAGGCTTGTTTGACATCCGGAGTCCAAGCTGTTCCGGCAAAACTAGCCATGGTTTTCAATAAAGAATTACCCACAGATGGATAATGTTGCGGCAATACACCATACTTTACATGGCGAGTTCCCAAACCTTGCAGCGTTGAAATCAACAACTCGGAGTTGCGCAGATTATCTACTACAAACTTTAAAGAGTTGGCTAACTGATGTCCTTGCTTTTCCATTTGGGTACTGGCAAATAGGGGTTGAACGTCAGGATAATCATTTAAAAGATTGGCGTAAAAAGCAGCCGGGAAATCACGGTCTGAGTTTTGGACTACTTGAAAACTGGCTTCTAAAACTTCCACATTCAACATCAAGAATTACCATCAATGATTACTTTAAGAAGACTAAACACTAGGACGGATCGGGACAGCCTGTCAAGGGTTGAGAATATTGTCCTCTGTTGAATCAAGGATTTAGCCATGGCAATAGGTGACTGTGGGTTGACAAGAAGTATAGCGATCGATCTAAATCGATAAATCTAATAGTTAGAATGGGGAAAGGTACTGTCTCACCATCTAACATAGAGCGCCCAGATTTGAAGTTGCTTAATCGTCCCACCAATAACCTCTGGTTAGAACGTACTCTAGCGTTGCTAGCTCTGCTTAATTTTGGCCTAGTCGCCTTCGACCTCAGCTATATTCCCTGGCGTAATTTGTATTTTCGTTATTTAAATCCCATCACCAAAATCTATGACCCGATCAAAGGTATCGAACCACATCGGGAAACAGCTCAGTATTTGGCGACGGTCGATCGATTGAAAAAACAGACGCAGGCGCAGGGCTGGCAATCAGCAGCCGTAACAGCAACTGTTCAAGACTTGGGCGAGCAAAGTACCAAGATGATCGAAACCAATCCTTTTCAGCTGGTTGGGAAAACCGGCGCATTAGAAAAGATCAAAAATCGGATGCGGGTACATATGCGCCAAGAATCCGCTCGAGGTGCTTTTCGAGCTTTTTGGAATGTGGAGCGTTTGCAAAGGACGGGAGCAGAATTAGAACTAGCCTACTTCGATCGACAGATCCGGCCACTGATTGATATCAACTATTTCCGCGAAACTGGCGAAGATGGCGATTTTGTTGATAACTTTTGGTGGATTGACCTGGGATTTGTGGTGATTTTTGCGATCGATCTGGGTCGGCGCTGGTTGATCTTACGCCGTCGTTTGCCAACGATTACTTGGCGGCAAGCCATTTTCAGTCGCTGGTATGATTTTTTCTGGCTATTGCCTTGGTTCCGCCTGTTGCGGATTATCCCCTTAACGATTCGCTGGCACCAAGCCGCACTGATCAATTTATCGGCCATCCAGCATCAGCTCAATAGTTTGGTGGTGGGCGAACTGGCCGATGAACTAACGCAAGTAGTCGTCACCCAAGTCTTGAGTCAAGCCCAGGGTTCTATTAAAAACGGCGTGGCCTCGAAGTTGGTGATCGATCGATTGCAGCGCTCTTACATTGATCTTAATAATATTAATGAGGTCGAAGCGATCGCCCAAATTATTTTAGAAATTGCCATCTATCGGGTATTACCCAAAATCCAGCCAGATTTAGAAGAAATTGCTAATAATCTCCTCCAAAAAGTGCTAACTGATTCGCCAGCCTTCCAAAGCTTGAAAATAATCCCCGGGTTTGCCGCTGCGCCTCAACAGCTCACCGATCAATTAATCCGCCAGATTTCCGATGCTCTGTATATTGGTTTAACCAAAGCTGTCAGCGATCCCCAAAATGGCAAACTCTCCCGTCGCCTAGCCGAGAACTTCACCGCCGCTCTGGGTGCTGAGCTGCAAAAAGGCCACACGGTGGCTAAACTAGAATCATTGCTGGCCGACTTATTAGAAGAAATTAAAGTCAGCTACATCCATGCCGAAGACTCAAGTCGGCCAGAGGGTGACATCATTATCCCCATAAAAAACTCCAAAATTGACACAGACCAATTCCCCCAAGATAAATTGCAATTCTAGCCAGTTTTCCTTGAAAAAATAGGACTCCATATGGCCATAGTCTTCTAAGAAATACTCTTCGCCAATCATTTCTTCGAGATTTTTGAGCAGTTCTTGTCGATCGAGTGTCCAAGGATTACACCAGGGAAACTGTACCGATTTATTATGAACCTCAATCCAACCCAGCCGATCGTCATTACCATATTCAATTTTCATCACCAGCTTGTGCTGATAATATTGCAGATCCCGGTCTTCTAGCTCGTCAATATAAATTTTGTCCGGATGACCAAGAACTTGATAAATTTCTTGCTCGGTCATCCCAAACACCAAGTCGCCTAGCCCTCTACCAATTTTGATTTGCACTGTTTGTCCTGAATTAACTAGTCGAGGTCGAGCTACCGCTGGGGCGGCTGAGTTGGGCGCACCTTCTGCACCACCAGCTTATCACCTACCTTTAACCCCAAGGTAGTGACCTGACCAGCGTTTAGTTCAATTACTTGATCAATCAGTACGTCTGGCTTGGGACCATAGCTGGGGCAAGGCTCATCTTTGCAGGGTAGGACATCAATCTGAATATTTTTGATCACGCCTTTAGTCAGAAACAGCATATCCAATGGGATCAACGTATTCTTCATCCAGAACTGCGCTGGTTGCGGTGGGCTAAAGTTAAACACCATTCCTCGATCAGATGGCATACTCCGCCGAAACATCAAACCGATCGCTTGTTCCTGGCGAGTACTGGCCACCTCCAGATTAATAGTCTTTTTCTGGACTACTATTTGGGCAGCGATCGGCAAACTCTGTGCCCCAGGGTAACTAGGCTGAATTTGTACCGGACTGCTTTTCATAACTGGTTTGGGTGGTGAGGCGGCAGAGCTGCAACCCCCACAGAGTGTAAATAAGCTGAGGATCAAGCTCTGCTGTACTAACAGTAACTTAGACATCTGAGACATAATTTTTAGATTTAGCAGTAATTATTCTAACTTTCACGTAAAACATAACCGGTACCACGTACCGTTAGAATCAGACGTTTTTCGCTCTCAGCATGAAGTTTTAGCCGTAGATAACGGATATAAACTTCGATGACATTAGATTCTCCTAAAAAATCGTATCCCCAAACATTCTCTAAGATTTGCTCTCGGGTTAAAACTTCACCGGGATGATTCATGAAGTAGCGCAACAGTTCAAATTCTTTGCTGGTGAGGCTGATCGATCGACTACCCCGCACTGCTTGGCGGGTATCTAAATCCAGTGCCAGATCGCTGAACTGAATTTTTTGATTGGATACCGGTTGCACTTGCAAGTAAAATCGGAGCAGTTGCAAAAAGCCGTGGGTATGATATGGCTTCACCAAATAATCATCGGCACCCGATTCTAAGCAAGCCACTCGATCGGCAATACTATCATGGGCCATCAACAACAAAACCGGCATTACATAATTCTGTTCGCGCAGCTGCGTCACAAAATTGAGGGCGATATCCTTATGCAAGTCGCGATCGATTACCACTAGTTGCGGAGGTTGCTGTTTAATTTGCAACCAAATGCTTTGGACATTTTGGCTACTAAAAACCTGGTAGCCAGCTTTAAACAGATCTACATAAATCTTTTCGGCCAGAGCAGTATCATTCTCGATTAATAAAATATAGGACGAAGCAGTAGAAGAAGACATACTCAACTCAGGCGGTTTCTACTGTCATTCTAGCTGGCTGCGGAAAAATTCGATCTTAACCCTCGTTTTCCGAAGGAGTTGAATTAATTACGGAGGGAGCCAAATAAGCCACCAAAATCCCAATTACAAAGCCAGCACAGTTCCGCAATAGTGGCACCCAGTCGGCAGTACGGGTGATCACTGGGGCAACGCCAAAGGCAATGAACAAAATTCCCCACAACGGTGAAAATATTAATGCCCATTGCCAAGCAAAAGCCTGGCCAGGTTTACGAGGATAAGCCGCAAAGCCACAGATGATCCCACCCAAAATAGAAGCACTTAAGGTAAGTAACCACTGTTCCTGCGGCAATCCTGGTACCACGATGCAACCACCTTTGGCCAGGCAACCTTTGACAGCACTTAATGAGTCTAAGATCGCTCCATCTTCGCCATGTTCACGCACGTAGTACATGTTACCAAAGCGGGTTTGCAGCTCGATCCAAAAGCTCCGGGGCATCAAACGATAGGCTGTGTCACCCACATTAAAATTTAAGATATTGCCGCCCCGCGAGTCGGCCACCAACAGCACACTCTTATCATCCAAGCCCCAATACTTCTTGACCGATCGTCCTGGAGTTCGATCGAACTGCGTCAATACTCGTAGCTTCCAGCCAGTTTCCGTCTCAAACTGATCAATTTCGGTGGCCAGCCGCTCTTCTTGAAAAGGAGTGAGAGCTTTAGCCAAGTCAATAATGGGAGTTTGTTCTTTGGGGAGCAAGTCCGGATTGTCGTAGGCCAAAGCTGCCGGAGCATGGAAAAAGAGACAGAAGCTAAAAAAAGCAGTAAGTAACGGCAGCAAAAGACGGCGACGGATCATATGACAAGGGTAATAAAAAAATTATAGGGGCGTGAAATGCAAGTATATAAATGTTTATATTTCTTCTAATGTAGCAAAAAATAACCCCTGCTGATCCCCAGAGGCTACTATTCATAAATGTTAGGTAGAATTACTGGCCAGCAGCACCTTCCGCCCATTCCGTGTGGAATACTCCGGGCTTATCAGTGCGTTCATAAGTGTGAGCACCAAAATAATCCCGTTGTGCCTGGGTGAGATTCTGGGGTAGATTAGTCCGTCGGTAACTATCAAAGTAGTCTAGGGAAGCACTAAAGGCCGGTACAGCAATGCCCAGCAGTGCGGCTTGACTGAGCACTTCCCGCCAAGCAGCTTGCCGATCGAGGATCGTTTGCTTAAACTCTTTAGCTAACAACAAATTAGGCAGATCTGGTTGATCCTTAAAAGCTTGCTTAATGCTACCTAAAAAGCCCGCCTGAATAATACAACCGCCTTTCCAGATCCCCGCAATCTCGCCCAGGTTAAGCTGATATTTATTAACCTGAGATGCTGTATTCAGCAAAGCCATGCCCTGAGCATAGGAACAGATCTTGGAGCAATACAAAGCATCCCGAATTTGGTTAATAAAGGTAGCTTTGTCGCCCGTAAACTTAGCTGTGGGGCCAGTGAGAATATCAGCGGCGGCTACTCGTTCCGTCTTGAGGCTAGACATAATCCGGGCATTGACTGCCGCGATAATGGTCGGAATTGGCACACCTAATTCCAGAGCACTTTGCACTGTCCAACGACCAGTTCCTTTTTGACCAGCGGCATCCATAATCAGCTCAACCAGAGCTTTATTAGTGTCAGGATCCATCACCTTAAAGATATCGGCGGTAATTCTAATCAAGAAAGATTCGAGTTCAGCAGTCTTATTCCAGTCGGTAAATACCTGATGGATCTCTTTGTGGTCTAGACCCAATACATTTTTGAGCAAGTCATAGGCTTCGGCAATCAACTGCATATCGCCATATTCAATGCCGTTATGCACCATTTTCACATAGTGACCAGCACCACCAGGACCAATGTAAGTAACACAGGGGCCATCGTCTACCTGAGCCGCAATTTTCACCAAGATTGGTTCCAGGTTATCATAAGCAGCTTTGGTTCCGCCTGGCATTAAGCTAGGGCCTTTTAAGGCTCCTTCTTCGCCACCACTGACACCCATCCCAATAAAGGTCAGGCCAGTATCTTCTAATTCGGTGGTACGGCGAGCAGTGTCATCAAATAACGAATTACCACCATCGATAATGGTATCGCCTTTTGCTAGTAGAGGTTTGAGCTGTTGAATCACGGCATCTACTGGAGCGCCAGCCTTGACCATCACTAATATGCGGCGGGGCTGCTCAAGGCTAGATACGAATTCTTCGAGGGTAAATGCGGCTTTGACATTTTTTCCTTGGGCGCGGGTGGCCATGAAGGTATCGGTCTTTTCCCGCGATCGGTTAAAAACAGCAACAGAGAAACCCTTGCTTTCAACATTGAGAGCCAGATTTTCACCCATCACTGCTAGGCCAATCACACCAAAGCTTTGTAAAGTCATAAATAGAGGTTGTGAAGTTTTGCCATTTTTTTTAGGTTAACTGATCCCCATCACAGTGGTCTAAATATGGAGGAAACTTAAGATTTCAGAACAAAAAAAGCGGCTTAACAGCCGCTTTTTTTTGTTTTCTAAAGTAATTTACTTAGAAAGTGAAAGTAGTTCGGATAGTACCAACTAGTGCACCACCAGCATTAGGGTCTGCTTGGTTAGGGTTAGTCAAGTAAATCAAACCGGGAGTAACCGATAGACCATCATTGAGTTTGTACTTGTAAAAAGCCTCTAACTGATAAGAATTACTGGCATCCGTAGCCGAGTTAGTCACAGTAGGAGCCTGACCAGCAAAGAATCCTAACAAATTGCCCGGTTGACCAACATTCGGCAAAGCTACACCAACACCATAGGTCAAGATATCAGCATTGGCTCCACCAGCAGTTCTGGCTGCTGATGTTTTACCGACATAGCCACTCAAAGATAGATTGTCACTAGCTTTATAGGCTGCCGATAAGCCATAAGAATTACTAGTAGAAAAACCAGTGTCAGTTAAGATCGATCCGACGATTGGTCCGGCAGCTCCAAAGTTATAAATAGCGCCATCTGCATGATTGGCATTGACATAGGTCAAACCAAAATCAAACTTGTCACTGGGCTTGAAGTTAACTTGAGCCAAGAAAGAATTCCGGCCACCAGAAACACCTGTGGCAGGGCTGTTAGCATTAGTACCAGCAAAATAGCTAAGATTCACAGAATCTAGGAAAGTGCTATTACCACTGCTGATCGGAATGGAAAGACCAACTCCGGTACCACCGCCAATTTTGTAGATGGGGTTTTCTTCAGCAAAGGAGGTCAGTGCTCCGTTACCACCAGTAAAATCTTGGAAGTAAGGATTATGGGTTTCCGCGTAGTCGGAGTGGATCCCATTCACGGCAGCAGCATAGACTGTGCTCCGGCCCACTGGGAACTGATAGGCCAACCAGTCAATACCTACTGAGTTGCCAGCGTAACCAGCATAGGTAGGAGCACCTTCAGCGGTTAAAGCACCGTTCTTCAAGGTGCCATAACCACTAAAGTTACCAGCTGCCAAACGAGTGAATAGCTTATCTTTGCCAGTGAAGGAGGTTTCTACTAAAAGACGTACCCGATCGCTGAACGTACCATTACTACCAGCGGCACCGCCACTAATTACACCATTCAAGCCAAAAACCACTTCACCTTTCAGCTTGCTAGTTGTCGAAAATTGACTGGCTTGGGATTGAGCTAGTGAGGTCTGTTCAGTTTTTTCAATGCGGGCATCCAAAGTACTGAGTTCTGCTCGGAATTCTTGGCTCAAACGGCGTAGAGATTCTAAATCCTGAGCGGAAACTTCAGTAGTATTATTGGCCAAAACTGGCTCAGCTTTTTTCATACAAGCATTGAGACCAGCAGCAAAGTCTGCACGAGAAACAGCTCCACCAGTTAAACTAGGATCACATTTATACTTGCTTTCTAGGCTTTTTAGTGAGGTGTATTGCCAATCGGCGGGCTGAATCAAAGCGCCTGGTTCAGCTACTGTGTCATTCTTCGCAACTATGACATCAGGAGTGGTATTAGCAACACTCCCACTAACCTCATCTAGGTTGGTGGGAGCTAAATTAACGGAAACCTCTTCTGACTGAACGTTTGATGCAGCGAAAGCGTTAGCAGATGCAAAAAAACTGATGGCATATGCTGCGGGAACTGCGAACAGTAACTTCCATGAAATATTTGGCATAACTTTAAATGTTTCTCCTCAGGCACTATTGGTTTTAGTATTTCGCTCACTATTGAGCGAAGGTAGATTTATTTTGTAACACCAGTTGTGTACTTAAAACTATATTATGAAAACCTTGTTTCCAGATAAATTTGGATACTTGGCTACCATCATATGATCTCTAATCATGACACTTTTGTATGACTTGATACCATCTTAGTTTAGTAGATACCTGTACTGACACCAAAAGTGCTAGCAACAGTATCTATAAAATATGTATCAAAAAATACTACTAGTAATTATACCCAGGTTGTTCTGGGAAATCCACTCTCCAAACTATCCGCCCCCACAGTTATTTAGATACTTAATCTAAATAACTGTGGGGGCGGTCTAGCGGGTTTCCATCGCTGGAACCTGACTGCCAGGAGAACTCCAAGCATCTTTAAGGCTTAAACTGTCTCGCGTTACTTAGAGAACAGTCCCGGCACACAGCCGGCTAACTCCAGTCTGAAAACCCATTAATTTACTACTATCTGGCATGGGCACCACCTCCTATTTATTGAAAGGACAATTGAGATTAAACGACCATTCGTTCTAACCTGAGACTAGCATAGCTTTTAAGGGATGGCAATTGTGCAATATATTTCGGCGTTAGCTTTGGATGTGGGTAGTAAAAGAATTGGGGTGGCGGGCTGTGATGGTACGGGGTTGATTGCGACGGGTATTATGACGATCGATCGAACTTCTTTTGAGCAGGTTGTGGAAATTATTCGGCAATTGATTAGCGATCGATCGGTTTCTATTTTGGTGGTGGGTTTGCCTTATACCTTGTCCGGTGAGCTGGGCACGCAGGCGCGGCAGGTACAAAAGTTTACACGGCGATTGGCTAAGGCGGTAGAATTGCCAGTGGAATACGTGGATGAACGCCTAACTTCGGTGACAGCGGAACAGTTGATGATTGCGGCGGGTCAATCACCTAGGGACGATAAGGGCATGATCGATCGCAAGGCCGCAGCGTTAATTTTACAAGATTGGCTGAATCTAAGGCGCCTTCAGCACAAAGAATAATTTAGATGTTTCTTAAGTATTGCAAAGATTAAATCCTAAGCTGAGTAAAGGTTTCAGTTTTTGTTTTTAGAAAAAAGCGGAATAGCCAATAGAAATAGTGTTTTGTCATCAGCTAAATCAACTAAATTATAAGGATCGAGGCCATTATGAGCCAACCAACATCAATTACTAGGCAGCGGGTAAGATTCGGGGAAGTTACCCCGACCAATGAATGTGTGGCATTTTTCGATGTGGCGATCGATTCTTTGGCTGCGCATTTAGGTTTCCCTGTCTATGACGGCTATGACGAGCAAGGTGAAATGCGTTTAGCTTTCTTTGTATTGAAATCTGGTGAGGCTGTCGTACTAACGGAATACCTCAATTCTCCTCAGCCGGGCACTTCTTTATATGTGGATTCGGCATCGCCGAATATTCCTCAGATTGTTTTTGCTACTTGCCAACAGCTAAAGGTGTGGCGAGATGTTATTTGGTTCCATCCTGATTTGCTCCAGGAGGTTAAGCAATTGTATGAGTCGCATAGTGATATTCGGCACAGCCACTGCTATTCCCAACAAAAAGGGCAAGTATTGCCACAGAATCGTTGGTATGAACCGATCGACTGTTTCCACCACGCCTTGCGTATCTATACCAGGCAAGATTTTCCAGAATACTGGGCAATGCTGCAACACAATCTCGGCTTAGTCTATGCCGATCGATTCCAAGGCTATAAAGTGAGAAATTTGAAGCAGTCGATCGAATGTTTTCAGAAGTCTTTGGAAGTTTATACCCAGGCAGAATTCCCCGAAAAATGGGAGTTGAATCAGCGTGATTTGCAAGCATCGCAACATGCCTTGGATTTATTGGAAAAACAGAGTTTAGTCCAAGATATTTTGGAACAACCAACTCCAGCTAAAAACTTGAAGGGGATCAACTTGAGTGGTGCTGATCTGAGCGGGACTAACTTGCATGGTAGCAATCTGAGTGGTGCTGACCTCCGACTGACCAATTTGAGGCTGGCTAACTTGAGACTGGCCGATCTGAGTGGGGCGGATTTGAGTGGTGCCGACCTCAGTGAAACTGACTTGAGTGGTACCAATTTAAGATTTGCTGATTTAAGTGGTGCCAGTTTGAGTAGTGCTAATGTCATGAGAGCTAAGTTCGGCTCTGGTTCAGGAATTCCTGCAGCGGTGAAGCAAGATTTGATCGATCGAGGAGCTATTTTTGATGATAATGATGGCGATCGATCGGACTCCAGGATTCCAGTTTCGCATTGAGATGCGATCTAATTTAATTCTCTGTAGTTGTTAAAACAGTCTTTGGAAAGAGACATCATCGATCGACTGGCTACAAATCGAAGCTTAAAAGAAGTTGACTTGAGTCGTACCAACCTAAGTGGTGGTTAGAACAGCGCTATCGCAATTAATTATTAATAGCTCTTAGCCAATGCTTGGCCAGCAATCCAGCCAGTAGTCCAGGCATTTTGAAAATTAAAGCCCCCAGTTACCCCATCCACATCCATAATCTCTCCCGCAAAATACAAGCCAGGGCAAACCTTGCTGGCCATGGTTTTAAAGTCGATCTCCGCCAACTTCACCCCACCACAGGTCACAAATTCTTCCTTGAAAACTCCCTTGCCAGTGATTTGAAACTCACCGCGTTGCAGTTCTTGCAGCAATCGATCGATCTTTTTATTTGACAACCCTGCCCATCTATCACCAGCTACAATTTCGCAATATTCCAGCAACGCTGCCCATAATCTTTGCGGGATGGGTACTGGGCAACTATTATGAATGGTTTTCTGGGGTAACTGCGATTTGACAGCCAAAATTATTTCCCGCAATTTGGGTGCCGAAAACTCGGGCAGCCAGTTGATTTGTAGTTGTGCCTGATAACGACATTCATGTAGAACTCTGGCCGCCCAAGCAGATAGCTTGAGAATTGCTGGTCCACTCAAGCCCCAGTGGGTAATTAGCACTGGGCCAGTGTGGGTAAGTTTTTTATCTTTATTCAAACTCACTATTGCCGTTTTGACGGCGACTCCTGACAGATCGGCAAGGCGAGGATCTTTGATATTGAAAGTAAACAGCGAGGGCGCAATGGGTTCGATCGAATGCCCTAATTCCTTTGCCCAGCGATAACCAGTCGGATTACTCCCGGTGGCGAGCAGTAATTTATCCACGACTAATTCTTGACCGTGTTTAGTCGTAATGCTAAACCCAGTAGTAGTTTTGATGACATTAGTGATGGCGGTGCCATGCCACAATCGCACCCCAGCCTCTTCCGCCGCATCCATCAAACAACTCACAATAGTGGCTGAACTATCGGAAATCGGAAACATTCGGCCATCAGCTTCCGTTTTGAGCGTGACACCATGTGCTTGGAACCAATCGATCGTATCTTGGGGCTGAAAACGGCTAAATGCGCCTCGTAGGGACTTGCCACCCCGGGGATAGAACTGTACTAGTTGGGCTGGATCGAAGCAAGCATGGGTGACATTACAACGGCCACCACCGGAGATGCGGACTTTTCCTAAGGGTTGAGGACTAGCTTCAATCAGGGTGACTTGACAGCGGGGATTGGCTTGGGCACAGGTAATAGCAGCAAAGAATCCGGCGGCACCGCCGCCCACAATCGCAATTTTTTCAGACATGATTTAACTATCGATCGCCTCGCCGCCCACTACCACATCCCGAATCCGCAGACTGGGACCACCACAGCCCACCGCCAAACCGTTCTGGCCACCCTTGCCACAACCACCGGACTCATCCCAGTAGAAGTCATCACCAATGCCTTCAATGTCGGCTAGGGTTTTGAAAACATTCCCAGACAGCGTGACATCCCTTACTGGTTCGGCAATCTGGCCATCCCGAATCATCCAAGCTTCCCCCGCACTAAAGGTAAACATTTCGCCGTTGGTCATGCCCCCCAACCAATTCTTGGCATAGACCCCGGTACTGATACCCGCAAACAATCGATCGACTGGTGTTTTACCCCGCTCAATCCAGGTATTGGTCATGCGCACGATCGGCGGGTAGTGATAATTCAAGCACCGGGCGTTGCCAGTAGGCTGCTCATCGAGTTTACCGGCTGTTTCGCGGGAATGTAGTCGTCCCACTAATACTCCATCCTGAATTAGTTGGGTAGTGGTAGCTGGGGTACCTTCATCGTCATAAAGATAACTACCTCGATGACCAGCGGGTACAGCACCATCGAAAATTTGTAGTTCTTCACAGCCAAAGTGTTTACCCATCGTCATAACTTCTAGTAAGTCGGGGTTTTCGTAAGCCATGTCGGCTTCTGATAAGTGACCAAAAGCTTCATGGACAAAGAGTCCAGTTAAAATAGGGTCGATTACTACGGTATAAGCACCACCCTGGACAGGCGGCAAAGAAAGAGCATCGACAGCCCGTTGCGCGGCACTCCGTACCGAGGCATCTAAATCCAAAATATCTTCGTAGGCTTTCCGTGATCCGATGGTTTCTCGACCAGTTTGGACCGTTTCGCCATCCCGCGCCGTGGCGGCAAAGCGGGTTTCTAGATCAATCCATTCTTGCTCAATCAAGGTACCTTCGGAAGTGGCTAGCCAACACCGTTGGGCACTGTCGCCATAGGTGACGGAGGTGGTAATGATCCGAGGATCAACTTGACGGAGGATTTCGCTGTACCGATGACACAGGTCTTTCTTTTCGAGGAGTGAAATATGGCGAGGATCGGTACCGGTGAGGGGCAAAATGCAACTGTCTTGGATGGGATCGATCGGAGCCAAGATTGTTTCGTCATCACCGACAATCCGAGCAGCGGCGATCGCTTCTTCAATTCGATCGGCTAGGGTGCTGAGATGATTGAAGCTGGCAAAGCCCCAACCGCCTTTGTGACAAGCGCGGACTTGACCACCAATGGAAATACCTTCGCTGAGGGTTTCGACTTTGTTGCCCCGCAGTAAAATGTCTATGCCTTCGGCTTCTTCCAGGCGAATGGCCAGGTAATCGACCTGCTTGCGATAACGCTTGATCAGGTCGGTTAGGAGGTTTTTAGCGTCAGTGCGGAGGTTAATCATAGGGCGGGGTCGCAAGTTATATAGATATTATCGCTTTGAATTGACATTGCGAAAGCTATATTTGGCTAGGTAATATTAGCCGTAATAGTATCTTGAGGAAGTCTCTATGTCTTATGATGAAGAACTCCTTGCCCACGATTGTAGATAGATTCTCAATAAGTTTTCATGCGTCGCGATACCATCTTCTTTCAGCTATTCCAACAATTTCCAACTCTTTTGTTTGAGTTGGTTCCTCAACCACCTGATCGGGCGGATGAGTACATTTTTGATTCGATTGAGGTCAAGGAAACTTCTTTTCGGATAGATGGTGTGTTTATTCCACCGGATGCGACAGGAATAGTTTACGTTTGCGAAGTGCAATTCCAGCTAGATCGCTTACTCTATGAGCGGTTAGTTAGCGAAATCAGCATTTACACTTATCGAAATCGAGAGCGATTTGCCAATTGGCAAGCGATCGTCATTTATCCCTCCAAAAGCATGGAACAATCCCGCCTCGGTACTGTGGAAGAATTGTTAGCTAGTGGCCGCATTATCCGGGTCTATTTGGATGAACTGGTTCCTGGAGAGGAATTGTCGGTGGGTCTGGGGTTGATGGTTTTGACGACTCTGGATGGTGACTTGGCCACAGCTGAGGCTAGAAGGCTGATCGGTCAAGCACAGGGGAGTAGAGATATAATTAATTTGGTATCAACGATCGTCTTGTATAAGTTCAATAATCTGAGTAGGGATGAGGTGGATCTGATGTTGGGAATTGAGTTGCAGCAGACGCGGGTGTATCGAGAAGCGATGGCTGAAGGAGAGATTTTGGGATTGGAGCGTGGAAAAACTGAGGGGAAGGCTGAAGGAGAGAGAGCCTTAATACTTAAGCAGTTAACCCGAAAGTTAGGGAAAGTTTCGACTAAACTTCAGAAAAGGGTAAATGGTCTATCTCTGGAAAAAGTGGAATTACTGGGGGAGGCTTTGCTTGATTTTACTGATGTTGCTGATTTAGAAAGGTTTTTGAATAGCTAGCGATCGCAACAATCACAATTGTACATGCACCAAAATCCATTCTTTATCAGTTGCCTGTAGTGAATTTAGTAATCCATCTAAGGTTTCTATAATTTGATCAAGTCGTAATTTTCCATGTTCGAATTCTACTATGAAGGATTTCATTAGCTGAATTTGTCGATTGTCATAATTGTGCATTTCACCCTCTGAATTATTGCTTTGTCTCGACCCATGAACAAAGCAATTTAACTACATTACTGAGTGGTCAGTATGCACCCATCAAAACTACATCGCTAAACGCCGTTCGATCGCCTGCTCCCAACTATCTGTCATAGCTGTTAAATCAATGTCAATCAGACCTTGAGCATCTGTAGTGACAATATTTAAAGAGTTGCCCCCTACTGTGCCCAGTAGTTGCCAATCATCACCCAGAATCGTCGTAATATGAGCTTCAAAAGCAGATCGATCGAATAGATTCACCGAAACTATGATCCGCGCCCCACTCTCCCCAAACAGATTTTCATCCAATCGATCGGCTACCAGCGGCAATTCGATTTGGGCACCTTGCTGACCACTAATACAAGACTCGGCGATCGCTATTGCCAAACCACCTTCGGAGGCATCATGTGCCGACTTAATCCAGCCTTGCTGAATACCCTGCCGACAGGCCAACTGTACTTGGCGCTCTCGATCGAAATCAATTTGCGGTGGTTGACCAGCGATTGTTTGATGAATGGTAGCCAAATATTCACTGGCACCCAAAGTTGGTCGGGTCTTAGCTCCCAGTAAATAAATTAAATCTCCAGCTTGCTGCCAACCCTGACCACAAATTTTGCTTAAGTCCTCTACCAATCCCACCATGCCCACCACTGGGGTGGGATAAATCGGTTGGGGCTGACCATTGGCATCCATGGTTTCGTTATAAAGCGAGACATTACCGCCAGTCACGGGGGTAGACAATTCAATACAACCCTCTTTCAGACCCCGACAGGCTTCGGCCAACTGCCAATAGCCGATCGGCTTCTCCGGACTGCCAAAATTCAGATTGTCTGTCACTGCCATTGGTTCGGCTCCCACGCAACTCAAGTTCCGTGCTGCTTCTGCCACTGTGGCCTTGGCTCCCTCGTAAGGATTGAGATACACATAACGAGCATTACAATCTACGGTAGCGGCTACCCCCAGGTTGATTTTGCTCAAATCGGTGGTCAGATCTTGAATCGGTTCTAAGGGTCTAATTCGGATAATCGCCGCATCAGCGCCACCGGGAAGCAACACCGTATTATTTTGCACCTGATGATCGTACTGTCGATATACCCAACGTTTGGAGGCGATCGAAGGCACATCCAACAATTTCAATAAAATATCTGACCAAGTTTGATTCTGAATCCCACTAATTTCAGCGGTTGGCAAACTGGCGGTCGTCCATTGCCAAGCCTTTTGGGCATACTCCGGCGGCTCAGCCAGCAATTCATGGTGATAAATTGGTGTATTGTCCGCCAAAGCCGTGGCCGGAATTTCGGCGGCGATCGATCCTTGGAATAGAATCCGGACGATCGGTTCTGCGATCACTTTCCCTGCAATAACAGCTTGCAAGCCCCAGCGGTGGAAAATATCAATCAATTCCTGCTCTCGTCCGGGCTGAGCCACAAACAGCATTCTTTCCTGGGATTCGGATAGCAAGTATTCATAAGCCACCATCCCAGTTTCGCGCACTGGCACTTTATCCAAATCAAACTCAATTCCCACTCCGCCCCGCGCCGCCATTTCCGCTGTGGAGCAAGTAATTCCTGCTGCTCCCATGTCCTGAGCAGCCACCACTGCGCCAGTTTTAAAGGCTTCTAAGCAAGCTTCAATCAAAGATTTTTCTAAAAACGGATCGCCGACCTGCACTGCTGGCCGATTGTCTAACGATGCTTCACTTAACTCTGCACTGGCAAAACTTGCCCCACCCATGCCATCCCGACCCGTAGTGGAACCCACGTACAGCACTGGATTTCCGATCCCAGATGCTCCCGATTTTACAATCGTCGCTGTTTCCATCAATCCCAACGCCATGGCATTGACCAAGGGATTATCGTTATAAGCCGGATCAAAATAGACCTCGCCGCCCACCGTCGGAACACCCACGCAGTTGCCATAGTGAGAAATCCCGGCCACTACGCCCTGAAATAAACGCCGAGTTTTGGGATCTTCTAAAGCACCGAAGCGTAAAGAATTGAGGATGGCGATCGGCCTCGCGCCCATCGTGAAAATATCGCGCAAAATCCCACCCACCCCGGTAGCTGCTCCTTGAAATGGTTCTACTGCCGAAGGATGGTTGTGTGATTCTATTTTGAAAGCCAGCTGCAATCCATGCCCTAAATCTACTACCCCCGCATTTTCCCCAGGACCAACCAATACCCGCGCCCCAGTGGTCGGAAAGCTCTGGAGCAATGGCCGCGAGTTCTTGTAGCAGCAATGTTCTGACCACATCACCCCGAACATTCCCAATTCTGCTTTGTTGGGATGACGACCGAGGCGCTGCACAATGTCGGTATATTCGGCGGGTTTGATGCCTTCAGCAGCAATCTCTGCGGTCGAAAAAGGGGCTTCGGTCATGGGAATATACTCAGCAAAAACATGCTTAGTATAGCTTCCCTCCTAGACAATTGAACGGATTATTCGGTATCTAAAAAAAATTCCTGGATACCTCAGCACGACCCATCCCACCTAGCTGCGGAATGTTAGCATTAGTTAAAGTAACGACTATCTTTTTTAGCCATGGCCGTTTTGACCCTCGATTTGAGTTCGATCTCGGATATTAGCCGCCTACAGTTTCGGCAAATTGCTGCGGACAATCCAGAAATGAGGCTAGAACGCAGTAAGCAAGGACATTTGATTATTATGGCTCCCACTGGTGGCGAAACTGGTAACCGGAATTTTGACCTGATTGGGCAGCTGTATCTCTGGAATCACCCGCACCAATTGGGGAAGGCTTTTGATTCGTCTACTGGTTTTGAATTACCGAATGGGGGCGACAGGTCCCCGGATGTGTCTTGGATTCCTCTGGCTAAGTGGGAAGCGCTTACTCCTGAGGAACGGCGAGGATTTTTACCGCTATGTCCAGATTTTGCCGTAGAACTCATGTCTCGATCGGATTCTTGGCCACAGACTCAAACCAAGATGATGGAATATATGGAAAGTGGTTGTCGGTTGGGCTGGCTGATCGATCCTAGACATAAACGGGTGGCTATCTATCGTCCTGGCCAAGCACCGGAAATCTTAACGGCTCCCGATTCTTTATCGGGGGAAGATGTGCTGCCAGGTTTTGTGCTGGATGCTAGATTTTTGTGGATTTAGTTGGTTTTGATGATGATACGATCAAGCTTTGGTATTTAATTGATCGAGTATTCCAGCTTCAGTAAATGGATCAAAGCAGAGCAAAAAGGCCGATAGCAGCCTTGATTATCAGTTATAGCCATGCTATCAATCAGCCCTATTACTTCTTCCGGAGCCAAGTCCAATTCAAATAAAGGATCTATCTCCGCTTGCCGCATGGCTTGTAGTTTGGGAATATTTAGGCTGAGCCGATCGATTGTTTCTTTTGCCGAGTGGTGTTTGCCAATATCTTTGGTGGCCATGATTTCGCCAGCAAGGCTGTATTCAAAGAATTCCGAGCAGTCTTTCCATAATGGAGAAACCATCAACTCCTCGTTAAACCAATTATCTTTGGCTTTACCGCAATGTCTGGGTTCACTTGCTTGTAGATTGCCTTGGCAGGATACCAAAAGGTTTTCGTATTCCAGGCTAAGATGCGGATGAGTCGATCGAGGCCGTAAATGCTCAACATGAGATTCTTCCAGAATAAGTTTTTGGCCGCAATAGCAACAAATATGCCCTTGCTCTGCTGACAGAGCTTGACGCAGTTCTTTCTTTTTGCGGCTTTTATCGTAGGTTAGTTTGGGATCATCAGGGATCGGGTGGTTGATTTTCTGGAGGATGGTCGGTGGTTCTGGTTTTTTACGGATGTGCTTCAACGCCCAATGACCTCACGGCGACGGATGGTGCTGGTAGCACGAATTAATTCTGGTTCGTCCATGCCAATTTCTGTGGCTAAGTCTTGGATCATACCTTTGGCTTGATCGAGTTCTCCGTCATGAATCACCCGGAACAGCTCTAGAATTTTTGCTTCGATCGCTTCTGGTCGTTTTGGTACACCCATGATGTCTTCTAAAATGCGGTTGCTGTCCCGACCAAAGGATCTTTCTGGACGTTTTACGACAACATTGCTATCTTCAAGTGCCAAAATATGAATACATTCGGGCTGAATGTTGCTGAGGACTTGGGGCGAATGGGTGGTGACAATGAATTGACAGTTAGGAAAAGTTTCAGTTAATCGTTGGATGATAATGCGTTGCCAAGCTGGATGCAGATGCAATTCTATTTCATCGATTAAAACTAAGCCTTCTTCTTGCAAGGGATTTGAAGAATTTGAATAGGCGATCACCAATCGGCAAGCTAAGTCAATAGTTAGTGCTAGTAAACTTTTTTCACCGTTAGACAACCAATTCAGTTCAATGTTTTGCTTTCCTTTATAGATGGTGAGCTTTTTATTTTCAATGTCTAATTTACTAAATTCATTCCCCAGCATGGAGTAGATAGCTTTTCTTACAAATGCTAAACGAGGGTCTTGGTAGTTTTCATAATTAAGATAATACGCACTTTCACTTTCGTCATAAGATAATTTTTCGAACCAGTCGGTAAATTCTTTAGGATCAATTATGTCTAAAACATCCATTGTGAAACGATGTTCATGATACTCTTTACTACGCCAGTCAGGCACTCCGGATACTTTATCAATAGATGGATAATCAAATTCTTCCCGAATTGGAATTGCTTGACGACTTATCGAATAATAAACTGAGACTAAATGTGATGATTCACGATTATAACCATTTTTCTTGATCAGCTCAACAACATCTTTTGTCGAAATTATTGCCTGCGTTGCCTTTCTCTCTCTTTTAATATCCCAATCGATCTCTATACTATCAACGATTCCTGTCAGTCCATTGTGAGTAGCAACTTCATTGACATATATGTCACGATCTTGAAAAACTGATTGAAGAGCATCATCAGCAGCAATTAACCCATAGCTTCTCACTAGATCGCTGATGCAATCTAAAACACTAGACTTACCTACTCCATTTACTCCCACCAAAACAACAACTCGCTGGGTAACATCAAAGTCCAGTACTAAATTTTTGATACCTCGAAAGTTTTGGAGCCGGAGCTGCTTAATAAGCATAGGTTAAATTCTTCCTAACAACTTTTCGACCACCAATCAATTTTACCCCTAATTCCCCTGTCCCAGATGACATGTCCTAGTTTTCAACTATTCATCAATTCTGTCAGTATTATCGCTGGATGCCAGAGTTAGCGAGCTTCTTGAATTATTAATTGGCAAGATCCAGGCATTTAGCGCTAAAATTGAGACAAACGCCTAAGATAAGGTCGAACAATGACTTCATCAGCCCAGTTACGAGATATTTTGGGAATTACTGACACCCTAGAATTATCCCCAGCGATCGCCATCCGCCAAGGACTACCGATCGATTCCTTTCAGCGCGTCGCCACTTACTACCAGCTATCTGATGCTCAAATGTCTAAAGTAGTAGGCACCTCCGTTAGAAGCATCGATCGGCTCCGCAAAGAGCAAAAACCCCTCAGCTCCATCTGGTCCGATCGACTATATCGACTAGCCCGGATTGCCGCCCATGCCCAAAATGTCTTCGAGAGTGCCTCGGCAGCCACCAGTTGGCTCAAAAGACCAAATCGAGCATTGGAGGGCTGCGCCCCGATCGATCTACTAGATACCGATGCTGGCACCGAACAGGTCGCAGAATTACTCGATCGCATTGAATATGGAGTTTATAGTTGACCCTCAGTTTGTGGCGTATTTCCAAACGGAAGTATGCCGGTGCTGCTTTTAGTGGAGAAGGTGCGCGGCGAGTAGGTGGCCGCTGGAATTCTCGCGGCCAGGGGATGGTTTACACTTCTGGGACTTTATCTCTAGCAGCCTTAGAAGTCTTTGTACATATGGAAATCGAAGACGCGGGAGCAATGCTGGCCTATATCCGAGTCGATATACCCGCCGCTGTGAATATCGAATATTTAGAAATAGCTCAATTACCCGCCAATTGGCGAAACATTCCAGCTCCTGCTGTTTTGGCGGAGATGGGCGATCGGTGGTTTCAAGCAGAGTCTACCGCAATTTTAGCAGTGCCTTCAGTAGTGATTCCGATCGAATACAACTATTTGGTAAACCCAGCACATTCAGACTTTGCTAAGTTGAGTTTAGAGCCACCCCAAGCAGTTGAGGTCGATCCCAGGCTGTGGAAAAATAGTTATTAAGTTACGACTTGCGCTGCTGAGCGGCTTTTTTACGGCGAATTTTGGTAGCGATCGCCGCGTGATCGATCGGAAAACCCGCCACCGGAATTTCTTGAAACTCCCGATCGGCTTCTAATTTTTGCAGCTCAGTATAATCCACCCAATGAATGCAGTTCACCGGACAAGTATCGATCGCCTCTTGCACTAAATCTGCACTGTCGCCATCCTGACGCACCACCCGCGACCGTCCATAATCTGGCTCAATATAAAAAGTATTCCGCGCCACATGAGCGCAGTGCTTGCAACCAATACAGGTTAATTCATCAACATACACGCCAGTTTGACGCTGAATTCCACCGAGTTCTGGTTCCAAACCGGTGCGCTCTTCGCCATCATCGCGCAGCCAGCCACCCAGCTCTGGCGCGAGGCCAGCAGCTGAGAGTATTTCCACTGACTGTTCACCAGACATCTAAGCCACCCAGCGTTGAACAACCAATCTAACCGAACCATCTTGCTGATTATGTTCCTCAGCGACTTGAAAACCTTGCTTGGCAGCAGTTTCTTTGACAGCGTGGTAAGCATAACGCTGCGTAATTTTGCTCAAGAATCTATCTACCGACCAATTTTGCTGCCAGAACTGTAAATCAGCAATTAGTTCATACTCCTGACCGTTGTGGCTAAAGCCCAAATCGTAGCCATTTTCTTGCTGGATCACGACATCCGCCGTTAAGTGCTGACCTTGGTAACCGCGCACTGCTTGGGGGCCACTTTTCCACTCAATGCCCAAATCACTAAGGGCGGCAGACAAGAATTCTACCTTGCGAATCTGAGTTTTGATGTTGCTGAAGTGAGACATAGGTTGTATTTGGTTGTGATAAAAAAATTATTAATAATCGCGACTACCAAGCAGCCAGATTGCTGTTGTTGGTGGTCACCAATACTTCTGGAGTAAAGAACTCCTCCGTCGGACTATGGGATACCACTCTCCCGATCGCTTCTTCGATTTCTGCTGTCACCTTGGTGCAAGAGCTACCCACAATACCTGTGACCTTTTCTTGCACTCGACCATCGGGATGGATAATAAATTCCAATGTTTCCATGCTCATAAGCAGTCGTTTTTGGTGTTACGTGGTCCAACAGCTCTCGGAGAGACAGCTCTAGCCCCAGATTTCTTGTAGCCTAACAAAAACTCTTAATAAAGCTGAGCAATCAATATCTGTTTAAGTAAGTTTCGCTTAAGTTCACAGCTACGTCAAGAAAAAAATTAAGTTTTGCTAAGAGTAGATGAGAGTAAGTTCTAAAGCTGATGCTGATTCACTTGTGGGTGTTCGATCGATCCAGAATCTCGTAAAATCTTAAGGATCTGCTTATATTTCAGGCTCACCGGCTCATGATTGAACTGCAAGTTAATGGGGAATCCCAAACCTATCCGATCGGCACCAGCTTGCCAGATCTGCTCACTCAAATCGGCCTGAACCCTCGCCTAGTGGCGGTTGAATACAATGGAGAGATCCTGCCACGTCAATTTTGGGATACGACCATGGTGCAAGCTGGCGATCGACTAGAAATTGTCACCATCATAGGTGGGGGCTAGTTTTAATGGAAACAATCGGTAATTTCGCCATCGGCTGTCCGTCGAATATGAGAAAACCGAGCTAAATTAAAGGGATAGAACATATCGATATCAAAAGCTGGAGCGAGTAAAGTATGGTTCCGATGTTTAAAAGAATGGCAGCCATGATCAAACCATTGATTAAACCCTTACTAGCTGCTGGCCTAGTTTTTACCTTAGTTTTTGGACAAGCTCACGATGCTTTGGCAGCGCGCAGCGGTGGCCGGATGGGTGGTGGCTCTTTCCGGGGACCCAGCCGCTCCTATGGGGCACCGATGCGGAGTAATGGTGGTGGCGGTTATGCCCCGGGTGGTGGCTTTGGATTCTTTCCTAGCTTCATGCCCTTTTATGGCTTTGGTTTAGGCGGCGGCGGTCTGTTTTCGCTGTTGATCACGATCGCGATCGCTAGCTATCTGTTTCAAGCCTTTCGCAATACCTTTGGGTCTGATAGTTTAGAAGGTAATGGAGATGCCAATCCCACCATATCGATCGCTAAGGTGCAGGTTGGTTTAATGGCTCAAGCTCGGAGTTTGCAGTTAGAACTCGATCGGATTGCCTTTAATGCTGATACCAATACTGACAAAGGCCGTGCCCACGTTTTACAAGAAGTGAGTTTGGCTTTGTTACGGCATCCGGAGTATTGGGCTTATGGTGCCGCTCAAACCGATCGGCCAAAGTTGAATACCGCCGAAGGTGTGTTTAATCGGCTGGCTTTAGCGGAGCGCAGTAAATTCACAGAAGAGACTTTGTCAAACCTGAATGGTCAGATGAAGAAACCTTTGTTGGCTAGTAGTGCTGGTGACAAGCTAACTGTTCCTCAGACGGCTGGTGAGTTGCTGGAAATGAATGAGTCTGCTAACTCTGAATATATTGTGGTGACGTTGTTGGTTGGGACTCAGGCTAAGCTGCAGTTTCCTAAAATCAATAATGATGAAGACATGAAGCAGGTGTTGCGCCAAATTGGTAGTTTGTCTGCTGATAATTTGTTAGCGATCGAGGTGATTTGGGCACCTCAGGCTGATGATGATAATTTGAGTGCCGATGACATTATGGCTAATTACCCAGATATGAGATTAGTGTAGTCGGTTCATAATTTCAATAATATGGGGAGGGCACATTGCTCTCCTTTTTTTGTTTTTGGGTCGTAATTTCTTGGACTCTTGAATTATTTAGTGCGGTTATTGATCTTTATGGTAAATATTATCAGATATTGAAAATGTACCGTTGCGATGGCGAAATCGAATGCCTGACGAGATTTACTATGAGCAGATAGCGCAGCACTGACGATGACATTGGCGTCCAGTACAAAGCGTTGTTCACTGCTATTCATTCAAAATAGACTCTAAGATCTCGGGGGTTAATCCATTTGCTGTAGCTTCATCACTAATACTGTCCATCGTTTGCTTGAGGAGATCGATGGATTCTTGTTTGCTAACTGTAGAAGCTCTGAGCATTAAACCAATTCGATTCGTGATTTTCTGACGTTCGGAATCTGTTGCTCTTCGATAAGCTGCCGCAACAGTTGAGGGGACTTCGATCGCAATTTTTTCTATCGCAGCCATGATTTTGCATCTCTACTATAAGTGGATATTTATTGATAACATACGAATCAATTCTAGCTTCTTTACTTATAAAGTTTGCGACGTTGGACGCTGTAATCATTTTATCTGGATTGAGTTTAGATGATGGAAATTAACCCAATCTCGATCGATAGTCTTGATAATCAAATTCTCGCCATAACTTGAAATTACCATCCTTATCAATCCGTCCGATCGAAGGATGCACCACACCATTAAACATCGAAGTCTTCACCATCGTATAGTGCATCATATCTTCAAAAATTAGCCGATCGCCCACCGTTAATTCTCGATCGAAAGCATAATCTCCCAAGAAATCCCCAGCTAGACAACTAGAGCCACCCATCCGATAAATATTGTCTCCCGGCTGTGGTTCATGAGCACCACGAATTACGGGCTTATAAGGCATTTCCAAACAGTCCGGCATATGCGCCGTGAAGGACACATCCAACATCACATTGATCAGATCATCCGTGGGAATTAGATCTAATACTTTGCCCATCAAAAAGCCGGTTTCCCAGGCGATCGCTGAACCCGGCTCCATAATTAGTTGAATATGAGGATGACGATCATGAAAAGCATTGAGTAGATTGATCGCGTGATCAACATCGTAATCTTGGCGCGTCATCAAATGGCCACCGCCAAAATTTAGCCACTTCAATTGCGGTAAAAATTTGCCAAACAATAATTCGATATTGGCGATGGTTTTTTCCAAGGCCACTGCATCGCTCTCACACAAATTGTGAGACAAAAATCCATCAATACCCGCTGGCAAAGTATCACCCAGCTGTTTAGCTGTCACTCCCAAGCGGCTACCGGGAGCGCAAGGGTTATACAGATCAGTTTTGACTGGGGAATATTCCGGATTAATCCGCAACCCCACAGAAGGTTTGGGGGTGTGGGCGGTGACTTGCTGACTAAATTGTTGCCATTGGGTCACCGAATTAAAGGTCATGTGGGAGGCATAAGTAAGAATTTCCGGCACGTCCTCCGATCGATAGGCGGTGGAATAAACATGCACCTCGGTGCCAAATTCCTCGGCAGCTAAACGAGCTTCCCATAGGGAACTAGCCGAAGCTCCTTGGAGGGTTTGGCGAATTTGAGGGAAACTATGGAAGAGCGAAAAGCCTTTGAGTGCCAGCATCACCTTAATAGGTGCTGCTTTTTGAACGCGATCAAAGATGGCCAGATTGCGATCGAGCAGTTGTTCTTCTAGTACGAAACAAGGTGATGGAATGGTTGCTAGAACTTCGTTGTGATTTGGGGACATGTTTACTCAATTAAATTTGGTCGTTCTGGCCTAATCGCTTTTGATATAAAGCTATTTGGGCTTCCAGCTCTCGGTTTTTTTGGGCCTCGCGATCAGCACGTTGAGATTCTGCTTCGGCACGTTGAGATTCTGCTTCGGCACGTTGAGATTCTGCTTCAGCACGTTGGGATTCTGCTTCGGCACGTTGTGCTTCTGTTTCGGCACGTTGTGCTTCTGCCTCAGTTTGCTGAATCTGCTGTTCTAGGGCAATATTTAATTCGGCTAAAGGCAACAACTTTACGCCATCATCTAATCGATAAAAAGCAATAATTTTATCTTCGACAACCAGGCGGAGCTGTAATACTTCGCTGTGATTGTTAGTTATGGGTATATAGATTGGTTCTTCATCTCCATATAACCGATACCCCCGCAGCTTTTCGGGAATCCATTCGCCGCGCGGATCGAATTGCCAATATTCAGTCACTCCCAAGTTTTGATACAAATGCTTCTTTTCGACATCATCCCGATTACGAGTGCCAGGCGAAGTCATTTCAAATATGATTGATGGTACTTGTCCTTCTTCCCAAATTTTGTAATTATCTCGTCCGCCTGGTTCGACATTGAAGATCACCATTACATCGGGAGCCACCCGCAAGCGGGGAAATCCCTGAGCATAGTATAAAAATTGGTCGGCTAAGACTAACGCTTGTTGCCCTTTGAGGTGAGCAAGCAGCATTGCCAGGGTGGTCATGATGACATAGAGATGGTCGTAGGATTCAGCCAAAGGTTCTCCGTCGGAACTAGGGTAGAAGATCTCGGAATTAGGGGATTTGTTAGCGGTGGAGTCAAGAATTACGGCGGTCATAAAATTCCTCTTCTGCTATCTGAATTTAATCTTAGCAAGTCCCTGGCTACTACAACTTGGCACTTTCCATTAAGCTCATTAATTTGCGTTTGCGTCCGTGAGTTGCCATCAGCTGCGCCTGATATTTACGCCACTCAGATTGTTGACCAGCCTGGAGATAAGCTGTCCGCGCTTTAGTAAGCCAATTAACCGCTTGGGAATCCACACTCGTCTGACGTTGGGGGAGAGTTTTGGGCGTGGAGATTTGCTGAACAATTGGGGCAGAGATCTTGTGGACGAATCGATCTGATTCAATAAGCTTGGTGCTTTAGCTACTAGTTCTTCTATCAGGGTTTGAGTTTGGATATGGTTTAATCGATCGAGCATTTCATGCAAAGACAGGCGTTGCTGAATGGTTGCGGGTTTGCGGATAGCTGTGAGAGCCACGGCGACGATGTGCTTGCACCAACCTTAATCGTATGGGCAGGTGCATTGGGCTTCTGTTAGATGCTGATCATCAAATTGGATATTGACCTGGTAGGGTTCAATATTATTGCCTTCGACTTCTCCACAGAGGCAATCGCCCCGCTGACAAATATCGATGACGGCTCCGATTAGGTAGTAGTCTTCACCGCGTTTGAATGATTTGTCGGTGGTGTTGTAGCGGAGGTCTGTTTCACTGAAATTCGTGATGTTCATGCTGAAAGGCTCCGCCAAGGTTACAACTCACTAAATATTATATTTTAGATGGAGTGGATGAAACTGGTCGTAATTAAGCTGCGTTATACTCTCGCTGTCTGAATCTTCAAGCTCTCAGAAATATCAAACGAAAACTCCTGCCATTTCTCTAATTTGATGTGCCCAAATTTGAGCCAAATTTGAGATTTCGAGCCGACTGGGATCGTGTTTCCAAATTTCCAGCCAATTAAGATGCCATCGAGATAGTTGACGTTGAATCTGTGTCAGTTCAAAAGCACTATCTATGTCTAAATCGATCGCTATGAATTCGATAAACATCTTACTTTCTCGTATGATCTCCAATACAACTTCTGCATCGACTCCATCCATCAAAGATTCAATTCTCAGAAAATTCTGTGCCAATCGTTCCATTCTGACAGACAATCGATCGCACCGAAATGCCATTTCTGCAACAGTCCAGTTATTCATATGTCTCCAAAGATATTGATTTATCAACATCTTCATTTCGGTCGCCAAAGGTGATAGCGTTGCTTGCACCTTTGGCGATCGATTAATTCTCGAAGGGCGATACGCCATCGATCACTTCATGCCAAGGCAACCCCATCGGACCCAATAACTTCATAAACGGATCTGGATCGCATTCTTCCACATTAAAGACCCCTGGTTTTTTCCAAGTCCCATTTACCACCATGAGCGCCCCAATCACCGCTGGTACACCAGTTGTATAGGAAATACCTTGGGCATTCACTTCCGCATAGGCCGCCGCATGTTGACAATTATTGTAGACATAATATTTCTTCTCTTTTCCATCCTTAATGCCAGTAATATGACAGCCGATCGATGTCTGCCCCGTGTAGTTGGTCGCCAAGGAAGATGGCTCTGGCAGCAAGGCTTTCAAGAACTGTAATGGAACGATTTGTTGGCCTTGGTATTCGATCGGATCAATCCGGGTCATGCCGATATTTTCCAAGACGCGCAGATGGGTAATGTAGTTTTCCGAAAAAGTCATCCAAAACCGCGCTCTTTTCAGCGTTGGAATATTTTTGACCAAGGATTCTAGTTCTTCGTGATAGAGCAAATAAGACTCGCGATCGCCAATTTCGGGATAGGGAATGGGGCGATGAATGGAGAGGGCTGGAATTTCCACCCACTGGCCATTTTCAAAATAGCGACCAGGTTGGGTAATTTCGCGAATATTGATTTCGGGATTAAAGTTGGTAGCAAAGGCCTTGCCATGATTGCCATCATTGCAATCGATAATATCTAGATAGTGAATTTCATCAAAATGGTGTTTGAGGGCGTAGGCACTAAACACTCCGGTCACACCGGGGTCGAAGCCACAGCCCAAAATAGCAGTTAGTCCAGCAGCTTGGAAGCGATCCTGATATTTCCACTGCCAACTATATTCAAACTTAGCTACATCTGGTGGCTCGTAGTTGGCGGTATCCAGATAATCCACGCCAGTTTCTAGACAGGCATCCATTAAAGCTAAATCTTGATAGGGGAGTGCCACATTAATCAAGATATCGGGACGAAACTCTTTAATCAGTTTGACTGTATTGGCTACTACATCAGCATCAAGGGCGGCGGTCTTAACTTTGGGTGAACCAATCTGAGCGGCTATGCGATCGCACTTATCCACGCTCCGACTGGCCAGTAAAATATCAGTGAATTCGGCTTGGGATGCACATTTATGTGCCACCACATTCCCCACGCCACCGGCTCCCACAATCATTACCCGTGCCATACTATCTCCCGGAATAAAGTGACTTTGTATATTGAACTTGCCCAGCCTTACTGGCTGATACCCACACGATCGACATTTTTGGTTAAGGCGATCGTTAGAGATATTATAGCAGTCCCTAAAAGCATGAGATGATGAAAACTTTGTCTAGTAAGGCTTTCAGTCTTTCAGCATTGTTTAAAGTACTGGGACTGAAGATGAGGATTTTGACTGATTTATTTAACTTTTCGGGTATTTTCATCAATAAAGAATTACATTTGAAAATCAAGAGCTTTTTACTCACAAATGTGCCCTAATGGAGATGCATCTAAATATCATGAATTTTCCAGCATTTTTATGGTAACAAAAGATACCAACTAAGGAGAAAATCAAGTGATAGAATCTCTCAACTTTTTGTACTATACATACCCTTGCGAATGGCAAGGAACTCCTGACAATCTATTGTTCGATGCTAGTCTAAATAGGTTTTGTAATCAAGTAGATTATTTCTGTGATTTGGAGAATGAGGGAAGAATCATATCCCAAGAAGCATACAACCAAATTAAATTAGCCTTGACAGAACTTGGATCTGTCAAACATCGATTAATTCAAGAAGAATTAGGATGAGTTCGCAATTTACAATTGGAATTATATGATTAATTTTACGCCCGAGAATCAATATTTTTGGGCATTTTAATTAAAATCTTCTCATGAAATTAAAAATGACAGATTGACTATCAACTTTACCCAGTTTCACCAATCAACCATACACCTACTATCATTAAACCTACCAAACTCCATTTAACAGGTAGAGTTTGCTTGGTTTCGATATCAATCCGTCGCCTCAACATAGCAATCAGTAAAGATATCCCAAAAGCAAATGCTGGTGTAGAAGCTTGTATGGCAGAAACTAAAACTGGAACTCCTAATTTAACTGCTATTTGACCAGTGTAAAGAGCTGCCCAGTTAATCAACTCAATTACTATAAATACAGGTACAGCTGATTTGATTTTTGGTAAATCTTTGATCAATGTTAATCTGACTTCTTTTATCAGTAAGCTACCTAAACCACCGATAATAATACCAGCATTAATAGCTAAAAATGCTCCGAAAAAGTCAGTCCGCTCAAAAATATATTTTTCAAGGAGTACTACCACAGTTTGAAGTCCAGCGGCAATTGACATTAAATAGAGAGTATCCCATCTACTAGTGAACTTATCGATCGAGCATAGCCCTACAGAAGTAATTACTAATAAGATAATACCAATCAAATTATTACTAGTAATTAAATATCCAAACAACCAATAGCTAATAATTGGGAGTAATATAGGGGTAAGATTCCAATAAGCAGCAACTGTACCAGAATCGCTACAATCTAAAGCACGAAAATAGAATAATTGACTGAGCTGGATAATAGCACCGGTAATCAAACATATAAGCAGAATATCCAAAGGTGGAATAATTGCCTTCATATTTAAAATTGGAAATAGCAAGAAAATGCCAACTGAAACGCCAGAACTAGTAATTACACCTAACCACGGCTTGCTAAAAATATTATCTACGCAATGTTCGTCTAAAATATGAACTATTGCCCACAAAAATGAGCTAAGCAAAGCGTATTGTATCCACATAATCGACCATCTAGAAAAAGTAGAAGGCATCTAAAATCGAGAATATCTTAATTCTTCTGAGAATTTGAGATATTTACAACCTTCTTGTAAGACTTACTCTCTAGAATGGTTCTCACCTACAGTATCTAATTGTTAATAATATAATAGCATGGGAATAATAAAATTCTATATCTCTATTAAATATTACATTTGACAAACATTTTGAATTAAGTCTTATTCTTGATGTTTTAAGATCTTTTACTTTGATTATTCTACGAACACAACCTCGTTTTAATGATCTCAAAATGAATTCGCTTTGATTCTTTCTGTTATTTATATTGATTTCTATAGCCCCATTTATGACTAGGATTTGAAGGTGATAACTCTAAACTTTTTGTCTGTATATCCTCCCGAAAAGGGAGAACATCCATAAAGAGTTAAATACGATTAAGATTTTGTAGATACAGAATACTTTACGTTGCGTATCTACAACTTTTGCTTTACACTGTAAATACTGTAAAGCAAATCAAAATAAAGCAAATGAAAAGAATAGCTGTCAATTTCAGGTTAGAAGCAGAGTTATTGGAACTACTCAAAACTACGGCTAAGAGCAAGGCTCTATCGAAGACCGCCATGCTGGAAGAGTGTTTAAAATCTGCCCTGTCATCCTCTTCTGACACGGATGGATTGCAGGAAATAAATACAAAAGTAAGTACTAAGGCTAAAGATATTCAAGTTCTCGTCGATGCAACTGTAGAGCAAAAAGTTAATACACATTTCCAGGAAATAGAAAAGGCCATTGCACAGCTTCAAAACGATCTAGCCAAGCTGCGACAATCATCACCTTCAAAATAGCTGATAGGTAAGTGTAGGGCTGAACTTGACTTTCTTGTTTTGAACTTAGCGCTACACTTTACTACAAAGTTCCCCAAAATTGAGAATTTGCTATTTTAGTTCAGCGGAAGTTCTCCGAACCTTGATAAAATTGGAAAAAATTAAGAGAAGAGAAGATCATGGCTCCCCTGACCGCCCATCCTACTTTGGATATTCCTAGTCTTGATGTGGAACTAGCGACCTTAAGTCCGCGCAAGATTCTAGAAAAAGCCCTCAGCCAGTTTGACAACATTGCCATTTCCTTCAGCGGCGCTGAAGATGTGGTGTTGATTGATATGGCACACAAAATCAACAAAGACATTCAAGTTTTCAGCTTAGACACTGGTCGCCTCCATCCTGAGACTTATCAGTTTATCGATCGAGTGCGCAAACATTACGGCATCACTATTGATGTGATGTATCCAGACAGCGCCAAGTTGGAAGAATTCGTCAGCACCAAGGGTCTGTTTAGCTTCTACGATGATGGCCATAAGGAATGCTGCGGTATTCGGAAGGTAGCACCGTTACGCCGGAAGCTCTCCACTCTTCAGGCTTGGATTACTGGTCAGCGTAAAGATCAAAGTCCTTCCACCCGATCGGAGGTGCCAGTGGTGCAGTTTGATGGTGCTTTCTCGACAGACACTAACCCGCTGGTGAAGTTTAATCCGCTGGCTAACTGGAGTTCCGATGAAGTGTGGATGTATATTCGCGCTTATAAGGTTCCCTACAATCCTTTGCATGAGCGCGGTTTTGCTAGTATTGGTTGCGAGCCTTGTACGAAGGCCACTTTACCGAATCAGCATGAGCGCGAGGGTCGCTGGTGGTGGGAGGAGGCTACTCAGAAGGAGTGCGGTTTGCATGCGACTGAATCCAAAGAATAAAAATAAAAATTAATATTCAGGATTAAGTCCCTCGGAGGTTTCGTCAATTTTCCGGGGGCGCTACAACACTAAAATGCTGGAACTGTTGGTAGGCAGTGAGTGACAAAGAAAAATCCGGATCTTGAGCATCGACTAACATCAGCTCCAATTCTGGTGTTATTTTACCAATAATCGCTGCCCCGGCTCCCAATTGCTCTACTAAAACCTTTGCCGCTGCCGGGGACATACATAACACCAATTCAAAATCCTCACCGCCTCCAAGTGTCCACTCCAAAGCTAACTTGGGTGTGAGCTGATAGATAGTTCGATCGATGGGGAGCAACTGTCGATCGATCTTTGCCCCCACGCCACTAGCTCGGCAAATCTGAGTCACCGCATCAACTAGGCCGTCGCTGCTATCCATCCCCGCGATCGGTTGTGACCAATCCAATAAGGGCAAAACATCTAAACGTGGGCGCGGTCGTTGGTGTGCTGTGATCAAATGTTGACGTTCGATCGCCCTCAGATGCTGGCCCCCATCGGGATTTAGTAAAAGTTCTAGTCCAGCTTTGGATTTACCATGAATGCCTGTGACCACAATCACAAATCCAGGTAAGGCGTTACGCCGTAGGATTACCCGATCTTTCGGCACCTCACCCACGGCGGTAATCGCGATCGCGATGGTGTTCGATCGGCAGACGTCACCACCAATAATGCCGGTGCCGTAAACATCTCCACAGGATTTCATCCCGGCATACAGTTCTTCCACCCAGGCCACGGGGGTGGAACCAGGCAGACTTAAGCCCACGGTAATTCCCAACGGCGTGGCTCCCATGGCGGCTAAGTCAGAAAGATTGGCAGCGATCGATCTCCAGCCCACGTCACTAGCACTAGTCGTCACTTCACTAAAATGCACCCCATCTACCAAGACATCGGTGGTAATAGCGATCGAATAACCATCTTGGGCAGTGAGGAGAGCGGCATCATCACCAACAGCGCCGGGTACACAAAAAGGAAAGATATGCTGGAGCAAACCAGTTTCACCAATGTCGGCAACTTTCATCACGATTAGGTCTGGGAAATGGTTATATTTCCAGTCTAAAGGACTTGGTTACTGATTGCCGTACCGCAATATATTTGACAACCGCCTAAAAAAATCGTGATCAACTAAGACAAATACACCATATATAACAAAGCAGCCAGATCTTAAACTAAGAATCAGACTGCACTAAACTACTAAAATTTACCAACTCAGACTGGATTAACTAGTAACCAGAAGTAGCTGGTTTAGCCATTTTGCTCGCGGGAGCAGTTGACTTGCTCATAGTCTTTTTCTTCTTTACACTCTTCTTAACAGGCTTCTTAACAGGCTTTTTCAGCATGTCTGGTGATGAACTAGGAGTTGTACTAGGCATCGCTCCACCAGGTGCTGTTGTATCCGGCGGTGTGCCACCAGGAGTGGTCGATCCACCAGGAGGGGTCATTGTAGGATCGCTAGAAGGCGTGCTTTGGGCAAAAGAACTAGAAACTGAACCAAATCCAGTTAAGGCGATCGAACTGATTACTAGAGATGCAATTAAAGATTTTTTCATGACAAGAATGTCTTCAGACATTAGGAAACAACAGGGTCTGGTGAAATAGAAAACATCAGAGTTAGCTCTGAATAAATTAGGCTTAACCAATTCACCATAAAGCACTCTCAATAAACATCTGAAGATAGATGCAATGGTGCTTACTCTATACGCTTGAAAATTCTGGCTGAGTTGAAAAGTACACTCTTCATTTCGTTGCGCCGATCAGTGGTGTGGACGATAATTGTTGTCCAGAGGCAGTAGTAGATGGACTGCACAAAAGGCTCACTGATTGCGAAATGCTTCAACATGTAACTCAAACTTTCTTCATACTATCACGGCTTGGTTATTCATCTCAACTTCTCCTGAATTTCGGTAAGATTTATAGATATTTTCACTGTGAATTATGGCAGTGGTATCTAAAAATACAGTTTTACTCCTGCGCAAAAGTTTATTCAATTACGTAAGGAAAAAATAATTATCACTCCCACTCAACGTGCCATTAAACCAATACCATCCCGGCAATTTCTATGATGAGCTTTTTGCCGCCCCTGGCCAGCCCCGGTTGGCGGCAGCGACTTTAATTGATAAAATTACTCAACTATCGATCGAAGAGCTACACCATCGGCAAGCCCTGGCTCAAAGTACCTTATTCAAGATGGGAGTAACGTTCAATGTCTATAGCGATCAAGAAGGTACGGAGCGAATTTTACCTTTTGATATTATTCCCCGCATCGTTGCTGCTGAAGAATGGGCAGTCTTAGAAAAAGGATTGCAGCAACGCATTCATGCCCTTAATTTATTCTTGAGTGATATTTATGGTGACCAAAAAATTATCACTGATGGTATTATTCCCGCCGAATTAATTTATTCGGCCACCGGATTTTTAAAACGCTGCATGGGATTGCAACCACCTCAAGGTATTTGGTGTCACATTACCGGTACCGATTTGGTGCGCGATCGAGATGGTCAATGGTATGTCCTCGAAGATAATTTGCGCTGTCCTTCCGGGATTTCTTACGTGCTAGAAAACCGGCGGGTGATGAAGTCTACTTTTCCGCAAATTTTCAACCAAGGCACCATTCAGCCAGTAGAAGACTTCGCCAGCCATCTGCTCAATACTCTGCTTCATTTAGTAAGCAATAGTATTGAAAATCCGGTTGTAGTTGTCCTGACCCCGGGTATTTATAATTCAGCCTATTTTGAGCATTCCTTTTTGGCTCAACAAATGGGGGTGCAATTAGTGGAAAGTCGCGACTTGGTAGTAGCGAATGGCTATTTGCAAATGCGCACCACCAAAGGCTTAGAACGAGTTGATGTGGTATATCGTCGGATTGATGATATCTTTATCGATCCCTTAGCCTTCCGCCCCGATTCGCTGCTGGGAATCCCCGGATTAATGGGAGTCTATCAGGCTGGAAAAGTGGCGATCGCTAACGCTCTAGGTACGGGGGTAGCTGATGACAAGGTGATTTATGCCTACATGCCCCAGATCATTAAATACTATTTAGGAGAAGATCAGCTGCTATCCAACGTACCCACTTATCTATGCTGGGAGCCGAAGCAGCAACAGCATGTCCTAGCTAATTTAGATAAGCTGGTAGTCAAAGCGGCGAACGAATCCGGCGGCTATGGAATGTTAATTGGCCCACATTCGACCCCAGCAGAACAGGCCAGTTTTGCGGAGTTAATTAAAGCTAATCCGCGCAATTACATTGCCCAGCCGACTCTTTGCCTCTCTAGAGTACCAACATTATTTGCTGATCGCCTGGAAGGTCGCCATGTGGATCTGCGTCCGTACATCTTGTATGGCCAGGATACTTACATCAGTCCGGGCGGTTTGACTCGGGTCGCCCTGAAAAAAGGTTCGTTGGTGGTGAATTCTTCCCAGGGCGGCGGCAGCAAAGATACTTGGGTAATGCAATGAGTTTTAATTGTGCAATCTGGAGGAAGGTCTAATGCTTAGTCGTGTCGCCGATTCGATCTATTGGTTAAATCGTTATGTGGAGAGGGCGGAAAATATTGCGCGGTTTGTGGATGTGAATCTGAACTTACTGTTGGATGCCCCAGTGGGTATTCAACAACAATGGGAGCCGATCGTCACTACTACTGGCGATTTAAAACTATTTCAAAGTCGTTATGACCAGGCGACGGCGGCGAATGTGATCCGGTTTTTGACTTTTGATGCCACGTATCCCAGTTCGATTTTGTCTTGTCTATTGGCCGCCCGCGAAAACGCTCGATCGATCCGCGAGGTCATTTCCTCCGAAATGTGGGAGCAGGTGAATGCTTTTTATTTGATGGTGAAAGATGCCGCCCAGTTAGAGGACTTGTTGGAATTACCGCGTTTTTTTGCGGAAGTTAAAATGGCCAGTCATTTATTTGCGGGAGTGATGGGAGCTACCATGTCTCACAATGAGGGCTGGCACTTTGGCCGGGTCGGTCGGCTGTTGGAGCGAGCTGATAAAACAGCGCGGATTTTGGATGTTAAATATTTTATTCTGCTGCCGACCAACGGCCACATTAATACGACTTTGGACGAGTTGCAGTGGATTGCCCTATTAAAATCTACCAGTGGCTACGAAATGTATCGCAAAAGCCACCATCGAATTAGTCCGCTAGACGTTGCCCAATTCTTAATATTTGAGCGAGATTTTCCTCGTTCTATTCAGTTTTGCTTAGTTCAGGCCGAAAAATCTTTGTTTCAAATTACTGGGAGTATTGCTGGTCGGTGGGGGAACCCGGCGGAGCGTAATTTGGGCAAGCTGCGATCGCAGATCGATTTTATGACGATCGAAGAAATTATGCAGAGCGGTTTGCACGAATTCTTAGATCAGACCGAAGTCCAAATCAATCAGGTGGGAGAATGTATTTCCCAGAAATTTTTTGATGTTCAAGCGGTGGCTTAATTTCCGCTATATCTAGGATAAAAACTGGCTATGTCGTTGTACCAAATTTCTCATACGATCGCTTACCAATACGATCACCCGGTAGTGTTAGCAGCGCATCAACTGCGGCTTCGGCCTCGCTGTGACTCTTTTCAGCAGCTCCAAAAGTTCTCGTTGAATATTACCCCTGAGCCTATCCAACAACACGACAGTCTGGAATTAGATGGTCATCTCCTGACCACCGCTCGGTTTGAGCCCATTCCAACGGCGCAACTAATCATCCACAGTCAGGCGCAGGTGGAAACTCATCTAGTCAATCCTTTCCAATATTTGTTGGCAACCGGGGCAGTACAGTTGCCGATCGACTACTCCGCCACTGGATGGCAGCAACTTCAGCCCTATTTAGTTGGTTATTTATCCCGGTCATTGGCGATCGATCCAGTGGCAACTCAGCTCGGACAAGAAATCTGGCTAGCCACCAATGGACAAACTCTAGATTTTTTACTGTTGCTCAATCAACGCCTGTACCAAAATTGTCAATACCTATTTCGAGAGACCGGTGACCCCTTACCACCAGGAATTACCTGGTCACAACAGGCTGGTTCCTGCCGCGATCTGGCTGTTTTATTCATGGAAGTCTGTCGATCGGTCGGCTTGGCTACTCGGTTTGTGAGTGGCTATCAAGAGAGTAGCGCCGAAATGATCGGGGACGAATTATCGACACCGCCGTCACAACAACTCCATGCTTGGGCGGAAGTCTACCTGCCCGGAGCTGGTTGGCGCGGCTACGACCCCACCCACGGGCTGGCTGTTGCTGATGATCATATTGCGTTGGTGGCTAGCCCGCTGCCGCACCAAGCTACACCGATCGCTGGCAGTATCCAGGCTGGTCAGACCGCCCAATCCACCATGAAATATCAGCTCACCATTCAAAAATCAGTAACGTTGGTATCCGGCTGAGACTGCTGCCAATCAACGTTGGGCATCCGCTGAAACGCTGTTCGTAAAGATTCTTCCCATTGGGTGCGGATTTTAGCGAGGTAGGGATCGCCCCGCCGCAGTCGCAAACGGTGATTCAAAACAAAGCTATTACTCTGATACATCACCAAATTAATCGGCGGCCCTACCGAAATATTGGACTTCATGGTGGAGTCGATCGATAGCAATGCCGATTTCGCGGCATCTTCCAACGAAGTATGAAAAGTCAGTGTTCGATCGAGGATCGGCTTGCCATATTTAGTCTCCCCAATTTGGAGAAAAGGCGTATCGGGCATTGCTTGAATGAAATTACCCTGACTGTAAATTAAGTACAGTTCAGCAGCCTCCCCAGGGATTTGGCCACCCAACAAAAAGCTACAGTGATAATCAATTTGATCTTTTTCTAGCCAGGGACGTTCTTGAGCCTGAACCTGCCGCAGTTTTTGGCCAATATAGTGCGTAATATCGTACATACTAGTTAGGCTATGGACATTTTCACTATCGGAAGATTTGAGATCCTGGCGAATGCCGGTGATCACTGCTTGGGTAATCGATAAATTACCGGAGGTGCAGATCAAAATAACTCGCTCACCAGGGAGCGAAAAATCAAAAATTTTCTGGTAGCTAGAAATATAGTCAACACCAGCGTTGGTGCGAGAATCAGCCGCAATCACTAAACCGCTACTGGTTACAATGCCAAGACAATAGGTCATAGTCAGATGGTTGATCACCAGAAACTCCCTTCCGATATTATCCTGTCGATCGTCACACCGGTTCTATTCTTAGTCACCAAACAAATCGCCTAGCCAAAATTTAGCTAGGCGATTCTAATTGAGAGGTGAATCATATATAATCTGACAGGTCAGTAATTATAAAGGCTTATCTAAAATGTTTTCCTGGCGATTTTGTTCGATCGCCTGTTGCAGGTTGTTCAAGGCGAACTGCAGATCCATATTTGGATCAACTGCTACCCAGCCATCACTAGTTGGGGCTTGAGTCTCAAAATGCAAGTGAGCGCCAGTGGAGTTACCAGTGCTACCCACCCGGCCAATGATCGTACCCTGCTGAATTTCTTGGCCTTCTTGCACCAACAGTTCAGACATGTGGCCATAAAGAGTCTGCAGTTGACCATTATGTTCAATGACTACGGCCTTACCATAACCACCACGCCAGCCAGATGAAACTACCCGACCGTTAGCAACTGCTACAACTGGAGCACCTTCTGGAGCGCCAAAATCTGTACCAGCGTGAAAACGACGATTACCAGTGATCGGGTGAACACGCCAACCAAAACGCGAAGTCACTGGTGCTGGAGCAGCCAATGGATAGATGAAATTACTCGCTGATCCATAGTTGGCCAACACCATCGCCGAGCTGGTCGGTGCTTGGTGAGCAGCTATTTGTACAGTAGGAATGGGGGCAATACTCGGTACAGCGGGACGGCTAACCGTCGGAATTTTGCTCAGCGGTGCTACGGACTTATTCGGAATTTCATTACTTTGAGGCGGAGCTACATAGATGGCCACTGATGCTGGCTTGAGCCGCTGTGCCAAGGATTGAGGCTTTTGGAAGCGCTGTGGGATGGCGATCGGCTTAATTTCAGAATTAGCAATATTGCTGCGAACTGCTGGCAGCGGTTGAACAGCTGGCAATATCCGAGTCGGAACTATGGAAGGACGAGCCGCCGCCACAACTTTGCTCTGAGGTCGAATGCGACTACATAGACTACTTACTAATTTATTCTTACTACTATTGCAATCAACGGGTACTGGTGCTTGAGCTGCTAATGGCACCCCAGCCCTAGGAAGGTATTGATGAACTGGTGCCGATATGGCTTCCTGAACCCCGACGGTGAAGTTATTGGCCGTTAGCAAATCATTATGCAGATTCCGCTCAGCTGCACTCGACTGGTACTTAGCAGTACTTACTACTGGCTGCAAAGATTTGGTTGCCGAATCCGGGGTAGTTGTCGGCGGATTGAACTCTGCTGAAACAACTGGCGCCACTATCACTAAGCTGAAGCTGCCCAACCAAGCAACCATTTTCAGGAGTAGTGAATTATGAATTAGCAAGTTCAACCAATTCTGTGCAGAAGAGTCCGCGATTTCGTTTTGTGCCTTTCTGATCATAATTTTATTTGCTAAAACAGTCCGAGAATGAACTAATTAGTTCGTTACAGGCATCACAAGCCGTAAATTTGTGGATGCTCCGTAAAGTATTGGCTGTGGGTTTTTCTATATTATTAGTTAAGATACCCATAATCGTAGTGTTGAGAAACACTTCTATCTTAAAAATATCTTAGCCTTCAGCAATATAGCGCAGTTCAATTATTTTGTCTTCAGACTTATGGCTGGAATACTGGTAAATGGTTATCTAGAAAATCATCATAACTTGTTCAAACGCCACGTTTTGTCATTCATCTCTCAACTTAGAAAAGACTACTCTACAGATTGGTGGAGAATTTGTGAATATGGTGGCGAAAATTGACGATCGACCCCACCACGATCACCGCCGGGGCTGTAAATTGGGTTGATTGAACCTGTTGTTCGATCGAGCTAATGGTACCAATTAACTCGGACTGTTGGGTGGTAGTCCCCCACCGAATCAGAGCGATCGGCTGTTCAGCCGGCAGCCCAGACTCCCGTAATTTAGTGACTATATAGGATAAATTGTGTACTCCCATATAGATAACAATCGTCTCGGCCGCCTGAGCGATCGCTGTCCAATTGACAGCTGGCCGATATTTGCCCGCAGACTCATGGCCAGTCACAAAGATGACCGAGGAACTGTAGTCGCGGTGGGTGAGCGGAATATTGGCATAGGCTGGAGCCGCAATGCCAGCAGTTACTCCCGGTACCACCTCCACAGCTATCCCCGCAGCCATTAAATCAGCCATTTCTTCTCCACCCCGACCAAAGATAAAAGGATCGCCACCTTTGAGTCTCACAATTATTTCGGCCTGCTGGGCTTTTTGAATGAGCAGCTGAGTGGTGTCGGATTGCAGGAGAGAATGCCGACCCATCCGCTTACCAGCGTCAATTTTTTCGGCGGTGGGCGCAATTAAGGCCAATATTTCGGGGCTAACCAGAGCGTCATAAATTACAACATGCGCCTGACTCAATAGCTGGTGGGCTTTCATGGTCAAGAGACCCGGATCCCCAGGTCCAGCACCTACTAAATAAACTTTACCCATCGATCGATTGCAGAATATATGGTTGCGCTAAATTTTTAATGAATCGGTATTTTGGATTAATTGGTAGTCAGGAGCATCTGCACCAACAAATCAATAAGTTGAGGATTTTGACACAACAGGGATGTTTCCAGTTCTCCCTGGGGGAATCGGAATTGGAGCTCAGGGAAGAGAGATTGTAACTCATTAAGGGCTACAGTAATCGCGGCACTGATCCGACCAGGAAATAAAAAATAGGGCAAAATCCCAATTTCAGTGGTTTTTAGGGCAGCTAATGTGCTCACTTGCTCTGGTAAATGAGGGCTTGCCGACCAATAAGCTGGAGTTACATGCAAGTCACGCACCAAACTAGCCAAGAAATCCTGTGCAGCTGCTTGTTGACTACCATGAGCCAGCAAAATCTGATGAACCGGCAGTTGCTGGCTTTGATCATGCAATATTTTTAGCAGATCAGCGCTCGCTCCCAAATAAGGTAACAACTCCAATTCACAGTGATCGGACAGTTGAGTTTGTGCCTGATGAATCGCCTGCGGTAAATCCTCTAAAACATGAACGCCAGGAGCTAAAAACAGCGGCAAGACTCTCACCCGTCGACAATCTTGCTGGATAGCTTGATGTGCAAATACCATGAGTTGCTCAACGATCGGCAGTTCTGACAACTCCAAACAAGCCATCCCCAAAAGTATCTCTGGGTACAGTCGTTTTAGTTGGGCGCTGCAATCATTGGTTAATCGGGTAAAAGAAGCCATGGTGCGAGGATCGCGACTACCATGGGCTAATAACAAATAAGCAGTAGAGCTCAAGATTACTAAAGATTTATGGGTGTAAGATAAAATATACCGCCAATGATAAAATCTTGATGAAGATTTAATCTCGGAAATATTTATAAAAGCTAGAGCGTTCACCAAAACAGGACTTATACTTCAGCAGCACAAATATGTTGGACAAAATATGGCATCGGGGCACATCCAAACCATCCCAGCCGATCGTTTCCTCTGAAATACCTGTGGAGGGTGATATTACTGTCATCAAACAACATCATGACAGTTTTGCTAAGCCTGTAGAAGTTGATGATCCAGCAGCTTGGCATCAGCAGGGTGATTTTTATCGAGAAGCTGGGCAACTAGAGTATGCTTTGTCCTGTTATCAAGAAACCATCACCATTCAACCCCACCAGCACACCGCTTGGCAAAGTATTGCTTGGTGTTTGGTTAGTTTACAACGTTTGCCAGAAGCTCGAGTTGCTTACGAAAAAGTAGTCACACTCTTACCAAATGACTATGCTGCTTGGAGAGATTTGGGATGGATTGAAAGCCAACTAGGAAACTATCAAAATTCTTTAGCTAGTTTTAACCGTAGCCTAGAGCTTCACCCTGAAGATCACTTTTCACAGGAGCAACGTGCCCAAGTTCTCACCTCTTTGCACCTTTATCCAGATGCTTTGGTGGCTTTTGACCAGGTCTTAGAAACTAAGACTGATGACTACCGGGTTTGGAGTAATTGCGGCTGGGCTTTATTCAATTTAGGCCGGTTGACTGAAGCTCGTCATTGCTATGAGCATAGTTTAAGCATCAACGCTGAAGACTCCTATGCTTGGAATAATTTTGGTCAGGTACTCTGTCAACTCGGGGAGTTAGGAAAGGCAGCAGACTGTTATCGACAAGCGATCAACTTTGATGCCAAGTTTGCGCAAGCTTGGAATAATTTAGGCGTGGTCTTGTTTGAGCAACAAAAATTTGAAGAAGCCGTGGCTGCCTATAGTAAAGCCGTTAAGATTCAGCCGGATTTTCATCAAGCTTGGACAAAT
Source organism: uncultured bacterium (assembly GCA_964247085.1). GTDB lineage: Bacteria > Cyanobacteriota > Cyanobacteriia > Cyanobacteriales > Chamaesiphonaceae > JAAFHZ01. The sequence continues at coordinate 58,153 of CAXTSX010000018.1, forward strand.
TTTGGCAAAGTTAATTTTTACTTGGGCGAGTTATCTCAATCGTTACATTGCTACGATCAGGCTGTTGCCCATCAACCAGATTTTTACCAGGCTTGGCATTATAGTGGTAATGTATTAGTACATTTGAATAAGCCATTGCAAGCCTTAGAACGCTACAAAAAGGTTACTAGTTTAGCTCCCCATTTTTTAGAGGGATGGACAGCGAAAGGGAATTTGTTGAGGCAACTCGATCGAGAGCAGGAAGCCCTAGAGTGTTTCCAACGGGTAGCCAAAGTCCAAAACCATGATCTGGAAAATTATCTTAGCCAGGGCAACGTTTTATTTCAATCCGGGCAATATGCAGATGCGGTGGCTGCTTATGACCAATTTTTGGCTATTGATGAACATCAGGCTGTAGTTTGGAACGATCGAGGCAAGGCACTATCGAAATTAAAGAAATATGATGAAGCCATTCATAGCTACCAAAAAGCGATCCAGGTGCAACCGAATCTTCATGTCGCTTGGAATAACTTAGGCGTAGCTTATTTTCAGGTAGGTAACTATGAAGAAGCCATCATTCGTTATGACCATACTCTCCAGTTGCAACCACAATTCTATCGTGCTTGGTACAATCGGGGCATGGCTCTGTTTGAGCTGAATCGCTTGGAACAAGCTCGTTCTAGTTATGAAAAATGTTTAAATATCAAGCCCGATTATCCACCGGGCTGGAACAACCTGGGTTTTATCTTGGTACATTTGGGGCAATACTCCGAAGCAATCAGTTGCTATGACAAGGCACTGCAACAACAGCCCGATTATTATCAGGCTTGGTATAGTCGCGGCAAAGCTTTGATCAAAATTGGCCAAACAACTGCAGCTTTGGCTAGTTTTGAAAACGCTTTGCAGTATGAAACCAACAATGCTGAGCTCTGGCAATCCCATGCCAAGCTGTTGTTGAATCTGGAATCTTGGGACAGAGCATTAGATAGTTTTAATCGAGCTATGGCTCTGAATGATCGCCATGCCGAGCTTTGGTATGGCCGCAGTCTAGCACTGTCTAAACTGGGTCAGCATTCCGAGGCTTTAGCTGGTTACCAACAAGCTATTAAGATGCTGCCAGACCAAGCAGAATTTTGGTATGAGCAGGGATATGAGTTGGCCAAACTAGGTGATTATCAGGAATCGTTAGCTAGTTACGAAAAATCGTTGCAGCTCGATCCGCAGCTGTATCAGGCTCGGTATGAATGTGGCAATGCTCTGTGTGAGTTGGGTCGTTATGAACAGGCTATTGTTAACTATGATCAGGTGTTAGCTCAGGACAGTCAATTTGTGCCAGCTTATCAAGGGAGAGCGCAAGCTCTATGCCAACAGGGAAGTCATGCTGAAGCACTTATTGATTATGGCCAAGCTTTAGCTTTAGCCCCAGAAAGTTATTCTGTCTGGTGTGGGCGAGGTCAGGCTTTATGGCAAATGAATAGCTATGAAGATGCTTTGCACAGCTATCAAAAAGCAATCGAGATAGACCCAGACATTCAACTAGCTTGGTGTGAGCAAGCTAACGCTCTGCTGCAATTACAGCGTTTTGATCTAGCCCTCACTAGCTATAATCAAGCTCTAACGATCGTCCCCACCGATTTTAAGTGCTGGAACGATCGCGGATCTACTTTGTTGAACATGGGCAAAAGTGCTGAGGCGATCGATAGCTATCAGCGGGCAACCACCTTAAAACCCAATTATCATCCGGCCTGGCGGAATTTGGCTGGTGCCTTGGCGCAGATCGATCGAACTGAAGAATCTTTAGATTGTTATCGGCAAGCCCTGGCCTATGAACCGCAGGATCAAACTAGTTGGTATGGCTTGGGTATGGCACTTAGCCAGAGCAGTCGGTGGGCAGATGCTGTTACCGCCTTTCAGCGAGCCACTGAAATCCAACCAGATTTTGGTAGTGCCTGGTACCAGCAAGGAAAGTCTCTATCCCAGCAAGGTCAATGGTTAAATGCCAGCAAATGCTATGAAAAAGCTGCTCAATTGCAAACAGGAAACTACGATCTGTTCTGGAGCTATGGGGAATCCTGTCGCCAGATGAATCGCTGGTCAGAGGCTTTGTCTTGTTACCAAAGCGCTACTAATGTTGCTCAGCAACCAGCACGGTTTTTTGCGGCTTGGTGCAGTCAAGCAGAGATGTTTAGCCAATTAAAGCAGTGGCCAGAGGCCGTCAACGCTTATATTCAGGCTCTATACTATGATGGGAATCAAGCCCCAGTTTGGCACCAATACAGTGTGGCTTTGGGGCAAAATGAACGCTGGACGGATGCCCTGGTTGCTGTGCAACAGGCGATCGCTCTAGTCGAGAATGACGGGACTTACATTCAACAACTGGGCATCATTCAATATCATCTAGGTCAATTTCCAGCTGCCGTAGCTAGTCTTTCCCAGGCAGTCACGTTACAACAAAATAGTCCGAATTCCATTTCCTGGCAATATTTGGGCTGTAGTTGCTTTGAATTAGGCCGTTTAGTGGAAGCCACCGCTGCTTACCGTAAATCGATCGATATTGATCCCCTCAACGCCGCAGCCTGGTTTCACCGGGGTGACCTCTTGGCCGTACTAGATCGATCGGAAGATGCCCTGGCCAGCTATCAACGGGCACTGTCCTGCCAGCCCAATTTTTACTTGGCTTGGCATCAACAGGGGAATATTTTCTTTCAGCAAGAGCGCTTTAGTGAAGCACTCGATTGTTTCAAAGAATGTTTAAGCATCAATTCCCACCATCATCCGGCTTGGTATCAGCAAGGTAATATTCTATTTAGACAGAACGATTTAGAGCTATCTTTAGATAGCTATCAACGGGTTTTAGCCTTGGCTCCTCAAGATTATTGTGCCTGGAACAATCATGGTAATGTTTTAGGCTGCTTGCGTCGTTATCATGAAGCAATTGATAGCTACGATCGAGCCTTAGCTATCCATCCAGAGTTTCATCAAGGCTGGAATAATCGAGGTAAAGCACTTTTCCATCTGCAGCGCTATGCCGAAGCTGCGGCAGCTCATGCCCGCTGTGTGGCCATTAAGCCCCGGGAAGCAACCGCTTGGAATAATCGGGGTTTGGCGCTGCAACAGCTCAATCAATGGCAAGAAGCGATGGAATGTTATGTCCAAAGCACTGAAATTAATCCCCATGACCACTTAGTATGGGTGAATCGTGGTATTGCTTTGACCCAACTAGATCAACACCATGATGCTTTGGTGTGTTTTGATAACTGTTTAGCTTTGAAGCCAGCAGAAAGTCAGGCTTACTATTTGCGGGGAATGTCTCTTCAGCAGATCACCCGTTGGCAAGAAGCTCTGGCTGCTTATGATCAGGCTTTGAGTTACAATCCTGACCACTATCAATCTTGGATTCAGAAAGGTCTGGTGCAGTTACAACAGGGAGAGAGCACTGCGGCATTGCACAGTTATCGCCGGGCTACTAAAATAGCTCCTCGCAGTGCAGTGGCTTGGGTGAGTTTGGGTTCTTTGTTCGATCAGTTAAGTCGTTATCCACAAGCACTAGCCTGCTTTCAACGTAGTTTGAGTTTGGAAAGTGGCGATAGCCAAGTTTGGTATCAACAATCGGGAGTACTAGAAAAATTGCACCGGAATGCTGAAGCGATCGACAGTATCAAAAAAGCCTTAGAAATTCAACCCAGCTCGTTTCCGGCCTGGCTGCGGCATGGCAATTTATTATTTCAGGCTCAGGATTTTGAGGCCGCGATCCATAGCTATGAAGAAGCCCTCAAAATCAAGGCTGATTTAGCCCCAGCTTGGAATAATCGGGGTAATTGCCTATTGGAATTGAACGAACTAGACGATGCTCTGTTTTGTTATGAGCAGGCGATCGAACTAGATCCCGAAGAGAAAGAAACCTGGTTCAATCGAGGGCGCGTTTTGAGTCAGCTGGGTCGGATTCCTGAGGCTCTGGCTTGTTATGAACAAGCTCGCCATGGCACAGAAAAAGCTTGGTAGATTCTTTGATGCTAGACTGGGGAATCAGTTCTTTGTCAGACGATCTGCATGGTACGCCGTCTCCCAGCTCCCTCCAAACATCGTTCCCTCTGGCCTCGGTTGCTCCGCCGTCGCCAGCGCCATCATGCCCGGAAAATTAAAGTCCAACGTGAACAGCAGCACCAGCAGCCATGGCCGGAAGAGCCTGTTCTGTCCACCCCTTTTTATCTGCATGGGGTACGATTGTTGATTGGACTATTGGGAGCTAGCGTCATTGGTGGGACGGTATTATCGCTGTTGCCAGCATCACCACTCCTCGTTCAGAAGTCTCCAGCTCCCATCAGCCAGAGCTTAGCAAAACCTGCGGTTTTTCAGAAGAACAATGCCGAGTTGCAGAAAAAACTGCAGCAGTTGGCTGCTGAATATCCCCAGCTGAAGTTGCATTTATCAGTGCGAAATTTGAAGAATAAAGAAGCAGTAGACTTGCAGGGAACTAGTGTCATCCCTGCAGCAGCTACTATTAAGATCCCTATTCTAATTGCTATTTTTCAACAAGGCGATCGCCAACAGTTGCGACTAGATGAGCAGCTGGTTCTAGAAAAATCAATGATCGCGGCTGGCAATGGTGATATGGCTAACCAACCAGTGGGTAGTAAGTTTACGGTGTTGGACAGTGCTACTAAAATGATTGTGAATAACGATAATACTGCCACCAATTTATTAATTAAACGCCTTGGTGGTCAAAATAAATTAAATACCCAGTTTCGTAGTTGGGGGCTAGCCCATACCACTATTAAAAACCCCTTGCCCGACTTTGCCGGAACGAATGTCTCTAGTCCCCTGGAACTGGCTGAGCTTTTACAGCGTATCGATCAGGGATCTTTACTCGCTGCCACCTCCCGGCGACAGGTGCTAGAAATATTGGGCAAGACCAAAACCAATCGTAATACCATGTTGCCCTGGGGTTTAGAGCCTAAAACTAAAATAGCCCATAAAACTGGGGATATTGCTGACTTGGTGGCGGATGTGGGTTTGATTGAATTGCCTGATTCCCAAAAGTATGTGGTGGCTGCGCTGGTGATTAGACCTAGTGGTGATGAGCAAGCGATCGAACTCATCCAAAAAGCTTCTAAGATTATCTATCAAGAGTATGCTAAACCGGTGGCAGTTACAGCTGCACCGCCGCCGGCTGCTCCTGTACCCTAGCAGAGCTGGATTAGGTTAATAAAATTATCACCGAGAATATGTCTAAAGAATTTGTGATCGGATCTAATGTGAAAATTACGATACTGCCGCCTTATGTTAAAACTGCTGATCCGATGCCGATGCTGCGACCAGCTCAGTTAGTGAAGTTGGGGGAAGTGGGGACGGTGATCGATCACTGTCCTGGCGATCATTGGGCAGTGCAGTTCGATCGGGGTAATTTTTTAATTGGCAGTCAATACTTGGAAGCTGATCCCACCCACCATCTATAATGTTAAATTCTCGCTTGCAGATTTATAAAGAAGAGTTGTAGGATTTATGGCACCTTTGGCGTTGTTGAGTGTTTCTAATAAAACTGGTCTCGTCGAATTTGCCAGACAGTTAGTAGACCAATTTAAATTTGATATTGTGAGTAGCGGCGGCACCGCTCAAGCACTCCAGGCTGCCGGTATTCCAGTTACCAAGGTGGCCGACTATACTGGGGCTCCCGAAATTTTGGGCGGACGGGTGAAAACACTCCATCCCAAGATTCATGGCGGCATCTTGGCCCGGAAAGATTTAGCTGCCGATTTGGCCGATTTAGCTGCCCAGGGCATCCGGGCGATCGATCTAGTTGTCGTTAATCTTTATCCCTTCACCGAAACCATTAGTAAACCCGATGTCACGCTGGCCGAAGCGATCGAACAAATCGATATTGGTGGTTCAGCGATGATTCGAGCAGCGGCCAAGAATTTTGCTCATCTCACCGTTTTAACTAACCCCGCTCAGTACCATAACTATCTGCAAGAATTGACCAATAATAATGGTCAAGCGACCGCCGCTTTCCGCCAAGCTCAAGCTTTAGCAGCTTTTAGCCACACCGCTAGCTACGACCAAGCGATCGCTACCTATCTATCCTCTTCAGCTGCCCCCTGCCCAGAGCCATCCGAGTTGCCAGCCTGCCATCAGCCCCCCAGCGGTCAGCAACAACAGGTCTTACGCTATGGCGAAAATCCGCACCAATCAGCTGCTTGGTATCGTACCGGAGCCACTGCCACCGGCTGGGCGGCAGCGGTGCAATTGCAGGGGAAAGAATTAAGCTACAACAATCTGGTCGATTTAGAAGCAGCACGGCAAATTATTACCGAATTTCCCGATCAACCAGCGGCTACGATCATTAAGCACAATAATCCCTGTGGCACAGCTCTGGGTGATACGTTGCTGGCGGCCTACGAAAAAGCCTATCTAGCGGATGCGACCTCGGCTTTTGGGGGAATTGTCGCTCTCAATCGATCGATCGATGCTGCCACGGCCACTTCTCTGGCCAAGACTTTTTTAGAATGTATTGTGGCCCCAGATTGCACTCCGGAAGCTTTAGCAATTTTGGCTACTAAAAAAAATCTGCGAGTACTGACGCTGGCCGATCTTACCGCACCAAGTCCGCTGCAAATCAAGGCGATCGCGGGTGGTTATTTGCTCCAAGCTCCTGATGATGCTGTTGAACTCACTACCGATTGGCAAGTGGTGACCACTGCTCAGCCGACGGCTGCTCAACTTCAAGAACTGATGTTTGCTTGGAAGGTGGTTAAGCATGTGAAATCTAATGCGATCGTGGTGAGCAAAAATTTAGCTACGCTCGGTATTGGGGCTGGTCAAATGAATCGGGTGGGTTCTGTCCAAATTGCTTTGACTCAAGCGGGGACAGCTGTTCAGGATGCTATTTTGGCTAGTGATGCTTATTTTCCTTTTGATGATTCGGTGCGGACGGCGGCGGCGGCAGGTATTAGAGCAATTATTCAACCGGGTGGTAGTGTGCGGGATCAGGATTCGATCGCTGCTGCGAATGAGTTGGGAATTGTTATGGTGTTTACTGGTCAGCGCCACTTTTTACATTAAAAGTTACCAATTTTTCTGACACCGCTGAGTGCTAGTAACGTTAATGGCTAAAATTTCAGAAATGTTGGGAGGGCAGTATGCCCTCCTTTTTTGTTCATATCGTGAATTGCAACTATGCTTTCAGACAGTATTTATTAGTTAATAGGCAAGGATAGATCTGTCTGTTTTGAATTTTTATTCAGTCTTACAAGCATGAATTTTGCAGCTTCGCTTCAAATAATTTCAGACCCTCTGGACGATAATCTATTAAACACCAACGCTTTTTGGCACTTTCATGCAAATCATCAAAAGTAGTGTACACATATTCTGATTTTTCTGAACTGGAGTTTATTCCGGGATCGTCACTGAGTTTACGGATTTTTTTGCTACCCACCATTGAAGCATTTTCAAAGGGAGCCGTGGGGCTGATTGACTGACAAATCTTTTTCTTGAATCGATGAAACTGTATTTCAGCATACGTTTCAGATTATCAATGCTCCGCAGGGGCTAATAAGCCTAAAACTCTCTTAGAGTAAGGATTCTAGGATTTGGATAAATACTTTTGTCAGTCAATCAGGCAATCGCCATTCTGCTTGGGCCATTGCATCAAGTTCATGAGTAATAAGCGTTGC
>CAXTSX010000019.1:0-62203 GCA_964247085.1 uncultured bacterium
GACGCTACGCGAACGGGAGTGGAGGCAGTTGCTATGAAGCAGAAAAACCAAGAAGTGATTCTTGGAATTCTCATGCGTTCACGCTGAGGAGCATGTCAAGACTCACTGATCCACAACCAGTCATCATCATAGCAATCGAGGGCGATCCGGTGTGGACAGCCCCCGATTTTTAAAAAATCCAACCGCATATATCTAGTGTTGATACTCCAATTCAGGAACCACCAAGCTGGCCTCTACCGTTGGACTGTTCAGGATATTTACTTCCCAACTGCCTTGGTCTAGATCACTAACTTGCAAGCGAATGCAGGGGATGCGATCGGACAGAATCGAACTAGTCATCTTGCCAGTGTGAATTTCCAAATAGGCATTCATCGGGGCTTCAAAAATCAGGCGCTGCCCAGGAAAAGCCACCCGCTCAAAGTACCAATTATCGATATTAGTAATTCTCACAATTTCTACCTGACTACTATTGTTGACATAGCAGCAAAAAATTGGGTCGGAGCGATCCGACGGAATAGGGTCTAAAATCTGGGACATATTATTTCGGGTGGGACGCACCCCATTTATAAAAAGTAATTAAAGACTAAACTATCACTGGTCTTGATCCCCCGGCTGTAACCATTACTACCGTCACGAACAGTTTTGCCTCTTTAAAGCTTGCCAAATCAGAGCTAAGCCTAAAAATCTCTTCCCCAAAAGCCCCTAAATTAGGCGATTTTGTGTAACTTTATATAAAGATACTTAAAATTTCTTTGTAGCTCATCGTTTAACACAAATTATTATCTATAACCATCATGGCAGAACGCATTCTCTATTGTCGTCTTCCTTGTAACCCGATTTTCCCGATCGGAGTCGTTTACTTGTCAGATCATGTTCATAAGCAGTTTCCGGCTGTCGAGCAACGGATCTTCGATCTGGGGGCAGTCCCACCATTAGATTACGGGGCGGCAATGGACGTGGCGATCGATGAGTTTAAGCCAGATTTACTAGTATATTCCTGGCGCGATATCCAAATTTATGCCCCAGTCGGTGGCCGGGGAGGTAATCCGCTCCAAAACTCCTTTGAAGTTTTTTACGATCGCAATCCGCTCAAAAAATTACGCGGCGCTTTGGGTGGGGCTCGGATGCTCAAGAGCCATTACACCGAGTTATGGCGAAATATGTCGCTGATTAAACGTGGCTTAAAACGAGCGCAAAAATATCATCCTGCCGCTAAATTAGTCGTTGGTGGTGGGGCGGTCAGTGTTTTCTATGAGCAATTGGCCAAGAGTTTACCCACTGGATCGATCGTTTCGATCGGTGAAGGGGAAGCATTGTTAGAGAAGATTATTAGAAACCAAGACCTGGCTGCTGAACGTTGTTACATTGTGGGCGAAGCACCGCGCAAAGGATTAGTACATGAACCACCTGCGGCGATCGAGAAGACCGCCTGCAATTATGATTATATTGAGACCATTTGGCCAGAATTTTGTTATTATCTGCAAGATCAAGATTTCTACGTTGGGGTACAGACTAAGCGGGGTTGTCCACACAACTGTTGCTACTGTGTCTATACCGTTATTGAAGGCAAGCAAGTCCGAATTAATCCGGCTGATGAAGTAGTCGCCGAGATGCGCCAACTGTACGATCGGGGCATCCGGAATTTCTGGTTTACCGATGCCCAGTTTATCCCGGCACGCAAGTATATGGATGATGCGATCGAGCTATTGCAAAAAATCATCGCTAGCGGCATGACCGATATTCAATGGGCCGCTTATATTCGCGCTGATAATCTCACCCCTGAACTGTGCGATTTGATGGTCAAAACTGGCATGAATTATTTTGAGATTGGCATTACCAGCGGCTCTCAAGAACTCGTGCGCAAAATGCGGATGGGCTACAATCTTCGCACCGTCTTACAAAATTGCCGCGATCTGAAGGCTGCCGGATTTGAAGATATGGTGTCGATCAATTACTCCTTTAATGTCATTGACGAAAGTTTTGAAACTATTCGCCAGACGATCGCCTATCACCGTGAAATGGAAAAGATTTTTGGTGCTGATAAAGTCGAACCAGCGATCTTCTTTATTGGTTTACAACCGCACACTCATTTAGAAGAATATGCTTTCAAAAACAATGTAATTAAACCAGGTTATAATCCAATGAGCCACATGCCCTGGGTGGCCAAAAAATTACTCTGGAATCCGGAACCATTAGGCTCCTTCTTCGGCGAAGTTTGTCTGCAGGCTTTCCGAGACAATCCCAATGATTTTGGTCGAGAAGTGATGAATATTCTGGAAGCCAGATTGGGTAAATCGGAGTTGGAAGAAGCTTTGACTGCTGCAGTGGTTGCTAAAGAACTGGTCTCGGTCGCTAAGTAGTTTGCTCCAACTTGCTCGATTGGTATCCATGAATCAGAAACTCCGGAAAGTCAGCTGCGCTGCGAATCACCATTTCCTCAGCATCCTGAATTAGGACTTCTGACTGCGATACCATTGGGCTAATCGATCGGGTGCCACCCCCAATAAATAAGCCATCACAATGATTCGATTCAGTATAGTGGTTTTTAAAACCCCTTTTTGTCGCCAACGACGATCAGAAGTAACTACAGAAGCAGGCAAGATTTGAATAGCCCCCAATTTTTGCAACCGAGATATTAGTTCAAAATCCTCCATTAGCGGCATTTTTGGGAAACCTCCAATTTCCTGAAAGGTCTCGGTTCTCAAGAAAATAGCTTGATCGCCATAGGGCATCTGCCTCCAACGCGATCGCCATTTTACCCCCCATTCTACTAGCCGCAAACCTTTGGCATCTCCATCAATTTTTAATTCAAAGGCTCCGGCTATAGTTGTTTTTGGTGATTTTGCTTGAGGTTGTTGAAGTGCGGTACGTATTAGCCGATCGAATCCAGCCGGTAAATAAGTATCGGCATGGAGAAATAACAAGATCTGACCAGTGGCAGCTTGGGCACCAACATTCATTTGATGAGCACGTCCCTGTCCAGCGATGATAATCCTAGCGCCCAAAGCTTGGGCTATTTCGACTGTGGCATCAGTGGAGCCACCATCTACCACGATGATTTCTACTGATACTGTACTTAAGGGCTCATGAGCTTGAGCACTGGCAATCGTTCGTTCAATATGCTGAGCTTCGTTTAGAGCCGGGATGATGATCGAAATTGCTTTATTGTTGTTGTGATCCATGGCGACCGGAATGAAGCTCCCAAAATGGTAAATCGGCTGGTCGATCGACATCAGCCAGTGGCGGTAAAAGAGCGGTAGATAAATGCAATTGTTGGGCAATTTCGATGGTCTTGGCTAACACCGCATCGGTACTCCAGGGAATACCAGTGAATAGTTCTGGCCTGATTGATCGCAAGCCAATTAAGTAATAACCACCATCGATCGCGGGACCCAGAACTAAATCATGGCTAGATAACTGCTCAAAAGCAGTTTGGATAATTCCTGCCGTCAAGCCAGGGCAATCGGTACCAATAACCACTACTTTCTGCCGGCCTGATTGTAAGGTATCAGAAAATGCTGTCGCCATCCGCACCCCCAGATCACCCGTAACTTGTGGTTGATATTGCCATTTAGCACCCAGCCAAGAAACCATCGCCGATTGATGCTGCGATCCAGCGAAATAGATAGTGACAGTTAGGAGCTGATTTTTTTGCAATTCTTGAACTTGGGCCAGAGTATGAACGGTCATTTGTCGGTGTAATTCAGCAGCACCAGCAGCACCCAAAACTGGAATTAACCGAGTTTTAGCCTGGCCAACGGTGGGGTAACGGGTGAAGACAATCAGCTGCTCAGTAGTCATGACAAGAGGGCACCACCACAACTAGAACCTGCCCCAGCTGTACAACCATAGCAGTGGTCTGCTGTTTGGATTTCGTTGATTAGATCTAGATTCCTGGTAGCTAATAGTCTATCCACGGTCAAGATATCACCATCTGGTGTTCGGGCGGGCAAGTTAGCCATTTGGTTAAAGTCGCAATCATAAACATGGCCGAGGTGATCGATCGATAGTTCATTCCGACACATCAAATGCTCTACGGTGCTGGGATTAAAATGGGATTCTAAAAAACTGAGGTAGGGCTGCTGTAGTTGTTTGTGCTGAAGTTGGAAAGCAACTCTGCCGATCGGCAGATTCGTAATCGTCAATAAATTATGGAAGCGAATATCAAAATTATCGGCTAAAAAAGTTTTGTAGTCTTGTTCTAGCTGTACTTGGTCGGGAGTGAGAGAGAAGTTGCTGGAGGTGGGTAGGGGCGGGTTGTATACCAAATCCAGGAGGAGTTGTGGATCGTGGCCATAACCTAATTTATTCAGCCATTGCAGTGCTTTGATGGAGGCTTCATAAACGCCATTGCCGCGCATTTTATCGACATTGTCGGCCATGTAGCAGGGCAGTGAAGCCACGATGTGGACTTGATGTTGGGCGCAATACTCGGGGATATCACTAAAGCCTTCTTCAAAATAGATGGTTAGGTTCGATCGCACGATGACTTCTTTGTCGAGCGATCGCGCGGCGGCGACCAAGGGCTGGAAACCATATAGCATCTCCGGAGCGCCGCCGGTGAGGTCTACGGTGGTGATTTGAGGAAATGTCTGAATTAGTTCAATGAGTCGATCGCAGACTGCTGGGGTTAGTTCTTCGGTGCGGGTAGGGCTGGCTTCGACGTGGCAATGCTTACAGGCCAGATTACAACGTTTGCCTAAATTAATCTGGAGAACTGTAATAGGTTGCTTGGTGAGAGGGGTAGACAGCTTTTCATGGAAGAGGGTGTTAGTCTGTGGGGTTGGCATGAGGATGGTATTAATCTCGATTTCCATCATAGCAAGGGAGCCATCAAAAACTTTCACCGTTAGTCAAAGGTTTGCTCTCAAAAATGTTTAGATAATTTGCTAAAATCTAAAGAGCATAATTCATGGAAAACTGTCTTTAGTCTTTATTCTAACTAATCATGATTGCCGCCACAGAAAATTTTCCCCGTTTTACCCCCGCAGAATATTTTGCTTGGGAAGATAAGCAGCTAGAAAAGCATGAGTATATTGACGGTGAAGTCTATGCCATGAGCGGTGGCAGTGTAAATCATGGTCGCATTGCTATCAAATTCACCGCCATGTTCGATACTCATTTAGATGATAGCAGTTGTATAACTGGTAATTCTGACATTAAGGTTAATATTGTCGCTACCACTAACTATACCTATCCAGATGCTAGTGTAACTTGCGATGATCGGGATAAAAGAACTGTTAACTATTTTACTTATCCATGCCTAATCGTTGAAGTTTTATCCGATAGTACTGAGGCTTATGACCGAGGGGGTAAATTCAGAATGTATCGAAATAATCCGAATTTACAAGATTATTTATTAGTTAGCTCTGCCAACATTGAAATGGATTTGTATCACAAAAATGATAGTGGGGATTGGATGATTATTAATTACCAAGCCGGAGATCTGGTAGAGCTAAAAAGTATTAATTTGAGTTTCCCGATCGAACAAGTTTATCGCGGTCTTGTGCTCACTCCAGAATCTGATGGGCACCAAAATCCATCTAAATTAGTCTAGTCGATCGTACCCTTTTATCTACCTACCATTTATGAAACGATTTATACCAGTGGCCATCATTGGCCTGACGGCACTAATCGGTCAATGGCCAGCTGTAGCTGGTGAGATCGCCCCTAGAGTGCTGGTATCGCAGTCGAGTTATGGGCGCGAACGCGATTTATTAACGGCTGGTCTGACTAAATACAAAAAAGGTGACTATCAAGGGGCGATCTCGGACTATTCCAAAGCGATCAATCTCAACCGTAATTATGCTGAAGCCTACAACAATCGGGGTAATGCCCGTGCTGCCCTCAACCAACGTTCAGCGGCGATCGATGATTTTACCCAAGCGGTAAGAATTAACAGCAATGATGAATATGCTTACAGCAATAGAGGGACTGTCTACCTAGAAGATGGTAAGAGAGAACAGGCGCTGACCGATTTTAACAAAGCCATCAAAATCAATCCGAGTTATGCCAAGGCTTACTATCATCGAGGTTTGGCCAATGCCGATTTGGGTAATCGTCGGGAAGCGGTTTCGGACTTTACCAATGCTATTTCTCGGAACTCACAATATGCCAAGGCTTACTATCAGCGGGCTGATGTGAAGGAACGGGATGACGATCGCCGTGGTGCGCGGGAAGATTTTGAAAAAGCGGCGGATCTTTACAAGCAGCAAGGCAAGATTTCCAGCTATCAAGAATCCTTGGAGCGGTCACGCCGACTGTAATCGAAATTGCCCTCACCCTCAACCCCTCTCCCAATTTTGGGAGAAGGGGTTAGGGGATGAGGGCTAATCTATGATATTCACCTATTTCTGAACAGCCTTCGATAAAACATCAGCCTTATCAGTTTTTTCCCAGGGTAAATCTAGATCATTTCGACCAAAGTGACCATAGGCCGCGACATCCTGATAGAAGCGACCATTGCGCTGACCGGGTAGTTGACGCAGACCGAAGGCTGCTAGAATACCCGCTGGACGTAGTTCAAAATTCTTTTCGACTAGGTCCAAAATGTCGTCATCACTAATTTTGCCCGTACCAAAGGTATCGACCAAAATACTGACTGGACGAGCTACGCCGATCGCATAACTCAGCTGCACTTCACATTTTTCAGCCAAGCCCGCTGCCACCACGTTTTTAGCGACGTGACGACAAGCATAAGCCGCCGATCTGTCTACTTTAGTGGGATCTTTGCCCGAAAAAGCGCCGCCACCATGGCGCGAGTAACCGCCATAAGTATCGACGATAATCTTGCGACCAGTCAAACCCGCATCGCCTTGAGGACCACCAATCACAAATTTACCAGTAGGGTTCACCAAATATTTGGTGGCACCGTCAGGCTTAATGTTGAGGTCGGCAAAGACTGGTTCTACTACGGCTTTCCATAGCTCATCTTTGATCTTTTTCTGTACACCAGCATCGTCAGTAATGTCACCAATGGTGGCATCATGCTGAGTGGAAAGTAAGATGGTATCGATCGCCACCGGTTTACCTTCTTCATAGGCAATGGTGACTTGAGTTTTGCCATCTGGACGCAGATAAGACATGGTGCCGTTTTTCCGCACGGCGGCCATCTGACGGGCGAGGCGGTGAGCCACGCTAATCGGCAAAGGCATTAGCTCTGGTGTTTCATTGCAAGCATACCCAAACATAATGCCTTGGTCGCCAGCTCCAATTTTGTCGAAGCTATCGCTGCTGCTATCATCTCGAGTTTCTTGCGCTGTATCTACACCTTGAGCAATGTCTGCGGACTGTTGATCAAGGGCGATTAGTACCGACGCGCTGTTGGCAGAAAAGCCATTATCAGCATCGGTGTAACCGATTTCGGCAATTTTAGCGCGGGCTAGATCAATGTAGTTGACTTGAGCTTGGCTAGTAATCTCACCCGTAATGAGAACTAAACCAGTGTTCACAACCACTTCTGCGGCCACTCGACTAGCTGGATCCTGTGCTAGTAAAGCGTCTAGGATAGTATCGGAAATTTGATCACAGATTTTATCAGGATGTCCTTCTGTGACCGATTCTGAAGTAAATAAGTAGCGACGAGACAAGTAATAATCCTCCTTGAATTTAGAATTGACTGCGGTCAACAGAATACAGCAGCATCTTACAAATATTTGTTAAGAAGACTTGATGTAATCTCAACCGCTACCAACTTTGTAAAACACTCTAACAGTTAATGGGGCTGGCCACCTGAAGAAAATAATTGGATTTACTTGCCAGCCAAAATTTTAGCGGCGGCCGCTACTCCAGACTGTTTAGCGGGATGACCTAATTCGGCCAGGGTGCCTTCTAAAGCGGCCAGCGCCGTGAGGATATCTCGATCGCACACAAAACCCAGATGTCCAATCCGGAAAACTTGACCCTTGAGATGGTCTTGACCGCCAGCTAATATAATGTCGTACTTTTTCTTCATGATGCTACGGATTTGTTCAGCATCGGTGGTGGCCACGGCGGTGATCGCTGGGCTACCGTGACCTTCAGGAGCGTACAGTTCTAAACCCATCGCTTGAATGGCGGCTCTAGTGGCAGCGCGATGGCGATGATGGCGGGCAAAGATATTTTCCAGTCCTTCCTTCTTCATCATGTTCAGAGCGGCTTGCAGGGCAAAAATCAGGTTCACTGGTGGGGTGAAAGGCGTGGTATCTTTGGCGGCATCTTTTTTGTATTTGCCCAGATCCATATAGAATTTGGGGATCTTTGCAGTTTCGTAAGCGGCCCAAGCCTTAGCGCTGACGGCCACAAAGCCCAATCCGGGTGGAATCATAAAGCCTTTTTGTGAACCGGAGCAGACTACATCCAAACCCCACTGATCGATCGGCACACTAGTGGCACCTAAGCTAGTGACGGCATCGACAATCATTAAGGCACCGTGGGCTTTGACGTGCTTGTTAATGGTTTCGAGGTCGTTAATTACGCCCGTGGAAGTTTCACTGTGGGTGATCACTACACCTTTAATTTGCTTTTGGCTATCAGCCTCCAGAGCGGTTTTGACCTCATCTGGGTTTAAGGGCTGTCCCCAGGGAGCGGTGACTTCGACCACATCTAGGCCAAAGGCTTTGGCCACAATTGCCCAGCGCTCGCCAAATTTACCATTGTGTAAAACCAGGATTCGATCGCCAGGGCTAAAGAAGTTGATAATGCCTGCTTCCATCGCGCCGGTACCGGAAGCCGTCAGCATCAAAACATCATTAGTAGTCTGGTGCAGCCATTTCAGGTTAGCTGTCACCTCCGACATAATTTGACTAAATTCACCGCTGCGATGGCCGATCGGGTGTTTAGCCAAAGCTAACAACACATTCTCTGGCACCGGGGTGGGGCCAGGAATCATCAACATTAATTTATTTTCCATGATGCTTTTCTTTAGTTTCTCTGAATAATTTTGGGATGAATTGAGCTATCGGCCACGCTTAGACAGGATATTCTAACCTGGATTGCTCGGTTTTAGACTGAGGATGATGCATATAGGTTGGCGATCGCTTGGGTCGGATCGGGTTGTTTAATTAAAGATTCACCAACCAAAACGGCACGAGCGCCAGCAGCAGTAACAGTTTGCAAATCGGTGGGTTGATGAATGCCCGATTCGCTGACTACTAAAATCTGCCGATCAATCAACTGCTGACCATATTGACTCATTAAATCTTGGGTGGTTTGTAAGCTCACTTCAAAGTTAGTAAGATTGCGGTTATTAATCCCAATCAAATTCACGCCTTCTAAGGCCATTACCCGCTCTAATTCCTCAGCGGTATGTACTTCAATCAAAGCTGTCATCCCCAACGCCTTAATAATTTTCAGGAAATACTGCAAATCGCCATCTGGTAAAATTGCTGCAATTAGCAGCACTGCATCGGCTCCATGCTTACGTCCTAGATAGATTTGGTAGGGATAGATCACGAACTCTTTGCAGAGCAGGGGCAAATCTACTGCCGATCGCACCAGCGACAAGTTTTCGAAGCTACCTTGAAAGAACTTGCTGTCCGTCAAAACTGACAAACAGGCGGCTCCGCCCCGTTGATAGGCTTGAGCGATGGCGATCGGATCGAAGTCTGCTCGAATCACGCCTTTGCTAGGAGAAGCTTTTTTGACCTCGGCAATCAGGGCAGGCTGCAATCTACTGGTGTTTAAAGCTGCCCAGAAATCGCGGGGCGGTGGGGCAGCGGCCAGTTGTTGGCGTAGATCGGCTAGGGACAATTTTTCTCGCCAGCGAGCAACTTCCCGTTCCTTTTGCCAAACAATTTCTTCCAAGATATGCTGGGGTTTATTGTCTGGTACGGCGATTTGAAATTCCAGATTGCTGATATTTACCGATAAACCGGGCTGAATGCGACGGATTTCCATAGAAACTAATGGGCAAAGGCCGCTTTTTTGAAGGCATCATCCAACACCTCAGAAAGGGTGGGATGAGCGTGGGTAATCTTAGCTAGTTCTTTAATAGACTGGCGGGCGGCGATCGCATTGGCCGCTTCTTGAATCAAGTCCGAAGCATGGAGACCAATGATGTGGGTACCCAGTAACTCGCCAGTATCCGTGCGATAGACTACCTTAGCCATACCATCTGCCTCTCCTTCAGCGATCGCCTTAGAGTTACCCTTGAAGTAGCTCTTGGATGTGGCCACGGTGAAGCCCTGAGCAGTTCCCTGTTCTTTAGCTTGGGCTTCGGTCAAACCGACGAAGCTAATTTCAGGATGGGTAAAGGCGGCGGCAGGAATACTTTGATAATCCATGGTGCGAGGTTTGCCGCAGATATTATCGACTACCACCATCCCTTGGGTGGCGGCGGTATGTGCCAACATCATTTTGCCCGTAGCATCGCCGATCGCCCAAGTATTGGCGACAGGTTGACCACCAATTAGCACTTGCATTCGATCGTTGACTGGAATAAAGCCTCGTTCTAAGGTCACGCCGATCGATTCCAAATTCAGGTTCTTCGTATCCGGTACCCGACCAGTGGCTACCAGACAGGCATCGACTTCTAGAACTTCAACGATTTCTTTGGTTTTGGCGTTGGCTAGCTCAATTTTGACTGGGCTACCTGGGGTGATTTTCATTGCCAACATCCCTGATCTAGTCTCGATATCGCGGGGCTTAATTAAGATCCGTTCGGCTAAAGTGGCAATATCCCGATCGAATCCCGGCATTAGTTGATCCAAGGCTTCAATGATCGTAACCTCGGAACCCAGAGCGGTGTAAACATCAGCAAACTCTAAGCCGATATAGCCACTGCCGATGATCGCCACCCAATCAGGCACTGATTCTAGCTTGATCGCATCATCGCTGGTGAAGACGGTCTTACCATCTAGTTGAATACCTGGAGGTACAAAAGGCACTGAACCAGAGGAAATAATAATGTCTTTACCAGTAACAAACCGATCGCCTTCAGGGGTGGTCACACAGACTTTTTGGGTGCTCACAACTTTGCCATAGCCTTTGATAATATCGACCTTCAGGCGGGTCAGGCTATTGGTCAGATCGCCACGTAGTTTACTGACAATGTTACCGGCATGATCGGCAATAGTCTGTCGATCATAGGTCACCGCCCCCACCTGAATGCCCAAAGCCTGGAGATGCTGAGTATCGCGCATTTCCCGCACTCGGCCCGAGGCGGCTAACAACGCCTTGGATGGAATACAACCCCGATTAACGCAGGTACCGCCCATGTCGCCTGCTTCAATAATGGCGGTTTTGAGTCCGCAACTCACGGCATGGATGGCTGCGCCGTGGCCGCCTACTCCTGCGCCAATAATCACCAAATCATAGTCAAATTGTTGACTCACGCCAGTAAACCCTCGTTAATAATGCGCCAATTATTGCGCCGACTTCATCTGGCTTTATTCTCGCTCTCGGCGATCGCTCTTGTAAAGGGTTGCGGATATTTTGGATGGGTTGGGGTATCTTCTACTTACCACCGATAGTATCTAGATAGCTTTACCAGTTTAGTATGTATGCTCTTGTAGTATTCGATGTTATCATGGTGTACTGCGTGTCTGTAGTTTTTTGATATTGAGTTGGTCAATTCTAAATGATTTTGCTCTAAAACACCCTCGATTATCTGCTGGATGATTTACTAATTATGATGTTATTAACGATTGCCATTCCTACTTTCAATCGGTCTAATCTTTTAGATAATCAACTATCTTGGCTGTCTCAGGCAATTCAAGGTTGTGAAATAGAATGTGAGATTTTAGTATCTGACAATTGTTCAACTGATAGTACTCCAGACATTATCAATAAATGGCAAACTATTTGTCAGAATATTTCCTTTAAATATCATCGAAATTCTGAGAATATTGGGGTGATGCGGAATATTGCTTACTGTCTGGAACATGCTATTAGTGAGTACATATGGGTAATTGGTGATGATGATGATATTCAGCCAGAAGCCTTACGATATGTTGTCAGTAATTTGAAAGAACATCCTGATTTGACATTGCTGACCTTGAATTACTCACTTTTTGATGTTGCGAGTAATAGGCTCAGAAATGAAGCTAGATTTGTTGTTGATCAAGAGCAGACTTTCCGAGGGGGGATAGTCGAGAATGATCTGACCGGATACCCAATGGTCTTGGGGTTGGGATTTATGTCTGCCCAAATATATCGCACGAAGACTGTTCAATCGGCGATTGCTAGTTGGCCATCAAGCTTAAGTAATCTGGAAGTGCAAATATACTGGGGTGCATTTTGTGTCATGCAAGGCAACTCTAAAATTACTAAAAGTGTTTACGTCAAATACAACTGCGGTGATAACACATTATCTAAACCAAAAAATTGGTTTAAATGTTATTACTATGATGCACCCGTTGTGTACTTAAAAATGTTGGAAATTGGATATAGTAAAAAATTCATGAAAAGCTTGGTATCCACAATATTTTTTAAAAAGAATGAGTTCAAAGCTATTATCAAAGGAGCTATGAAGTGGCCAGCATTGGGGATTAAAGTAATTAAAACCTTGGGACTATTGTTAATCGTCTGTAATCTACCGACTAAAGATACTAATTCGATCGATCAATCCATTTAGCTATGTTCAATTCTTTTTGTTAGATGAGTCTGTCGATCGACTATCCCAGCGATACAGAGTAATCATCAGCGCCACCACACCGACTTGGAGAGCAAGACTGGGAATGGTATTGGCTAAATCGCGGCCAGCAGCTAGTCTGGCCAAGAATACGACTCCACCAATGAAGCCGGAACCGGCAAAGGCTAGGTAAAAAAACTTGCGTAATCCTTTAAATGGTGATTTAGCTTCGGCTTGTAGGCGTCTATAGAGTTCTGGATCGATCGCCTTGTTGTTTTTGGAGATTGGAGATTTGGTCATGGAATTTTGCTCAGTGGCCGGTATCCTTTATATTAGAAGCAAGTCGCCGATGTAGCTCAGTGGTAGAGCACTCGATTCGTAATCGAGCGGCCGTGAGTTCAACTCTCATCATCGGCTTGCCGCATACTATTATTGAGTCTAATATCTAGAAAGTGCGGAGTTGTCATGGAAATCGATCCGATGGAGATGGTGGAGCAGGATGAACCGACATCCTCACAACAGGTGGATAAACGCCAAAAAAATCGTAACGATCTGAATACCTATGTGGCGATCTCGGTAGCATTGTTGGCTACTTTTATGGGAATTTGCGGCATCAAAGACAATAATATTGTGCAAGGGATGCAGCAAGCTCAGGCCGATCGCAATAATGACTGGTCTTACTACCAAGCACGAAATATTCGGGAAGAAATTGCCAACTCGACACTTACCCAGCTGCGTCTTCAGCCTCGCCCGGCCGAGCCAAAAGCACGGGCGCTATATGATAAAAAAATTGCAGAATATCAAGATTTAGCGAATCGGCAGTCCCAGAAGAAAGCGGAGCTAGAGAAAAAAGCCCAGCAAGAAAAGGAAACCTATGATGAACTGAATTTTCATGACGATCAGTTTGATTTGGCTGATGCGGCGATATCTTTGGCGATTTCTTTACTAGCGATTACCTCACTATCGCAAAAACGCTGGTTATTTGGATTAGCGATGATTCCCACGGTTTTTGGGGTAGTTATGGGATTGTCTGGTCTATTCGGCTGGAGGCTTCACCCTGATGCGTTGATTAAGCCTCTTACTCAGGCTCCGCAGCTGGAATGGCAGGTGGCCAGTAAAATTGGAGACTAGCTGACAAGCGATGATCGATCGAGGCCCAGCATGATTATGCGGTGAATCTGAAGGCCGAGTTAGAGATTGAGTTGTTGCATGACCAATTAAACGCCCTGCGGCAGGAAGAGCTGGCTACAATTCTCCAGCTGGTGCGATCGCAGCAAACCAATTTGGCTGAACTGACCGCCAAATTGGATCATCTTGGATGTTAGTTGAAAGAAACTAACATTCAATAGTTATAACTATAATTTTTTGAGACATTGAGTATGTTGCGCATCACCGAAATAAAGCTCCCACTCGATCATTTAGAAGATGCGCTGAAAACCGCCATTCTCTTAAAACTACGCCTTCAGGCTCCAGAATTAATTAGCTATTCTATTTTTAAACGTAGCTATGATGCCCGCCAGAAAGGCGAAATCCGCCTGGTCTATATTGTGGATGTGGAAACTACCAAAGAAAAACATTTACTGAATCAATTCAAAAAAGATCCCCAGGTGCGGGTCACGCCGGACATGAGTTACAAGATAGTAGCGCAAGTTCCCAGTAACTTAACCCACCGTCCGATCGTGATTGGGGCTGGTCCCTGTGGTTTGTTTACGGCTTTGCTGTTGGCGCAGATGGGCTTCCGGCCAATTATTTTAGAACGGGGTAAAAAAGTACGCGATCGCACCGCCGATACTTTTGGTTTTTGGAAAAAACGGGTAGATTTCAATCCAGAATCTAATGCCCAGTTTGGGGAAGGTGGCGCGGGTACTTTTTCGGATGGCAAGCTCTACAGCCAGGTGAAAGACCCCCAGCATTACGGGCGCAAGGTTCTCACGGAATTTGTGAAAGCCGGTGCTTCCCCCGAAATTTTGTATATCAACAAGCCCCACATTGGTACTTTCAAGCTGGTAGGCATTGTCCAAAACTTCCGCGCTCAGATTGAAGCCTTAGGTGGCGAATTTCGCTTTCAAAGTCGAGTAACCGATCTTGATATTGCCGGCGGTCAAATACGCGGTTTGACTTTAGCTAGTGGTGAATATCTGCGTAGTGATCATGTGGTGTTAGCGGTGGGGCACAGTGCCCGTGATACTTTCCAAATGTTGTATGACCACGGGGTATACATCGAGGCTAAACCCTTCTCGATCGGCTTTCGGATTGAACACCCCCAAACGATGATTGATACTTGTCGATTTGGAGGGCAAGCTGGCCATAAAGTTTTGGGAGCGGCGGATTACAAGCTCGTGCATCACTGTCAAAACGGTCGATCGGTTTATAGTTTTTGCATGTGTCCGGGGGGCCTGGTGGTGGCGGCGACCTCGGAGGTGGGGCGGGTGGTGACGAATGGCATGAGCCAGTATTCTCGCAATGAAAGGAATGCCAATAGTGGAATTGTAGTGGGGATTTCGCCAACCGATTATCCGGGTCATGCTTTGGCGGGGATTGATTTGCAACGGCGTTTGGAAGAACAAGCCTTTGTGTTGGGCGGTGGTAATTATGCAGCGCCAGGGCAATTAGTGGGAGATTTTTTGGCCGATCGATCTTCCACTGCGTTAGGGACGGTCACGCCTTCTTATACTCCTGGTGTGCATTTGGGGGATCTGAGTGAGAGTTTGCCGGACTATGCGATCGAGGCGATTCGGGAGGCTTTACCGGCTTTTGATAAGCAAATTAAGGGGTTTGCGATGGCTGATGCGGTATTGACGGGGGTGGAGACGCGCACTTCTTCGCCGATTCGGATTAAGCGTAATGAGTATTATCAGAGTTTGAATACGGTGGGTTTGTATCCGGCGGGAGAGGGGGCGGGGTATGCCGGGGGGATTTTGTCAGCGGGGATTGATGGGATTAAGGTGGCGGAAGCGGTGGCTTTAAGTATTATGAATAAATGCCTGGTTTAATTGTATTATCCAGAGAATTTTTTTAGAGTTATCTTCCGTAGAGGCTTTATCCAAAAAAAAATCCTAGACGTGTAAGACAAACTATTTTCGCAAAATATATTAAATTCATGGGAAGATGTACCATATTTCATTCAGAAAATGCCACGCGAAAAAATCTAAGTGACTATCTAAGAGATCTTGGATTTGAAAAGTGTGAACATTTTTGGGATTGGCCAAAAGGTACTTTGAATTACTACTGGTTCAACCATGAAGATTTTAAATCTATTGATGGAGTATCTGCTGATATTTATCCAATTACGGAAAATGAACAAGTCATAGCAGGAAGCCAGTGGAGTTTGCATCTGCGCAATAACTACAGTGCAAGCTGGCATGATGTGGAAATGTTAAATAGAGTTCTAAAAGGTGCTAAAAAACGTTTCGGAGGAACAATAACAGGTGATTATGGAACCAATCGATACGCGCCTCTATGGGAGGATAAAAGTACTCCTATCAGCCGAGGTATGACAGGAACATATCAGCATGTCAAACAACAAATGAATATTGTTAAAATTTCACTTCCAGAACCTTCTATTAATAATGCGCAACGCACAGGACAAAAAATTGACGATTTAATTGAGTTCTCCAATAGCTTATACCCGAACCGGTTAATTTATAACGGATTGGTTCCTTTTGCTGTATCAATGTTTGAGTACTTTTTCTCACAAGCCTTTCAGATTCTAATTGCATACGATGAATCGGCACTTAAAAAAAGAATTGAGGTGAATTCCTGAAATAAGCGTACCATTGCCGTTGGTTTCGGCTTCGCTTAAGCAACTGAAAGGTTGAAATAGACGGTACTTTATTCAACGGAAATCACCTGATCATAAAATGAAAGTTGAATTCTCTGCGGTGCTTGATGTTCAAGACAAAAAAAGAACCATTGAAAATCTCATAGCAGAAAATTACACTTTTCAGAATTTAGATTAACTAGATAAGGCATACAAAGAATGGTTAGATATAGTTGAGGCAAATGCGGGATAATAAATAAAGTTAGTTCAGTCTGTCATACCTTAATCCTTCATGCAATTTGAGTGGGACGAAGCGAAAAACCTTGAAAACATCCGTAAGCACGAGATTGATTTTGCCGATGTTCCCCTAATGTTTGACGGAGAAATGCTGATTGAACTAGATGAACGCTTTGACTATGGCGAAGATCGCTTGATCGGAATCGGCTTCCTCGGTCCTGGGATAGCATTAGTAGTCTGGACAGAGCGTCACAAGGATGTAACCCGAATTATTTCAGCGCGAAGAGCTAACCGTCATGAACAGAAAAAATTTGAACAGTACCTCTCGTACTAACTGGGTAGCCCTAGAGTCAAAATCAGAAGAGAATATCGATTACTCAGATATTCCACCGCTTACAGATGAATTTTTTGAACGAGCTACTTTACGTATTCCAGCAGAACAAGCACACAACCTAGTTCAGCTTGATCCCGATGTACAACAATGGTTTCAGGCACAAGGAGAACAGTATAAAACCCTAATAAACAAAGTTTTACGTCAATATATAGAAAGCAACTAAACTTATATCGATCGAGAGAACCGTATTCGTATTATTAGCACCGATCGGCAAATCACCTTTAAGATGCGGTGCTGTTACTGTCCAGCTCAAATTTAGCCACCAAAAATATTCCTAGCCAGGGTTTCCGCCGGAACGAAAATGCTAGACTAACTGATGTTATGCTCAGCGGCCACCCCACATGTCTACGGAAATTCAGCCCCAGCTGCTCACTGCAGTCGAGCAGCGGCGGAACTTTGCCATTATCTCCCACCCCGATGCTGGTAAAACAACGCTGACTGAAAAGTTACTTTTGTATGGGGGTGCTATTCACGAAGCCGGAGCAGTGAAAGCTCGACGCGATCAACGCAAAGCCACTTCCGACTGGATGGAAATGGAAAAACAGCGGGGAATTTCCATTACCTCGACCGTATTGCAGTTTGTTTATGACGGTTTTCAGATCAATCTGCTAGACACCCCTGGACACCAAGACTTTAGCGAAGATACCTATCGCACCTTAGCTGCTGCCGATAACGCTGTGATGCTGATTGATACAGCCAAGGGTCTGGAGCCGCAAACTCGCAAACTATTTGAAGTTTGCAAAATGCGGCAATTGCCAATTTTCACTTTTATCAATAAGCTGGATCGACCAGGGCGAGAACCGCTAGACTTGCTCGATGAAATCGAAAAAGAGCTGGGTCTGCAAACCTACGCCGTAAATTGGCCGATCGGCAGTGGCGATCGATTTCAGGGGGTGTTCGATCGACACCAACGAAAAATCCATTTGTTTGAACGGACAGCGCATGGCAAGAAAGAAGCCGCTGATACTCTATTTGAACTGGGTGATCCCCGGCTGTCTCAGCTGATTGAACCAGATTTGTACCAGCAATTTCAGGACGATTTGGAGTTACTGGATGGAGTGGGAGCAGAACTAGATCTAGCCGCCATCCACGCCGGAAAAATGACTCCGGTATTCTTTGGCAGTGCCATGACCAACTTTGGGGTAGAGCTATTTTTGCAATACTTCTTGCAATATGCCCTCCAGCCCGGTGGCCGCGAGTCTAATTTAGGTCAGATTGAACCGGACTATCCAGAATTTTCGGGGTTTGTCTTTAAATTACAAGCCAATATGGATCCCAAACATCGCGATCGGGTGGCCTTTGTGCGGGTCTGTACCGGTAAGTTTGAAAAAGACATGGCCGTTAGTCATGCGCGCACCGGCAAGACCGTGCGGTTATCTAGACCACAAAAGCTGTTCGCCCAAGACCGGGAATCGATCGATGAAGCCTACCCCGGCGATGTCATTGGTTTGAATAACCCGGGGGTATTTGCGATCGGCGACACTATTTATACCGGCAGCAACAAACTAGAATATGCTGGGATCCCCTGTTTTTCGCCCGAGCTATTCGCCTATTTGCGCAATCCCAACCCTTCCAAATTCAAGCAGTTTCAAAAGGGCGTAACTGAACTACGGGAAGAAGGAGCTGTGCAAATCATGTATTCAGCAGATGATGCCAAGCGCAATCCGATCCTGGCAGCCGTCGGACAGTTGCAGTTTGAGGTCGTCCAGTTCCGGTTAAAAAATGAATATGGAGTCGAAACTCTCCTCGATCCCCTCGGCTATTCCGTGGCTCGCTGGGTATTAGATGGTTGGCCAGCTCTAGAAGCAGCTGGAACCCTATTCAATACGATGGTGGTCAAAGACAACCTAGAACAGCCCGTATTACTGTTCAAAAATGAGTGGAACGTCGGACAAGTACAAGGGGATCACCCTGATTTGCGCTTGAGTAAAATTGCCCCAGTGGGCGGTTTTAAAACCTAAGCGCAAGAAACAGTCGTGCGCATCAAATGATTACTGGCTGACACTAAATCGGCCAAAATCACTGTCGGCGACTGCTTTTGTAAATAGCTATGACTACGGATTCCACAGGTCAAAGCGATGGTGGGAATGTCTAGATTGCGGCCAGACCAAACATCCGCCTCCGTATCCCCAATCACCCAAGCCGGGTGGTGTCTACGCACCCACTCAGGCCAGTGTTGGGCAGCAGCGTGAGTCAGTAGCTGGGTTTTGAGTTCGATCGAATTTTGATAGGCTACTTCGATGCCATTATTGGCACCATAAATACCATTAAACAAATGATCTAACTCCGCCGTTTGTAATATTTGCCGCGCCTGATGCTCATCGCGCAAAGTAACCAATATCAATTGTGTTCCTTGGCTATGTAGTAACTCTAGTGCCCAATTCACACCGGGTTGAATGACATCTTGATACAGCAAATCAGGGTGATTTACTAGACTAATTACTTCCGTTAGAAATGGATCGATCGCCGCAATTGGCAACCCAGAACACTTGGCAATTTCAATATCTGGCGTGCGCTCTTGCTTCATCTGCCAAAACTCTTCCTTAGACAGGGGAGTCAGTTTGATGCTAGCAGCAGGATGAGATTCTTGGACTTTGGCCAATGCCAAGCGATAGGTACTGTAATAACGATTGGATACGTCTACTAATGGTCCGTCAAAATCGCAGAAGACCGTCATGTTATACGGTCTATTCGGTAAGGTACTCGACATCCCGATCATGAATATTTACCAAAGTTAATATTTGTTAACCCCCTTCTACCCTATCAATTTTATGATAAGTTGTCACCTGTATATTTTCAGATTTAATATCAGAAAAGCTGATGAATAAGTTAGTAAAAAATGGCTATGGCCAATACTACAAGGGCTAAGGACCAGCCAAAACAGCATCTTCGATATCTTTTCGACTCAAAGAATACTTAAAAGATCGATAAACATCCTGTTGATCTTCAGTAGCTTTCAGGTAGCGCACCTTCAACTCTTCCACTTCTAAAGATAGTTGGGCATTCCAATGCAGCTTAGAAACTTGCCAACAATGCAACTCAGTGGCATCTTGCTCACCACCAAGCGATGTCAGCCAGCTTTCGATTTCTGGTAGGGGGTGATTGTACAGAGGGGTATCAGGGCTGGAAAGATTCACAAGGATAGAAAATGTAAAGGTTAAGCACGTAAATTTGTTCTCTCCACTTTATAACACGATCGACATCCGTATCAGCTCTTCCCTTTCTGACTTTTGCTCTATATAATAAGAGGCTGTGCTTACTCAATGTAGAAACTATGGCAGCTCCTAAAAAGAAAACATCGAAATCGAAGCGGGACTCAAGACGCGCTACCTGGCGGCGGAAAGCGGCTGTGCAAGCTCAACGCGCTTTATCTTTGGGTAAATCAGTTCTCTCCGGTCGGTCAACTAGCTTTGTCTATCCTCAAGACGAAGAAGAAACAGCCGAATAATTCCAAGATTCGTAAATTGAATATCTGCGAAAATGCCGTTTCTACGATTGTGGAGATAACGGCACTTTTCATTGGGGCTGACTAGAATGAGCTTTGGGACTTTTATGAATTTTGGGGCGAGGCGATCGCAGTTTGTTGATGACATTCTCTAAACCAGGATGGTCTATATACGGTTTTAAGAGCAAAAGAGCAGCAGCAGGAGCGGCTGATTCGCTCACATAGGTTTTTTCTTTAGTCTTTTCTTTGATTTTGATTTGCCATGGTATGTGATCTTGGCCTTGCGAACTAGAAAAAAATGTTACCTGCTGCTCAGGGGTGGTGATTTTAATGGTAACGGCTGGATAGTCATCACTGCGCTTTTTAATGGGTTGATACCGAGACGAACTATGCATTTTGGTCTCGTTTAGTTTCTGGAAAAATTGCTGGGTAACCAGGGCGGGGATCGCAATTTTCTTGGTGTATTGCTGGCGAATGTTGTATGCTCCATAGCCACCCACCGCAAAGTAGCCGTCACCAGACAGGCCACTAGCTGAGTTTTTAAATTGGTAATGGCGCTCAATGGGTGTGATATCGGAGTAGCCATTCCAATCGTTTTTGATATTAACTAAAGTGGCAGCACGCAGTGGCGGCAGCTGGATGAGAATTTTCTGCGGCTGGGACTGTGCTACTTTTTTGCTAGGCGATCCAATCTGGCAACCGAGTAAGAGCAAGAATGATAGGCAAATAAATAGTTTTTTAGGTATGGTTGCTTGGATCACAGCAAAAATATCAGCAATTAGTGGAAATTTGGGGATTACGTAATTCTACAATCAAGTGCTAGTCCAATTCACCGTTAATTCATGGTGATAATGTGACAAATCACTAATGTTTGTATTACCACTGGGAAATTGTTAGTGATGAGCAGTTCTGGATAGTTCAGTCGATTGACAATATCACAAATAGAAGTTTAACGGCGACTGAAGCAACATGTTTAGATTACTTGGTGTCTTTGGGTACAATGAACTTAATAAGTTAGCTTAATCGTCAATTTTTTGTTACTTTTATTTACATACGGTGAACTCAAGCTATTAGCAACCGTCGATCTAACAATTTATAGCTGCTGACTGAAGTTAGTGGTGTGAACCTTGTCACCAGACAAGCCTTGACAACATCAGGAATAAGGAGTGAAAAAATGTCTCAGCCTTTTGAACTGTCTCTAGAACAACAATTTAGTGTTTGCTCATTTCAAACTCAGATTCAAGATATGAGCCGCGAACAAGCCCAAGATTTTTTGCTTAAGCTCTATACCCAAATGCTGTGGCAAGAGTCTACCTATAAGAATTTGCTGAAGCATCAGTGGGGTTTGGATGAATCTCCGGCTTGTGAGTAGCACATTACTCTAAGTAAATCTTTCTCGTTTGAGGAACCAGAAATCTGGTGGTTCTGACCCCCAGACCCCCCCATTGAGGGGAGGCATCCCGTCCCCTCAAACTCCCCTACATACGGGTCGATTTCAAATTCTTAGACTTATTGAATAGAACTATATACCACTTATTTCTCGATACCCAGCCAATCTTGGGGACTCAAATAGGTGCTGTACAATTCTGCTTCTGGGGTGTTTGGCTCGGGCTGGTAGCCGTACTCCCAGCGCACGGTTGGGGGCAGAGACATCAAAATCGATTCGGTGCGGCCATTGGTTTGCAGACCAAAAATAGTGCCCCGATCGTACACCAAATTAAATTCTACATACCGACCCCGGCGGTACATCTGAAAATTGCGTTCCCGATCGCCATAGGGAGTGTCTTTGCGCTTTTCGACAATTGGTCGGTAGGCTGGCACAAAGGCATAGGCACATTCTTTGACTAAAGCAAAAATCTCTGCCCAACTCCGCGCTGGTTGGATACCTAATTGCTGACTATATTTACCCGCTGGCCCCTGGGGCTGATCGCCGCGATATATTTCACCGGCACGGCTGTCTTGATAGTCAAAAAATAGGCCGCCGACACCTCTGGTTTCATCCCGATGCTTCAGATAAAAGTATTCGTCACACCAGCGCTTAAAGGTCGGGTAGTACTGCGGATTATGTCGATCGCACGCCTCTTTCAAGGTTTGGTGCAGATGCACGACATCTTCCCGGAAAGGATAGTAGGGAGTGAGGTCTAGACCACCACCAAACCACCAAACTGGACCAGCCTCAAAATACCGATAGTTTAAATGCACAGTGGGGATATAAGGATTGCGGGGATGCAGCACCATCGATGTACCAGTGGCATAAAAACCATGCCCCGCCGCCTCTGGCCGTTGCTTTAAAATAGACGGCGGCAGATGATCGCCCCAGACTTCCGAGAAATTGACCCCACCCTGTTCAAAAATATTGCCCTCTCTAATCACCCGCGATCGACCTCCACCGCCTTCTGGTCTATCCCAGGCATCCTCCCGAAATTCACCGCCGCCATCGGTCTCTTCTAACTCTTTGCAGATGTGATCCTGCACTTGGCGCATGAAAGCACTCACTTGCTTTTGGGAATCTACGGGGGGTAAGCAAGAGTCGAGCGAGGGGTTCTGGTCTTGGTCAGTGGTGATTGGAGAAGTCATAAAAATTTAAATTTTCTTTACAGCCATAGGAGTGGCCAAAGTTGCTGTCAAGGCTGTTGATTAGGATCGATTTGAGGCCGAAAGTAACCACAATATACTGTGGCTCGTCCCAGAGACAATAGGGATTGTTAACAAATCATTACGCAAATTTGGGGAGATCGATCGAACAATAAAAAGTCGATCGCCTGAGACAGACTAGGTGATCCCCCTTTTTACTAGTCAAAACACTGTCAAAAGAAAATCACAAAATATCAACTCTCTAGAGAATATAAAGTTTGACTGGGCTACACTGACGAACAGGACGAGCAATCATAGTCTCTAGCTGAGACTCTATTCTCTCCGCGTCATTTAGTAGATGCAGATTGCAGGTATGGCTGACTTTCCTTGGTTGACGACGATTATCCTTTTCCCCGTATTGGCGGCATTGGCGATTCCTCTGCTGCCCGATACCAATGGCCGCACAGTGCGCTGGTATGCTCTAATTGTCGCTCTGCTAGACTTTGCGCTAATTGTTTACGTTTTTGCTAATTTTTACGACACCAGCATCTCCGGGCTGCAGCTAGCGGAAAGCTA
Organism: uncultured bacterium; assembly: GCA_964247085.1. GTDB lineage: Bacteria > Cyanobacteriota > Cyanobacteriia > Cyanobacteriales > Chamaesiphonaceae > JAAFHZ01. The sequence continues at coordinate 23,537 of CAXTSX010000019.1, forward strand.
CACCTGGGTACCCCAGTTAGATTTGAAATGGTCGGTGGGCGTAGATGGCCTCTCCATGCCCTTGGTGTTGCTAACTGGTTTTATTACCAGCTTAGCCACTCTAGCCGCTTGGCCGGTGACTTTCAAACCCCGGCTGTTTTACTTTTTGATGTTGGTAATGTTCGGCGGCCAGATCGCAGTTTTTGCCGTGCAGGACATGATCCTGTTCTTCCTGGTCTGGGAGTTAGAACTAATTCCAGTCTATTTATTCCTGGCCATCTGGGGCGGTAAGAAACGGCTGTATGCTTCCACTAAGTTTATTCTGTACACAGCAGGTGGCTCCCTGTTCATTCTGGTCGCCGCCCTAGCAATGGGCTTCTATGGTGGTACTACCACCTTCGACATGACCGCCCTGGCTCACAAAGACTATCCCTTGAACTTCCAGCTGTTTATGTATGCGGGTCTGCTGATTGCCTATGGGGTGAAGCTGCCGATTATTCCGCTACATACTTGGTTACCCGATGCCCACGGCGAAGCTACAGCTCCGGTGCATATGTTGCTGGCGGGTATTTTGCTCAAAATGGGCGGCTATGCCCTGATTCGGATGAATGCTAGCATGTTGGCTGATGCCCATGCTTTCTTTGCCCCGGCCTTGATTGTGCTAGGGGTCGTGAATATTGTGTATGCAGCGCTGACTTCTTTTGCCCAGCGCAACCTGAAGCGGAAAATTGCCTATTCTTCGATCTCCCATATGGGATTTGTGCTGATTGGTTTTGCCTCTTTCACCGATCTGGGAATGAGTGGGGCGGTGATGCAAATGGTCTCCCACGGTTTGATTGGGGCTAGTCTCTTTTTCTTGGTGGGGGCTACATACGATCGAACTCATACTCTGATGTTGGATGAGATGGGGGGCGTAGGTCAGCGGATGAAGAAGATCTTTGCGATGTTCACGGCTTGTTCGATGGCTTCTTTAGCTCTACCCGGGATGAGTGGCTTTGTGGCGGAGTTGATGGTATTCGTGGGTTTTGCCACTAGCGATGCCTACAACAACGAGTTCAAGGTGGTGATGATTCTGTTGATGGCGGTGGGTGTGATTCTGACACCGATCTATTTGCTGTCGATGTTGCGCGAAATCTTCTTTGGTGAAGAAAACAAAGAATTGGTCGCCCATGAGGCGCTGATCGATGCCGAACCGCGTGAAGTATTTATCATCGTCTGTCTGTTGATCCCAATTGTGGCGGTAGGCTGTTATCCGAAGCTGTTGACGCAGGTTTATGATTCGACGACGGTGCAGCTGACGGCTCATCTCCGGCAATCTGTGCCGACGATCGCCCATCGGGTCTCGGCTCCGGTGGCGTTGGTGGCTCCGGATATCAGAAAATCGAGTTAGTTAATTCACCGGAATTATTTTCCCCTCGCTTGTTGTCAGGTGAGGGGTTTTGATATCGATCGATTAAAATACATTAAAGAATCAACCCGGTACCCTAAATTTCTGGTGCGATAATGACAACTACTTTTCAACCTAAAGTCTTGACTCTAGAAGAGTTTTTGGCGCTGCCAGAGACCAAACCGGCTAGCGAATTTGTTGCTGGGTTAATTGAACAAAAGCCCATGCCCCAAGGAAAGCATTCTCGCCTGCAGCTCAAAATTTGTAATTTGATTAATGATGTGGCTGAGGCTCCCAAGATTGCGATGGCACTGCCAGAACTGCGTTGTACTTTTGGAGAGAGATCAATCGTCCCGGATGTGGCGGTATTTAGCTGGGATCGGATTCCCTTTGAGCCTTCAGGAGATATTGGTAATTCTTTTCAGATGAGTCCGGACTGGATTATCGAAATTCTGTCTCCGGATCAACGGGATTCGAAGGTGATTCGGAATATTTTGCATGGCCTCAAATATGGCACTAGCTTAGGTTGGTTGGTTTATCCAGAGGAGCGGGCTATTTTGGCTTTTCCAGCTGGCCAAAGTCCGATCGAACTGGTGGGGATCGATCGATTACCTGTTTTACTGGGGCTGGAACTAGCAATTACCGTTGATGATGTTTTTAGATTGCTTCGATAGTCAGTGAATAATTCTGGATCGATCGCCTGTTTTGCCAGAGCTGGATCTTGCAATTACTGTTTATGATATTTTTAGATTATTGTGCATACAAATGCACTATACTAGTGGTGTCCAATTGAAGACTACCGAGATAGTGTCAATGAGTCATGATAAATTGCGAACAGTTCCAGACTACGAAAATATCGATAACGACTTAAATATTTTTTTTGAAATTCTGGGTGTTTACAGAAACTCTAAAAGAAAGCTGAAAACTAAAACAGGAATATACAACTCTGAAGATCAATTCTTAAAAATATGGATTGAGATTGAAAAAAATACAAATCACCGGAAACAATCTTTAAGAATAGCAAAAGATTTATTAGAAGAAGAATTGGCTAAATTAACTTTAGATAAAGATGTTGTACCTGATCTTGCTGGATTTATTGTAGTTTGTATAGGCATATCTTTACTATATTATGCCGATATGTCAGGAGTTATAATCGACACTATTACCAAAAGATTTCCAGTACTAGTTTCGCTTGCGGGTGCATTAATTCTTCTGTTTAAATTTTATTTTAATTTCCTTATTAATAGGAAGATAAATAGATTGAAAAGATGTTTAATGGTTGTAAATCAGGTGATTGATAGAATTGAAGAAGATGAAAAAATATCGTCTTTATCCATGGGAAAATCTTAAACAAAAAATGTCGCTTATTTCTAGAGATTATGAATAGAATATTCTGACTAGCGAGATATTCTGCGATCAAGTTATCCTCACATTTAAGACTTGCCTAAACTTCACCTATGTATCTGACCACCGCATTCCCATCACTTTTAGCCACCACTGCCGCTAACGCTCCGATCGTTCTCAACAGCGTCCTCCTTAGCCTCGTCGTCATCTATCTCGCCAGCAAACTCGGAGCCGAAGCCGCCAAACGCTTTGACCTCCCCCCCGTCCTCGGCGAACTGATCGCCGGAGTCATCGTCGGTATCTCCGCTCTCCACTTGATCATCTTTCCCGATAGTGGCCTGACCGCCGCCGATTCCGTCATCATGCAGTTTCTGCAACGAATCAGCCCCCTCACCCCCACCGCCCTCAGCGAAGTATTTGCCTCCCAAAGCGAAATTATCGGAGTCCTAGCCGAGTTAGGGGTCATCATCCTGCTCTTTGAAATTGGTCTCGAATCAGACCTGCGCCAACTGAAAGAAGTTGGGGCTCAGGCCGTCGTTGTAGCCTGTGTCGGTGTGGCTGCGCCCTTTGCTGCTGGCACCGCCGGATTGATGTTGATATTTCAGGTAGCTGCCATTCCAGCAATTTTTGCTGGAGCTGCCCTCACCGCCACCAGCATTGGGATCACCTCGAAGGTTTTGTCTGAAATTGGCCAACTCAAATCCAAAGAAGGCCAAATCATCGTCGGCGCAGCCATCATCGACGATATCCTCGGGATCATCGTCTTAGCCGTAGTTGCCAGCTTAGCCAAAACCGGATCGATCGATGTAATTAACGTCATCTACTTAATTGTTAGTGCCACCGCCTTTTTAATCGGTTCCATCTTACTGGGCGGCTTTTTCAATACCACTTTCGTCACTGTTGTCGAACAGCTCAAAACACGCGGTAGTATTATTATCCCCGCTTTCATTTTTGCTTTTTTCATGGCCTTTCTCGGTAACGCCATTCACCTAGAAGCGATCTTGGGTGCTTTTGCTGCCGGGTTAGTGCTAGACGAAACCGATGCCCGCGACGAATTGGATGAATTAATCCAACCCGTCGCTGATTTGTTTGTTCCAATATTCTTTGTCACCGTCGGTGCCCGCGCTGATTTAGGCGTTTTAAATCCGATGATCGCCAGCAATCGTCAAGGTTTAATCATTGCAGTGTTCTTGATTTTGGTCGCCATTGTCGGCAAACTAATCACTGGTTGGGCGGTCTTTGGGCAACCCGGCATTAATAGATTAGCGATCGGAGTCGGCATGATCCCCCGAGGTGAAGTTGGCTTGGTTTTTGCCGGAATTGGATCAGCCAGCGGCATCATCGATCGACCCCTCGCCGCCGCCATCATCATCATGGTAATCATCACCACCTTCTTAGCACCACCATTCCTGCGGGTAGCCTTTGGTAAAACAACGAATGTAACAGAAGAATAAAGTCGTAGATGACACAAAAATCATACAAATTCGATATCCCAAGAGATCAACCCTTACGATAGGGAGTTTGTTCGCGAAGCGTCTCCTCTTAGGAGTGGGGGTGCGTCCCGCCCCTCAACGGGGGGACTGGGGGTCAGAACCCCCAGATCCAGGTTCTCCCCAACAATAAGTCACAGCTGAAACTAAACCAAACGCCGAAACCGCTTCTTCCCCACCTGCAAAACCCGCCCCCGCAAACCCTCCACATCCTCAATCACCAAATCAACATCCTGCAGCGACTCCCCATCTAATTTCACCGCCCCTCCCTGCATCTGCCGCTTCGCATCATTACTTCCCGAACACAGCCCCGTCGCCGCCAACACCTGAAACATCCGCACCGGAAAACTCAAAGCCACCAGCTCAAACTCCGGAATACTCTCCCCAGCCGTCGCTTGACCCCCCACCAAAGCGATCGAATCCCGTTGAGAATTTTCCGCTGCCCCTTGACCATGGAACTGACTCACCACCGTCATCGCCAACAACTTCTGCGCCGCACGCGGATTAGCCGGAATTTGCTCTAAAGGCACCGCCGTCAACAACTCAAAGTAATCCTTAATAATACTGTCTGGCGTTTTTTCCAGCTTGGCATACATACTCAGCGCATCCTCCCGCAAGCCCACGTAATTGTTTAGAGACTTGGACATCTTTTGCACCCCATCCGTCCCCAACAAAATCGGCATCAATAAGCCAAATTGCGGAGCTTGACCGAAATGCCGCTGTAAATCTCGCCCCACTGCCAAATTAAACTTTTGATCGGTGCCACCAATTTCCACATCTGCTTGGATGGCAAAAGAGTCGTAGCCCTGCATCAAAGGATAAAGAAACTCATGCAGAAAAATCGGACTCTTTTGGTCGTAGCGCAGCGCAAACCCTTCCTTGGCTAGCATTTGCCCCACCGTCATTGTCGAGAGCAAGTCCACGATCTTACCTAAGTCTAATTCTGACAACCAAGCCGAGTTGTAATGAATCTCTAACCGACCGGGCGTATCAAAATCTAGTACTGGCTGGAGTTGCTCTAGGTAGGTAGCCGCGTTTTCTTGCACCTGTTGATCGGTCAACTGTTTACGCACTTCCGACTTGCCCGTAGGATCACCAATCCGCGCCGTAAAATCCCCAATGATTAGCACCGCCGTATGTCCAGCATCTTGGAAAGATCGGAGCTTGCGCATGGGAATACTATGACCAAGGTGCAAATCTGTACCAGTTGGATCGATGCCCAACTTGACCCGCAGTGGTCTGTTGAGTCGATCGATCTGGGCGCTTAAATTATCCTGCGGGGTGTTGCCCTGATCGGGAAAAATTTCATTAGTACCACGCCATAACCACTCCGGCTGACGTGCATTAGATCCGCTTGAATTCATAAAAATAGTAATAAATACTGAACAGGTTAAACTTCGGCCAACTCGGAAGCAATCAAACTCCGCAGGACAAGTATAATGAACAATATCGAGAATTTAGCCAATCGACTATGATTAAATTCCTCCACTGAGATCGATCGCCATCAGTAGTCATGCTTCATATCTCCAACATACCTACATCTTTAGAGAAAAAACAGAGTGTCTTCTAGAGCCATTAACGAACAACAATCCACTAAAGAAAAGCACACAGCTAGTAACTTTGCTACTGGAGTCTTGAAAAATGCTGGCGGCACCATCCTCGGCGTGACAATGCTAGCCAGTGCGGTACTAGCTGGTAGCTTGGTCGGATTGGCACTCAGTTTTCGCAACCTGCCAGACGTAAGAATTTTGCGCAGCTATGCTCCCACCGAAACCACCTACATCACCGATGTGAAAGGCATTCCCTTGGCCAGTCTCCACGGGGAAGCCAATCGGGAAGTAGTAACCCTGAATCAGATTTCTCCACACCTCAAACGAGCATTGCTAGCGATCGAAGATAGTAATTTCTACTATCATAACGGCATCAATCCCAGCGGCGTTGGTCGAGCGTTGTTAGCCAACGTTAGTAAGGGTCGGGAAGCAGAAGGTGGTTCTACCATCACCATGCAGCTGATCAAGAATTTATTTCTGTCCCAGAAAAAAGAATTTACTCGGAAGTTAGCGGAATCAGTCCTGTCCATCCGTCTGGAGCAAATATTCCGCAAAGACCAAATCCTAGAGATGTATTTGAATCAGGTCTATTGGGGTCACAACAACTATGGGGTAGAAACAGCAGCCCAAAGTTATTTTGGTAAAAAAGCAGCAGATTTGAATCTGGCCGAAGGCGCGATGATGGCGGGGCTAATTCAGTCACCAGAGCGCTGGAGTCCCTTTAAGAGTCTAGCCAAAGCAAAGGAAAGACAGGCCGAAGTCTTAAATCGGATGAAAGTTTTAGGCTGGATCACCCCCGCTGAAGCGGAAGCAGCCAAAGCCGAAAAAATCAAAATCGGTAAAATTAAAACTTGGCAGCGCAGCCGGTTGCCCTATGTTACAGATACAGTAATTGAAGAATTGAATCAAAAATTTGGTCGAGAAACTGTTCGTAAAGGCGGCATGCGGATCCAAACGACCGTAGACTACAAGTTTCAGCAAGCTGCCGAAGAAATTGTGGCTAACGCCTCCCGTAACTATGGCAAAGATTATCAAATCGGCTTAGCAGCGATCGATCCCCGTACCCATTATATTAAAGCGATCGTTGGGGGCATTGATTACAAGAAAAGCAACTTTAACCGGGCAATGGAAGCTAAGCGTCAGCCAGGTTCTTCCTTTAAGCCATTGGTTTACTACACCGCCTTTGCTACCGGTCGTTATACCCCAGAATCGACCGTCTACGATACTCCCGTCCGTTATAAAGACGGGTCAGGTTATTACTCACCTGTAAACTATGGCAGAAGCTATTCTGGTCCCATTAGTATTCGTACCGCCCTCAAATTTTCAGCCAACGTTCCGGCGGTCAAGATGGGTAAGACGGTGGGTCTAGATAAAGTAATTGCCACCTGTCGCACTTTGGGCATTAGAAGCCCCATGGATCCAGTTGTTTCGCTGCCCTTGGGAGCGATCGGAGTATCGCCGATGGAAATGGCCGGAGCCTTTGCCACTTTTGCTAGTAACGGTTGGCAGTCTCCTACCACCAGTGTAGTAAGAGTTACAGACAGTGAAGGTAGTGTGCTACTAGATAATTCACCAGACAAGGAAAACCGCAAGTTGGTATTGGATCCTTGGGCTTCAGCCCAAATAACTAATGCCCTAGAGTCGGTTATTTATGGCAGTGGTGGTACAGGTAAAAATGCGGCGATCGGTCGCCCGGCAGCTGGTAAAACTGGTACCACTTCTTCCGAACGAGATGTGTGGTTTGTGGGGTATGTTCCCCAGCTGGCCGCAGCGGTTTGGATTGGCAAAGATAACAACACTCCTCTAGGTAAAGGAGTCACTGGTGGTACCTATGCAGCACCCATCTGGCGACGGTTTATGAATGCGGCTCTAGAAAATACTCCCGTGGAGAACTTCCAAGCAGCTAGCAAATTCAAGCGTCCCAACTTTAATGGTAAGAAACAGCAAACTGACGAAGTTGTTCAGTAACAGTAAGGTTTAAAGAGAAATGAAGGGTGGACATCGTCCACCCTTCTTTCTTTTATAAAATAGCTACCTAAATTATTGATTTAGCAGGGACTGTAAAATGAGCAAGGAGGGATTCGAACCCCCGACCTTCTGATCCGTAGTCAGAAGCTCTATCCACTGAGCTACTTGCCCTAGCGCGGTTCTCACTATAACACGGGTCTTCTCAAAAATGCAAAACAATTTTCCGGATCATCAACTAACTCACCTCAATGCAACTGGCGAAGCCCATATGGTGGATGTGGCAAACAAAGAAATTACTCAGCGCACAGCTACGGCAGAAGCCTGTGTGAAAATGTCTGTAGCTACGTGGGAAGCGATCGAAGGCGGCAATAGCCCCAAGGGCGATGTGCTAGCCACTGCCCGGATTGCTGGCATCATGGCCGCCAAACAAACAGCGAACCTAATTCCGCTCTGCCATCCATTACCTATTAGTAAGGTCGTCATTGAAATCATTAGCGATCGGCAGCTGCCGGGCTACCGCATTCAGGCCACCGTCAAGATTGAAGGTAAAACAGGGGTAGAGATGGAAGCTCTGACCGCAGCGACAGTGAGCGCCCTCACTCTATACGATATGGCCAAAGCTTTAGAGAAGTCGATCGAGATCACTCAAGTGCGGCTGATCAGTAAGACAGGCGGTAAATCGGGCATTTATCAAGCCAGCTCAGCACCTTAGATGCGGTATCAATAAGATCTGCAACCCAACTATTCAAGAATTAATCAACACATTACTGTCGAAATTTTGAATTTTCGCCAGTAACCATTGTTCTCGGCCATAAACTTGCTTCCTCCCATCACATCAAAATAGTGACTTAGATAACTAGTGATACCTTCGGAAAATATAAAGTTTTGTAAAGTATCCGTAATCTTCTTGAAGTGCTGTGTAGCTTCTTACAATCAGCCAGCCTTTGTTGAGATGTGGAGTAAATCAGGTATTAGTTATGTCTAAACCAATCGAACAATTAGTGACCGATCAACAATACGTCGAGCCAGAAAATACTCCCGACAACTTAGGTGAATCAGAAAAAGATGACACTATCAATAACCGAATCTATTCTGGCAGATCTGATTTTTGGTATTTTCAAGAAGCGGTGCTAGGTAAGGTTGGTAGATATGCAGATGTCATTGCTGCTTATGACCGAACGATCGCTATCAATCCCAATAACTCTGACACTTGGTATTTCCGAGGAGTAGTACTGGGGAAAGATGGTCGATATGAAGAAGCGATCGTTTCCTACGGCCGAGCACTAGCCATCAATCCCAATAATTCCAAAGCTTGGTATTACCGAGCAGCTGCCTTAGATAAAATTGGTCGCCAGGAAGAGGCCATGTCTTCCTATGCCCGAGTGGTAGCAATTAATCCCGATAATGCTGATGCTTGGTATTATCTAGGAGCTTTACTGGGTCAACTCGGCAAAGGTGAAGAGGCGATTTATTCCTATGACCGAGCAATATCTATCAAACCACAGGATTTTAGAGCTTATTACAATCGTGGTCGCCTGAAAGAGGAACTGAATGACTTGGCGGGGGCGATAGCAGACTTTAATGAGGCGCTGGCTCTCAAACCAAAATTTGCCTCCGCCTATGTAAACTGCAGCTTTTTGAAACGGGAGAAGATCAAGGAACAAACCTTTTCTACTACTGATTTACGTCACCAGGATAAATCTAGTATTTACAATTGGCAATCACCGGTGCGGCCATTACAGTTGGTGGCTTTTGGCCAAGCTAATCTACCGGCCAATCCTGTCTACGAAATACAGCATACTAGCCCTCCAGGCAATAGTGCCATCCGCGTCACCGGCTTTCACACTCCGGAGCAGCGTTGGCAATCGGTATAAATTCCGAACATGTTGGCCAATTAAATATTTTAAATATTGGCAACAATAAATCCTGTCTATTATTACTAATAGACAGGATTTTTTAAATATCTCTAAAACTTGTTAGGGAGCTAGAGCGTTACCGCGAATCAGACTGCCGATCGTCTTAGCTGTAATTTTCAACTGTACCAAAGGATTGGCTGGGACTACAGTTTTGTACAGGTAGCTATCAAAAGTCAGCTTTTGCACGTCAACGTCAGCGCACATTTCTACAAAAGCTTCCCGAGCAGCATCAGAGGTGTAGAACACTCGCTGTAAGATATCCAAGACTTTGTAGGTTAGACCATAGGTCTTATCCCACTTCTTGATGTAAGTATTCTTGATTTCTTGTTCAGTAGGTACTCTAGCGCCATTTTCCGATAGCTCAACGATCGCTTCGGCACACATCCGACCGGACTTAGCCGCAAAGTAAATACCTTCCCCAGAAGACTTGGTGACATAGCCAGCGGCATCGCCGACGAGAGCAACCCGGCCAACTACCCGGCGAGGACGGGGATGCTCGGGAATCGGATGAGCTTCTACCTTAATAATTTGGCCACCTTCTAGTCTGTGCGCTGCCCGCGCTCGAATTCCAGCTTGTAATTTTTTGATGCTGTCTTTGTTGGGACTCATCGTGCCCGTACCGACCGCAACGTGGTCGTATTTGGGGAATACCCAAGCATAGAAGTCGGTGGAGACATCATCCCCCACATACATTTCGGCCAATTCTTCGTAATAAGCCAGCTTATCTTCGGGTAAGCGAATGCGTTCTTGGAAAGCGATCGCATAGCGATAGTCACCAGCATCGATCGCCTTAGCCACTCGGGAGTTAGCTCCATCGGCACCGACGATCATGTCTACCTTTAAGATTTTGGCTTCACCGGTCACTTGACCAGTGCTGTGGTCAGCATAATGCAGCACATAAGGAGAAGTATCGTTGCCCGGAATTTCGATTTTGTGGACAGTCCCATTGATGAGCTTGGCACCTAGTTTTTCGGCACGTTGCCGCAAAAAGCCATCCAACACTTCCCGCCGACACATCCCAATGTATTCACCATCTTTGAGGGTCTGACCAATGTTCACCTCGACATTGGATGGTGAGATCATCTTCATCTTGCGCACCCGGCGATCGATAATCTCCGGTGGCAGTTGGAACTCATCTACCATGCACAAGGGGATGGCACCGCCGCAAGGCTTTGCATTATCCAGCTTCCGCTCGATCAAATATGTTTCAATTCCAGCTTGAGCAAGCGTCTCCGCTGCACAGGAGCCAGCCGGACCGCCACCAACAACAGCAACTTTTAACACCACAGCACTTCTCTTAAAAAATCTATTTATGCCTACAAGCGAAAATGTTAGCACGTACTCTCCTGGGAGGTGGTCGATCGAGTGGGTTAGTTGGTCTAAATGAAATATTCCTTAACTTTAGATCCTAGTGTTGATCGATCGCCTCGGTCTACATTAGTCATCTCTAAATCACAACCGCTATTCCACTATATTTGGCCAGCTATTTACACCGAAACCATCTAGCAAAGCCTTGCTGGAATTAAGCTGTGAAAGTAATGTATACTTCTGTTCGGAGAAAAATAATCATGGCTAACCACCAACACCACAGCTCACGGCCACCTCTTTTTAGACATTAACTTTATTAAGAAAGCATTAAAACCTAGCACTCTATATAATTTAACTGTTAAAAATTGTTTGAAATAAATCATAATATAGCTCAATAACTAAATAGAATTTTATTTAAAACGAACAGCTATTGTTAAGAATCATAAATTTATCACTATATGTGGAGCAGCCAGCATTTTGGAAAACAATAATAAAGAGAGAATTTTAGTAGTTGATGATGAAGCAAGTATCCGCCGAATTCTGGAAACTCGGCTCTCGATGATTGGATATGATGTTGTCACTGCTGCCGACGGCGAAGAAGCCTTAGAAACCTTTCGGGATGCCTGTCCCGACTTGGTAGTGCTGGATGTGATGATGCCCAAACTTGATGGTTATGGCGTTTGTCAGGAACTGCGCAAAGAATCAGACGTGCCGATTATTATGCTCACGGCTTTGGGTGATGTGGCCGATCGGATCACTGGTCTAGAACTAGGTGCTGATGACTATGTGGTGAAGCCCTTCTCTCCGAAAGAATTAGAAGCACGGATTCGATCGGTACTGCGTCGGGTAGACAAAAACAATCTGAATGGCATTCCTAGCTCTGGGGTAATTCACATTGGCAGTATCCGCGTGGATACCAACAAGCGGCAGGTCTATAAAGGGGATGAGCGAATTCGGCTCACCGGCATGGAGTTCAGTCTATTAGAGTTGTTGGTGAGCCGATCGGGAGAAGCGTTCTCTCGTTCAGAGATCCTGCAAGAAGTTTGGGGCTACACCCCAGAACGACATGTGGATACTAGAGTAGTTGATGTACACATTTCTAGACTACGCGCCAAGCTGGAAGAAGATCCCAGTAATCCTGAATTGATTTTGACAGCGCGGGGCACTGGCTATCTGTTCCAGCGGATCATGGAACCAGACGAGCTGTAAGGTGAAAAAAACTAAATGAAAACTGACGGAGATCGGTGGCTGCGCGTTTTACCACTGGCGGTAGGAGGACTGATCGGCAGCGGTCTGATGATCAATCGCTTACTCACCAGCCAGTTATTGCCGTCCCAGGCTCGGTCTGATATCGCGGGAGTGATTGCTTGTGCGGTGCTGGTACTCACTGGTCTCCTGTGGCAGCGTGTTCAGCCCAAAACACCAGAATCAGTAGTTTTGGCGGGGGTCGAGGGGCTGGAGATGGCCGCTGATTTATCCGCCCTCGCCCAGACCGAGCTAGCTTGGGCATCACATTTGTTATTGACCAATACGGCGACTCGATCGCTTGTGGTTTATTATCAAGGCCAAACTATTTTAAGGCGAGGGATACTGTCTCCCCATGGCCAGGTGGTGCCGGGGGTGATTTTAGAGCGAGTACTACAAAATCATCAGCCAGTCTATTTAGTGAATCTGAAAATTTATCCTGGCCGAATTGAATTTAACTACTTACCAGACAATACTCAGGGCATAATTTGTCAGCCGATCGGCGATCAGGGGGTTTTGATATTGGCTGCCAATGCCCCGCGCAGTTATACTCAACAAGACGAAAACTGGATTGCAGGCCTTGCCGACAAACTGGCCAATACCTTAAGCAACCCCGCTGCGATCTAATTTGCTCTAGAATTAAAGCTTGGGATTAAATGCCAGTAAATAAGAGTTTTTGATTATGTTTTTAAATGAATTGACCCCCATTGCTCAAGAACTAGTGAAAAATCCGGTAGCTTTTGCCGGGGGCTTTGTATCAGGAATTTTGCGTCTCAATCTGAACGATGACCCGGTCAAAAGCTGGTTGAACAAACAATCTGGGTTTACAATGCCCACCCCCAACGCTCCTTCATCAACTGGTCCTCAATCGATCGAGATTGATTAGTCCCAGGAATTTATACTGATACTCTTGAAATTGCTGTAGCCTATTTGACTCTGTAAACCGAGTGAATTAGGTTATGATTAGTAGGTAGTTTTATAGGTTTCAGTTTTAGCGATGGTGCATCTGGAAGGCTTCTAAATAATGATCCCCCTTTAAATTAGGGAAGTTCAAATTTTGGTAATCTTGCCATCATTGTTAATTACACAACTAGCTAGCCGTAACTTCTGTAACGACTTTCTGTTGTTTGCAAACCTGTAATTGTTTCAATCTCAGCTATCATCGATTCACATGACCATTTATATTGGCAATCTTTCCTATAAAGCCACCGAAGAAGATCTGAAATCCGTATTTGAAGACTATGGTGCTGTTAAGCGCGTAGTTTTACCAAGTGATCGGGAAACAGGCAGAATGCGTGGTTTTGCTTTCGTCGAAATGTCTGATGACGCCAGCGAAGATAAAGCTATTGAAAGCCTCGACGGTGCAGACTGGATGGGTCGCACTCTTAAAGTAAACAAAGCTCGCCCCAAAGATGAGGGCGGCGGTGGTGGCGGTGGCGGTTTCCGCAATGATAAATATTAAGGAGACATGACGGTGGTGATGCCCCTGCATCCCTCCAGCTATCCAGATCGATTAATCTAATCGAAAATAAATGGTAGAGCATAGCAGCTCTGCCATTTTTTGGTGAAAATTTTGGACAGAATTTGGATAGAAAAATTCCCAACGCCATTACTGGAGCCGGGAAAGTCGATCAGGGTGCATCTACCACTTATATATCCGAGGTGAGGATGAACTAATCGGGATGTTTTCCAAAATCACTAAACTATTTTTTAAGTAATAAATAATAGAGTTGGCCATTACCACCAGTAACACCGGCTCTTTCCCCAGCATTTTTACCTACTCCCATGAAGTAATCGACCCGGCCAGCGCCTTTGATGGCACTGCCAGTATCTTGGTCGAGGACATAGCGACTAACTAATCGCTGCTGGATTTTTTGGCCAGTATAGATCGGCAATGATGTATGGACTAAGGCCAAGGCTCCCGGTGGCATCAAAGATTTATCGGTGGCGATCGATCGCTCTGGAGTTACCGCCACATTCAAACTACCCATCGGCTTGCTATTGAAAGTTTCCTTCATAAAGGCAAACCGATTATAGCGCGGCAGATAGACATCCATTTCTTGAGGATTTTCTTTAAAATAGCGGATGATTCCTTGCAAAGAGAGTTGGCTAGCTGTTAGTTTCTGATCTTTGGCTAGCATCTTCCCGATGCTGTCATAGGGATAGTCGGTGCCGCCATTATAGCCAACAGTAGTAGTTTTACCATCTGGCAAAATAAATTTAGCAGAACCCTGAATTTGTACCAAGATCACCTCAAAGCGATCTTTCATGTACAACAGCTCACTACCGGCCAATGGACCACGCGCTGCTTGTAAACCATCAATACCCTCTAGTTGTAAACGGTTAGGGTGAGGTTTTGGCCAAGTATCAAAATTGGCTGGTTGTTTATAGAGAGGGTACTTAAATTCGGAGGTCGGAACACGACTGGCCTGATAAATTGGCTCATAGTAGCCCGTAAATTGCACTGCGCCCTTGTTGTCTTTCCCGATCGCCTGATAGAAAACAAATTCTTTTTTGACAGCATCGCGGAGTTGACTAGCAGACGTAGACTTGGCAACTAGTTGCCGAAAACGCAGCAGCGATCGCTTGACTCGGTCTTGATTAATGCCGGGCACTTGGTAACCGCTATAAGCTTTAGCGGCCAATGGGGTGCCCAGGTAACGCAGACTATTATCGATCGACTCCAACATGGCCTTGCGATCGCCATTGGCGGCTAGCAGCTGATCATCCAGACCGACTAAGTCACCTTTAGCTGGCTCAGTACAGCAGGGTGTGGTGGTAGAGCTAGGAGAACTAGAAATACTTGGTCTAGGTGTTGGGACGCTAGATTTGGGTTTCGGTACAGATTGGGCAACCGCAGCGTGATCGGGCAAGGGGGTGAGTCGGAGGGGTAGATCGCTAGTGTTCGCTAATGCTAGTCCCATGGGCAGGGACAGCAATACCATTGTTTTCAGCATAAAATATTTAATAACTACTAGTAATCCCGATCCACACTAGACATGAAAATAGGTTCTACCCGAATCGCCATCACACTGGATGGCCGGACAACCATATACTCACCCTGAATGTTCTTGATCGGAACTGTGATGAAATCGTTAGAATCAGATTTGGGTACCAGCTCCCCACTGTACCATTTCTGGAAATCCTGAATACTGGCAAAGCGAATTTCTTCGCGGTGACCACTGCTAATCATCAGGTAGACAGCATATTCGCTAGGGGTTTTAGCCATGGTCTTAATTTCCTATTGCAATTTCTTATGATGTTGTTTCTATCCATTAGGTTTCCCTGACAGCGTAAAATTAATTGCATTGCCAACTTTATCTAGGATTTTATGGATATGACTGATAACCAGACTGCCGGTGCTGATGCGATCGATGTGGCCATTGCCCAAGGAATTGATTTTGATGGCACGCCGATTCCAGCAGCTAAGTTGGATTTGTATAGCAAGGTGATGGGTTTAGAGGCCGGTCGGCAACGCAGTGGCGTTTCTAATACTATGCGATCGCGGATTGTGCGGATTGGTGCTAAGCATATTGCGGTTGATGAGCTAAATGCCATGCTAGCCGCCGCCGATTTTGCGCCTTTGAAAGACAAAGAAATCGCTTTTTTCTATGGCCCCAAATAGCTAGATGGGTTAACTGGGAGCTATTTCTTTAACCGCCCAGTTTTTTATACAGCCCCATCAGTTCATCAAACTTACTTTTATTGCCCTGCCGTTGATAAATTTCAGCAGCTGTTTTTAGATCTTGTAAGCCACCCTTTTTGTCGTTAAGTTTCTCGTACTTAATCAAAGCTCGACCTTGATAGGGAAAGGGATATTCGGCATTAAGAGCGATCGCTTTATTATAATCACTGATCGCTTGTGGATATTGTGACAAACGGCTATAAGCCAAGCCCCGATTGTAATAAATATTGGGGTCGGAGGTACTTTGCGCCAGTGCCAACCCATATCGATCGATCGCCTCTGGGGTACGACCTAAATCGTCCAAAACATTGGCACTATTTACCAATGCCTCCAAAAAACTTGGCCGCAGCTTCAGCGCCGCCTCAAAAGCCTGGAGAGCACCGGACAAATCACCAGCTTGATACTTAGTAATGCCCTGGTTATATAAATCAATGGCATTTTTAGATGGGGGATTAGTCGATGGCTTATCACCAGCTTTGGCTAATACTGGATTTATCCCAATCGCCGCTGCATCCGCCGCCGCAGTGATTGGGATAAATCCTAGAACCAGACTAGCGCCAACTAATAAAAACCAGGGCAGGAACTTCATGCTAGAAAACATAATTTCTAAAGTGGATAAATATCTGGCTTAATGATTTAGCTTTTGGCAATCATCACTGCCCAAGGTGTCGGGAAAGCGCGCCATTCGGAAATAGCTAGGAACTGATCCGTGCTACCCCACTCGGCCACTAGGGGCGGTAAGGTAATATCGCGTAGTTGACCATGGACGATCGAGATGTCATGGGTGGCTTGAAATCTATCCGTAATTAATTCCATGATATGTGGTGCAAAACCATCGTGAAGTTCCACAATGATATCCATCTTTCTCAGGGCGCTGGCTTCAGCCGGATTTAGTAGTTGTTCTTCACCCCCTTCGATATCACATAGCACTAATGTTTTGCGATCAGCGAACTGCTGAAAATCAGCGGGTTGAAACAGGCCATTAACACTCACTCGATCGCTTACCCCATTTTGAGCGGCCAGCTGCCGACAGTCAGCATGAGCTGCCAAGTTAGTGTCATAAGCAAAAACCTGGACTGCGGGCATCAACATAGCTAAACCCACAGCATAAAACCCTTCCGAGCAACCCACATTCACCACCGCTTGATAAGGACGCTGAATAGCAGCTCGGAAGTAAGGTTCTAGTTCAGCTTCATAGCAACCCAGCAATTTTGCGATGTAGCAGCCTTCCGCACAGTTGGGCAAATACTTCATGCCCTGAAATAGTCCGGCCTGGATATTGAAACCATAAGTCTTGGTGAATTGTTCTTGCAATACACTGGCGCGGTGTAGAGATAACAACCGTAAAGCTTCCTTCAGGCTATCAGTAGAAGCCGTGGCAATTAGTTCAGGCAGCTGCGGATCAAGGGTAAAAGTCGAAGTCATGGGGCGTGAGATATGATGATTCAGTTACAATGTAGCTTGTTTAAAGGATCTCAATGGAAATTGTCTTTCGGGAATTTAACCCTTTCAATGTCTGGTTCTGGATGGAATTTAAAACTGTGCCCTCCACCCAAGAACAAAACTTGATTGAGGAGACTTTTTCTTCCTGGTTCTTTTTGGGTAAGCTCGGCAGCTTTAATGCTGAAAATATGCAGGTGCAAGAAACTGGCCTGGATCTGAGCTATATGGAATACGATTCTCGGGTGGCCGACGATAGTCTGATGGCCGTCATGCACAACATGGGAGAAATTGAATATTTAGGTACTTGGGGCAGGTGTTGGTTTGATTTGGGGACTAGTGATGCGATCGCTCTCGATATTTTAGTTAATGCCTTGCAGCGTTTGAGTGTGGAGTATGTGGAACTCGATCGACTAGTAATTGGCGGTGAAAACGAGGATTGGCCAGTAGAACTCGATCATCAGCAATCTTTGTTCTACGACGAAAATGATGATAATTAAGCTAGAGTAAAGGCATTGAGTTTGATTGGAATGGAGTCAAAATATGGCCAAATACACCCCCTACAATCTGCAGCTGCAAATCTCTCGCATGTTTCAAGATGGTCAGAGCCTATTTGCCAGCATTAAAGTTCAAGACTGGCTCAAAGAGCGCAACGAAAATGCCGCCGACTACGAAATTTCTTTTACGAAACGTCCGGCGGCTCCTGGTTCTAGAGAAGTCCAGATAGTTGATATTAACCTCAAGCGCAAGGATGGTCAGCCAGTCGCCGATTGGCTGTTGGAGCAACTGACCAGTAGCTAGCAGTTAAAAGAATTTAACAATCTACGTGATATTTACAATCAGCTTTTGGCGTAACTTACCGGTGCCACTAGTCTCCAGCGTAGATTTCATATTTTTGTTCGTGCTGTACAGTTCAATCTTGACGGACGAATCTGGGTTGTAAGTACCATCGATACTAACTTCACAGGTCGATCGATTGAGGCAGCTAGTCAGATTGATCGATCGAGTGTTCTCTAAATTGGCCATGAATTTACCATTAACCTTGATCGTGCCTTTAATCTGAGAATTATTGGTGCCATCAATTTTCAAAAATAGATCTGACCCAGCGATATTCTTCCGGGCAATAGTAATAGTAGATTGCTGCTCTTGGACGTTAGATAAGATGGAATTTTGGGCAGCATAGGATTGGGTCGATGTGGCGACAAATCCACCCAGGGCTGTACATGTTGCCAAAGACACAAAAGAAGTAGAAGAGAAACGCATAATTATTTACTTTAGTCTTATTGAATTTCCCATAAAACAACCACATGATCTCAGTAATTTAGATGAGGTGTAGTAGTTCCAATGGGGTATAAAGTACTATTATAATCTTTGTTATATGAGACCTGCTTGAATTTGAAGCACCATAAGTAGTACCAGCGGTAGCCCCAAATCTGTGAATGAACCCCTACAACAATATCCAATTCTCGGGCAACCAGTACACCTGTCCTCTGATTACTTGGGATGGCTAATTGACAGATTGAGACAGAATATTAGTACCCATATCATTACCATGAATTCTGAGATGGTCATGCAGGCTAACCAAAGTCCTCCTTTAGCTAGCATTATCCAAAAAGCCGATCTGGTCGTTGCTGATGGAGCTGGCATCACCCTGGCATTAAGGTTAAATGGTATTAGACAGCAGCGTTATGCTGGTATTGATTTGGGATCTGCTCTCCTAGAAGTTGCTGGAGAGCAAGGTCCCGATTGTCCGGTGGCTTTCTACGGCGGTAAGCCAGCAGTATTACCCAAAGCTGTTCGTTTTTGGCAGCGGAAATTACCACGGCTGCAGATTGTGATCCAGCACCACGGCTATATTCAAGATGCTGAGCAAGAACAGTTGTTGGCTGAACTGCAAGCTCAACAGCCCCGAATTATTTTGGTAGCACTAGGAATTCCTCGCCAGGAAGTTTGGATTAGCGAAAATCGACACATCTGTCCTCGATCGATCTGGTTAGGAGTTGGTGGTAGTTTTGATGTGTGGTCAGGCACCAAAGCTCGGGCTCCCAAAATCATCCAAAAACTGAATCTAGAATGGCTATTTCGTCTGGCTCAAGAACCGAGCCGCTGGCAGCGGATCTTGGTATTACCGCAGTTTGTCCTGTTAGCTGTTCAAGAATGGTGGCAAAAAAAAGAAGCAAGAAGTAAGCTTCGAGAATAATCTTACCAGCTAGCGATGCTGTACTGAAGGTAATCAATTCCTCTATAATGCAAAGCGGCTCGCCCAAGCCAGCATTCACTTCATAGCGGAATTTTTCTATGGCATCTATTCGTGAGTTACACCAACAGCTGGTGAGCAAAGAGCGCTCTGCTGTCGAAATTACGCAGACAGCACTAGATCGCTTACAGTCGCTGGAGCCCCAGCTGCGCAGCTTTTTGTGTGTTACTCCAGAGACGGCATTGCAACAAGCCCGGGTGGTAGATGCTCAAATTGCTGCTGGCGAAAATATTGGCTGGCTAGCGGGCATTCCGATCGCCCTCAAAGACAATATGTGTACCCAGGGTATTCCCACTACTTGCGGTTCCCGTATTTTGGAAGGCTTTATCCCACCTTACGAATCGACTGTCACTGGTAATTTACAAGCCGCCGGAGCCGTATCCCTGGGTAAAACTAACATGGATGAATTCGCGATGGGCAGCTCCACCGAGAATTCTGGCTATCAAGTCACCGCTAATCCTTGGGATATTCAGCGGGTGCCTGGTGGTTCTTCCGGTGGATCGGCAGCAGCAGTAGCCGCCGATCAAGTGGTGGTATCGCTGGGTTCCGATACGGGTGGTTCCATTCGTCAACCAGCTGCTTTTTGTGGCGTAGTGGGTTTAAAGCCCACCTATGGCTTAGTATCACGTTTTGGCTTAGTAGCCTACGCTTCTTCTTTAGATCAAATTGGACCCTTTGGCCGCACCGTGGAAGATGCCGCCATCTTGTTGGAAGCGATCGCTGGTTATGATCCCAAGGATTCCACCAGCCTCAATGTCCAGATTCCAAAATATGCGGAACTGTTGCGGCCAGAGTTACCAAAAGGCTTACGGGTGGGTATTATTACCGAAACCTTTGGCGAAGGCTTAGATCCGATCGTCGCAGCGGCTGTCCAAACAGCGGTGGCGCAGTTCCAGGCTTTGGGTGCTACTGTCCAAGAAATTTCTTGTCCACGTTTTCGCTACGGCTTACCTACTTACTATGTATTGGCACCGTCGGAAGCCTCCGCCAATCTGGCTCGTTATGACGGCGTGAAGTACGGGATGCGGGCGGAGACTGATAATCTGATGTCGATGTATACCCAAACTAGAGCCGAGGGCTTTGGATCAGAGGTCAAACGCCGGATTATGCTGGGAACCTATGCGTTGTCAGCGGGTTATTACGATGCCTATTATCTGAAAGCACAGAAAGTTCGAACGTTGATTAAGCAAGATTTTGAAGCGGCCTTTGGTCAGGTCGATATTCTAATTACACCCACAACTCCCACCACCGCTTTTAAAGCTGGCGAAAAAACCGCCGATCCTTTAAGCATGTATTTATCCGATCTAATGACGATTCCAGTGAACTTGGCCGGTTTACCAGGGATCAGTATTCCCTGTGGTTTTGATGCCCAAGGAATGCCGATCGGACTGCAAATTATTGGGAACGTCTTACGGGAAGATGTGCTGCTGCAAGCGGCCTATGCCTATGAGCAGTCTACAACTTGGCATCAACAGCGCCCCCCAATCTAATGCCCAATCGTCAAAAATCTCTGGCGATCGCTACGCCAGTGGGTAGTTTTAAAGGAGTCTTTACCCATGGTGTACTGACAGCCTTAGAGCAAGCTGGGGTGCGGGCGGATGCCTATGCGGCAGCATCTTCCTCCGTGATTCCGGCCAGTTGGGCGGCCTTAGGACAGGCCGCCGATTTGGGCATAAATTATTGGCTGGCCGGGTGGGAAGCATTACAATTGCCTAACCAAAATATGAGTAAAGTAATGCAGCGGGGCATCAGAACCTTTAGCCAGGCTTTGCGCCCCCATTTGTTTCAAGCAGATACGCCTCATTTGTATATTGCAACTAATGCTGTTTTAACCGCTGCCGCTATTCAACAAACCCAGTCATCTCAAGCCCAAGCACTGGGTAAAAAACTGATGCTGGCTTCCGTCAAAAAAGATCGGCAATGGGTAGATGAACATTTGCAGCTAGCCATGTTTAGTACTCACAGTTCTCATCCCCAGCGTCGGATCACTACTCATAATTACCCGGCAGTGGCCTATGCTTCTTCCCGGATTATGCACGCTTGGGAATTACCGGCTTGGATTGAAGGAAAACCCTTTGTGGATGCTGCTTACACTTGTTTATGTCCAGCATTGGCGATGGCCGAAGCTGGCTATCAAGAAGTAATTGCCATTAGTAATGAACCGGGAATTCTTTATCAAGATATGTTCCACATCGAACCAGTTCCTCGCCAATACCAACAGGCTGCTATTCAGGTCATTAAGCCGGCAGTTCATCTCAAGGAAATGGGGGTAGATTTCACCAAGGCCAGTATTGCCGGGCTAACAACCACTTATCAACATGGTTTGGAACAGGGTTTCAAGTTTTTGAAAAGCTGGAAACCCGTGGGCTAAAAAAATACCTTGAAGCCATATCTAAAACCCCCAAAATATTATTTTGGGGGTGGGTTTCTTTACCTGCTTTGGTTAGGAGCTTGACCGTTTTAGAAGTTGTTTCCTAAACTAACTCCGGCACTACCAAAGTTACCCGAAGCCGATCCAGCAGCATAACCGGGAGTTGACAACGTATTAGTTTTAGTCTCAGCAAAACTGGCTCCATAACCGTTATTGAAAGCCCTGGCACTAGCGTTAGCTACAGCACCACCGGGCAACAGACTCAGGCTAGAACCAGTGCTGCCAGAGGCAACGAGACCGTTGCCGTTGTTTGCGGTAGCAGAGGTGCTAGCTGATGCAAAAGTGGGAGTAGCCATACTATTAGAAGATGAAGAGGCACTAGCACCAGGACCAGAAGCTACCGCAATACTACCAGCGACCGCGATCGGACCAGTTTGACTATTACCGGTGGTGAAGCTAAATCCAGATACCTGTGCTGTACCGGGCTGTACAGTAATGGGTGGCAAGGTAATCTGGATGACTGGTAATGGTTCAGCCTGGCTGTTGGAGATATTCAGTAGCGTAGTGGCTGCGGCGGCCATACCGGCAAAACCAACGGAAAACAGTTTATTAGACATTTATATTTGTTTTTTTTAGTAGTTTGGATAATACAACTTTTAAAATAATGATATCCTATTGGCATCATCAAAGTAATGTCGATAAGTATTAAGTACGAAAAATTAATACTTGTATATACGCCAAAACTCGTATTTAATGAAACTACTCTCCCTGAAATGCTGGATAAAGTGGTTGATCGTTACCTTCCAAAAAATATAAATAACAAAATGATGATAGTTGGCATGCTAAGAAACAATGCTACTGCAATTTTCCAGTACTGATTGGAAGTAACTCGACGACCGGAAACAAGCAGGCGGATTAACAGCCATAACGAATAAAGTTGTAGTGGTAAAAACATTAAGCCCAACACCGCAATACGGAACATTCTTTCTACAGTTTGATCCGCCCCGGATAGTTTTAAGCCATCGTCATCGATATCTTGTACACCGACTCTGCTGTCCAGGAGAATGGACATCGCCTGTTCTACTTGTGGCTCTGGTACTCGCAGCTTAATCCACCCCACCGCAACAGTTAAATACCATGAAAATCCCGTAATAAATTCATCATCTAAAAATGCGGTGATGCCTTCGGCCTCCAGCCATTGCTTCACCAGATTTGCTTCGATCTCATTACTAAAGGTAGAAATGGTGACAACTTCTACCCTCGAACTACCAGTTCTCCAATTCCACGGTTGGGCACGAAATTTTGATTCAGATGGTGAAGCTGAGAACAGATGGGATGTACCAAGGTCAGCAGCAAGGGTAAATCCACAGCCATCACACCGTCCATCCGGTGTGCCTGCGCTGGGATTTTGATAGTTGCATCTAGAACATCTCACGACTCTTATACCTTCTTTTACCTATTTCATTAGACAATACTAACCCGTTTGCGGCGCTCTTTATAGGAAACTCCCACATTCTGAAGTCCAGCTTTGACCATTTCCCGCTCTAAGAGGGCAAAGAAGCTTGATCGATCGGCTCCCCGCACCACCGCATAATTATGGGCTTCGGCTAAGGCCACCGGGTAACCCTGACCTTTTTTGACCTGAGCCAGCATGATTCCTAAGGCTTGATCCAATAGCTGATTGTCGATCGCCACCCAAGCAGGCATCTCCACCCGGGCAATCTCCGCTCCCACATTCACATAACAAAAATAAACCCGCTGTTCTTTGCCATAAAAATCCAAAGCCCGCGCCGTACTTTGCCACAAACAACTACGCTGTCCAGGCTGTAAACGATTCAACCACAGGGAAGTATCGCGCAGACCATCAAAGATTTGACAGGGCGGTCTTTCGATATCGATGCAGTGTTTGGTACAGTCTGGCTCTGGAAAGCCACAGCCCAGCAACCGCAGGAAATTCAGGCCGTCAATACTACGGGAGGAGCTGATATAGCTAATCATCGGGATTTTGGCTTGGCGGAGTTTGTCCCAGGCGGTCAAGATCGGGGCAATCGTTAACTCCCGAGCTTCACTGGGCAGTTCTTCCAAGAAACGATAGATCAAAGAACCATCCACCATCGCCAAAGTTGGTACTTTGGGGGGCTGGGGATTTACAATCTCTTCAAAGCCGATCGGCGGATTTGCCCAATCAAAGCCTAAATCTCCCAGCAACAGGGCTTCATCAACAGTGCGTTGATAGCCCAACCATTCCTCCGTACTAATCCCCCACTGGCGTGATTGATAGAGATCTTTGGTTTGATAAAAAACCTCTGGAATACTGTCCAGTAAAGGATGTAAATCTTGCCCATAGTGAATCATCACTCGCCCAATGTTAATCAGGTAACAATAGGCAATCTCGTGATGACTGGGGGCAATTTGGGAGCCATCGGTGGCCAGTACTGTGTGAGCGGTGGCTGGTGCCGAAATATCTTGGCAGGTGCTGAGATCTTCTACTGGGATGGCCGCGCCAAACCGGAATTTGTTGTTCCAGATAATTTGCAGTTGTTCCAGATCGGACTGTCGATCGATCGCCTTTACTAAATAATCATTAGCTCGCCGCATCCGCAGGTTACTGGCCTGGGCTTCTTTAGTCAGGTGTTGACCGACTTGGGGCAACTGTTTGGCAATTTTGTTGAGATCTAGCATGAATTTATGTCCAGCTGGATTGGTCTTGGCCGAACTGATCGATCGATAGCAATTTCACTCGATCGTCTTGTTGGGCAGTTGATCGTTCAGCGGGGGTGTTGTAACCCCAATCGGCTAAGAACAACTGTACCGAATTGAGGTCGGGCTGTTGGCTAATGGTTTGCAAAGTGGGCAGTCGGTCTTCCACGAACCAGATCTGTTCGGGCTGGCTGGTGATCAGCTGGCGGAGGGTATCAGCCTTGGACTGTTTGCCTTCCTTGCCGAAAATGGCATCTTGGGGAAGCTGAATACCCTGCGCTTCTAAAAGTTGACGAGTGAAGCGACCATCTTTGGTGGTAATGATGACGGGTTGAATTTGTGGGGGTAGAGTTAATAATTTTTCAATAGTGCCGGGATAACAACTTTGGAGATTTAGCCAACCGGATAGATCTTGGGCGATCGACTGATCCCTTACTTCATCTAGCACCTTGACAACATCGGTAGGATTTAAGTGATGATCGGCCAAAATCTGGGCGGCCAGACCAGTCCAATCTGAAGCAATCAGCTCTTCTGGGGTATGTTGTTGCAAAGCCCAGACCAGCAAAGGCATTTCCCAACCATGCTCAATCAGGGGGCGCAGGCGGCTAAAGATCGGAAAGAGTTCTAAGGGAGCTGGTTTACTGGGTCTAGACCAGATTTGACTATAGACCAGCCAGGAGGTGTGGAAATATTCTGGCAGTCCGTTGCAAATTACGCCGTCAAAGTCTAAGGCGAGGATCGATTGACCGGGAGTAAAACTGCGCCAAAACTTGCTGGTCATGCATCGTGAATGAGAGGAACTTGATTATTCTAAGCTGCGATCACGGCAATACAACGCAATATTCGTCAATGAGAGGAACTTGATTATTCTAAGCTGCGATCACGGCAATACAACGCAATATTCGTCTCTGGGGAGATTCTGAGAGCGATCGGTAATCACCAGGGCGCTATCAAATTGAATCAATACTGGGTCGTCAAACTGGACGGCGAACTTTTTTAGCGATCGAGTACACTGAACCATAGAGAGAGTTAGCGAGGCCAATTAAATGACAACTTCGCCACTGGCCAAGAGTCCCAAGCCCACCAAGTCAAAAAAAGCAGCGAAAGCGATTACCTCCGAGACAGTCGAGCTGAACGCCAAAAAGCGTAACCCTACCATCGATGACTTCACATTCCCCGATGGCTTGCCGACTGCCGAAGATTTACCAGATTCAGATGATACGCCTGTGGATAGTGAGCTACAAGAATTGATACCAGGGCTACTCAAAGCAATTCTTTTGGACTTGTGGCGCGATCGAACAGATTGGCTCTTTTCTATTGACATGGCTTTTTACTACAATCCCAAAGATAGAAGTACCAATGTTGCTCCTGATGGCTTGTTGAGCTTGGGGTTAAAAAGTCCTCCTGATGAGAATCTACGCTCCAGCTATGTGTTGTGGGATGAGAAGGTCATTCCACAATTTGCCTTAGAAATAGTCTCTAAAAGCCCTGGTGGAGAATATACTGACAAATTTAAAATCTATCAGTCAATCGGTATTCTCTACTATCTAGTCTATTCCCCTCTGCGTAAGAGAAAATCCAAATTTCAGCTGTACAAATTGATTGATGGGGAGTATGTACTTCAAAGCGATGGTGGTAAGCCTTATTGGATGCCAGAAGTCGGCTTGGGTATTGGTGCAGAGAAGCAGATCTATGGCGGCAATCAGCGCGAGTGGCTTTATTGGTACGACGAGAATGATGTCAGGTATCCGACCCCGATGGAGAGGGCTGACATTGAAGCTGCTGCGCGATTGGCTGAATCACAAAGAGCCGACAATGCACAACAAGAAAACGAAGCTCTACGGCAACGGCTGCGGGAATTGGGGATAGACCCAGATTCGATCGCATAAATGATCATCAAGGCAATCAAAGAATCCAATAAATCCTTAGCATTTCGCCAATAATAATATCGTCTAACAGCTAAAATTGAAAATATTATTAAGCTAGAACTATCATCTTTCTCATTTAAAAAGATTTTCAGGGAGATAATACTGTCCAACTTCCCCAAATTAATATTTGGGCAGGCACTCAACAGATTTCCTTCGGCGGTTTTGGCCGGTTGACTGCACCCGAACTAGAATGGCTATCAGCTGAACTTAGCAATTGGCTAGAACTGCTTGTAGACAAGACTTTAGTTACTAAAGTCAATTAACCAGAAAAAATTCTTTGGCGAAGACAACGATAGACACAAACTACTTGGACTTTTAAAACTGGGGTGCAAGGATTCGAACCTCGGAATGCCTGGACCAAAACCAGGTGCCTTACCACTTGGCGACACCCCATCGATATCGCGGCTTACTGAATATAGCACAGGGCAGCGGGTGTCTGTCAAGAATTTTTTATTATTGACAGCTTTAGCAAAACCAGTACAACAGACGTAAACTTTATTATATAAGAAGGACAAAAAAAGAACCGACGACTGGCCGTGTTTCGTCTCGGTTCTTTTTTTGATTTACTCCTCACACCTTTATATGATAACTTTTCTGTACGAATTGTCAAGAGGTGGATACAATCTTTTTTGATAGCGGCTACAAGGAGCAGTAGCATTGGAGTCGATCGATCATCGCCAGAATTTTTTCGTACTCTGACTGCTGACCATGGCTGAGGTGCAGGCTAGCCGCGCGTCGATAATCGGCCACCGCCCCCACATAATCTTTCAACTCCTGGCGAGCGATCCCCCGATTCCGCAGACAGTCTAGAGCTTCTGGATCGATGCTCAAACCTTGGCTATAGTCGCGAATAGCTGCTGGTCGGTCTCCTTGATGGCGCTTGATCACACCGCGATTGTTATAAGCCTGGACTAAGTTGGGATTCAGAGCCAGCGCTTGATTGTAATCATTTAATGCTGCGGTGAAGTTGCCCGTTTCGCTGTTTAGTAAGCCCATTTGATGATAGATATCGGCATGGGGAGCAATGCTGGCGGCCTGTTGGTAATCTTGGAAAGCGGCAATTAAATCGCCCTGTTGATGGTGAATCCAGCCCCGTTGCTGATAGGCGATCGCCAATTGGGGATCAAGATGGATCGCAGTACTATAATCGGCTAATGCCGCTACTCGGTCGGCTTGCCGATCGAAGCAAGTTCCCCGGTTATAGTAGGCAATCGCTGACTGTGGATTGACTTGGATTGCTTGGTTATAATCGGCGATCGCCGCAGCATAATCACCCAGTTGTTGGTAAACATTACCGCGCTGATAGTAGGCCGAAGTATGATAGGGCTGATATTCCAGGAATTTGGTGTAGTCGGCAATTGCCGCCATCAGTTCACCCATCTTTTGATAAATCAAGCCTCTTTCCCAATATATTATGGCCAGATTTGGCAAGAGCTTAATGCAGTAGCTGTAATCAGCGATCGCTGCCGGTAAGTTGCCGAGCAATCGCTGTACATAAGCGCGATTTTGATGGGCACTGGGAAAATCCGGCTTCAGAGCAAGAGTGGTGTCATAGTCTTGCAAAGCTTTATGATATTCACCTAGTTCATGGGCATACATAATGCCACGATTGTGATAGTACAATGCCTGCGGATCGAGTTGAATTAACTCGTCGTAATCGGCGATCGCTTCGGCGATATTACCCTGAAGAAACTTGCGATCAGCTTTTTCTTTAATTTCACTACTGTCTTGATAATTGGAATTAGTCATCGAATTGGTAGTACTTAAGTCTATTGCTAGGCGAGAAGTTTATTCATCACTTGGTTTAATTTTAC
The DNA here is from genome assembly GCA_964247085.1 of uncultured bacterium. Taxonomy (GTDB): domain Bacteria; phylum Cyanobacteriota; class Cyanobacteriia; order Cyanobacteriales; family Chamaesiphonaceae; genus JAAFHZ01. The sequence continues at coordinate 51,919 of CAXTSX010000019.1, forward strand.
CGAACAAAGAAAGACCTGTAGAGCATTACCCGATAAGCAAGGGGTCGATCGATCGTAATTGTCCAGATATTATTGGCCGACAATCGATCGACAATTAAGCTAAAATACTGAGGCTGTGAACGAACTAGAATCTATGACTCGCGCCATTATCGAAACCGACAAAGGTACCATCAATATTCAATTCTTTGATGCTGATGCTCCTAACACTGTTAAGAATTTTGTTGACCTCTCTGAAAAAGGCTTTTACGACGGCCTCAACTTCCATCGGGTGATTCCCAACTTTATGGTTCAGGGTGGCTGTCCCCAAGGCACTGGCACTGGTGGACCTGGCTACAAAATCAATTGTGAAATCAATCACAACAAACACGAAGCTGGTAGTCTCTCCATGGCTCATGCGGGCAAAAATACTGGCGGTAGCCAATTCTTTATTTGCCATGCCCCCCAAGGACATTTAGATGGTGTTCATACTGTGTTTGGCAAAACCGAAGATATGGCAGTGGTCAACGCTATTAAGGGCGGCGACAAAATTCAGTCTGTTAAAATCGTTCACGATTAGTTGATTAGGGCAATGTGGTAGACACCAGCTCATGATGTTCTTAACGATAAGTCCATCAAATTAGAGAGTTTATACACAATTCTGGCTCCCACATTGCCATCCCACTCGGCATCGCCAACTTCGCACAGATCAAAACCAATAATTTGGCGACCACTTTTGACGAGTTCTCGAAATAAGCAATAGGTTTGCTCTAGCTCTAGACCGCCCGGGACTGGGGTACCGGTGTACGGACAGAGCTTCGGATCAAGACCATCGACATCAAAGCTAATATGTACCTGTGGCGGCAGATGGCTAATAATTTCTTGACAGATAGCTACCCAAGTTTGGCCACTATAAAGACGTTGATTGATGGCGGCATCGTAATAGGCCATAATCCGCCCCTCAGAATTATTAATAATATTGACTTCATCCTGACAAATATCTCGCAAGCCCACCTGGACGAGTTTGGTGAGTTGGGGGAGTTCGATCGCATTAAACATAATCGAAGCATGAGAATAGGTAAAACCCTCGTAGGCATCACGCAAGTCAGCATGGGCATCGATGTGCAAAATACCAAAATCTGGGTATTTGCTGGCTAAGGCACGAAAATATCCCAAAGGTGAACTGTGGTCGCCACCAATCACTGCGACTCGTTTACCAGCTTGCATAGCTTGTAAACATTGTGTTTCTAACCACTGATTGACTTGTTCGCCAGCTTGGTTAATTTCAGCGACGATTTCGGTTAATTCTGGTGTTAGTGTTTGGCCTTTTTCTAGAGCAGTGATAATGAGGGCGGCTTGACTACGATAATAGCGATTTTTCTCCAGCAGTTCCTGTGAAATTTCTGGCATGAAAATGCCTTGTCGCCAACCGTCGGGATGGTCGAAGTCAAACAAATCTAATTGGGGTGAGGCGTTGAGGATTTGTTGGGGAGCGTTGGCGGTACCGGCTCCGTAGGAAACGGTGACTTCCCAAGGTACGGGAATGACAATTAGTTGGGCGGAATCGTAGTCGAAGGGGAGGCCGTAGAGGTTGCCGTTGGCGGTGGCTACGCCACTGGGGTTGTAATCGGTCATGATTAGGCAGCTCTGTAAATATCTCAGTTAGTTATTATTTTACCGAAAAATGTTGTGGGCGTTGAGGTTTGGGTTCTTTCCCATTAGCTTGGTTATGTGTCGATCGATTGCTTAAACTATAGATTTTTACTTTTGGTACTAGTGTATTGATGTGCTTAGGGCATAATAGATGTGAGACTTTTTGGAGAAGATCACTCATGGTGCAAACCCCAATTAAGCAAATTACCCTGGAAGAATTCTTAGCATTGCCGGATACCAAGCCAGCTAGCGAGTATATCGATGGTCAAATTATCCAGAAGCCCATGCCCCAAGGTCATCACAGCATTATTCAGTTAAAAATGGGTGTTAAGTTGGATGCAGCTCTGGCTTCACAAGGTATTGCTGAATCTTTTACCGGGCTACGTTGTACTTTTGGCGGTCGCGCACTCGTGCCGGATCTATCGGTATTTGAAAGCTCTAGATTTCCCACTGATACTGAAGGGAAAATCGAAAATGTTTTTTTGATTGCCCCAGATTGGACAATTGAGATACTTTCGCCTGGTCAAAGTGCCACCAAAGTCTTGAAAAATGTTAACCACTGCTTAGATTATGGAACCCAAATGGGGTGGTTAATTGATCCTGAATCTGAATCCATCACTATCAGTCGTGCTAGTCATAATATTCTGATTATTGATGAACTGAGTGCCGTTTTGCCAGTACCAGATTTTGCTCAGTCTATTCAGCTAACCGTCGCTGATATCTTTGGCTGGCTAAAGAAAAGCAAAAGACCAGCACTTAATCAGCCTTAAAATAGAACTAAACTTTTTACAACACTCCATGCTCTCTACTGCTCCTTCTCCCTACCAATGGACATGGCAAAATCAACCGCTCCAAGTCGCTTACTCCATGGGCGGTCAGGGAAAATCGGTACTGCTCCTACCCGCTTTTAGTACCGTCTGCAGCCGGGAAGAAGTCGCCGAAATCGCCACCGCTTTAGCCCCAGAATTCCGGGTGACTACCGTGGATTTCCCTGGCTTTGGGGACTCCGATAGGTCTCGTCTGCAGTACAACCCAGAACTCTACCAACAATTTCTCACCGACTTTATCCGAGATATTGTTCTCAAACCCCTAACCATCGTAGCCACCGGCCACACCGCTGGCTATGTAATGAAATTAGCCCAGCAGCAACCGGATCTGTTTGAGCAGATTATTTTGGTGGCTCCGACCTGGCGCGGTCCACTCCCCACCATGATGAAAGGTCAAAAACCCTGGTTCAAATTCTTGCGAGAATTAGTGCGATCGCCTCTCCTCGGCCAAGCCCTATATCAGGTCAATACCACCCCCGGCTTTCTGCAAATGATGTATCAGCGGCATGTTTACGCCACTGCGGCCAGTATTACTCCGGCCTTAATTGACCACAAACGACAGATTACCCAGCAAGCTGGTGCCCGGTTTGCCCCGGCGGCTTTCGTCACGGGTGGCTTGGATCCGGTCAATGACCGGGAAACCTTTCAGTCTTTCTTTCAGCAGCTCTCTGTACCAATTTTGCTGATCATCGGTGCCGACTGTCCACCCAAATCTAAAGCCGAGATGGAATCGATCGCGCTCTTGCCAGGAGTCACCACTGTCACATTACCAGGCACTTTGGGGATGCATGAAGAATACGCTCCCCAGGTAGCGATCGAGATCCAAAAAGTGCTACAACCATGAGCGAGCCAATTGTCACGATTGCTCAAATGCAGGCGATCGAAGCACGGATGTTTGCAGCTGGAATGCCCGTAGCTGCGCTGATGGAAAAGGTGGGTGGCTTAATCCATCGGCGCTTTCAGCAGCTATTTCCCCTAACTAGTTACCCGCGAGTAGGGGTGGTATTTGGGTCTGGCCATAATGGTGGTGATGCCTTGGTGGTAGCCAGAGAAATACATCTGTGCGGCTACCAAATGCTGCTGTACAGTCCCAGTCATCAGTTTAAGGCTTTAACCGCTCAACACCATCAATACCTCACTCATTTGGGGATAGCCCAAGTTCATACTGTAGCTGAGTTACAAACTTGTGATGTCATTTTGGATGGCCTGTTTGGCTTTGGGCTGGATCGATCGCTTAGCATCGAATTAGTTGCTATAGTTACCGCCATCAACCAACTGAACCTGCCGATCGTCAGTATTGACTTGCCCTCGGGCATTCATGCTGATACAGGGGAAATATTAGGTGCCGCGATTGTTGCTAGGCACACTTTGTGTTTAGGTTTGTGGAAAAGGGCTTTTGCCCAGGAATCAGCCCTAGCCTACCTTGTACAGGCCGAATTACTAGATTTTGATATCCCCCTGACTGATATCCAAGCTGTATTGGGTATATCGCCACCGCTACAAATGATGACCAAAGCGACTGCCGATCGATATTTGCCCCACTACCGTCCGCTGGTGACCCATAAATATCAGCAGGGGCATTTGTTATTAGTCGTCGGATCTGAAAAATACGCTGGTGCAGCAATTCTAGCCGGGTTGGGTGCTAGAGCCAGTGGGGTGGGACTCTTATCGATCGCTGTTCCCAACTCTCTCAAATTAGCAGTACTAAACCATTTACCTGATGCGATTATCATCGGTTGTCCAGAAACAGCACAAGGGGCGATTGCCCAGTTGCCGGATCTAGATTGGTCTAAGTTTACAGCGATTGCGGTCGGTTGTGGCCTTACGACCGAACCAGTAGAAATTATTAAATTATTACTAACTAAAGACTTGCCCTTGATACTGGATGCCGACGCTTTAAATATCCTGGCACAATTGCCAGCAAATAGCTGGCAGTGCCGCTCAGCTACCACGATTATCACACCGCACGGTGGTGAATGGCGACGACTGTTTCCTGATATGACTGACACTGATCAGATCGATCGCATAACAACAGTTATAGAAAAAGCCGCTCAAAATAAATTAATCGTCCTCAGCAAAGGTGCTAGAACGATTATCTCTGATGGTGATGAAACGTGGGTCATCAATAATGGTACTCCAGCACTAGCGAGAGGCGGTAGTGGTGATGTATTAACTGGAGTGCTGGGCGGTGTAGTTGCCACCTCACACTCCAACAATGAATCAGCACATTTCTTAAGAATAGTTGCCAGTGCTAACTGGTGGCACGCCCAGGCGGGTAGCCTTGCTGCTCAGAACCGAGGTGTAGCTGGAGTAGATGCCTTTCATCTCAATCAGTACTTAACCAAGGTTATCGTTGACTAATTATCAGTACGACCGGTTAACATTCCCCAAAGGAAAACTGCCACAATGGCACCAAGCACAGCGACGACCAAACTAACAGGATCAAAACTTTTGCTAGCAACAAGATTTAACTTACCATTGCTAATGAAGTTGTGAGCGATACCACCAATAAAAGCACCAACAATACCAAGCATCGCCGTTGAGAAGAAACCACCGCCCTGACGACCAGGTACGATTAATTTAGCAATTGCACCGGCAATTACTCCAAATATTATCCAAGCAATAATTGTAATAGGATTCATGTTTACAACTCTACATATTCATAAATTGGAATGCAGTTTCACCATAGCAAACTATGGTGAAAAGTGTGTATTTTATGTAAACAATTATCACAAAATCCGTGGGTTGTTGAAAGGCATTGCCTATCTGGCAAGACTTTTGGCCAATTACAAAATTTTTATAAACTAAAGATTATTATCATGGCAATCTCGATTGACTTTGGCACTAGTAACACTGTAATTGCCCGTTGGAATGCGGCCACTCAACAAGCGGAAACCATTAGTTTACCGGGCTTGTCCATTGTTGATGCGCTGAATCCACCACTGATTCCTAGTTTGGTCTATGTCAATAATGCGGCCACTATAGATTTAACTATTGGTCAGGCTGTGCGCGATCGAGGTTTGGATATTGCCAGCGATTTGCGCTCTTTTGCTGGATTCAAACGGGGTATTGGCGCAGAGATTCAAGGATTTCTGCCGGAATTAGATGGTTGCCAAATCACCTTTGAACAGGTCGGTGAATGGTTTCTCACTCAAGTATTACAGTCTATAGCACTGAGTAATGAATCGACCGAATCGTTAGTAGTGACTGTGCCTGTCGATAGTTTTGATACCTACCGCAGTTGGCTAAACCGAGTCTGCGCTCAGCTGGCGATCGAACAAATATCGCTATTAGATGAATCCACAGCAGCGGCGCTGGGTTATGGCTTAGATCGTGGCTTGATTTTAGTTTTAGATTGTGGCGGCGGAACGATCGATCTATCCCTGGTGCAACTGGTCGCCAACCCTAGCCAAAAATTAGGTTTTTTAATTAAATTTGGCAACCAAGTTTTAGATAAATCTGCCCAAAAACCGCAACTGGCCAAGGTATTAGCCAAAGCTGGCCAAAACTTAGGGGGCACCGATATCGATCGCTGGATTGCCGAATATTTAGCCGCCCAGCAGGATTTACGAGTAACATCCCTCATTATGCGGCTGGCTGAAAAGCTCAAAATTCAGCTGTCCGTAAGCACCACCGCCACCGAAGTATTTTTTGATGATCAAGCCTTTGAAACCTACGAATTTCAGCTCACCCGCTCTGAACTAGAACAGATTTTGACCGACAAAGGGTTATTTTCTCAGTTGGATGACCTGCTAAAATCAATTAATCAACAGATCGATCGACAAACAATTACTTTCAGTGCCATTGATGCTGTCTTGCTAGTTGGCGGCACGGCTCAAATGCCTGCGATCCAATCTTGGATCAGTCAACATTTTGAGCCGAGTAAAATTAAGCAATTCAAGCCCTTTGAAGCGATCGCCCATGGCGCTTTACAAATTACTCAGGGCTTAGAAGTCACTGATTTTCTTTATCATAGTTATGGCATTCGCTATTGGGATCGTCGTCAAAATCGTCACAACTGGCACCGCATTATTAATGCGGGTCAGCCTTACCCGATGGAAAAACCAGTTGAGTTAATGCTGGGTGCGTCCCAAGCTAACCAACCCAGTATTGAGCTAATTATTGGTGAACTGGGTACTGAAACCGGCGGCACCGAAATTTATTTTGATGGCGATCGATTAATCACCAGGAATTTAGCGGCTGGGGTGTCGGCGGTGCGCCCATTAAATGAAACAACTGCCGGTAAAAATATTGCGAAGTTGGAGCCGCTGGGTTTTCCGGGGAGCGATCGGATTCGAGTACGGTTGATGGTTGACCAAAAACGCTGTTTACGTTTGACTGTCTACGATTTATTGACTAGCCAAAATCTTTTAGAAGACATGGTGGTTGCCGAACTCAGTTAGATTAGTGGTTCACCCCACAGACATGGGGTAATTTAACTATTACTACCAGGGGACTATTTTGCTGGGGCAAAAAGCAGGACGGCAAATAAATCTTCTGGCTCTGTCTCTTCATAGTCTTCTTGAATTTTAGAATGGGCTATCCTGTAACTGAGCAACTCTAGGATCTCACTTGTAACAGTATGTTACCCAGATAAATTCTGGATATTCACCTCAAATGGTTGTATTATCCGGAAAGTTTCTATATAGTGACCCTACTAGAATATGTTATGCAGAAAATTTCCGCATAGTTACTAGTTAGCTTGCTTAGATTATTGGTTGAGACGGTATGCAAAGTTGACTTAGATTTTCCGAGAGTTGACCACAATAATTCCCACTAAAGAAATAAAGACAACGATAATCGTCCAGAACCATCCTTCCTGAATTGCACCTGCCTCAACTGCAAAATAAACTGCCATTGGCATTGTTTGCGTCTGCCCTGGGATATTTCCTGCCAGCATTAATGTCGCGCCAAACTCGCCTAATGCACGAGCAAACGTCAGTACTGTACCCGCTAGAATTCCAGAAAGTGCTAGGGGTAAAGCCATATACCAAAATACTTCTATTTCTGATGATCCATCTAGTCTTGCAGCATCCAAAAGCAACGAGTCGATCTGCTCAAAGGCTCCTAATGCCGAGCGATACATCAATGGAAATGACACGATAACGGCGGCTAAAACGGCGGCATACCACGTAAACACTACGCTCAAATGCCATTGGGTTAAGATCTGTCCTAAAATCCCATTTTTGCCCAGCAAAATTAGTAGCATGAAACCGACAACGGTCGGCGGTAATACTAGAGGCGCGATCAGAATTCCCTCAATGAGCGATCGCGCTTTCCCACGATAGCCATACATTTTATAAGCAACAGCGGTTCCCAGTCCAAAGGTAATGGCAGTTGCCAGCAGCGATACTCTCAGCGAAACCCAGAGCGGGGATAGATCGGGAATTAACATTTAATCAAGGCTGGACAATCCCAAACCCATACTTTTTAAATACTGCTTTCGCGGTATCACTTTGCAGTAATTCGACATATCGTTTAGATGCCTCGATCGATTTACTCGACTTCAAAACCGCGATCGGATAGCGAATGGGAGAATGCTGCTTTTCCTCAGCGGTGGCCGCAACGGTGACTTTATCTGAACCTTGAGCATCAGTCGCATAGACAATGCCTGCATCCACATCGCCTGTTTCTACCGCCGTCATCACAGATTTGACATTACTGCCCAATACAAATTTAGATCTCACCCGATCCAAGATGCCAAGATTCTGCAAAACCTCTGTGGCGTATTGTCCTGCTGGAACGCTACGAGGTTCCCCGATCGAGATTCGCTTAACTTCTGGCTGAACGAGTTGCTGAAAGCCAGTCAAAGATACCAAAGTTTGCTTGGGAGTGATCAGAACCAACTGATTTGTCAATAAGTCCTTTGTTGTTGCTGATGCCAGCAACCCTTTTTCTTGTAAAGCTTTCATCTGCTTAGTCGCCGCCGAAATAAAGATGTCAGCGGGCGCGCCCTGTTCAATTTGTTGTTGCAGGGCACCGGAGGCGGCGAAGTTGTAGTTAATGGTCTGGCTAGGGTTTGCCTGACCATAAAGTGGCGTGATTTCCTGTAAAGGTTTCTGGAGACTGGCGGCAGCGGCGATCAAGAGCGTCGAGGTTGGGGCAGGAGACTGAGCCGTTGTTGGCTGATTCGACTGGGGGGCAGGCGCGAGTTGAGTGCAGGCAACCAATACCGTTACCAAGAAGCCCAATAGCCCGACTCGCCAATACTTTGGATGCATACGGATAAATTTTTGGATAATTCTAATCATCTTGAATAAATACCAACTTTCTGTCAAGATATTACCAACTTAATTGGTAGATAATTATGCCGCGTAAAGATCAAGGGTGGGTCACGTTTCAATTACCCGAAGCCGAGCGACAGCTTCTTGAGTGCTTCTGTGAACAAACGCAGCGGTCAAAAACGGACGTTCTACGTGAGTTGGTGAGGACGTTGGATCGAGAAACACCTGACCTCAGCTTGCCGTCATCGACTCCCAAAAAACAACTACGCGACTTGGAAATCCATGCGATGCGGGTGAGTGCCCGGAATGTTTTCCCCGCGATCGTGAAACAGGTACGATTAGGCAGCGTCAATGCGGAGATTCTGCTTGAAATCGCCCCAAATGTTGAAGCTGTATCTGTTATTACTCGTTCCTCAGCCGAGGTGCTACAACTCGAAGAGGGGCGGCAAGCCTATGCCATGATCAAATCCAGTGATGTGATGGTAGCTGTAGATGATTAGAAAAAAGTAGCCTATCTTTCTGAATCGTCTGAGCAAAAGCGCAAGCTAACAACCGTGTTGGAGCGGATTTACTCAAATCTCTAGTGAGTTGCAAAGTTCTCTGTCAACCGCTCAACACGAACGTTAGACAGCAACGTTGTCCAGCACAAATAAAAATGGCGATCTACATCAAATGACTCGAATCTTCGATGGATGCTTGTATGTCCATTATGGACAGGCATACGTCCTGTCCGACGCCCAAGAACCTGCTGAACTATCTGCTTGTTTTCAGGGTCAGACGAATGGGCTTTGTGGAGCAGCCATATCTGATATACTTTTTTTGATTACAGGGCTGCATACTGGTCGCGTCCGGCTGAGTGTAGACGTGCTGGATGCTCCTCCTCCTCTTGACCAAACATGGGAGGAAGTTGTAGAAGTTCCTTTGGTGATAAATGGTGAGGGAGTTTCCCTCTACGATTGGAACGGTGAATGTGTTTGCGAAATTCCGCTTTCAACTGGAACTTATCGAGTACGCTACTGTGTTCGTGACATGGATCGCGGCAAAGATGTAGATACTATTCTTGAGGAAGAAGAACCTGTAGATTTCTATCATCTTGCTTTTTGGTCAGCAGATTTGCTTCCCGACATAATTTTGAAGCAGACTTCTGAGATTGCGGTTTACTGGCACGAATATGCAAAAAGTTTATAGAAATGAAGATGCATAGTTAGAAACTGAGGTCAAGTCTATGACAGTTTGACAACCCCTTCATAGTACAGAGGAATTTGCCGACGAGGCGGCGAAATCTACGAGTCTCAGGTGCGATTACCTACGGTAGGCTACGCCAACGAAAGTTGAGGAAGGCAATCATGGCAAGATTGTGGCGATTACCTCTGGTAGGCTACGCCAACGATTCTGATGATAGAGTTGAGACATACAGATAGTATTAGCCTTTCATTTTCAAATGCCATTACCTCAAATCGTTCTTGATACCAATGTCATTGTTGCGGGGTTGCGATCTAGGCGTGGTAGTGCGTTTCAATTGTTATCGCTCATTGATACAGGACAATTTGACCTCAGTACCGGACAAAAAGCTTGAAGTAGTTGGCAGAACAAGGTTTGATGGAA
>CAXTSX010000020.1:0-60752 GCA_964247085.1 uncultured bacterium
CCAATTAATACCCCCAAACAGATCCAAATCATCTGGCTCATCACTGCATAATATTTCCGATGCCCTTCGCCCAGAGCAAGAGAACTTAGCAGCAGCGATTTGGAGTGCGATTCTCCGTTCGCGTAGCGTTTTGAAGGAATGGAGAGGCTAACGCCAACGATTTACCGAAACCTAAAACCACGCTAAACTAACAATAATCCAGTAACGAGGCAAAACCATGAGTCCTCTCCTCCAACAAGTTTTAACCGAAATCGATCGACTAGAACCCAGCGAACAACTCAGCATCATGAGCCATCTGATCGATCGCTTCAATTCCTATGGTACGCAGACCACACCAAAAACCAACCAGCCTCCAAAAATTGGTCGCCAAGAGCTACTCGGCTGCGCTAGTGGTCTAATTAGTATGCGAGCAGACTTCGACGAACCGTTAGCCGACTTTCAAGACTTCTACAAAGATGTGTCCGGCAGTCAGGAGGCTTAGAGTCGATTCTCGTTTCGATCGGCTAAAATTATCCTATAGTTGCAGTCTCAACCAACTAAATATTTAGGAATGCTTATAAAATTTGATCGATCCTGATGGCAGATGGCTCGATCGTTCTGAAGGAACTACCGTTTGAGTCAGCTATTCCTCTCGAAGATTGAGAGTGCTATATTAGAAGATGGTAACTCGCTAACAGCTCTAGTAATATCCAGAAATTGCCTCAAGATCGGAGATAAATCATCCCGCCGCCACACCGCAATTAACTGGTTAGTCGTGGTTTTTTCTCGAATTGGGCAATAGACTACCCCTTGTCGGTGCAGATTTTGAACACTGGCTGGCAGAATACTGATTCCTAAGCCCCCTGCCACTAGACCTAAAATCGTTACCATAAACAGAGCTTGTTGAGAAACTTTCGGCTTCAAATCAGCTTCTGCAAACAGATATTCAATTTGCTCAGCTAGATCAGATACAACATTAGACAAAGGCATCACAAATTTTTCATTTGCTAAATCATTGATAGAAACCTCGGACTTATTTGCCAGCTGATGTTTTTCGGGTAAAACCACAACGAGTGGTTCCTGGGAAACCAGCACAGCTTCCAAGTCATTAGATTGAAAAGATTTGTAATCTTGATAGACAAAGGCAATATCAGTATCTCGATCGCGTAATCCCTGAATTTGGACATTGCAATTTTTTTCGCACAGAATTAATTTTACGTTGGGATACTTTTGCTGAAAAGCACACATAATCGTAGGCAAAATACCATTAGCCATCGAACTGGTAAATCCCACCGTCAGATATCCTAACTCGCCCTGATGAACGAGTTGAGTTGTAGTTACCGCTTGTTCTAATTTTTCTAACGTCAGCCGAGCTTCAGCCAAAAAAACCTGTCCCGCTTGGGTGATCTGCAGCGGACGACTCTTGCGATCGAACAAGCGTACCCCTAATTCCGTTTCTAAAGCTTGAATCTGCTGACTCAAAGGCGGTTGAGCAATATGTAATTTCTCGGCTGCCCGGCTAAAGCTTAATTCATCGGCAACCGCAATAAAGTAACGAAGATGGCGGAGTTCCATGAATTCAACAGTATATTTTAAAAATATATTACCTGATCAAAATAAGTATTGGACATATAATAGCGATTTATTTATGGTAAGAAGCAGGTTGAAAAGCCTACTAACCACATCCAGCCTAGAGGTTGATTATGTCCGAATCGATTAGAAGAGTTGCTATTATTGGCGGTACGCATGGAAACGAGCTAACTGGCGTTTACCTCGTCCAGAAATTTCAGCAGTTTCCTGAACTATTGCATCGAGATAGCCTGGACTGTGTGACATTACTAGCTAATCCCCAGGCGATCGCAGAAAATCGCCGTTATATCGATCGCGATTTGAATCGTAGTTTTGCCAACGAAGATTTAAAGAATCCAGGGTTAACTAGTTACGAAGACGAACTGGCCAAACAGATTGCCGCCCAACTCACCAATATCGATTTAATTATCGATCTGCATAGCAGTACGGCCAATATGGGGCTGACGATTCTACCCTCTAGCGCTCACCCTTTCAATATGCGACTAGCTGCCTACCTCAGTACACTTCATCCAGATGTCCGAGTTTGTTGTGGCGCGAATTTTGATGCCCCGGAAAACCAAGATCCGATGTTGCGATCGCTCTCCCCACTGGGCTGCACGATCGAAGTTGGGGCGATCGCTCAAGGGATTCTACAAGCTGATTTATTTCAGAAAACCGAAATGTTAGTTCAGGCTATTTTGAACTATCTGGAAGCGCTCAATCAAGATAAACCGCTACCGGTGTCATCTGGTTTGGACGTCTATCAGGTGATTTCATCAATAGATTATCCCAGAAATTCACAGGGTGACATCCAAGCCATTATTCATCCCCAATTACAATTTCAAGATTACGAAGCTTTGCAGCCTGGCGCTCCTCTCTTTCTCACATTTGCTGGCGAATCAATTTTCTATCCAGGGCCATCGACCGTTTTCCCGATATTCATCAACGAAGCGGCCTATTACGAAAAGAAAATCGCCATGATTGTAACGGAAAAACAGTATTTTAGTACCGATATCAATAATCAGTGATAATATTTGATGCATATTTTTCTATTACCTGCCCAATAAACAAATCAGTACGCTCAAATCGATCGAGGAAGTGTTTTAAAATGCCATATACCATTAACGGATGCGGGACAAAGTATTATGGCCGTCGTGATCAGGAAAGCGATGGCTCGTACATCACCACTGAATGGATTGTTTTTCTATTTTTACCAGTGATTCCGATCGGCTCTTATCGAGTTCAGTTACTCAAATCGGCATTAATGAGTAGTGAGTATCATATCTGGAGAGTTCCCCTGCAATGGCGACAGATCCTCAACGTTTACTTAGCAGATGCGTTACTGCTAGGGCTATTAGCTGGCGGATGTTCAATGCTGGACAATGATACAAATCGATATTCATCGACTCCAGATAGCCCAGCTTCTATAGCCAGAGATGAATCTGGGTCAAACATCTCCCCCCAACCTTCGCCTAGCTATGTACGGCCAAAAACAGCCGATAATGGGCAACCTTTTCCAGCCACTTCTGGATATATTAAAAAATACCCCAAAAAAGCAACTAATGGTTACTCATCAATAACCATTAAAAATAGTAACTCTGATGTATTTGTGAAAGTCTTTGCCAAAAATACGGGCAAACCAATTAGAACCTTCTTTATCCGCGCCAATGAATCTTTTACAGCCAAGGAAATTACGCCCGGTAAGTATGATGTTCGTTACCGTGATCTAAGCTCGGGGGGTTTTAGTAAAACTGACGAGTTTGAGCTGGTCGAGACGAAGGATAAGGATGGAACTAAGTACAGTATGCTCACCATGACTCTATATAAAACGACAGATGGCACTATGAAAACTGAACCGATCGATCCAGCATCTTTTGAATAGATAGAATAAATAAACTTATTTCACATTGCTGAAATCAAACTTAACTAACTCCAAATTTCAGAACAAACTAACAAAATCAACATAAAAAATCATGGGTAACATCGTAGGTATCGATTTAGGCACTAGTAATTCTGTTGCTGCTTTCAAACTAGCTGAATTAGAAGTAGTTACTGCTGACGATAACACTCCACCCGATCGGAAATTAACTAGATCGATCGTGACTATTAAAGATGGGCAACTAGTGGCCGGAGAAGTTGCCTATCGTCAACTCAATGCTGCTCCCGAAAACACAGTGGTTTCCATCAAGCGATTGATCGGCAGAGGTTTTGGGGATACAGTCGTCCAAAATCAAATTCAACATCTCAGCTATAAAATCACCGAATTGAGCCAAGGCACCGAAAATAGCCTGGCGGTCTGGCTAGATGGAAAAGAGTATGAACCTGAGGATATTTCGGCGGCGATCCTGCGCCAAGTAATCGATAATGCCGAAGCTTATCAATCTAAAACTGGCCAAAACAGCCGCATTACTGGAGCGGTGATTACCATTCCAGCCTACTTTAATGATAAGCAACGTCATGCCACGATCACAGCTGCGAAGAAAGCCAAATTGACCACTGTCGAACTTTTACCAGAGCCCACCGCCGCTGCCATTTCTTATGGTTTCAAACCAGATTCTGAAGATGTGAAAACTATTTTGGTTTATGATTTTGGCGGTGGGACTTTTGATGCTTCCCTAATTACCTCAGCCGGTAACCAATTCATCGAGTTAGGCAAAGCCGGAGATTTATGGTTAGGGGGTGATGATCTTGATAGCCGTCTAATAAATCTAATTAAACAAAAGATTGGGCAAGCGGAAGGACTAGATGACATTGAGAGTTTGATCGCCAAAATGCCTCATTATCAAAGGGTTAGATTTATCCAAGATCTGAAGTTATCCGCCGAAAGGGCAAAAATCGATCTCAGTCAAGCACTATCAACACAAGTACAACCAGCCACACCACTAATTGATGATTTAGGGATGGCCATCTCGATCGATGTGACTGTTACTAAGGAAGAATTTGAAGAATTAGTGTTACCTTTGATCGATCGAACTCTCGAAATTTGTCAAGACGCGATTCAATATTCTGATTACCCTCAAGAAACTATCGATGTGGTGTTGCTAGTCGGCGGTTCATCCCAAATTCCTTTAGTACAGTCAAAAGTACAATCAGTCTTTGGCAAAGATCGGGTAGTAGTTCATCCGCGTCCCATGTATGCAGTCGCCGAAGGGGCGGCAATTGTTGCTGCCGGATTGACGGAACAAGTGAGTACTGTATCGCGCAATTATTGTATTGAATTGGCCGATGAACCCCGATTTGTGTTGGTAAAACAGGGCGAAATTTTACCATTAGTGAAAACTCATACTCTCAAAACAGCGGCTGATGGACAAAGATTAATTCACTTTAAATTTTTCAGCCCAGATGACGTGAGAAGTCAAGCTGATCAGGAGAAACATGATGAGTTGATTGGGGATATGTGGCTAATTTTAAATGAGTCCTACCCTAAAGGAACAGAGATATTGTTGACAATCGAATTAGATGAGCAACATAGCTCCATCAGCATGAACGCCATTTTAAAAAATGACCCTTCCGTGCGCGAGAATTGTTCCTTTTCGCGAGGTGGGATCGATGAGAAAATTTCGCTGGAGGTAGAAACAATCATTCAAGAATTAAATGATGAATGGAACTTAACCCATCATGGAACAGCCGAAGCCAATCGACTAGCTGGAGACATTATTAAATCTGTTAATCAGATTAAAGATGGACAGCTGGACAAGCATAAAGATCGATTAGAAGTAGCTCAAAGTAAACTACAAGAATTGAAAATGTTTGCATCCCGAGACATGAATTGGGCTAGCTATTACTTAAGTGATCTACGACTAGTGATAGAGTACTTTACTAGCTTTTTACATGAATTGCAAATAGATCGGATCAAAGAAGTAATTGAAAAACTAGAGACTGTTTTAACTAATCAAAACTTATCAATAATTGATTCTTACTTAGCAGAAGCTAGACAAGAGTATGACAACTTACCAGATTTTGTGAAAACAGTTCTATATTGTCGAGATGGAATTCTGAAAGCTGACTTAGTCTCGCCTACTCATGCCAGGACAATGAAAAATAAGTTTGATCGATTATTAACAGCCACCAAATATAATGATTTGCCAGAAGTAGATCGTTTAATTAATGAATTGCTGTCAGATGTCAATATCTATTTTGACCAAGCAACTCCCACATCTTCTATCAATACCAGCTTAACTAGATAATTTATGAGCACTGAAATTAATTGTCCCGTTTGTGATCGATCGGCCATAGAAATTAATATTTGCCCTAATTGTCAAACTGATTTGTCACTAATTCGCATGTTATCAGAACTACCAGAGGCTAGCTCAACAAAAGATAGCTCGCCATGGCTGATTTGGTCGATCGGTATATTTTTAGCTAATGTTATCTTGCTCTGGGGATTATGGTTTATTTTCTAATTCTTGTATTGGCAATTTTGATTTGGAATAACTTAGAATGGTTAGATAAAAAAACATCTAAAATCCAGCTAGCTGTTAAATCATGGCGAAGTAGGCAAGAAACAAAGAAAAAAGAAAAAGAAAAAATTAAGCAAGCCAACAATTTGATTGAGCAGGCTAAAATCACAATCAATCAAGATACTTATAACCCCTTTGATACAGACTTTTTATCAAAAGCTATAGATTACTATCTACAAAGTTACTCGATAGTGAAAAAAGATAGCTGTATGCAAGCAATTGATAATATTCAGTTGGAAATTGGTCGTCGTCATCAATTTCAGTCTTTATTTAGAACTGCAACAGAAAACTTTCATCATAGGAAATTCAAAGAAGCTATAAATAATTTATTGGCTGCCAAAGAAATTTATGCTCCTGAAAAATTACTGCAAACTATTGAAGATTTTCAAGAGCAGGCCAAGGAAGAAGATACTTACTTAGAGTCTTTGGCAGAAGCCAAAAGATTAAGCTATTTAGGTGAATTTTCTAATGCACTCATTATTTTAAATCAAGCATTAGTAAAATTTCCTAGTCCAGATGGAGAAAAATTAGTATTTAGTCTGAGTCAGGCAGCTGCAGCCCAAAAACAACTAGATTTGGGTAAAGATAAGCAGCAATTAGGCTTAACTAGTGAAGCGAAATATCATTATGTTGCAGCGCTAACATTAATGCCCAATTGGGGTGAAGCAAAATTACAATTAGCAATAGTTAATATAATAATAGGAGAAACTAACGAAGGAATCGAGCAATTGGCTGATGTTGATAATCCCCAAGCTCAGTATTTAAAAGGTTTACTATATGCCCAACAACAAAAGTACAAAGAAGCGAAAGAAATATGGTCAACACTAGATCAAGAAGTGGTACGTGAACATCGACAAATTTTAGTAGATATTAGTATTGCGGAACGCCAGCTAGTGCAACCTCGAATAAAACAATTAATTGAACAGAATGACTTAGAACAGTCGAAAATAACTAGTTTAGAATTTATCAATAAGTTCGGCAGTGATTTACTAATCGAAACTAACTTGAATGACTGTATCTTACCAGCTATCGAAACCAAAATATGGAATACAGAGGAATGGGATAAAATAGTTGTCTTTGCCCGCGAAAAATGGTTGAGCAAAAGAAATATAGAATCCTTACATAATTTAGCAGTTGCTTTGTATTATGCTAGTCAAAATGATTATTGTAATATCGAAGAACTAATTCTTACTTGGTCTACAGCTATTGCTAATATTGAGACAGACTCAATTCTTCAAAATATTCCCTGGCTAGAAAATAAATCTTTATCTCTAACTGAGGTAAGGAGTAATTTATGGAAACTATTAGAACAACATATTGAAACAATTAAGGATTTAAAGCCAGATGATTATTTACAGCTAAGAGATCAGTATCGTCAGGAAATATGGGCAGCTAAATTATTACAAGAAGAGTTGAATAATAAAATTATAATAGATGGATTGACTATTCTTCCCGGTTTTCATCAAAAATATTACTCGCAGAGTTTATTGGATGAGAAACCAGAAATTTGGAGAACTATGTATACCAGATGGGGCAAAGTAGTGGCAGCTTGCTTAGATGGAGATCCAAAACGATCTGAAATACTACAAGATAATTTAGAAGCAAATTCCAGCCTAGAAGAATTTGCCTATCATTTCGTGCTGTATAACCAAGGTTGCTCTTATCTCCAACAAGATGAGTGGAGAAATGCTATTTATTCACTAAGTGGTATTAAAAATACTATTGCTCAAAATGATGAATGGTGGCAAAGAATTGATGAGCTATGTGCTCATCAACGCAATATAATCAGCGATTTCGAGGATCATTTGAATTTCGCTCGATTCTGGTATGATTTATTATCTAGTCCTCAAAGCGAATATTACTTGATTGAATATCGAGCATTGGAAATACATTTGGGATGGTACAACTCGACTGTCAGTGATCAGGTATCTCTTGCAAAAATTGAAGACTTATCAATAGCTTATCCTGATAATCTAAGAGTACAAGAAATTTTCAATCAGATTTATCAATATTCACTAGAAAATTCACAGCAATAATTATTCATATATCCCAAAACTATGCAAAATCCATACAAAATTCTAGGGGTTTCCCGTTTGGCATCTAATGCCGAAATCACTAAATCTTTCAGCTTAGCGATGAAGCAACGCAAGTATTCACCCGATGCGATCGCTAAGGCTAGAAAATATTTGATGAATTCCGAAGATAGAATAATCGCAGACTACCTAAGTCCGATTATCCCGTTGGTTAAACGCTTTCGTTCCTCAGATTTTAACAATGACAACGACAGTGAATACCAATCCCAACAGGAGCTAGCTCCTGAACAGATCGATCGACTAATTAAGATTGAAATAGATAAGTTGAACCAAGATAATACAGATGACCAGAGCAATAAAGAATTAGCAGATTTAATTTGGGAAGCATAGGAAATGAAACATCAAAAACAATCTTTGGCACAGCATCTGATTATTAGTAGGGAACAACAGCAACAAACTATCGAACAAATAAGACTTTTATTGAAAGAAAAAATATCTCTTAAACAGTCTTTAGCTAATCAGGATACAAAAAATACAGCTGATAACGAACAATTATTATTAGAATTGCTAGAAATATTTGATGCCTTAGAATCTCTAATAAATTATTTTGAAGGTAGTCAAGACCTAAGTCAGCGTGCTATTGAACGTTTACCTAAATCACTAAATACCATTCAAAACAAGCTAATAAAGACTTTAGCAAGGAAACTGGTGAAAAAAATAGAAATCACCAATATACAATCGGATCTAGATTTATATCAGGTAGTAGATACACAGATCAACCCGGACATTCAGAGTCCTAAAATCGCTAAAGTAATCAGGCAAGGGTTTAAAATTGGCGAACATATTCTGCGGCCTGTCGAAGTGATTATTGATCAACCACCCAGCAATCTAGGAAAACATTAGCTGCCTTCTACTGGTTGGCTTTACTGACGCAGATAGGCTTCAATAAATCTATCCAAGTCACCATCCATCACATCACTCACCGCACTGGTTTCCACGCTGGTGCGCAAATCCTTCACCATTTGATAAGGCTGAAAAACATAGTTGCGAATTTGTGTGCCCCAGGCTGCTTCCACCATATCCCCCCGAATCTCAGCGATTTCCTTGGCCTTCTGTTCTTGCGCCACAATCAACAACTTCGCCTTCAAAATTACTAGTGCCTTCTCCTTATTCTGAAGCTGGCTGCGCTCTTGGGTACAACGCACTGCAATACCGGTGGGTTTATGCACAATCCGCACCGCCGTTTCTACTTTGTTGACGTTTTGTCCGCCTTTACCACCTGCTCTGGTCGTAGTGATTTCCAGATCGGTATCCGGAATGTCTAGATGCACGGTGTTATCAATTAAGGGCATCACTTCTACCCCAGCAAAACTAGTCTGGCGCTTATCGTTAGCATTAAAGGGCGAAATTCTAACTAGCCGATGAGTACCTTTTTCACTTTTTAAATAGCCATAAGCATAGCGACCAATAATCTCGATCGTCACGGACTTTAATCCAGCTTCTTCTCCTTCAGAAATTTCATCGATCTGTACTTTGTATTTATGCTGTTCTGCCCACCGCGTATACATTCGCAGCAGCATCTCTGCCCAATCCTGAGCATCGGTACCCCCCGCGCCAGCATTAATCGTTAAAACTGCGCCCTTCGAATCATAAATTCCCGATAATAGGCGTTCTAATTCCCAGCGATCGAGTTCTACTTTTAAGGTTTGCAGATTTTGCTGGGCTTCGGTAAACAATGCCATATCTTCTTCTCGTTCCAGCATTTCCCAGGCTGCCGCTGCATCGGTCAAACTACTTTGCCAACTTTGCAATTGTTGTAAGTTGGATTTGAGGTCATCTAATTCCTGCAAAGTAGCCTGAGCAGTTTCTCGGTTATCCCAAAAATCGGCCTGAGCGGCCACTTGTTCTAGGTCTCGAATTTTGGCATTTAAGTTGGGCAGGTCAAAGATAGTCTTGGGTTTTACCCAAGCGATCGCCTAACGTGCCGATGTCTCTTTTGAGATCTACTAAGTCGATCATATTCTTACAAGTTCCGGGCAAATTCCTGCAAAATGTCTAGCAAGCTGGCCTGACAGGCGACTGGTAGCAACTCCGATAAAGGTAGTTCCTTCCGACCACCACCGAGGGGTACAATCACTTGCGCTAAGATTTCGTTGACCTTGTCGCCAGTAATATTACCTGCTGATATAACTGGATAAGCTTTTTCAGCCAGGACGGTATGCAACTTGGCTTCTTTGAGATAAAGATGCCATTTAGCCACATCAATATAAATTTTATCGCCAATTTCACTGGCTAGTTCTTCGATTTGTTCGTTGCTATTAGCCATTAGATTTCTCCGAATAATCTGCAATTACAAAAACATAGAGGGCATGTATTAAAATTATCGCTCCCCAGATACCAGCAATCTGGATGGGCCAATCCCAATCCGCTTGGAGCAGAATCTTGAGGAACCACAGGGTAGAATTGACGGCGGAAAAACTCAACATATGTACCGCAAAGTTCATGCGATCATCTACTTTACGGTATTCCAGATCCTGGCGATCGGGTGGACGCGGCCAACTGCGAAGCATGATTAATTTATGATAAACATCAACAGTCACAATATAACACCGCGCGTTACAGGGAGACTAATTCCCTATCTGTCTGCTCCTGGTGATCTGCAAATGAAAATCGATGCCTGGTTGCTGCAAGAATATGTGGCTGGCCGCATGCCACCGACGCTGCGGTTTTATGATTGGTCACCAGTGGCTATTTCTTTGGGTTATCATCAACGCCGCTATCCAATAGCTTGGGACAATTTAACTTGGCAGGGGAAATCGATCGATCTAGTCCGGCGACCAACAGGCGGCAGAGCCGTTTTGCACCAGGGTGATTTAACCTACAGCATGATTACCAGCGGTCAGGGCAAGCGACTGGCGATTTATCAGCAGCTTTGTGAGTTTTTAATACTTGGTTGGCAACGGCTGGGGCTAGATTTGAGCTATGGCGATCGGGGCAGAGAATATCGTAACCAGCCAGATTGTTTTGCCACGGCAACGGGAGCGGATCTGGTTTTAGCTAATGGTTATAAGTTGATAGGCAGTGCGCAATTGCTAAGAGATGGCGCTGTTCTACAGCATGGTTCCATGCGCTTACAGCCTGATGCTGGTTTATTTGAGCTGGTTTTTGGTACCAAGGCACCAATGATTCCTTCGTCATTAGGCGAATATCAGCGGGAGGCGATCGTTAATGATTTAGTACAGGCGGCGACGGATTGCTGGGGCATTAATTGGCAGCTAGAGCCCTTGACAGCAGCTGAAATGTCGCTCATCACTAGCGGTTCTGAGAGTGTAAATCTCTAAATATTGATAAGTTGTCACAGAATAAATAAACCAAGTAATACAGCACAAACCGCGCCAACAAAAGTATTGATCACATTTACCAATTCATTTGTTAACCAATCAAACTTCTCTTGAACCGTTGCACCAATCAGACTTTCTATGGTTGTTGCGACCAAAGCCGCGATCGCACAAATCCCCAAACCGCTCAACGAAATCAGTCCCAATCCATAGCCGATCGAAGCTAACAATAAACTCCCCACCACCCCGGCGATCGTTCCTTCCAAACTCACTGCTCCTTCCGTGCCCTTCGGTACCGATCGTAAAGTAGTAATTAGATAAGTCGTTTTACCATAGGCTTTGCCCACCTCACTCCCACAGGTATCCGATAGCTTGGTGGCCATGCTAGCCACATAAGCCAAAGTCAACAGCCCAACCCAATTACTGGGTAAAGCAGTCCAAGATATGCCATAAGCGATCAGTGAACATAATGCCGCCACCAAAGCCGAACCCCAGACATTTTCTGGCCCCCGAGCACCAGAGCGCTTTTCGGCAATCCCCGCCGCTTCTTTCTCAGCTAGGCCAATTTGGGTCACCCCAGAACCCACTATAAAGTAAGCGACCATCACGATATAAGCCCGCCAGCCCAAACTACCCCAAATAATTACCCCCAACAGACCGGCATTCCAGAAACCCGCAGTAGTTAATAATTTTTTGGGCAAAAACCAAGCGCCACCCAGTAAAAATACGTTGATGCTGATCGCCACCAGCCAAGGAGCAGCTAAATTCGCTAAATTATTCATATTTATCACCGTTGCCATATGTTCGATAAAAAAGCAGAGTCATTTCTGTACTCTGCTTACTTGATTAATTATAAATTGATCAAAAAAGTGGGAAATTAATAGCGATCGCCACCACCACGACGGCCACCACCGCCGCCGCCTCCCCAACCGCCGCCACCGCCACCACCACCACCTCTTTCTTCACGAGGTCTGGCTTTGTTGACTTTCAGATCACGACCCATCCATTCTGCACCGTCTAGTGCTTCGATCGCCGCAGTCTCTTCCGCTTCTGAAGACATTTCTACAAAAGCAAAACCCCGCATCCGGCCAGTTTCCCGATCCGTAGGCAGTTGTACGCGGCTAACAGTCCCATATTCAGCAAAGGTTTGCTTCAGATCGTCCTGAGTAACATCGTAGGACAAATTTCCAACATATATCGACATGAGTGTTCTCCAAAATCAAACAGTGTAAAAGAGTAGCTTAGATCCGGAGAAACATTTGTCGATTAACAACTTGAATTTCACAGCCGAAAATAATTCTTACGTCTACACTATCATAGCTTACAAGTGCTGGTTGACCTATGTTGACTGCAAAAAATTAGCAAAAATTGTAATGTTTGGATCATAATTTTTCTTCACCAAAATCAGACCACATCTGAATAGCTTAGATTATTTGCTAGTATTACAGGCTGAAAATCAGATTTAATTAGAGAATGTGTGCCAAATTAGTTTCTATTTCTAGTAAACAAGCATGTCCACTAGCGGGTAAAAAAATTGTTTTAGCTTGGGGCAGTTGTCGCTGCAAAATCTGGACTTCTAGCTTGGATGGGAGTAATCGATCGCGTTCACCAGCAATTAGGAGAGTAGGAATTGTCACCAAGTGGGGAACCACTATATGGACGTTGAATTGGCGTAACAAGCCTAGTCGCCAAGCTGCAGTAGGAGAAGTGATCGACAGCATCGCGGCAATTAATTTTTTTTGCTCAGCCGCCGAGACCAGATCAACTTCAATTAAAAAGCTGACCAGCAGCCGAGCGGATAGTTGATAAAGTGGCTCGGGTAAAACGTTAGCAACCAAACTACTAGCCGCGAGCCACGGGAGCCGCGCAAAAGAAGAAGCTGGATTGATTAAAGTTAGTTGTTGCACATGGGGCAACCGCGCGGCAATCATCATGGCCAAACAGGCTCCGAAAGACTCGCCACATAAATGAATTTCTCGGTCTGGGTCGGTTGATAATTCTTGGTCAATTAGATATAGCGTTCGATCGACTAATTCATCCCACTCTGACAAATCATTTCCCGGAATAGCCAAACAGCGCACATCAAAGCGTTGAGCTAGTTGCTCCTGTTGCCTAGCAAACAGTTGACCGGTGCCATCCATACCCGGAAAGTAGATCAACAGCGGTAAATAATCCTGAATTGGTAGGGGAGTGAGAAACCGGAGAGCCATGATTTTAAGGCTGACTTAAAAGATAAGTAACTTCAGCAGTCATCATTTGGGTTAATTCCCGTACGACAGCACCAGCCTGTTTACCATAATAGCGATCTTGATAAGAGTCGATCGTAAAGGGCTGACCAACTCGAATGGATACATTTTGGTAAAAAACTGCTGGGTGCCAACCATCTTGCTGAAACAATGGCTCCAAAGGATCAATCTGATGGAGCAAACTAAGCGGTACCGCTGGCCAGCGCATCTCTGTACCAGCATAAATACCCACAGGCAGAATCTGGAGATGGGGAACAGCGGCTTGCAGCGCTAGGTGGGCAAATCCCCGATAAAAAGGGCTGAGATGTTGGGAAACATTAGTATTGAGCATGGGAGCGGCACCTTCCGGGAATATGCCGACGGCCTTGCCCTGATGGAGTAAGTCTTTAGCATCCTGCAACATCCGCTGATGCCAGCTCTGATTAGTCAGCGGAAAGGCACCACAAGTTTGTAGTAATTCTTTAAGAATGGGGACATTACCCATATAGCGATGACAGACAAAGTTAATAGGTGTTCCTAAGAAGCTAGTCAGGAGTAGCGGATCTAGGAAGCTACGATGATTACTCACAATCAGCAACGCGCCACGATCAGGAATCCTTTCTGGGTTTTGCACCTGGACCTTAAGACCCAAAAACTTCCACAAGTCCTGAGCCAGCAAATAGTCTGGCAAAATGGCTTCTAAGAAATTCATTTATTGTTTAAATGCTGCCTATGCAGCATCAGCAATATCTCTAATCAGTAACAGCTTAGAACTTACGTAAGCGTCGAGCTTCTCTGCTTCTTCTGGGTCAAGCGCTACTTGATTACTAACTTTTTGCATTAGAACCTGGGATAGCTCTCGATCGGGTAAGGATAGCAGTTCTTGGTAGTTAACTTCCGAAACCACTTTCCAGAGCAGACGCAATACAGATGGATCGATAATGATGTTCTGAATCAAATCTCTCACTTGAAAATTTAACATTTTCTTTATATTACCCTTTTTTTGATGATAAAGAGGGGCAGTGGTGGAATCGATACATTCTGCAATGATCGATGCTCTAGGCATGAATACTAGCCAATCAAATCGATTCAAATCGATCGAGAAGATGCTGGCCAGCATCTTCATCAAGTACATCTCTTGTTGGGAACGTCAACCAAATGGAGATGTTATATCACCAAAACTTGCTTCAGTCCATGGTAGTGCGTAGCCAATTGGGGGAAATCGATTAGTTCTTATTTTTATCTTTGCCCTTGACTGGTTTGAAGGCCGTGAAATTGCCTCCTAAACTCTGCACAATATTTTTGGTATTGTACTCCATCATTTGGGCGTAGGTTTCGGCCCCGCTGCCCGCCGCCCCGAGTCCATCGGTATAGAGCTGACCTTTAGCCACTTTCGCCTTGGCTTCTTTGGCCACTTCTTCGATCGACTTAGCCTCCACCATGGTTTCGGTAAATATCGTGGTCACCTTAGTTTGTTTCATGCGATCGATTACTTTCTTAATCCGCTCAGGAGTAGATTTATCGGCAGTACTAGCACCATAGACTGAGCCTTCTACCGGAATATTGTAGGGCACGGCATAGTAAGCCAGAGCATTATGGCTAGTCACCAATTGCCGAGATTTACCACTGATCGTCGAAATCTGAGTTTTTAGCCAGTCGTGCAGACTAGTCAGGTTTTTATCAAAGGCTTGGAAGTTTTTGCTATACATGGCCGCGTTTTTGGGAGCGGCTTTTTCTAAATTAGTCTTGATTATTTCGGCCATTTTGATGCCGTACAAGGCATTATGCCAAACATGCGGGTTGATCACTTTTTCTTTTTTCAGGGGGTTGGTAACCGCTTCTTCGGCCACGGCTATCTTTTTGCCAGGGCTAGCTTGAATCGCCTCCAGCATTTTGGCATCTTCTAAGCCATGACCGCTGTATAAGACAACTTGGGCATCTTTAATGGCCTGTTGATCATCGGCACTGGGCTGGTATAGGTGGGGATCTTTATCGGCGGGAATTAAACATTTTAAATCGATCGAACTGGCCGCGATCGTTTTAGTCAAGTCACAAATAATGCTAGTAGTAGCTACCACCTGGGGCTTGTCACTGCTGGGTTTGGGGCTAGGCTTTTGTTCGGGAGCAGTCTGGGTACAGGCAGTGAGTACACCTAAACCGATGATGACCACAGTTTTTTGCCAAGTCATCCGCAACAATGAATTCATAATTATTGAAAAGGGATTAAAAAATTAATAATAGTGGATTTGTGAGTAAAAATACCTGGCGAACACTCCAGTCCTGAAGCAAAATGGCGATGTGGATAGCCCAGGGAGACAGCATCAGCAAATCAAGATTTTTGTGAAATACTCTAGATATTGAGCGATAATGATTCTCATTACATTAATGTTGCTCTGATGTTAGAAGTTCAGCGTTTAGCTGTCAATTATCCAGGGTTTACTGGTCTCGATGATGTGAGTTTTCGGGTGCAGCCCGGTGAACTAGTTGGGGTGATGGGTCCGAATGGGGCTGGTAAAAGTACCATGCTCAAAGCCATGATGGGCTTAACGCCCAGCACTAGTGGGTTGGTCAGCTACTGTACCTGTCCCCTTTGTCGGCAGCTCGATCGGGTGGCTTATTTGCCACAGCGTTCCCAAGTCGATTGGGACTTTCCGATTACAGTTCAAAGGGTGGTGATGATGGCGCGCACTCGCCAAATCGGCTGGCTGCGCCGCCCCAGCAAAAAGGATCGAATTCTGGTGCAAGCCGCCCTCGAACGGGTAGAAATGTGGAACCTGCGCGATCGCCGGATTGGGGAATTATCCGGCGGCCAACAACAGCGGGTGTTTTTAGCCCGGTCTTTGGCTCAACAAGCCGATGTGTTTTTGCTAGATGAGCCGTTTACTGGTGTAGATAGCCACACCGAGACCATTATTTTTGATATTTTCGCTGAGCTAAAAGCCCTTGGCAAAATATTGCTAGTGAGTAGTCATGACTGGGGACAATCGGCGGGTCAGATCGATCGGATGCTGCTCCTGAATCAAAAATTAATCGCCGACGGCACCCCCGAAGATGTCATGACTCCCGAAAACCTACACCGCGCCTACGGTGTCGATCGACAGCTCCGCCATCCAGCGACCGCTGAAAATCTTTTTTGCTAATCAATCAAGGCGTAAAACTCAAAGCCTCACCCCGCACCGCTGTATTTAATTGACCGTGGTCATAGGCCACCTGCCCCAAAACAATCGTTACCACCGGATGACCAGTGAGTTCCCAGCCCTCAAATGGACTCCAACCACACTTAGTTTGCAGCTCCGATCGCAAGACTGGTCGGTAATTATTTAAATCTACCAGCACCAAATCGGCATCATAGCCCGGTGCAATCACACCCTTATTAGGAATACCATAAGCCTTGGCCACCGCCGTAGACATCCAATTAACCACCTGCGCCACCGTACATTTACCAGTGATCGCCTGGGTCAACATTAGAGGCAAAGAAGTTTCCACTCCTGGCATCCCCGATGGAGCCGCCGGATAACCTTGCGCTTTTTCAGCCAAAGTATGCGGCGCATGGTCAGTTGCAATAAAGTCAATTACGCCATCCAGCAAAGCCTGCCACAAGACCTCGTTGTCATGAGCACCGCGCAGCGGCGGATTCATCTGCGCCAAAGTACCGATCCGATCGTAATCTGCGGTGTTTAAGAGCAAATGCTGGGGCGTGACCTCGGCAGTCACCCAACTCGGCTTGTGCTCCCGTAAAAATTCGGCTTCGATCGCCGTAGATAAATGCAAAATATGCAGCCGTCGGTGATATTTTTCTGATAAAGACACCGCCAACTTCGTAGCATTCAATGCGGCAATATCGTCCTGAATCACTGAATGCATCGCCGGATCCGTACTGCCCGCAAACTCTTGCTTCCGCTGATTAATCCGCGCCTGATCTTCGGCGTGAACCGCAATCAATCGATCGCCACTAGCAAAAATCGGCTCCAGATATTCCCGACTTTCTACCAACAAATCACCATGTTGAGAACCCATGAAAATCTTGATCCCACAGGCTGGATTAGCAGTATTTAAGTCTGGAGAATTCTGAGCGGTAGCTCCAATAAAAAAGCCATAATTAACTAAACACTTACTGGCTGCTCGCTGCAATTTATCATCCAAAGCTGCTTGGTTAATAGTCAGTGGTTTGGTATTAGGCATTTCCAAAAAAGAAGTAACGCCCCCTTTGGCACAGGCACAACTCGCCGTAAATAGATCCTCTTTATGTTCTAAACCGGGTTCCCGAAAATGTACTTGAGGATCAATTACGCCAGGCAACAAAGTTAAACCCTGTCCGTCTATCTCCTGGTCAGCACTGAGCTGTAGATGTTCATCAACCAGCCTAATTGTACGGTCTTGAACCAAGACATCTCCCACCATCAAACTGCCATCAGGCATCAAGATTTGGGACTGGCGAATCAGTAAGGAGCTAGTCATAATGCTCAAATTGTAGAGATATACCGCCTATTATCCGATTTCTCGGACAACTTCAGTGATTATAATTGGAAGGCATTGCCTCTATTTTCAATTGACCACCGCAATTATCTAAAACATCTCCTATGGCCACTGAGCAACAACCGATTACTCCCAAACAGGAATCAGCCAAAACTCCTCCCGCTGAAAACTTTGTGGTAGAAACTCTGAAGACCGTTGGTTTGAGCGTGCTGCTAGCCTTGGGAATGCGGGCTTTTGTGGCCGAAGCTCGTTATATTCCATCAGGTTCCATGGAACCGACTTTGCAAATAGACGATCGATTGATTGTGGATAAGGTCAGTTATCGGGTCTCTAATCCACAACGTGGCGATATTGTGGTGTTTGACCCTACTGAAACTCTCCAGAAGAAATACAAAGCTACCGACGCTTTTATTAAACGGGTTATTGGTTTACCTGGTGATGTGGTAGAAGTCCGCAATGACCGAGTAATGATTAATGGCAAATCTTTAAAAGAGAATTATCCTAGCACCGTCCATCCAGACCAAATGACTGAGCTGTATGCCAAGCTGCAACAGAAAAATCCGAATATAGGCAGTTGGAGTCCAGATGCTAAGGGTCCGGACTGGAAAGGAAAAGTTCCTACTGGTGAGTATTTGGTGTTAGGCGATCATCGTAGTAACAGTCTTGATGGCCGCTCTTGGGGATTTGTCCCTAAAAACAAAATTGTGGGCAGGGCTATCTTTAAGTTTTGGCCAATCAACAGAACTGGTTTGATTGAACCGCAACCAGCCTACCAAAAGTAAATAATTATCAACTCCAGCCCCTGCGCCCCTCGCTCTTAGTTGTCAGTGCTACAATTGACCCTATGGCTAGGGGTGCCTCGTTTTAATTAGGCTGAGAAAATACCCTTGCACCTGAGACTGGGTAATGCCAGCGGAGGGAAGCTGTTTATATTTAAGGAAAATGAAATATGCGTACTGAATGGGTTGCCAAGCGTCAAGGTCAAGCCAATGTCACTCAAATGCATTATGCTCGCACTGGTGTAATTACCGAAGAGATGCACTTCGTGGCTAAACGGGAAAACTTGCCCGTAGAGCTGATTCGGGATGAAGTGGCTAGAGGACGAATGATTATTCCAGCCAACGTTAATCACACCAACCTGGAGCCAATGGCGATCGGGATTGCCTCTAGTTGCAAAGTAAATGCCAATATTGGGGCTTCACCAAATTCTTCGGGTATTGATGAAGAGCTAGAGAAGTTATCCCTGGCCGTCAAGTACGGTGCAGATACCGTGATGGACTTGACTACTGGTGGTGGCAACCTTGATGAAATTCGGGTCGCAGTCATCAAAAACTCGCCAGTGCCGATCGGCACTGTGCCGATTTATCAAGCCTTAGAAAGTGTCCATGGCAACATTGAAAACCTCACGGCCGAAGACTTCTTACACATCATCGAAAAACATGCCCAGCAAGGGGTGGATTACCAAACCATCCATGCCGGTATTCTGATTGAGCACTTGCCATTGGTGCGCGATCGGTTGACTGGTATTGTCTCGCGAGGTGGTGGAATCCTAGCTCGCTGGATGCTGCATCACCACAAGCAAAACCCGCTCTACACTCGCTACAACGACATCATTGAAATCTTTAAAAAATACGATGTGTCCTTTAGCTTGGGTGATTCATTGCGTCCTGGCTGTACCCATGATGCTTCTGATGCTGCTCAATTAGCTGAGTTGAAGACTTTGGGTAATTTAACCCGCAAAGCGTGGGAACACAACGTCCAAGTGATGGTGGAAGGTCCTGGTCATGTACCGATGGATCAAATTGAATTTAATGTTCGCAAGCAAATGGAAGAATGCTCCGAAGCACCTTTCTATGTGTTGGGTCCTTTGGTCACTGATATTGCGCCAGGTTATGACCACATTACTTCGGCGATCGGCGCAGCAATGGCCGGTTGGTATGGCACTGCCATGCTCTGCTACGTCACGCCAAAAGAACACTTAGGCTTGCCCAATGCCGAAGATGTACGCAATGGGCTAATTGCCTACAAAATTGCTGCCCATGCTGCCGATATTGGTCGGCACCGTCCGGGGGCACGCGATCGAGATGATGAATTATCTAAAGCTCGTTATAACTTTGACTGGAACCGTCAGTTTGAGTTATCTCTAGACCCAGAGCGCGCTAAAGAGTATCACGATGAAACTCTACCCGCAGACATCTACAAAACAGCGGAGTTCTGTTCAATGTGTGGACCGAAGTTCTGCCCGATGCAGACCAAGGTTGATGCTGATGCCTTGACTGAGCTAGAGAAATTCTTGGCTAAAGAAGAATCTCCTACTGCTTTAGTTTAAAACACCAAATGCCCGGCTAGAAAGATTAAGTCTAGCCGGGCATTTTATTAGGAGGAACTCGTGATGATTTAAGTCACCCCGAACACCACTACCATGATTAAAATAGCACCAAAGAAAATCAGCGCGTAGAACTGAGCACGGCCATTTTCAAAATATTTCAACCCTTCACCACCCAGCAAGGTGGCTAAACCAGTGATATTCACTGCCCCATCCACCACCCGATAATCGACTTCCATAACTTGCCGAGCTAAGCGTCGTAAGCCCGTAACAAATACTTGGTTATAAATATTATCGAAATACCACTTATTTAGTGATAGTTGATAAAGAGTTGGAATCTTAGCTGCAATCTCGCGGGGATTGATTTTCTTTTGTAGATACATCAACGAAGCTAAAGTAATCCCAATTAGGGCGATACCCACCGAGTTACCACCCATAATCAAGAATTCCATCATGTCAAACTCATGAGCAGCTTCCACAGCTCCGGGAGCATGAATGAACTCGGCAAAGTAATTATGGAAGGGGGTACCGACCAAGCCAATCAAAGCCGAAGGCACCGCTAAAACTACTAGCGGCAAAGTCATACTCCAAGGCGATTCGTGAGGTGTATCAGCATGATGATCATTTTCCTGCACATTGGGCTGAGCAAGCTCTTGCACATTCATGGCACCGGGGCCAAAGTTTGGCAGACCGAGTAACTCGGCTTTAATACTTTCATCCTGGCCCCGAAAGCCGCCTTCAAAAGTGCTGAAGTACATCCGGAACATGTAAAAAGCGGTCATCCCAGCGGTCAGCCAGCCGACCACCCACAGGGCGGGATTAGCCTTGAAAGCTTCTCCTAAAATTTCATCCTTAGACCAAAAACCAGCAAAAGGTGGAATTCCGGAAATAGCCAAAGTGCCTAATAGGAAAGTGAGCGCGGTAATTGGCATATGTTTACGCAAACCACCCATCAAGCGCATATCCTGCGCTAATGCCGGGTTGTGACCCACTACTTCTTCCATGCCGTGAATTACTGAGCCAGAACCTAAAAAGAGCATGGCTTTAAAGTAAGCATGGGTCATCAGGTGGAATAGTCCAGCGGAGTAAGCTCCGACTCCCATGGCCATTACCATGTAGCCTAGTTGCGACATGGTAGAATAGGCCAAGCCTTTCTTGATGTCGTTTTGGGTAATGGCGGTAGTTGCACCAATAAAAGCAGTAGTCGCACCAGTCCAGGCAATTACGTTCATTACGGCGGGGATATGCTCAAAGACTGGATACATCCGAGCAATCAGGAATACCCCGGCTGCTACCATCGTGGCAGCGTGAATCAAGGCTGAAATAGGTGTGGGACCTTCCATGGCATCTGGGAGCCAAACATGGAGAGGGGCTTGGGCTGATTTGGCTACTGGCCCCATAAAGACTAACACCGCAAACAGAATGGCCAATCCACTGCTAATCGCGCCGGCGCTGACTAGCTCTTGCAGCTTGTCGCCCATAATCACAAAATCAAAACTGCCGGTTGCCCAATATAAGCCCAGCATTCCTAACAAGAGACCGAAGTCTCCGACCCGGTTGACGACAAAAGCTTTTTGACAGGCATCAGCAGCAGCCTTCCGATCGAACCAAAAACCAATTAGTAGGTACGAACACATCCCCACCAATTCCCAAAAAATATAAACCTGCACCAAATTGGGGCTGATCACTAAAGCCAACATCGAGGAGCTGAAGAGACTCAAGTAGGCATAGAACCGGACATAGCTCGGATCGTGAGCCATGTAACCATTGGTGTAAATCATGACTAGCAAGGCCACAGTGGTGACAATCACTAACATTAGTGCGGTCAAATGATCGACGGTGTAACCCATCGTCAGGTGAAAGTTGCCGGCTGCTGCCCAGTCAAAGGAGTACAGATAGGTCGGATGGCCTTGAATTTGACTCCAAAGCAGGCCACCAGACATGGCCAGTGCAGCGCTGATCAAAGAGATAATTACTACGGCATTGACCTGCCGTAAGTTATTCGTAAACTTGTTGACAGAGATTAGTCCCAAACCAACCAGCATGGCTCCCAACAACGGCAGAACCGGAATCAGCCACGCATATGTATAAAGTGATTCCATTAGCTCGATTAATAATAATACTCCAGTAGATGCTAGCACTCTTACTGTAGAGGAAGAGTTCAAAACACCTTACATCATCATAATCGCGCCCAGTCCTACTGATAGTGAATCATTAACATTTCTGTAAATTAAATATATTTAGGCAGATACCGTCTCGGCGGGGATCACAATCCGCTCTAAGCTCCGACGTAAATCGTCTCGATCTCGGAACTGTTCTAATCTTTGGACAATTTCACCATCTACTACCAATAATAATGTAGGCAAGGTAGTTATTCGATAGGTGTTAGCTAGTTTAAGATTTTCATCTGTATTAACATTAACCAGTTTAACTTGACCAGCTTGATGGGGCTCAAACTGATTGAGCAGTGGTTGCAGCACTTTGCACAACCCACACCAGGGAGCGCCAAAATTAACCAAAATGGGTGTCCGGCGAGATGAGCTCAAAACTTCGGTACTCC
The DNA here is from genome assembly GCA_964247085.1 of uncultured bacterium. Lineage (GTDB taxonomy): Bacteria > Cyanobacteriota > Cyanobacteriia > Cyanobacteriales > Chamaesiphonaceae > JAAFHZ01. Next base: position 22,967 of record CAXTSX010000020.1, read on the forward strand.
AGCTTCTGTCGTCAATAGCTTGCATGGCGATCCCCGTTAAATCTTATAAGGTTTTTTTATATATGGGATCAATGCTACAACTAATTCTTAGGGATGGGAAGGGGTATGGGGATCATTTCAGCTTTTTTTCGTTTTTAGAGAAATAACTTGGGTCTGTTCAATGGCGATCGATAGCTTTTCGACTAAATCACCGAGCTGTTCTTGCAGCTCTTTAGATAAAGGTATTTGAATATCTTGATCCAGATTATCCCAGGGCAAAGTGCTCAGCTCCGCTAGAGATACCTTTTTGGTCATCCGATTTTGAGTATGCAATTGATATTCGGCTGTTGCGGTCAATTTTTGAGCAGTCATCGCTCCTTGCAAACGCTCTTTGAGTTGGTCGCGCTCCATCAACAAAGGCTTCAGCATATTGTCTAATTCTTGGTAATAGCGTGACAGCTCTGCCACATTTTCAGCGATCGGATTAATTTTGCCAGACTGATCTTGAAGCTGTAAGAGTTTTTGATGAATCTGTGCCAAATAGACCACATCCATATGGGCATAGAAAAGTTGTTTGGTAGTGAGCGGGCGCTGTCCCCAGTCACTAATTTGTTCGCTTTTATCAACCGTAACGGTGGGAATGAAGTGTTCCGCTAGGGTTTTGAGCTTGTGGTTGGGAACGGGCAATAACTTCACAGGCATTTTCCGAGCCATCTTAAGAGTACAGGTCACATTTGTAGCCTGGGTGCCGCCTAAATAACGCAGATCGAAAGAGGCGTTGTGAAAAACTTTTTCGATACGAGGATTACTCATGATCTCGGTGACAAATGCGGCAACCAGCTCAGCCTGGTCTAAAACATCTAGTACTACCGCCTGATCACCCTGCGGATCGTTGGCCACATGGGATACCTGAATCAGTGACAGGCGTGGTTTTTTGGTGAAACAATCGGCCACCTCAGTATCCAGCCACAGACATTCCCTTTGGGCATAGTCAGCAATCAAGTTACGGATGTCGGCGGGGTCAGAAAAGTAAGCCATAATAAAAAGTAAGCCATAATAAAATGTAAGCACCAGCAAATTGAAGTAAGAAGATCATGAAAAAAGTCGTCGTCGGCCTCTCTGGAGGTGTAGATAGCTCCGTGGCTGCGGCCTTACTTGGTCGCCAGGGTTACGAAGTAGTCGGTCTAACCCTCTGGTTGATGAAGGGCAAGGGACAATGTTGCTCAGAGGGCATGACCGATGCGGCGCGAATTTGTGAACAGTTGAACATCGAACATCATATCGTTGATAGCCGCGAGACGTTTGAAAAATACATTGTGAACTATTTGGTCACTGGCTACGAATCTGGTATTACGCCCTTGCCTTGTTCGCAGTGTAATAGTGCTGTGAAGTTTGGCCCGATGGTGCATTATGCCCAGGAGCAATGGGGGATTGACAAGATTGCCACTGGTCACTATGCCCGGATCACTTTTAATGAGGATACGGGCCGCTATCAGTTGCAACGGGCGGTAGACAAGACTAAGGATCAGTCTTATTTTCTGTATGATTTAACCCAAGAGATGTTGGCCGCAACTTTATTTCCGCTGGGGGAAATGCACAAAACGGAAACTCGGCAGGTGGCGAATCAGCTGGGTCTTTCCACTGCCGAAAAACCAGAAAGTATGGATCTGTGTTTGGTGGAAAAACATGGTTCGATGCAGTCTTTTTTGGATCAATATCTGGCGGAAAAACCCGGAGAGATTGTCAGTTGTCAAGGCCAAGTGTTGGGTCAGCATACCGGCATTCACCACTACACGATCGGACAACGGCGAGGGTTAGGGATAGCAGCAGCGGAGCCTTTATATGTGGTGTCCTTGGATGTGGGTAAAAATCAGGTGGTAGTAGGCTCAAGAGCTGAAACCCATAGTTCAGAGTTGGTAGTCGATCGGATCAATTGGGTATCGATCGCCCCCCCAGTTGTCCCCATTAAGGCCGAGGTGCAAATCAGATATCGATCGACTACTGCTGCTGCGACGTTTATTCCACTCCCCGATGGTCGCGCTAAAATTGTTTTCGATGAGCCGCAATTTGGGATAACCCCCGGTCAAGCGGCCGTTTGGTACGACGGTGAGGTGGTATTAGGTGGCGGTATTATTTTGCCGATTGCAACAAATTTGGGTGAGTAGCTAGTACGGAAACAGGAACTTGCCAGTAGCTAGAAACCGAACCAACTCCCCTCTGCACCTTTGTTATCGTACAAACATGTTGAAAAAGATATTAATTCAACTAACCAATTTTTGAATTTATCTAGTGGAGTTGAGATTATGACAGTTATTCGTTGGGCACCTTTTAGAGAAATAACTTCGTTACAGCAGGATATGGATCGCTTGCTAAACCATGTTCATGAGAAATGGGAAAATCCTGATGCTGACTTTATTCCAGCGGCAGAAATCCTGAATACCAATAGTCATCTTTATCTCAATGTCGAAATACCAGGAGTCTCTCCCGCTGACATTGATCTGCAGGTGACGGCTCAAACTGTCGCGATTGTGGGTGAACGCTGCCAGCCCGAAACAGCAGGAACAGTCCGATCGGAGTTGCGTTATGGCAAGTTCCATCGGGTGATAGTTCTTCCCGAAAAAATCCAAAATGATCAGGTGACAGCTAAGTATGAAAATGGTCTATTGAAACTAGTTTTACCCAAACTAGTGGAGGAGCAGAACAAAATAATCAAGGTCGAGATTGCCGCTTAATCTAGCCTAATTATTCAGAGTAGTTGACCATTTGGTATTTTTTAATTAGCTGAATTACGAGCCTCCGGCAACGGAGGCTTTTTTGGAGAGGTGAATTGATTTTGCCGATCATTTTGGTCAATGTCCTCCCCACACCGCCGCAAGATTAATCATTTAAAATTATCAAAAGTCTGTAAAAATGGGAATAATGAGCTAGTATTTTTGGGATAGTCCCCACTACTAATGGATTTGTCAACATTTCAAATAATTGAACTGAGCGTTTTAGTCGCCACCACTAGCTATCACTTGATTGCCAGCTACTCAGAGTCTAAGGATTTTGCGGCTCCAGGCTCGATTACTAACGCTGGCCAACAAAAGTTGCATTGGTATGAGCAGGGCGATGGTTCTGTCACAATTCTGATCGACAGTAGCCTGGGTGGAGTAGAAGGCTACTTATTGATCGACAAGCTGACTGAATTAGGACGAGTCGTGATCTTCGATCGACCGGGCTATGGCTGGAGTTCGGGTAGTTGGCGATCGCGGACTAGTAAACAAATTAATAATGAGCTGCAAGCATTACTACAGGAAGCCCAAATCCAGCCACCCTATATTTTGGTGGGTGACTCTTTTGGTAGCTATAATATGCGACTTTTTGCTCATAGTTATCCAGATCAGGTAGTTGGATTGGTAATGACTGACGGGTTGCATGAAGAACAGATGTTGTCTTTGCCTTGGCAACTAGTGTTGCTGAAATTATTCTTCTCGATTTCTTTTGTTTTTGTATCGCTGGGTGCCATGTTAGGTATTGTCAGACTTGCCGGTACTTTGGGAATATTTGAACTAATTAAGCCAGAGCTAAAACGCTGTGACCTATTGAGGCTTCGGCAGGTTAAAAGGTCTTTTTATCGAGCTAGTCATTGGTTGACAATGGCTAGAGAAATGATCGGGCTGGATGCTAGTGGCCGACAGCTACGAGTGGCTAACGCGTTGGGCGATTTTCCAGTCGTTAATATCAAGGCCGGGACATTTCTAAAATTACCGGGATCGCCAAGATTATGGAATTGGTTGATTGGTAAAGCCGACCAGGTTAGGGATGATATTCATATTGCTTTGGCGAAAGTAACAGATAATTCGCAGCGCTTTCCGGCATTAAATAGTAGTCATTTTGTTTGGGTTGATCAACCGGAGGTAATAGTGGCGGCAGTGCGTCAGATTCTCGATCGATCGGACTAAGTTTTGAAACTGGAGCATAGTATATGGGTGAGGAGATGTTTCCCACGCTGCCAATAGCTAAGATAGCAGCCACAACCGTTAATGCTAGTCATTGCATCAATGATTTTTCATTTTCACCTAAAGGCAATTACCCTCTGGGGTGATGCAAAAGAGATCTATCGATCTCTGTATTTCTATTTCAACACTAATTTTCAGGAAATTCCCAGTTGTTATATACATTTTTGTTATCAGAACCCCTGTTTCAGCATGTTTGCGGGCTGTGATACGCCAAATTCTCACTAGCCGTAGATCCCATATTCAGTACGATAGAGGATTTCTTCGACCTGTTTGGCACCTTCGTCGGTGGAGAGTGCAGCTATTGGAGTGATACCTGCCAAGCTATTTTTGGGGGTCTGCAACCATTTTAAGGCTCGATCGGTATCTTTAAATAGATTAATGGCTTGTTGCGGATGCGATTAAATCTATTGAATCGATCGACTACTAGAGGATTGAGGATGGCGTTATCTTTCCGGAGACGTGCTTGATTTCTGGGCGAGATGACAAAAATCTGCTGTTTAAGATTGCTGTCTAGTTGGAAGAATTCGGCAGTTTGCTCTAATGATTGATACCGCAGGACATTCGGTATCAAGGTTTCAGTTGTTGAATTTGCGATTGCCAGGAGCTTCTCGACTTTTTTGCCATTTGTCTTAATTATACCTGCCAATAAGTCGATCGAGTGTTTTGTCGATCGACTTATTGGCTCAGAGTGGTAATTCTGGTGAGTTTATCGTTGTTTAATAGCCCGTGACGCCGCGATCGATCGAATTGAAATTTCTTTGTTTGAATAATGGGTGAGAGAACGCGCGATCTAAACCTAACTTTTTTGATGCTGGTCAATAACCTTTTGGTAATAATCTTGCAGCTGCTGCGTCGCCGCACTCCAACTCCAGCGCTCCGCCTCTAATCTGGCCTGTTGGCGCAACTTTTCCCGCCGTTTAGAATCAGCTAACAGTTTTTGAGTAGCTTCGATCGATCCCTTCTCATCCAACGGATCAAAAAGATAACCATTTTCACCATCAGTCACAATATCTGGAATCCCTCCAGACCTAGCCGCAATCACCGGACAACCGGCCGCCATCGCTTCCAGCAGAACTAAACCCAGGGTTTCAGTCCGCGACGGAAAAATAAAAGCATCCGCCGAAGCGTAAGCACTAGCTAATTCACGACCTTGCAGATAACCCACAAAATGAGTATTAGTCCCGGCAAAATGGCTTTGTAACTGCTCCCGATGCGGTCCATCCCCCACGATCGCTAGTCTGGCCTGGGGCATGGCTGTCAAAATAGGCTTTATTCGATCGATCTCTTTTTCCGCTCCCAACCTGCCCACATATAACAACAGCGGTGCCGTCGGATCACCCTGACTCAATCGATCGCGCATCTGAGCACAGGCCAAACCAGGATCATAAGATTCCGTATCTACCCCCCGTTGCCATAGAGCAGTACCCTCAATCCCATGGCCAGATAATTCCTTCACCATCGCCGTCGAAGTACATAAATTAATACTGGCTTGGTTATGAGCTAATTTTAGTAGCTCCCACAATAGCCCCTCACACCAACCGAAACCATAGTATTTTATGTATTTAGGTAAATGGGTATGGTACGAAGCAATCAATGGTAGCTGCCACTTCTTAGCATAAAAAATCCCAGCTAAACCTAAAACTGCCGGGTTGACCACATGGATAATATCCGGTTTAAAAAGCTCGATCGATCGACCAATCTCTGGTCTAGGCAAAGCCATTTTCAGCTCTGGATAAAACGGCGAAGGAAAAGCTGGTACCCCAGTAATAATGGCTCCCTGGTATTCGCGCAGTCCGCCCTCTGGGCAGAAAACCATCACCTGATGGCCATTACGTTGGAGGTGTTCGATCGTATGGCGCAGACGGGTCACAATGCCGTCTACTTTGGGCAGGAAAGTTTCGGTAAATAGAGCAACGCGCATAGAGTCTCATCGGCACTTTGTCTTCAAGGTATCAGATGTTGGCGTAATATCCCCATTGCTTTTTGGGGTGGTTTTTAAGCACAATAGGTATTATTTACATTTTTACTCAATCATTATTATGGCCGCAGGTGCTCATCTTTATCTCTACCGCAGTTTTAACGGTATGCCTTATATTCATCATGGTATTGACTGCGGCGATGGTACAGTTATTCACTATCAAGGTAAGCTAAAAAATAGCGCTGTGACCCGAGTGAGCCTGGACCATTTTTTTGGAGAAACCTTACATGTGAAGGAATACGGCAAATCCGATGAGGCCGAAGTGGTTATTCAAAGAGCCGAAAGTAGACTGGGTGAAAGCGGCTACAACGTCTTTGGTAATAATTGTGAACATTTTGCCTATTGGTGCAAAACCGGTCTTTCCTACAGCGAACAAATTAGAAATATGCAAGTAGCCGCAACTGGTTTAGCCAGTGTGGGGGTCGGGGCGATCGCTGCTCGGATAGCCGCTGAAGGAATGCGACTCGGCTCCGGTATGTTGGGATTGGGCGGATTAGTGAGTGGTTTTACTACCGATATTGTGATGGGTGAAATTCTGTCAGACAGCGAATTTTTGACAGACGAAGAACGAGCCATCCGGCAAAATGCTCGCAATGCTGGTCAAGTAGCCACCACAGTGGGCAGCATTGCTGGCGGCATGACCGCTGGGCTAGTTGGGGGCGGCATCGGATTAGCCGCTGCGGTGGTAACACCGGCATTGTTAGGTGTTGGTATTGCGACCGGAACCTACTATCTACTCCAGACTCAAAACGAAGAACTAGCCTAGGCCATACAATCAATTGTTTTTAAAACAGAACAAAGTTAGTTGGTAGAAGTACAACATTCTGATAAATGAGGTCTTCAAATAATTCGTTTGGCAATACACATAATTGATTGGGCTCCCTGTGGTGTATCTGGATTTATTCCAGACAATCTCTGTGCCAAACGCCTTTTCCAAGACATTTTTCCAATTTTTCCTTCTAATACCTCAGCACCCAGATCATGGTTATGAGGAAAGACTTTTACTTCAAAACCAAGAGGTTTCAGAATTTCACAATAAACTGCTGGTGTAATCCCATCACCTGGCTTTTGATTATGGGTCTCTGTGGCCTGCCGCGCATCTCGATATTCGGGAGAAAGATAGTATTTACTCCGAATTAGCCAATAGAGAAAAAAACGAATTTCCCGTATAAATAGCCCTAATCCCTGCAGATTAAGTGCTGTACTCTGAGGATCTAGATCTGTGACCAGTAGGCCTCCGGGCTTAACAAGTCTAGCGGCTTCTGTCAAAACTTGAGCCATATCATCACAATGATGGATAGTAGCATTTGCCACTACTAGATCGGCACAGTTGTTAGCTAATGGTAGATGATGGGCATCGGCTAGTAATGGAGTATAGCCAACTTGTTGAGCCATCTGAAGAGCTCCGGGAGAGATATCAACTGCAATTAGTGCTCGGGGAGAACCACCAATAGTTGCAAATAAATTGCCAGGGCCAGAACCAATATCTATCACCACCTGATCATTCCAGCTACCAGTAGCAGCCATCCAGCGAGCCAGGAAAACATCATTGCGATGGCTAGTTTCAAAATATTCTTTTCCCCAGATGGGATGACCGAAAAAATAGCTATTAGCTTTCATCGCTGGAGTCAAAATAGGAATTTGACAAGTCGGAAGATTCTGTTCATTGATAAATATATGCGCATCTGGAGCCAAGTATTCTTTTAATACAGATGTACAGAGAGAAGTATTCATATATACACCACAAATTATCCTTCTAGTTTATGATATTGAGCAAGAGTCCATACTGTAATTAAAGTATAACTTAATTATCTGAATATTTTTTTCAATTTCTTCACGCGAGTAGCGGGGGTAAGTTGGTAAATAAATTAACTCTTTTTCAACTTTTCGAGAGTTAGGACAATCACGATAAAACTTTTCAAATTCAGGTGAATCAGCTGTATTGGTGAAATGTCCAGCTGCTACATCTCGGCCATGTTTAAACATGAATTGAAGTAATTTTTCTCTATGAGAATACTGAATTGGAAACCATAAGTAGGTATGAGAATTATCTGTTCGGAAGGGTGGCAAAATCAATTCCTTAATACCTTTGAATCCTTGGTAATAAAGATGAGCATATTCAATTCTTGTTTTAATATCGCGATCGACATGCTCTAGCTGTGATAAACCTAAACTAGCTTGCAATGAAGTGTATGGAGATTTGTATACTTCAGGCAAAACTTCAGCAAGTTCACTTTTCTGCGGATTTCGGCGAACTGCTTTGTTAATAAATTCAATATTATTGAGATAACTAAATCGAATAATAGGATAGGTCAACATTTGAAAGATAACTGGAAAGCTAGCAATATCATGTATTAAACCTTTTTTGACCTTCTGCGTAATGCCTGGCAGGGGAGGATAGGAAAAATCTTTTAACTCAGAACGAATTTTCTCAATCACATCTATCCGTTGGGATACGATCGCTCCTCCTAGCCATGTAGGCATATTTTTGTGCATTTCAAAGCTAAATACACCAACATCGCCAATGGTGCCGACGGCCTGTCCTTCCTCTTCTACACCAAACGACTGCGCAGCATCTTCAATCAGCGGAATCTTAAATCGATCGCAAATACTTTTAATTCGATGAGCTTCGGCGGTAAGTCCGTGTAGATGAGTAATTAAGACGGCTCCCGTATTAGGATTAATGAGATTCTCCACCTCAGTTGTGGAAATATTACAAGTGCTTCGTTCAATATCGGCAAATACCGGATGACCTCCGGCAAAAATTACCATGTTTACAACATCAGTAATAGTATAGGGTGACAAAATCACCTCTTGTCCAGGCTGGATTAAAGCTTTGAGAGCAAGATATATGCCTAACCGACATTGATATACACAGAGGGCGTAATCAATTGAAAATCTTTTACCAAGCGCCTTCTCAAAAAACTCGATTTTCTCTCTGTTTTGCCTAAATTGACCGATGAGAAGATACCCTAAAAATGTTAGGTAACTATTTGGGTTTGTATAGAGTCGGTTCTTAGGATTGGGTGTAAGATTCAACATACAAAAATATTGGATTTGCTATTTTGGTCAAGATTCGAATTTTACTAATTTATGACGGCTGCATCTTTTTTGAGGATTGTCTGCCACAGAGCAACTGATCTATGGGCAATTTGTTCGTGACTATAAAGTTGCTGTACTCTGTTAATGCCATATTGACCAGTTGCTTTGCGCCATTCCGGGTCATCGATTAGCCGGGCGAGGATGTTTGCCAATGCGTGATGATCTTCTTCAGGAAATACCAAATCAGAACGACCAATTACATTTGGAATCTCGCCGGAATCAGAGCCTACTACTGGAATTCCCATGGACATCGCTTCAATGAGCACATGGCCAAACTGTTCCTTCCAAGTGGCTGTCGATCGAGACGGCAGCACTAAAACATCAAATTGGCTGAGTTCGGCTGGAGCTTGCTGGTGTGGAACGGCACCTCGCCAGAGAACAAGGTCGGTAATTTGAAGACTTTCGGCTAGGTTGCGTAGTTTTGTTTCTTCTGGACCAGAACCACAGAGAATTACTTGACTGTGGATATGGCGATCGCGTAACTGAGTAACCGCATGAAAGATGATATCTATTCCTTTACTGTGAGCTAACCTGCCCAGAAAGCCAATCCGAAATGTGGTGACAGTAGTTATTGATGTTGCAGATGGTGTGAAAAAATGCGGATCGACACCCATCTGGGGCATTACTTCTAATAAGCCTTGGTAGTTCCACTTTTTCATAATGTTGGCGCCATCTTGATTGCCAGGGATAATCGCACTGGCTGTCTGGAGTACAAACTGACAAATCTGCCATCGTAATAATGACAATTGACGTAATTGATTTTCCCAGCCAAATATGACGATCGGCTTGCTAGTCATTCTCGCCAAAATGGCAACCTCAAAAGCGCACAATGAGAAAACTTCTGCCTCTACTTGAATAATATCGGGCTGGAATTCTTGCAAGACTTTCCAGATCGTCCAGGGAGCATAAAAATAAGCTCCAACTCGACCAGTAAACAGTACCGGAGCCGAATAGAGCTGGAGGTTGGGGTAGGGATGCTCCAAAGGTAGTTCTTTGTCCCATTCTAGTGCTTTCCAATTACTAGGAGCTAGTAATCCGACTTCGATATTTTGGACTTGATCGATCGCATTTAGTTTGCCTTGATTAATGCCTACGACGTAAGCATGACTGATAAACAGTACCCTAAGTCGATCTCTAGAAAATTTTGGTGGGACTAAAGATAAATCGAGAGTGCGAGTTTCTTTCATCTGCTAGACTCCAAATAAATAGTTTGTTTTCAGTTTGGTTTTCGTCAAATAAGCAACAATTGCCCAACTAATTGCAAAACAAGGTATTGAGATTATCAACATCGAAAAAACTGAAATTGATCCGGCGAGTTGAGGTGCGATTTTACTGATGATGGGTTTGACTGCATACATCACAAATGGATGAATTAAATAAATCCCAAACGAACATGCACCAATATTGGTGATGATATTACCTATTTGGTCGTTAATAATGTAGCCAGACATGGCAATACCCAGCAAGAGTAAAGTAAATGCTAGGAACAGTTCTGATATTCCTCCTGGTAGAAATGTTTTACCTAAAGTATTACTGGAAACGAATAAAATCGCCAGAATTGCGGTGGTTCTGGCATGGAATAGTTTTTGATTTAATCTTAATTTGTTTAGCAGCAGTGCGATCAAGAAATAAGGCAAACATCTAATTATCCAAGCCGTCTCGATCAAGATAAATCTCAGTAATGGATATTTTTCGACATCAAATTTAAAATTAGTTGATAAACTGGCAAAGGCAATACTCATATCCTTTAGTTGAAATCCATTTCCAGAAATCTCCAGTAAAGTATATAAAATGGTACTTACTATAGCGATGAATATTAGTTTCCAATTGTTGATTCTCCATTTCATTAACAATGGAATTAATAATACCAAAAATGTTCCAGTCAACAGCAGCGGTAAAAAATAGAGATGATAGGAAGCTCCTCCAAAGAAAATAATCGACAAAGGATCTTGGAGTAGTTGTTGCAATCGATCGGTTTTATGAGATAATCTGAAAACAATGACCCTGGAAAGCAAAAAGACTGTACTCCAAACTAAATAGGGAATTAAAATCCTATCTATCTTTGATTGCCAGAATTTCTTAGAATAAATAATATCTGGCTTATCTGTCAAGAAATAAAAAGTTGTTGCTATAAAAAATGGAACAGCAAAATAAAAAAATAGCCGAAATTTGATTGCTGTGTTGTCTATGGGTAGTCCCCATGATTGATCTCCTGAATGAACAAGAATCACAGCATAAGCTGATAATCCTCTACTGAATTCTATTCCTAACAACTTGGGGCTTTTCATTTTTATAAGGATATAAATTACTAACTTTTAATGAAGATTTATTTAGTAAGTGTCCGGATTTTATGAATAGTCCAATCAATGAATTTTGGTCGATACTGTGGAGCGTATAACCAAGTAATTGCAGGAGTAGCTAGCGATAATGGGAATAGACCTACCCAAAGAAACCAAGTACTATACAACAGACGTTTTTGCCAATTGAAATCTGAGTATTTCCAGAGTGATCGAATCCCTTTATAAATCAAATTTAAGGCGCGATCTTCAGTGATCGGATGCTCTTTGGGATCGAGACGTAGCGAAATAATCCGCGACCATAATCGTCCGATCGATCTCTGCTCTAAATCTGATGGATAATCATAACCAAATTCTTTAGCTTTCTTAATTATTAAATCAAAATTTTGAAGATCGTGCCTGACAAATCGCTGGAAACGAGCTGCTGTAACGGTAGACAAAGCCCACTGATTTGAATTATGAATCCGATAAGCTCCTAATGGTTCTTCGATCGCCTTAACATGGCCATAAAAAGGCACCTGGAATGATAAATAATCATCTGCTGTTAGCTTATATTCATCAGGAATCGGGAATAGTTTTTCTAAAGCATGGCGATTCAAAGCATTCCCACTGGTAGGAGTACTTACATAACCACCTTTGTCCAAAATGGTCTTCCAGACTTCTTTTTGTGCAAGTGGTGACGTGCCTTGGGGTGAAGAATAGCCCAAGGATTGACCAACTGTATCTACTACGTTCAGCCGATAATGTACTTTGGCAAGCTCAGAATTCCAAATATCTACAATTTTCTCGATTGCATATGGAAAGAGATAATCATCTGAATCTAAAAAGATAATTATATCTCCTTTACTACTCGCAAATCCACTATTGAAAGCAGCTGCCTGCTTTCCATTTGCTTGTAAAATTGGTAGGATGTGATCACCATATCCAGCTATGATCTCAGGGGATTTGTCTGTAGAACCATCATCGACAACAATGACTTCGGTATGAGGGTAGGTCTGATTTAAAGCACTATCGATCGCCTCTGCCAGAAAGCGATCATAATTGTAATTATTAATAATAATACTAACTAGTAAATTTGCTTTCACAAGATTGTCTCCAGCAATTTTTTAACTTGTTGTCCTGCCACTCTCCAGTTCAAACGCAATTCATATTCATTGAAAGCTGATAATGCCAATTCCTTGTAATCTTCATAGTTAGCAAATAAATTAGTGATGTAGTTACAGCAATCTAAAATATTGTTGTCTGGCTCAAATAGTTGGCCATTGATACCATTGTGAATCATTGTTGGAACGCCACCCACCATATTGGATAAACAGGGTACGCCCAAAGAGTTGGCCTCACAAAATACAATTGGGGTACAATCTGCTCGGGTCGGTAAAATCAAAAAATGTGATTCCATCAGTAGTTTACTAATGCGCTCCTGACCGGCTGCCGTAGATTTACTAATAAAACCTAATGGTTTTACAAAGTCGGGAAGTGGGAGATCACTGATTGGTGGTGAACAACCAATGATCGTTAATTCTGTGGGCAAGCCAGACTCGTTCAATTTTTTGGCAATTTCATAGGCGACGTTACCTCCTTTGCGGAACCAGTCGACACCTAGAAATAGTAGTTTACAGCGATCCCTCCGTCGGGCCGCAATCACATCCCCGATTGTCTGCTGCGTAAAAGGACTATCTACGTTAGAGCCAAATGGAATCACCTTGACACTAGAGGGGTCAGCACCATAGTCCCGAATCGCCGATTCAGCTGCCCAGTTTGAAGAATAAATTGCTAACTTTGCATTTTGCAAAGCTAAATTTTCCATGTTATGCCAATCTCGAATCACTGACTTGCTGAGATTGGAATATAGAGGGTAGAAATCTTTGATGTTCGCAAAAGTGGCATCCGCCCAAAAGACGATCGGCTGACTACATTCTAGGTAAGCGATCGGATTGACCGTCGCACTAAATACAATATCTACTGGCAATATCGAAGTATTCAGTTTTTGACTAACCTGATGAGCATAAGATTTAAGTTTTAGTGGCTCGGCATCAGATTGATAGTTTGTTCGAGAAATTAATTTATGGTAGAGACGTTTTACCGAAAGAAAACTATTATAACCAAAAGGATCAGTTAATGGACCTAGATGATTCAATGGAATCGACTGATTCCTTAGTGCCTGTGCGATATAGTAACCTGTTCCTGACCACTCATTTGAGCCAGATAAACTTTGGGTATCATAGGTGGTAGCATATGCTATTTTCATTTTAAATTCATCGATAAAAACGACATTGGTTTAATGGAGATATTGAATTTTTCCAACAAAAACACAATAACTGTTGACTTGTCTTTTATCGTCGATTGAGGACAACCTCCTGATAACTGCCAGCTTTAACTATTTCACCTTCTTCTATTTGGTATATACAATCACAGTGTTCGATCGTGGAAAGACGGTGAGCGATAATAATAATTGTATTACTACCACTCAAAGATTTTGTTGCCTCTGTTACCAGATGTTCTGTTTCACTATCTAATGCTGCCGTCGCTTCATCAAAAACTAAAATTTCTCTTTGGTGATAAAGTACACGAGCAATACCAACTCGCTGTCTTTGTCCTCCAGATAGCAATACCCCACGCTCTCCAACCAGTGTCTGAAGACCATCGGGTAATTGTTTAACAACACTCGTTAATTGAGACATCTCAATCGCTTTGTGCAGTCTATTTTGATCGATTAAATGATCTGGGACTCCGAAAGCAATATTTCGCTCTAAGGTGTCGTCAATTAAGAAAATTGTCTGAGGTACATAACCCAGAATATTTTGCCAAGATCTCAAATTTTTGTATACCGAAACTCCATCAACCTTAATATCTCCTGATTGCGTATTAAACAGACCTAAAATCACATCTACTAACGTTGTTTTTCCAGAACCAGACTTACCAATAATACCAATGGATTGACCTTTATGAATTGTTAATGAGATTTCATTCAATGCTTTCTGTGTAGCATTTGGATACTGGAAGGTAAGTTTTTCTAGTGTGATTTGGTAATCAAATGACATCGAATTGATCTCATTCAGATCTGATGATTCTCGCTCAATCACAGTGTAAGAATTGTCGTGCTCCAAATTTTGCAGATCGAAAAATAATTTATCGACAGCAAAAGTATTAGATCTCACCATATTTAAGCCGGATGTTAAATTTCCAGCAGCGGGCAGAAGACGAATCGAAGCAAGCCCAAAAATCCCCAACACTCCACTGAGATTCTGCTTTTCTTGATTTAAACTCACAAACAATATGACAAAGCCCACCAAAAATGTTAGCATAAATGCTTCAATTGCATAGCGTGGAAGATTTCCATAGCTTTGAGCAAGAGATAAATTAGTAGAAAATCTTGCAGATTGTTTCCTCATTTGTTGATCGAAATATGATTCGCAACCAATTATGCGAGTTTCTTTAAATCCCCCTAAACCATGGTTAAGGATGCGAATCATTTCCGCAGAAGCTTCCCACCCTGCTTGGCTCCATCGAACTAAGGGATGTTTCAGCCATTTTAAAAGCACAAACATCACAACTAATAGCATTGAGATTAGAATTAATGCCATGGCATCAGTCTTAACAAGGAGAGCCATTAATGCACATGTAATTAATAAATTAGATGTCGATGTTAAAATACCCATGATTACACCGGTACAAACATTATCTGTAGTAGCAGTAATATTTTGAATCAGTGTTGCTGAATTAACATTCAAATGAAAAGAATAAGGAGCTGATAAGTAGGCCGTCATCAACTTGCAAGACAACTCACCCTTCAATTTATATCCAAACTTAAAAACTGCCTTTTGAGAGTGAAAGCTTAAAAATGCTTTTAAATAAAAGATAATAATCACCATTAAGCCTAATGCAATAAGAAAATGCTGGTCTGAGCTAAAATTAAATCTTGTATAGATTGAATTCAACCAGCTATTATTCCTTACTAAATTTGGGTTAGTAGCAATAGCAATGAAAGGACCAATGACTCCGGTTCCAAAAACTTCTAAGCTAGAAATAAATAAAAACGTAAACAATATGGCAATTAGTGACTGATGATGTCCTTTGGTGAGATAAAGAAGTTTAGATATAAATTTAGTCATACTACTGCTATTAAGATGGGGAATTAGTTGTTAGATGTTTATATTTAAAAGACACTATTAATACTATGGTTTTAATAAAGAAATAAATAGTTGTGCGGTTAAGATGCCATCTTACAACATCAAATGCCAGATTAAAGAGGCGGAGGTTACACTTATCATCAAAATAAAATCGGTAATAGCTCTTTGCCACCATTGATTGCATGTAAGAAAATACCTCTCGTTTTCCCATCACTTTTAATTTTGAATTCAAGAATTTATCCAGTTCTAAAAAGAATTTTTCTTGTTCCTTAAACTCTTTCTTTATTTTATTGCCATACCAACTATTGTTTCCATGTATTCGATACCTAGTAAGTGGATAATTAGTTGAATAGATTTTACCGTTCAACGATGCGGCTTTCACAAGGAAAACATCTGCTGAGATCCTAATTGATTCTTGTGGCAAAGGAAAAACTTTTTCAGCTAAAGACCTGGTCATTGTAATACCGCTAGTTTGTACACCCAAATATGGTATGAATCGATATTTAGCTGCGAATTTAAAAACCTGCTCTGATGTTGATAACAAATTTATCGCATCTTCGAAAAATAGAGATTTTCCACTCAATTCCTTCAAAAATCGCCATTCACCAGGATCACTCAGTATTTCGTTTACCAAATCGATGTTCATGAAATTTCCTTGCCTATCGATCGTATCTAAAAAGTTATTAAGTAGAATTTGGTGATTTTGCCATTCTAATCCATTAAGTAGATTAACAACTTGTTCAACCTTGTTTGTACAGAACATATCATCAGCATCTAGAAAACACAAAATCTCCCCTGAGCTGGCCTGAAAACCATAGTTCAAAGAAGAAGATTGCCCACCATTTTTTTTGAATATGGGAATAATTTGAGTGCCGTATTTGGCGATGATTTGGAGAGAGGAATCAGTTGATCCATCATCAACAACAACAATTTCAATATTTTCATAAGTTTGTTCTATTGCACTATCTATTGCGTTCTCAAGAAAATTCTCATAGTTATAATTATTAATTATAATACTGACTAAAGGACTTACTTTTAGCTTCATTAATGCAATTCCCTCCAAAATAAATCAAGTGAAGATATTATGTTGATTTTTGTAAATCCTCCTAAATACTATTAAATTGAAACAAGAAATCGCGCAACTTATATCTTACTCCCCGCATAAAAGTTTCCACAAAGAATAAGAAGGTTATGGAATTTAAATGCCATCTTGCTACATTGAACGATAATGCAAATAAATAGTTTGCTGCTTTACTTCCACAATGAAGACGGTAAAACCCATCTGCCTGCATTGAATCCAAGAAAGAGAAAATTGGTTTTCTAACTGTTAATCCTAATTTCAAATTAAGATAATTATCCCGCTGGATTCCAGCTAATTCTTCTGCTTCTTTCTGTATTATCTTCCCATACCAATAATTATCACCATGGCAGCGATATTTAGTCAAGGAAATATTAGTGGAATAAACTTTTCCAAGCAGGGATGCCGCTTTCACTATCAGTTCGTCTGCAGAAATTTTATAGCCATCAACAGGCAAAGGAAATAACTTATTAGCCATAACCCGAGAAATTGAAATTGAGCTAGTTGGCATTCCTAAATAAGGGATATATCGATATTTAAGTGCGAACTCCTGTAGTTGATTTGGGAAAGAAATTTCGTTTAGTTCTTCTCTAAAAAAATAGTTCTTATCAAAGCCACAAATTATTTTAGATAATGCTTTTATTTCTCGGTCTTGGAGGGAGAGTATGTATTCAACCATATTTATTTTAATTGGCAAGCCATTCTTATCAATAGTCTCAAACAAATTATGGAAGATTACAGGTGAATCTATCGAATCAGTTTCAAATAGATACCTAACAATTATTTCGATTTTTTCAGGATGAAATATGTCATCAGAATCCAGGAAGAAAATAATCTCTCCCGTGGATATTGCAAATCCCTCATTAAGTGCAGATGCTTGACCACCATTCTCTTTTAGAACAGGAATTATTTTATTCCCATAGTTATAAATAATTTCTCTAGATGCATCAGTTGAACCATCATCTACAACAATAACTTCTGTAAAAGAATAAGTTTGATTCAGAGCACTATCAATACTTTCTGCTAGGAAATGGCTGTAGTTAAAATTATTGATAATTATGCTTGCTGTTGGATTCGCTTTCATGCCTAAACTCTGTTAGATTGAAATTTCAAATCTTCAGTAGAATTACTATCTGAAAGGGAGTCAAGCTCATGCAATGCTAAATTGAACCCTCGAAAGTAAGCATCGTGAAATCGACGTGCTTGTGGTTTCATTAACCAACGCCGAATCTGAAGTAGTATCTCCGAGTAAAAGGAGCGTTTAAGGGGAGTTTTGTCTCGCAATGAATCTAAAATTACCTGAGAATAAGTTGAACCTTCTACTATTTTTAATAAATACTCTTCACTTAGACGAATAGCTGGCATCAAATGAATTAGTTTCAATGAAGTAAATAATCCCATTCCTAGTCCAATATCGCAGGAAGTATATGCCAAATCTATATCTCCACCACTAAGCATTAACTTTCCTTTACGGTCTAAATTTATACGCTTAGAATCATTTCTTACGAGATTTGAATATTTTTCAGCAACTATTTTTCTAATACAAAGTCCTGCACCAAATGGTGTAATTTCATGTTGATGTAATAAGTTAGACCACTTATCTCGATTGAATTCACGAATAGCTAAATAGCCCCAATAAGGCTTTGTCCAATCGGGAGGAATTTCTTCAAATTCAGGAAGAATTTGCCCACCCCAAGCTCCAAGAATTGGCCACTTTTCAGCAATTTGTAACACTATATCTAAATAGTTAGAGTCTAGAATATTATCGTCGTCCACAAATACTAAAATTTCGGATTGAGCCTCTTTAATTCCCCGAAGACGAGCAGGAGTTAAACCCAAGTTATCTTCACGAATATATTGATAGTGTGGATGCCAACTGATATCTATATGATCGTTTAATTTCTGAATACTAGCGTTGTCAATTAAAATCAATTCCCACTTTTCTTTAGACAAAGTTTGTGTTTTCAATGAGTTAAGGACTCTATCAAGATATTCAAACCTTGGATTGTGAGTGCAAATAATAAGGGTTATCTTAAGATACATGTGTAAATCCAGTTAATAGTTGTAATTCTAATTATGAGGTGGCTTTTAGAGCGACTTTATAGAAACTAAATGCTTGAATTGAAATTACTGTTTATAGTATGAATCATATGGGAATTCTATGAAGGTACTTTGACTGCAAATATATTTAATTGCAAATCCATTCCCAAATAATTTCTCTCTTCTGTGAATGGACGGGGAGAACATCCTATCGTATGAATGTAATACCTAAAACCATTTGAAATTAATTTATCCAGAATAAGGCTTAATGTTTGTTCTGAGTCTTTAAAAGAATGATATTCAACAAATATTTGAGATACATCTTGTAACCTATCACAGGAACAAATCACATCCGTCTCAGCTCCTTCAATGTCAATTTTAAGAAGATCAATAGGCTCATTAAATAGTTCATTGATATGGATAGATTCAACTTCTGCTGTTCCTTTATGATCATTCATTATGAAAACTCTGCCACCATCAGCACCATCACTGTGGAATTTTATGGTTTCTCCGCTGGTATTTGCCATGACAGCTTTATTAATAAGTGTGACATCTTGATAGTTTCTGGACTGAATATTCCACTGTAAGAGATTAAATATTTTCGGATCAGCTTCAACACCAATGATTTTAGCTTCTGGATAAAGTGATTTAAAATATACGATACTTGTTCCATAATTTGAGCCACAATCTACAATAATTGGCTTTTTATTTGGAGAATTAAATTTATAAATTTCTTGAGAAAAAATCTCTTGAAAACTATAGTGATACGATGTGGAGTCAGCTATCTTAAAATCTCGACCCAATAATTCAACGACAGTTTCTGTATATCTTGGTACATCTACTAAGTAATCGTATGGTTCCGATCGAAATCGAGATACATTTAAACCGAATTTACGCAGTATTTGTTTTGTAGTTGACTTCATAAGATTCTCCTAGTTTAACTAATTCAACTGATTTTTTTAATCAATTCTAAAATTCGAGATTGCTGAATGGTTGGGAATAAAATAATGACTGTTTGATATTGTTTTGCTAATTTAATAAGAACCTTCTTTTAATACAACAACTTTAATCGTTTCAAGTAGAATCTTGAAGTCAAGAGAGAGAGACCATTGTAGAATATAAATCATATCCCAATAGAAAATCTCGTCAGAATCAGTGCTAGTACGACCTCTCGTTTGCCATAGCCCAGTAATTCCAGGTAAAACTTCATAACGTAAAAACCTATCCTGAGAAAATTCCTGAGCATTTTTAATAGATAATTCGTAGTCCCTAATTGCTAAAGGTCTAGGTCCTACAAGACTCATTTGCCCTTGTAAAACATTAAATAATTGTGGTAATTCATCTAAACTATAATGCCTTAAAAATCTGCCAACTTTAGTAATTCGAGGATCCTCTCTAATTTTAAATAGCACTCCACCCTTAACTTCATTCTTAGATTCTAGTTCTTGCTGAAGTTTGCTAGCATTCTCTACCATTGTCCTGAATTTCCAAACTTGAAAACGCTGCCCCTTCAAACCAACACGGTATTGGCGGTAAAAAATAGGCCCAGGAGATGTTTGTTTAATCAACATGGCAATCATAAGGAAAATTGGTGATATTAATACTAAAATCACAAACGAACAAATAATATCAAGGATACGTTTAAAACGAAAGTTAATTCCAAAAGTAGGTAATGACTTAAAACGAATAGTTGGTATTTCTTCAATCATTTTAGTTTCTGCAGTTCTTTGTGGAAGTTGTAACTCAGTAGGAATAATTCTTAGATGAATCCCAGCTGCTTTTAAACTCCAGAATAAAATAATTTGATTATTTATTAATTGTTTTGAGCAAATAAATACTTCCTTAACTCTACTATCTTTAATATTATCAATAATTTGTTCTAGCTGGCTCTCTATATTCCAAACCGATAAATCGATTACACTATCAATCCTAAACTGCTTGGATCTATTCAATATCTTTTTGAATCGGTCAACATCTACTTGATTTCCAATTAAAATCACTGCTTGTTGAAAAATTGGATGTCTTTGACGTATTTGGACAATTAGTAAACCTAATAAAAATCTGGCTGCACCTACAAAAAATAAATTCAAAATCCAAATAAGTAGAAAAGCTGATAATGGTAATACCAAACTTGGCTTATTAAAAAAAGTGGCAATAAATACAATGATCTGTGCCAAAGTCAGAGACTTGAACAGTTTAGTGAATCGATGGAGCTTATCATCAGTGCCATACAATCCTGAAGCAGTAAGAGTTCCAATGCTAATCGCCAGAATTGGTAAAACCGAGTCAGCAATATTCAGTCCAGCTATTGTTGGGTTTGTACGAGCAGCAAATGTCCATGATGCCAGCAGCATCAAAGCATCCATTCCTACTAGAATAATCAGCTCTACGTTACTTATTAGTGTTGACCAGTTAGTGAATGATTTTCTGGATCTGATATCCTCTTTTCGTGGCAGGCCACCGATATCATCAATTTTCCCTTTGATAATGGTCATGAGATACTCCAGATTCTAATTTTGATGACCTTGACTAACATGTTTTTTTGCTTGTTTGTCTATGGGTAACAATGGTAATTCAATAGAGTAGCCTAAAATTTTGCCTCAGTTAATCTAAGGAAACACGACTGAATTTAGCTAGTAATCAATCATTGAGAGTCATGAAAAACCTTAATCTAAAGTAACTTGATGGATATTGATCGCAAGGGGATAATTGGATATGTTAAGTTTTTTTGATTAATTTCAAGTCAATTTTTGAGAAAAGCTTGTATATTCCACAACAATTGAGTTGGCTGTAGCATCAGACTTTACTGAAACTGAATTTATCACTGAACATCTAACTTCAATGTATCCTGTGTTACCAATAATATTTTTCTAACAGACTATGCTCTCTCCAAACTTTACAATCTGGAAAACCGAATAAATAAACCTATGTCAGATTTTGATATTACACATATACGAAGGCTTCAATGTGTTTCTTAAATTACATTTAAACTTAAGACCTTATTCTAGTATATGGGTAACTCTATAGTTCAAGGGTGCCCAATGGATTCCTGCTTACAGTGGTTTTGGTTGATTTGTAGTACGTGTCCAGTATCTAAAAGTATTTGTAGAACACAATCTACTTGTATTAGTCACATGATACTAGTGGATGAAGTTTTGCAAACACTTTAAAGACACGGCACTGAATTGATCTAAATGAACTAAATGTTAGACCGAGAAAGGAATCTAGATAATGTTTATTGATGCTGAAACCCTTGAAAGTAAGACTATTTTTGTATCAGATATTGCAGTGATTGGTGCAGGTGTGGCCGGTATCGTTTTAGCCTTAGAGTTGGCCAATAGTGGATATGAGGTTGCTCTAATCGAGAGTGGGCGTTTGCACTTTTCCTCGTCGACTCAAAATCTCGGAGAAGCTGATCATTTTGACCCCAGCTTCCATGCACCTATGTCGGACTGTACTCGTAGACAGCTAGGTGGAACGTCGGTTATTTGGGGTGGTCGTTGTTTGCCCTATGATCGTGTGGATTTCGATCATCGAAAATATATTCAAAATTCAGATTGGCCTATCACATACGAGGATATTGAATGTTATTTTCAAAAAGCCTGTGATTATTTGTTATGTGGCAGTTCAGAATTCAATATCAATAATATTCCCAATATTGAACAGAAATCAATTGTACCAGGATTACCCGATACAGATGTACTTACATCTGTATTGGAGCGTTGGTCTCTACCAACCAATTTTGGTAAAGAATATTTTAATCATCTAAAACAATCAGTAAGAATTAAACTACTTTATGGTTTAACTTGCACCGAAATTGAAACTAGTGAATCAGTCAATCAGGTAAAGTATTTACAGGCTAAGACTTTGAAAGGTAAAAATATTCAAGTAAAATGCCAAAAGTATGTTCTGGCTGGTGGTGGATTGAATACTACACGCTTATTGATGGCATCTGATCGCAAGCATCTTGGTGGCATTGGTAATCATAGTGGATTATTAGGGCGCTTCTACATGGGACACCTTTCTGGAGACATTGCTGTTGTTCGTTTTACAACCCCGCCTCAAGATACTATTTTTGGGTTTGACCGGGATCTAGATGAAGTTTATGTCCGTCGTCGATTCTCGTTTACGCGCAATTTTCTTCATGAACGTCAGATTGCCAATATTGTGGCTTGGTTAGGGTCTCCCAAATTTAGTGATCCATCTCATCAAAATGGCATTCTATCTTCTGCCTATTTAGCATTAAATATGCCTGTGATAAAAAACTACTTAACTTCGTCAACGGCTATTCAAAAAGCCGTTATTGGAAAAGAGGATCAGCAAGTATATGGATCGCATGTCATGAATATTCTTAAGGACTTGCCGAAAACATTGACTTTTATTCCTTCTTTTGGCTATCAACGGTATATTGCCAAAAGAAAAATCCCAGCATTATTTGTTTATAGTGCTTCTAATGAATACCCTTTACATTATCATAGTGAACAGATACCGAACTTTAATAGCACTGTATCTTTATCGGAAAAACGAGATGCACTGGGAATGCGCAGAATAAATATTGATCTCCAGTTTACGCAACAAGATATTGATAGTGTGATTCAAGCCCACCAGTGTTGGGATCAACATCTACGAAAACATAATTGTGGTTATTTACGATACATAACTGATGATTTACAGGCTAGTATTTGGGATCAAGCTAGAGATGGATTTCATCAAATTGGCACTACTCGGATGTCAGACTCTCCTCGTACTGGTGTTGTTAGTAGTAATGGCAATGTTCATGGGTTCAATGATTTGTTTGTAGCTAGTAGCTCTACTTTTGTAACTTCTGGTCAAGCAAATTCGACATTTATGGTTGTAGCTTTTGCCTTGAGATTAGCGGAATATCTAAGGCGGCAGGTGTAAATAATGTTGTGGATTATTATTCTACTAAATGAAACGTATGGTACATGAAAGTTGGGGTTACCACCCCTGTAATAGTAATAATCAGGGGATGAAGAAAATGCGAGTAATGATTGTGCGTAGAGTTCCAGGATCTACCTTCAGTATTGATGTCTATGCGGATAATTTAGTGGCAGCATTAAAGATAGTTCGTCCACACTGGGAAATTGCTGAAATTTCTCCGATTCCTTGGAACAGCCCTGATAAACTTTGGTTGTCTGGTCCAGGCATCAAAAAATATTATGAAACCTTTTGGCGCCATCCGCGTGCAGTGTCGAGATTGGAAGCTGACATTTTTCATGTAATTGATCAATGCGAAGCTCATATTGTCTATAGATTAAGTCGATCGAACAAACCCGTAGTTGTTACCTGCCACGATTTGGTACAGTTTGTTTATCCAGAAATCTTGTTAGATCAATCACGTTTTCCGGCATTAAGTCTGGCTACTTGGAAATATGCAGTACGTGGTATGGAAAAAGCAAATCATGTAATTGCAGTTTCTACTAATACCGCTCACGATACTACTCGCATGTTGAAAATCAAGCCAGAGCAAACTACTGTAATTCCTAATGGTATCAATGCAGAGTTTCATGTACTACCTACTCCTGAAGTTTCCGCAATTCGTAAGCAGTACACGCGATCGCCAGATACTTTTTGTCTGCTTAATGTTGGCAGTACTCATCAGCGTAAAAATATTATAACAGTACTGAAAGTACTAAAGAATTTAACGGTGAAGGGTGTACCTGTATGTCTATGGCGGACAGGAAGTGACTTTACTGAAAAGCAAAAAGATTTTATTAAAGAAAATGGTCTGGAAGAATATATTGTTGATTTAGGAAATCCAGATAAAGCCCGTCTGGTACAAATTTATAATGCGGCTGATGTACTTCTAGCACCTTCCTTATATGAAGGATTTGGCTTAACAGTGATAGAAGCAATGGCTTGTGGTACACCAGTGATTACATCTAATGTTTCATCTTTACCGGAGGTGGTAGGAAAAGCTGCTATTCAAATTGATCCATGCGATGTGGAAGCAATTGTCCAAGCGATATGTAGAATCAAAGAGGACTGTATTTACTATAATGATTTAGTCGAAAAGGGATTATCAAGAGCTAAGTTTTTTAGCTGGCAAAAAACAGCTGAGCAAGTTGCCCAAGTATATGAAAGTATATTTAAAAATCGTTAAATGATTTGGGGAGATTTTAGTCATGAAAGTTTTGTTGTCTGCTTATTCTTGCGAACCGCATAAAGGTTCTGAACGGGGAGTTGGCTGGAATGTAGCTTGTGAAGTTGCTAAACATCATGAAGTTTGGGTACTAACTCGACCTGATGAAAGCCAAGCAGCGATCGAATCAGAACTACAAAGTAATCCTATTCCTAATTTACATTTTATTTACTTTACGCTACCTTTTTGGAAAGATAGCCTGCGGTGGGGACAGTCGGGCGCAATGCAGCTTCATTATTATCTCTGGCAAATTCAGGCTTACTTTGTTGCTCACAGGTTACATCAAGAAATTAGTTTTGATATTGCTCATCATGTTACTTTTGTGCGCTATGCCACGCCTAGTTTTTTGTGTTTTCTGCCGATTCCTTTTGTTTGGGGACCTGTTGGAGGTGGTGAATCTACACCAGCTCCTTTCTGGAAAGATTTTAGTCTCAAAAGTAAGTTATATGAAACTTTACGCGCGGTTTGGCGACTTGTTGGGGAGTGTGATCCTTTTACCCGGATGACGGCTAGGCGTAGTGCGATCGCACTGGCTACCACGCAAGATACTGCTCACCGTATGCACAAAATGGGTGCGCATCAAGTGCAGGTAGAATCAGCTCTCTTTTTTTTAGAACAACAGCTATGGGAATTTGAGCCTACTACTCTGCCCGTTCATACTCCAGTTCGTTTTATTAGCATTGCGCGCTTGCTGCATTGGAAGGGCCTACACCTTAGCTTGCCAGCCTTTGCCGCTGCCCAGCTCGCTGATGCTGAATACTGGATATTAGGAGAAGGCCCGGAGCTGGAAAATCTGCAAGCTTTAAGTCGAAGGTTAGGTATTAACGCTCAAGTCAAATTTTTTGGACATCTTGATCGCGATCAAGTCTTAGATAAATTGAAGCAATCTTCAGTATTGGTACATCCCAGTCTTCATGATTCTGGTGGTTGGGTGTGTCTAGAAGCGATGGCTGCGCAACGGCCAGTTATTTGTCTGGATATTGGTGGTCCCGCTCAGCAAGTTACTGCTGCTACAGGTATCAAAGTTAGCGCGATCAATCCAGAACAATCAATTCAAGAAATTACTCAAGCCATGATCAAGCTGGCCAATAGTAGAAATTTACTCGATCGTATGGGAGAAGCTGGACATCACCATATCCAAAAATTGTATAGCTGGGAAAGCAAAGGACAACAATTTTCAGATTTATATCAAAAACTAGCTAACCAATCGGAAAACTAGATATGCATATTTTAATCGCCGCTTTACATCGTCCCACCTCTCCCACTGGAGTTTGTCGCTTTGCGGCTAATTTAGCTCGCTGTTTAGTTGATCGTATAGAAATTAGCCATATCACTATTGTTATCGGTAAATGGCAAGCCCATTATTTCGAGAACCTATTAGAAACTCTAACTGACAAAATCAAAATAATTAGTATTGATATTGAAAATACTTCTATTGCTAGGAATTTTTGGTTTTTATTTAATTTACCAAAACTGGCTCGACAGCAGCAGGCTGATCTAGTACATCTATCATTTCCATTGCCGTTTTTTCGGTCACTATTTCCTTGTCCAGTCGTTGTCACAATTCACGATCTGTATCCGCATCAGTTCCCCGAGAACTTTGGTTACAAACAAGCCATTTTCAACAAAGTATTTTTACAACAGTGTATTAGTCAATGTGACGCTATCACCTGTGTATCTCAAACTACATGGAAAGCCCTAAATTATTACTTTCCCAATCTCCAGAAACAAAATAAGATAACTATCATAATCTATAATTTTGTGGACTTTAGCCAAGTTCATGCTGAACCCACGACTCACTTTCAAGAAAAGTTTGATTTCCCTTTCATACTTTGTGTTGCCCAACATCGTAAAAATAAAAATATTGATCTATTGATTAAATCATATGATGCTCTTAAATCTGAAAAGAAAATTGATCAACAAACTCGTCTTGTTTTAGTTGGTAGTCCCAGTACTGAAACAGCATCTCTTCATACTCTGATTCAAGATCGATCGCTAATAGAATCGATACAAATGCTTTCATCTATTGATGATCATGAACTCTGTTGGTTGTACCAAAATTGCCAACTGTTTGTTATGCCCTCTTCTGTAGAAGGCTTTTGTATTCCGGTTGTCGAAGCACTCTCATTTTCTTGCAAAGTAATATGTTCAAATATTGATATTTTTAGAGAAATTGGAAAGACCGATTGTATCTATTTTGATTTAACTATAAATCCCATCCAGAATCTATCTAAAGCAATCCAAAATACTTTGAGTGTTAGGAAGGATCTAAAAATAAATGATCACTTGAGATTTTCGAAAGTGATTGTCGCCGATCAATATACGAAATTTTACTCCAAAATAATTTGATCTATATGAAAAATAATGTATATGTTAGGAACTCTTTTTTGGTTGTTTTAGTCTTTTGCAGTGTCTTCTATTCTCGTATTTTATCAACAATTATTCACTTTTCTCCACTGAATTTACTGCATTTCTTCTTGGTTCCAGCCGTATGTATAATCGCCTTGAGTACAACACGTATTAAAGATCCCCAACAAATTTTGATTTGTCGATCATTTTTAGTGGGTTTACTAGTGTTGTTTGGAGTAATAATTACTAGTGCATTTTGCAATCAAGCTGGTCTAATCAATGCAATTATTAGTTTTATGATGTTAGGTGAGCCTTTCATATTTTTACTTGCCATATCTTGTTTGCCAGTCACAATTTCTTTGATCATCAAGATGAAAAATGTATTGTATTGGTCTGTATTAATTAACTTTTTACTGGCTGCTGTCCAAAAGCCACTTATTGATAGTGGCAAAATTTATGCAGGGGGATTGAATGGCACAGATGGATGCGGAGGAGTATTTTTTGTATCGGGTGCTGGTAATTATATTTCAGCAACTGTATCACTAGTCTTTGCCCTTTATTTTTGGAGAAGTGCTAAAGATAAACCGCTATGTCTTCGGACTGCTGTAGCATTAGCAGCCCTGTGGCATCTTTTATTTTCTGATTCAAAACAATTAGTATTAGCTTATGGAGTTGCTTGGCTTTTACTGATTTTTGTTGATCTAAAAGATATTCTAAAAACCATCAAACTAATTATTAGTCTAATACTTATTATCTTGCTTGGTTTATGGTGCTCAACAAATTTAGAAGTTTTTAAATCTTTTACTTCTTGGGCAAGACCAGAACTTTATGGCCTAAATGGCCTTGCCTGGTATGCGAAGTTTTATTCTATTCATGAGATTTTGGAGCACTACCAATCTCCCGTTAACTGGTGGTTAGGTCTAGGTCCTGGACATACTGTTAGTCGTCTTGGCGCCTGGTTTCTCCGAGATTATTCATCACTGTTGCGTCCTTTAGGTTCAACCCAAACCACTATTGGGCAAGATTCTATGGATTTTGTCGCAGGCTTTTGGTTAACTAGTGGATCTAGTTTATTTAGTCCAATTTTTGGTTGGTCTGGTTTGTGGGGAGATATCGGTATCTTGGGGTTGGGAGCATACTTGTATCTTGCATATCTAACTTGGCATTATTTTGCTTGGAATGATATTTTGAAAGTGACAATCTTAAGCATATTAGTTATTGGCTGTATCTTCACACAAATGGAAGAACCTGGATATATGATTTTTGTTGCTTTTATAATTGGATTGTCATGGCAAGAAAAACAAATGAATTATTAGCAATTCTATTACTGGATAAAAAACTGTTTAGATGACATTTACTTTGTATAAAAAAACACCGAAAAATATTTTACAAGCTTAGGTTAGAATATACCAATATCGAGTTCAGATAGAAATCAAAAGAAATCCTATTTGGTATACAGAAACACAGAATAATATCTGTTTTTGTTCTCGTGCTTCGTGTATGGTGACCATCCATAAATGATTGAAAAAAATAGCAGACAAATTTATAATGGTGATGTGAATAATATCTTACCTGCTAAAATATATTGGTATTCAGGAGTATTTTTAAATGATGATAAGATTTTGCGCAGGTAAACTAAACCGATCGTTATATTTCCTGGCTTAAATTGTTGGCTTATTTTGGTAATAAGAGGCAATTTTCTAATCAAGAAAATAACTCCAAATACTACACTATGTACATGAGTAGTCATGTGTCTGAGGCTGTAATACCATCTTTAAGAAAACTGAAGTTTGCTATAAGGTAATTTTGGTGGATAAGATGTTTTGGCTAATTCTTAAGTGTATGGATTTCTCAGTTTATTGTATTTTATAGGATTATTTTAAAATGAGTATTGATGTAAGAAGAGAATTGGAAGACAACGAAATTAATTGGCTGGAAAACCACACAAAAATACAACAGTCTCAGCTAAAAGCAACCAATTATAATGAAGGTGGTTTGAACTTTAGCCGGATTCTTGGAACTATGCGGCGAAAGCTTTGGATCATCCTGATCATCAACGCCATTGTTATGAGTGCAGCGGTGGTCTGGAACCGAACTAGAGCCTCTTCATATGAAGGAAGCTTTAGAATGTTGATTGAACCAGTAACGGCAGAAAGTCAGGTAGTTTCTGCACTAAAAGGAAATCAATCCAGTGTTCAGGAACAAGATTCTGTGGCGGCACAAGCCTCCAACAATACCTTCGATTACACCACTCAAATTCAGCTATTACTCAGCGAAAAATTATTAAGACCTGTTGCTCAAGACTTGGAAAAAAAATATCCTCTTGTATCCTATGAAGCACTAAAAAATTCATTGAATATTAGTCGTTTTAAAGATCCAGCAGAGACAAAGATTTTGGAAGTTCGTTATCGCACATCTTCAGCTATTGAAACAAAACAGACTATTGATCTTGTTTCTCATGCTTATATGCAATACAGCTTGAATGAGCGGCAAATAAATATGCGTCGAGCTGTTCAATTTGTGGATTCTCAAATGCCAAAAATCCAATCTCAAGTTCGTGATCTGGAGTTAGCTTTGCAAAAATTCAGAGAAAAAAATCAGTTGATTGATCCAACTACTATGGGGACTCAATTAGGAGAACAATCTAATAACATCCAACAGGAGCAACTTACAACTCAAGTAGAATTAGCTAAGACTAAACAGCTATATCAATCTTTAGAAAAGCAATTACAATTACAACCAAATGGTGCTGAAGCAGCTTCAGTTTTGAGTGAAGCTCCTGGGTATCAACAATTGGTTAAACAACTCCAAGATTTAGATGTCGAATTGCAAGTTCAGTCTGCTGCATTAACAGACGAAAATCCCAAGGTGATTTTGTTGCGGGAAAAAAGAAATAAATTGTTGCCAATGATACAAGAAAAAGCTACTGATGCATTAGGTAGTAGCTTGTCTCAGAGCACTACGAATGTACAGTCTTTACCGTATCAAAATGCCCTCCGCCAAGATCTTAGTAAGCAATTTATTACTGCCGCTACCCAGGTGCAAATTTTGGAAGCTAAGCTGAATGGACTCAATGTTGCTAGTCAAACCTTAGCTAAACAAACTGGTCAACTTCCGGTTATTTCTCGCCAATATGAAAATCTACAGAGACAATTGAAAATTTCTACTGAAGAACTGAGTAAGTTTTCACAGAAGCGTGATGAATTAATGGTCAATGCTGCTCGTCAAGAAGTTCCATGGGAACTGATCGCTTCTCCCGTAGTCAATGAGGTGTCATCGTCTAGCTTATTGAATGATCTTATCCTTAGTTCAATTATTGGTTTATTGCTAGGAACCGGAGTTGCTCTGGCAGTTGAGAAAATGAATGGTATTGTCTATTCATTACAAGATTTATCCGAAGAAATTAATATTTCCATCCTGGGGATGATACCAAAAGGAAAGGACGAACATATCCTTCTGAATAGTGTTCATTCTATTGAGGAAAAAGATATATTCTATTCTTCACATGAGGGTAGTTTCACGAGTGCAAAAGATAGTTACAAATTCTCCCCATTTGTTGAGTCTTTCCGGACATTAAATTCCCAAGTTCGCCTCCTCAACCCAGATTTCCCTATTCGATCGCTAGTGGTTTGTTCATCATCACCAAATGAAGGCAAGACAACAATAGCCATAAAACTGGCTCAAGCCGTTGCTGCTATGGGTCAACGGGTTTTGTTAGTTAATGCTGATCTGCGAAAGCCTAGTTTGTTGAGTCAAGATGGTATCTATGGTTTAACTGATGTTGTTGAGGGAAAGTGTCAGTTGATGGATGCAGTACAGTTTTTGCCGGATGCGGGCAATTTACATATTCTTCTAGCTGGTTCGATCGGGTTGGATCCTACTAATATTTTAAGCTCTAAAAAAATGCAGGATTTAATGGAAGATTGTCAGCATGATTTTGATTTTGTTATTTATGACACAGCTCCTCTTGATTTTGCGGATTCCCTGCTATTAATTCCTCAAACAGATGGATTACTATTGGTGACTAAGCTGGGGACAATTCACCGAGAAGCTTTACGAAATTCATTGAGGAAATTGCATACTTCCAATGTTTCTGTTCTAGGTTTAGTGGTAAATATGGTAGGCCATGAACTTTCCAGAATCTGAATACAAGCAACAACCGTTCTAGTAATAGCTATTTTGCATAGTATAATGATCTCAAAAGAGTAAACATGATTAAAAAAATATCAGGATGCATACAGATAAAAATCCTACGTGAAATCACTAAACCAAATTTTGCTCGCGAAATTCAGGTAACTTTAGTTAAATAGCAAAATACGTTGTTGTATAAGAAAGCCAGCAATATAATGATTTCATGAAGTGTTACCAGTTGCTGCTTACCAAGTCTTGTCTAGGAAATCGAACGCTATAAACGCTTGTATAGTAAGGATTGATTTCTTTAGGAGTGGTGGCTTAGTAGAAACTACCTTTATTTTGACTGGAAGCTTTTTTTAACCTCCGGCAATTCAAAAAGGTACCTCTATTTTACAGAAATATAGAATTACCGTTGTTTATTGATTCTGTAATGCATAATATTTTCCTTAAGGTATAGATAAAAAACAGGACTTGATTTATATTTAGATCAGAGATGTATCCTAAATAACTTTTTATACTCAGAAGTGAAAATTTCTTCAAAAATGAACAAGAATTTGGTTCTATATGTATACTTGATTCTTTTGACCTTGATTGGTCCAGCAGGTTTTTGGTTACTCAACAGCAATAAATCGCCGGGAGTGGTCGGTAGGGAAAAATCGGATAAAGAAGTTGGTAAAGATATTGCGACTTTAGGCTCCAAGCAAATCAGCTTGGGTCAACAAATATTGATAACTGAAGATAATTTGCCGGAGAAACAGGCGGCCGTTAAAGCTTATGCCAGTGGCGACTATTCAGTAGCGGTAACAAAATTCAGCGCATCTCTTCAAAGCAATCGTAATGATCCGGAATCTTTGATTTATCTGAATAATGCTACCGCCGCCATGAAGGGAAAAACGATTACAATTGGGGTTAGTGTGCCAGTGGGTGGCAATTTAAATGTGGCTCGCGAGATTTTGCGAGGAGTTGCTCAAGCCCAACAGGAAGTTAACCAGAATGGTGGCATTGCGGGCAAATTGCTACAAGTTGAAATTGCTAATGATAACAGTTCACCAGAATTAGCCAAACAAATTGCCACCGCATTTACCAAAGATAAAAATATTCTGGCGATAATTGGGCACAATGCTAGCGAAGCTTCCATAGCCGCAGCGCCAATTTATCAACAAGCTGGTTTGGTGATGATCTCTCCCACCAGTGTTGCCAGAAATTTATCTGGTATTGGCAGCTATATTTTTCGGACAACACCTAGTAGTAAAGCGATGGCTAGTGTTTTGGCAGAGCATATTATTAAATCTGCCCGTAAAACTAAGGTGGCGATCTGTTTTGCTGCTAAAACCGAGGCTAGTCAGTCTTTTCAAGAAGAATTTACTACGGCTGTGTTTGAAAATGGTGGCAAGCTATTAAGAACTGCCTGTGATTTTTCTGATCCCAATTTTGATGCTGGTGAAGCTCCCAGTCAGGCTATTAGTGCTGGAGCGGAAGCACTGGTGCTAGCTCCATCGCTAGGTGGTGTTCATCACGCTATTGGTGTGTTGCATGCGACCAAGGGCCGGTTGCCTATTTTTGGTAGCCAAACGATGTATGCGATGGAAACATTAAAGCAGGGTCAAGAGGATGCCAATCGAATGGTGATAGCAGTGCCCTGGCATTCTGGGTTGGAAACAGGTGGTTCCTTTGCTAGTAATGCTAATAAATTGTGGGGCGGTTCTGCTAATTGGCGCACGGCGATGGCTTATGATGCAACGTTGGTGGCGATTTCGGGGTTGAAATTCGGTCAATCTCGTGAGCAAGTACAACAAGCTCTCTCGAATTCGGGGTTTGTGGTGCAGGGGGCTACGGGAGCTATCCAGTTTTTGCCATCGGGCGATCGATTGCTAAAAGCTTCTTTGGTGCGGGTTCAACCGGGGAAGGAATCGGGAACGAATTATGATTTTGCACCTTTGAAAAATCCAGCGCCAGCAATGCCAAGTCCGCCAGCGACCGTACCCATTTCCTCCGCTAAGCCCAGCTCCGCTCCTAAGTCCTCAGCGAAGTCAAGTTCGCCAAAAAACTAAGGCCAGTCCTGCTGTTAGTATTTGCACAGCTATAATCATGGCCACGCAAGCAGGCCATGCTCCGATCGACCAAGCCCAGCCGGGGGCAATCGCCCCCAAACTACCACCTAGGTAATAAAATGCGACGTATAATCCGGCGGCGGTGGCTTTGGCTGGTCCGGAAACTGCGCCTAAATAGCTGTTGGCCGCCGATTGGCAAATAAAAATACCCGCTGCACTAATTGCTAATCCTAAAATTATTACCCACAGTATTGGCTGGAGGGTCATCGTCACCCCAGTGCTGGCTGTCAAGATGGCGATCGCTAATGTTGTTCGATAGCCCAGTCGCCCCATCCAAGGTCCGACGATCGGAGTCACCACCGCACCTAATAGATAGACAAAGAACACTGATCCCAAGGCAGCAGTGCCTAGCTGAAAGGGGGGAGCTGCCAAGTAGAAATTCACGTAAGTGAAGGTGCTAACATTGGAAAATAGTACATTAAAACCCACTATATAGGCAGCCCACAGTTTGGGATTGCGCAGATGCTGCACCATGTTGGCGATCAAAATAGCTGTTTGATGCTCACGCTTAAAATTGCGGGATCGTGGTAACCAGACCCAGATAGCGGCACCGCTGAGAAAATTGATACAACCCAATATCAGAAAAGACCACTGCCAGCACCAATGAGCTGCAATTACCCCGGATAAAAAACGACCTAAAACTCCGCCTAAAATATTGCCAGTTATGTAGGCAGCCATCCCAGAACCAATCTGCTGACTCTCCCATTCTTCACTGATATAGGCCACCGTAACTGCAAAAATGGCGGGCATGAACAGACCTTGGACAAAACGCCAACCAGCCAAGGCATAAATATCGGTGGCGGTAGCTGCCAAAAAGGTAGGAACGGCGAGTCCAAAAGCAGCGATTACAATAATGTGCTTACGTCCTAATCGATCAGCTAATAAACCAGTTACTGGTGCAGCTAAGGCCACGCCGATGGTAGTGGCACTGACGGTTAAACTGGCCTCAACTTTAGAAACCTGAAAAACCTGGGTGAGCAATGGTAATAGTGACTGAGTGGCATATAAATGTAGAAATGCACTAAAACCAGCTAAGGCAACGGCTAGTAAACGCCCCACTAGGCATGAACCTGCTGCGGTAGAATATTGGCATTGATGGCTGGTGCTGGCAATACAAAAGGCTGACGACCCATCCGCACTCTAATAAAATGACGCTGGTGATCTAGATAAATCGTGCGCCCATGCAAAGCCGTATGGTTATCACAAATTACTAAATCATCATCTTGCATGTAGTAACTGAGCACATTCACCTTATTTTCTAAGACATGATGCAATACTCGCAAGGCCTCCCGGGCTTCAGGTATATCTAGATCGGGTCGGGCTTGGAAACCTTTTTCTAAGGTGTCGTGACGGAATCTAATTAAGGGTTCATCGCCAAAAATTGGTGCTTGAGTTGTTTCGATCGCACTAACTGTTCCACCCTGGGTAAAAGTCGTGGGAATGCGAAAAGGGAAGTTAAAAGTGGACAGAACATCAAAGGCCTCTTGCCCCTGAGAGCTTTCTAATAAGCAAGACTGAATTTCTCGTCCATCGCACAGCATCGACTTGCCACCACCACAGGCCGCCGCTCGCACTACATAAAGTAAGAAATAATCTTCTGGGCTATCGTAATATTGTGTATCGGTATGTAGTCCGGCTCGATCGCTGTGCTCGGAAAAGGTGGCAAAATGTCCTTTAGGTAAAGAACGGTGCTTCACATCCCACAGCAGTTGTCCTTGATGCGGATCCGTAGGAGTGGGAAAGCCCAAAACCATACTAAATGCAAACAATAATTTATTGTGATCGGCTGGTGCAAATGATTGCAAACCAAATTTATCAATCATAATTGCACAGTAGCCATCATTCTTTAGCTCAATGATTTGCTGTTGCAATTCATACAAACTGGGAATAGAAAGCATGGCAGCAGACAACATCTTTTGATTGACCTGGGGAGAAAATTTAGTGCAATCTTGATCACCATAAAAATCTTGTAGAATCCTTTCGATTTTTTGATATATATCTTGCCAAACATGGGGAAATGTAAAACGACCGATACCTGATGCTAAGTCTTTTTGATGGAATAACATATGGTCTCCTTAGTAGTAAATGCCTATGAAAAGTCTTGATATATATTGGTTTTGGGTGCAGACATTCACAACTTAGATGACAATTATTTTTCAAAAAGTGGTTAATGATACTGAGTATCAAGTGAAATTCGATTAATGCAATTATTATATGCATTTTTTGCTTTTAATCTAATTTTGATGACAAATATAGTTGATAAATGTGATTTCTGATACTTTCTATCTATATATTTTCTAGAGCTATATTTTGGATTAAGATTGATTTTTTAAAATAGGGTAACATTGCCCATTAACTATTAAGTTTGTTTTGAAGTCACAGTGCTTTGGACAATTTCACCAGGTAGAATGTACAATCAAGGTAATCCGAGGAACAGCTAAAATCAGGCACTGCTGATTTCCAACGGTATACAGTAAATTGCGAGATAACTAGGCAATGGTGTCAAAATTTATAGACAAAAAAAAATAGTTTTGTCTGGCAATTCGGGATCAGCTATACTGGCATGAAGGATATCACCGTACTAGTTAGCCCAATTTTGAAGAAATTTAGATTTTACGAAGCAGCTATGTACTATCCAAAGGCTGTTTTACAGCAAAGCTACACTTACTTTTTGGCATTTAATATAAAAAGTAATGCAAAAAGAAAGCATTATCGATATCAATGAGAGAGGATGTCATCTTCACAATGATACTAACGGCTTGATTAAGTGCTGCCTCATGTTCAGCTTATTTTTATTTATATTCAGCCTATTTTATTTTTACAGATGACATCCTATGACAATTAAAACAACAGACTATTCGGAAGATCAGCAGGATTCAGCACGGTCATTAAGCTTACGCATCTCGGAAGGGATATTGGACGAGATTTTTGAAGAACAGCTAGATGACTTGCTGGGCGTGGATGAGATTAAGCCGAAAAAAATAAAACAGTCTTCACGGCCATTTAATTCTCCGTCCCAAAGAATCCTAGAGGAGCCCGTCGCCCCCCCGGAAACTAAGCAGCTGACTCCGGCCACAGCTGTGGTAGTCGAACAGCAGCAACAGCAGCAACTTGAGGAATATCAACGCCAGTTGGATGCTCAAGAACAGCAAATTAAGGCTCAGCAAGAACAGCTCGATCGACTTAGTGAGTTGTTGCTGCAATCTAATCGCCCAGAACTACAAAGACCTTTACCTACTTTGGATTTCCGGCAAAGCTGGCAACGGTTTCGCCAGTATGTGAATAGTTTGCATGGTAGCTCTGCCTATCAACCTCGGTTTTCGATGCAGCAAATAGTCATTTCCTATTTGGGAAGTTTTCTGGGCATTGCTGCTTTAGCTTATATCAGCGTCAGTACTTCTTATCCGCTGATTGCTGCGCCTTTTGGGGCAGCGGCAGTGTTGGTGTTCGCGGTACCGAACAGCCCGCTAGCTCAACCACGCAATCTAATTATCGGAAATTTGATTGGTGGTCTGTCCAGTTTGGTGATGTTAAATCTGTTTGGTTCTGGGCCATGGGTGATGGCCTTGGCCGTGGCGACGGCGATTCAGGTGATGCAGCTGACTAAAACTCTGCATCCCCCAGGTGGGGCGGTGGCTTTGGTCGGGGTGATGAGTCATGCCAAGTGGGAATTCTTATTTACACCGGTGTTGACGGGTTCGATCGTACTGTTACTCTGTACAGTTATATTTAACAACCTAATGCCCGGTCGTTCTTACCCAGAACATTGGCTGTAATCTATCTGGGCTTCATTAGATTAGATGGCGATCAATCATTCAAGTTTTCCACAATTACTATATAGAACATTAATCCGATGTTAATGAGCCAGGTAAAGCAAAAAAGAAGTAGAGCGAGGATTGTGATCTTGGCGGCAGCATTTGGCACTGGCATGGTGGCGCTTAATCCCACGCCCAGCGCGGAATTGTCTAAGCAAGTATTTATAACGATCGCTGATGTCGCTATGTGCCTCATGCTTTGGGATACTTATTTTGATGAGGAGTTAGCTAAAAAGAATGTCCAGTCGCTCTTTTCTGAGCTTTTGGTTATTGTTTTAAGCAGCATTTTCACTTCTTACGTTTTGGCTAAGGGAATTGCAGTTTCGATGAGCTATTTCACCAATATGTTGGGTTCGATCGGCTGGGTTGTTTCTGGTCTTTTTGCAGCGATAGCAACTGGTCTCTTGGGTATGGGTTGGGCTTCCTATTGTGATGATTGGTATCGAAATTCTCAAGCGAAAAAATAGCAGCCCAAGACTATCATCTATCGCTTGGTCTGAACTATGCGTGAGAATATCGAATTTCTCTAAAAAATCAAGGAGTGCATTCCGATAGCAGCAATTCTCATTATGGAATTTCAACTGGTATTGAGCGGCAAATCTAGCTCTA